>JAKBCE010000016.1 GCA_021808195.1 Pseudomonadota bacterium
CGCAGCGATTGCGCGATTACCTATCGCATATTGCCAAGGCGATTGAACGCATCGATCGCTACACCCATGAGATGACAGAAGTCTCGTTCATGCAAGACGAGATGGCGCAAGACGCCGTTATCCGCACTTCGAGGTCATTGGCGAAGCAAGCCGCAACATCGAAGTGCACCACCCCGAATTTGCGCAACAACACCCCGAACTACCCCTCGCAATCGCCTACCAGATGCGTAATGCCGTCGCACATGGCTATTTCAAGGTCGATCTCGAATTGCTTTGGAAGACGATCGGCCGCAACCTGCCGAGGCTCTACCAGCAGGTCCAGGATCTGCTCAGGGACATGCCGCGGCAGGCATAACGAGCCTCCCGCGCTCGATCAGCCCTGCCCCGCCAGCCACACGGCATGACCATCCCCGCGCATGCCGGCTCCGGCGACCTGCTTCGGTGGGATGTCCCGTGCGATTGAACTCCGCAGCACCGGGGTTTCGGTCGCGCATCCGGGCGCAGAGCGTGAGGCGAGGATTGCGGCAACGGCAGGGCCGGTGGACCGAAGAACGGTCCGGCAAAGCGGCGCAGACGCGCCGCAGGGCCCCAAATCGCGTTGGACTCATTGACAACGGCTCAGAATGCTGGCGTACCCGCCAACATGCGGGCGCGACCGCTGGTCGATCAGCGGATCATGCTCTCCGACTGTGAGTTCGCGGAGATCATCGTCAGGGAGGCCCCTGCGTCGGTGCAGAGCAGCGGCCATGACCTGAAGTATCGCTTGGCCTTCCTCGTGAATGGCGAGTGCGTTGTGCGTTATGACAACGAGGCGGGCAAGGGCGATCACCGGCACGCCGGCAGCCAGGAGCGGGCGTACCGGTTCGAGAGCATCGAGAAGCTTCCGGCGAATTTCGAACGTGATATCGCGAGGTGGCGCGATGAAAACCATAACGCTTGATGTGCGCTCCCTGCAGGGCGCATTGAGCGAGGTGGCGCGCGCGGTGGAGAACCGCCGGGCCATGAACACGGCCCGGATCAGCTTCGCTTCGGCTGAACTCCTGTGGCAGGTGCTGACTGCGAAGCGATGGGATATCTTGAGGACGATGACGGGCGCCGGCGCGCTCAGCATTCGCGAGATCGCCCGCAGGGTTGAGCGCGACTTGAAAGCCGTGCATGCCGATGTGCATGCGCTACTGAACGCCGGCATCATCAGCAAGACGGCCGAGGGGCGCGTAGTCTTCGCCTTCGATGCGATCCACGTCGATTTCGTGCTGAACTCGGTCGCCTGAAATCCCCAACCTGAAGCGCCTCGGCCTGCGCAGCGAAGTGTCGCTGTGATTTCAAGGACGCGAACATCTTCTTCATCATGGAACTGCGCGCCGGTGTGCAGAACCCAGCAGTCCCTCGCGAGCAGGCACTCCGGTTGCGCCATCATCACGCGTGGGTGATCGAGCTCACGTTCAAGGACGAACTCGCCTTGAGCGCGCATGAAGCCGTGCACCGCGTCATTGAGCCAGTGCGTGTCGATTCCGGTCTTGATGCCCGAGCGTGCGGCAGCTTCGCGTATCTTTTCGGGCGGTCGGAACAAGGCATCGACCTGACGCAGTTCGTCGTTCAGAAGCTCGAAGCGACGTCGGGTTCACCGCCGTCAATGGGTGCCTACACCTGCGCGCCGACGCTCGAGTCAATGAAGATGTTGCGGCGGCGGAACGGCGCCGGTGAGTGCGTCAGCAGATACAGGCGCAGCGACGGAAGCGCTGAACCGAACACCGGCTCCGACAGGCCCTCGATCCTTCCGGTCCAGGTGGGCACCGGCAGCCCCCGCAGGGTGCAGGCCATCTCGACCATGGCCGCCACATGATTGCCCAGAAACGGCGAAAGCCCGGCCTGCGGTGCTGCGGCAATGGCCTGACGCAGTTCCGCGGCAGTGAAGCCCGAGAGCAGCGAGTTAAGCGCCGCGAGCGCGAAGGACGGTTCCGCAGCCTCGCTGAGCCCGGCGACAGCTTCCTGAAACGCTGTCGCAGGCGCCGCAAGCACGCAACTCAACACACGGGCCAATCTATCCACCGCGGCGTGCGGGGCCGCGAAGCAGATCGCCGCCCTCTCCCGCCGCAGACGCGCACACGTGAAACAGCGAGCGCTTTTCGGGCCGGTGCATGACCGCGGCATCCCCACGAATCACACCTGAGATCACCGACCGTCTCTTGAGCTCAAGCGCCCTGCCCCGCCAGCCACTCGGCATACCGGCGCACCCCGGACTCGACGTTCGCGAACTCAACGTTGCAACCCGTAGCACGCAATGCGGTCAGGTCGGCCTCGGTGCGACACTGGTACTTGCCGATGAGCGCCTCGGGAAACGGCGTGTACTCGATCAGCCCGGCCGCAACCTGCTCGGCGAGCGAGAGCGCCACCTCACCGCGCTCGGCGCGCATCGCGTTGATCGTGGCATGGGCGACATCGTTGAACGGCTGCGAGCGACCCGAGCCCAAGTTGAAGATGCCGCTGCGCTCGGGGTGACGCAGGAACCACAGGTTCACCGCCACTACGTCCCCGACGTACACAAAATCCCGCCGCTGCTCGCCCGGGCCGTAAGCACCGTACTCGCCGAACAGCCTCACCTTGCCGTGCTCACGCAGCTGCCCGAAATGGTGAAAGGCCACCGAGGCCATGCGGCCCTTGTGCTGCTCGCGCGGGCCATAGACGTTGAAGTAGCGAAAGCCGGCCACCTGAGGCCGCGCGGTCGGCAGCATGCGCCGCACCACGTTGTCGAACAGGAGCTTCGAGTACCCGTACACGTTCAGCGGGCGCTCGCACTCGGGCGACTCGCGAAACACCGTACTGTCCCCGTAGGTGGCCGCCGAGGAGGCATAGAGAAGCCGCGTGCCCTGCATTTGACAGGCATCGAGCAGGCGCTTGGAGCAGCGGTAGTTGTTCTCCATCATGTACTGCCCGTTGTGCTCCATGGTGTCGGAGCAGGCCCCCTGGTGCAGTACGGCATCGACCCGCCCGAGCTGCCCGCGCTCGAAGCGCGTGTAGAACTCCGTCCGATCGAAGTAATCGGCAAGCTTCGCCCCGAGCAGGTTGCGGTACTTCATTCCGTCGGTCAGCTCATCGACCGCGATGACCTCGTCGATGCCGGCAGCGTTCAAGCCGTGCACGAGGTTGCTGCCGATCATGCCCGCGGCGCCCGTCACCACGACTTTCATCCGAACAGCTCCTCGTAGCTGGCCGTGGCCGTACCGAATTTGCCGACCACGATGGCTCCGGCGCGGTTGGCGAGCGGCATCGCCTCTCGCAGGGAGAGGCCGGCGGCCAGCATCGATGCCAGTGTCGCGATCACGGTGTCCCCGGCGCCGGTGACATCGAATACTTCGCGCGCCTGCGCCCCGATGCGCACGTGGCCCTCGGCATCGAAGAGCGACATGCCCTCCTCGCTGCGCGTCAGCAGCAGCGCATCCAGCCGATGCTCCCCGCGCAGGCGCGCGACACGCTCCTCGAGCTCCTGCTCGGTGCTCCAGCGGCCGATCACGTGCGCGAGCTCCGCGCGGTTCGGCGTCACCACCGTAGCGCCCTCGTAACGGGTGTAATCATCCCCTTTGGGATCGACCAGCACCGGTTTGCCGGCGGCGCGGGCCCGTCCGATCATGTCCGAGATGTGGGTCAGCCCACCCTTGCCGTAATCGGAGAAGATCACCGCGCCGCACTCGGGCAGCGCACGCTCGAAATCCGTCAGCATGCCGGAGAGGATTTCGTGATCGGGCTTGTTCTCGAAATCGACCCGCACGAGCTGCTGCGCCCGGCCAATCACGCGCAGCTTGACGCTGGTATAGAGCTTCGGATCGCGGCCGAGGCGCGCCTCGATCGCTCGCTCGGCGAGCAGCGTCTCGAGCCGCCGCGCCGGCTCATCGTCGCCGACGACGGTGATGAGCGTCGCCACCGGTCCGAGCGCCCGCACGTTGAGCGCGACGTTGGCCGCGCCGCCGAGTCGGTCCTCCTCGCGGGTCACTCGCACGACCGGCACGGGCGCCTCGGGCGAGATACGCTCGACCTCACCGAACAGATATCGATCGAGCATCGCATCGCCGACCACGAGCACCCGCGCCGCGCCCAGGCGCGATTTGAGGTCGCTCATGGCGCCCCGGCCAGTCCGAGCGTCGACTCGATCAGTCCGCACAGGCTATGGCCGATGAAAGCATGCGCCTCCTGAATGCGCGCCGTGGTCTCGCTCGGTACGACCACGGCAATGTCGCAAAGTGCCCGCAACGCTCCGCCGTCGCGCCCGAGCAGTCCGATGACGTGCATGCCACGCTCCCGAGCCGCCTCGACCGCCTTGATGACGTTGCGCGAATTGCCGGACGTCGAGATGCCGAGCAGGCAGTCTCCCGGCGCACCGAGCCCGGTCACCTGCCGCGCAAACACCTCATCAAAGCTGTAATCGTTGGCGATGGCGGTGAGCGCGGAGGTGTCCGTCGTCAAAGCGAGTGCTGCCAGCGGCCGCCGATCGCGCACGAACCGGCCGATGAGCTCCGCGGCGATGTGCTGGCTGTCGGCGGCCGAGCCGCCGTTGCCGCACAGCAGCAGCTTGCGGCCCTGCGCCAGTGCCGTACCCATCCGCTCGCCCGCCTGTCGAATCGGTTCGGCGAGCGGCATCAGGCGCTCAAACAGCTGCTGGTGCTCGCGCAGATCGGCTGCGAAGCGAGTGATCATGTCGTTGGTCGTCATCCTTACCTTTCAGGCCCGCAGGCCGCGCCATGCAGCCAGCTGCTCGAGCACTTTCTGTACGCCGGCGGCACTGGCCGGCTGCCCGGACGGATCGCGCACGCTCGCCACCAGCTGCTCCGCCAGGCGCTTGCCGAACTCCACGCCCCACTGGTCGAAGGAGTTCAGTCCCCAGAGCACCCCCTGGGTAAACACCTTGTGCTCATAGAGCGCGAGCAGGCGGCCCAGGGTCGGCGGATCGAGTCTCGGGAAGGCGATGAGCGTGCTCGGACGCGAGCCGGGACTGATCTTGTGCGGCTCGAGATCCTCGCGCCGCTCCTGCGGTATCCCTTCGCGCTCGAATTCCGCGCGCACCGCCTCGCTGGGGTAGCCCCCCATGAACGCCTCGGCCTGTGCGAGGCAACTGGCGATCGCGAGCTCGTGCTGCGCGGCATTACCGCAGGAGGAGGCGGCCGGCAGCAACAGATCGAGGGCCGCGCGCGGCGTCCCCTGGTGCAGCAGCTGGTAGAACGAGTGCTCAGCGTTGCTGCCCGGTCCGCCCCAGACCACCGCGGCGGTCTGCCACGAGGTCGCCCGCCCCTCGAGCGTGACCGATTTGCCGTTGCTGCCCATCTCGAGCTGCTGCAGATAGGCCGGCAGGCGAGCGAGCCGCTCCTCGTAGGGCAGGATCGCGAGCGTCGGCAGGTCGCGGAAATTGATGTTCCAGATGCCGATGAGCGCGAGCAGCACCGGCAGGTTCTGCTCCCATGGGGCGCTCTTGAAATGACCATCCATCTCGCGAGCGCCCTCGAGGAAGGCGAGGTACGCCTCCGGGCCGATCGCGATCGCGAGGGAGACCCCGATCGAGGACCACACCGAATAGCGCCCTCCGACCCAGTCCCACATCGTGAAGCGGTAGTCCGGATGCACGCCGAAGGTGTCCATGGCGCGGGGGTTGACCGAGACCGCGGCGAAGTGCGCCGGCACTGCCGCAGCGCCGAGGCGCTCGGCGAGCCACTGCCGTGCGCTCTGCGCGTTGGTGAGGGTCTCGAGGGTTGTGAAGGTCTTGGAGGCCACGATGAACAGCGTCGTGCGCGGATCGGCCTGCCGCAGCAGATCCGCGAGCCGGCAGCCCTCCACGTTGGAGACGAACTCGCAGCGCGGCGCGCCGTGCGCGTGATGCGCCAGCGCCTGCACCGCCATCGCCGGGCCCAGATCCGAACCGCCGATACCGATGTGGATGACGAGCTTGAAGGGGGTGGCGGCGCTGCCGGCGAGGGTGCCGCTGCGCACCCCGGCGGCGAACTGCAGCATGCGGGTGCGCTCGGCGATCACCGCCTGCTCGATCGGCGCGCCACCGAGACGCTCCCCCGGGCGCTGGCGCAGCGCCACGTGCAGCACGGCCCGCTGCTCGGTGAGGTTGATCTTCTCCCCGCGCCACATCGCATCGCGGTAGGCGGCCAGACCGACCGCCTCGGGCAGCGCGAGCAGTCGGCCGAGCACCACCTCATCGAGATGCTGGCGGGAGAAATCGAGCAGCAGGCCCGCGCCGCGCCGCGAGAAGCGCTCGAAGCGGCCTGGGTCGCGCTCGAACAGCTCGCGCGTCGCCACCCCCGCGAGCCGCTGCGCATGCGTATGCAGCTCGGACCAGGGGGCGCTGCGCGGGCCGGGGGCAAGGTGCATGGCGGCGGCGCGGCCTCGGCGCCTCAGGCCCGCGCCGAGCGGGCGTCCGCGGCGTAGAACGCGCCGATGCACTCGACCACGTAGTGCAACTGCTCGACGCTGAGCTCGGGGAAGATCGGCAGCGCCAGGGTCTGCTGCGCGGCCCGCTCGGACTCGGGGAAATCCCCGGCGCGATAGCCGAGGTACGCGAAACACTTCTGCAGGTGCAGCGGGATGGGATAGTAGATCTCGGTGCCGACGCCGGCGGCCGCCAGATGCTCGCGCAGCGCATCGCGCGCACGGGCCCGGATCACGTACTGGTTGTAGATGTGGTGAAAGCCCGGCAGCGCCCGCGGCGGCACCACCTGCTCGGTGAGCCCGGCGCGGGCGAACGCGGCGTCGTAGATACGCGCGTTCGCGGCCCGCCGCTGCGACCACTCATCGAGGTAATCGAGCTTCACGTTGAGCACCGCCGCCTGCAGCTCATCGATGCGGAAATTGCCGCCGATGAACGCATGATGGTATTTCGGTTTACCCCCATGCACGCGCAGCACCTGCATGTGCTCGGCGAGCGCCTCCTCCCCCGTCACGCACAGGCCGGCATCCCCGAACGCGCCGAGGTTCTTGGTCGGGAAAAAGGAGAAGCAGCCGACATCACCAAAGCTGCCCGCGGCGCGCGCCCCGGCATCGCGGGCGCCGATCGCCTGGGCGGCATCCTCGATGATCCGCAGATCCCACTCGCGCGCCAGCGCGAGCAGCGGCTCCATCGGGCAGAGCTGTCCATACAGGTGCACCGGCATCAGCGCCTTGACGCGGGTGCCGCTGGCCCGATGCACGAGCGCCCCGCCGCGCCGCTCGCACGCCTCGGCGAGGAACGCCCGCACGGCGGTGGCGGAAATATTGAACGTCTCGGGCTCGATGTCGCAAAACAGCGGCCGCGCCCCGGTGCGCGCGATCGTGCCCGCAGTGGCGAAGAAGGTGTACGGGCTCGTGATGACCGCATCCCCGGGGCCGATGTCGAGCGCCATCAGCGCGAGCAGCAGCGCATCGGTGCCCGAGGACACCCCGATGCCGTGACGGGTCTGGCTGTAGGCGGCGATGCGCGCCTCGAGCGTGCGCACTTCGGGCCCCAGAATGAACTGCTGGCTGGCGCAGACCGCATCGATCACGGCGCGCACCCGCGGCGCAATCGCCTCGTACTGGGGTTTCAGATCGAGCAGCGGCACGCGCATCGCAGGCGCCTGGGACTTTTCGCTCACGGACGGTTCCCTCGCAGAAAGGATGATTTTAACCGGCGCGGGGCCGCCGCGGCCGGGCAGCGCTCGCGCGCCCGGCGGCTCAGGACGGGCGCTCCGGAGGCGCCGGCGGCCACAGACACTTGCCGCCGCTCGCCTTGCCGATGACCGCGAGCATCTGCTCGTGGGCCTCGCGCTCCGCGGCGCTCGCCGAGAGCACCTTCAACGGGCCGGCCAAGCGCGTCGGCTGCGCCACGCTCGCGCCGCCCTCGCGCTCGAGCGCCGCGAGCTCAAGGGCCGCCTGCCCGCCGGTCATGGCGAGATACACATCGGCGAGGATGCGCGCATCGAGCAGCGCGCCGTGCAGCTCACGGCCGGCGTTATCGACGTTGTAGCGCTTGCAGAGCGCATCGAGGTTGTTGCGCTGCCCAGGGTGCAGCTCGCGCGCCAGCCCGAGCGTATCGAGCACGTGCCAGCGCTCGGTGAGCTTCATCGGCCGCCCACAACGCTCGAGCTCCGCCTCGAGAAATCCGACGTCGAACGGCGCGTTGTGCGCGACGATCTCCGCGCCCTCGAGAAACACGAGCAGTGCCTCGGCAATTTCGCCGAAGCGGGGCTGATTCGCGAGGGATTCGCGCGAGATGCCGTGCACGGCGAGTGCACCGGCGTCGATGTCGCGCTCCGGGTTGAGATACTGGTGGAAGGTGCGGCCCGTGACCCGCCGGTTGACGAGTTCGACGCAGCCGATTTCAATGACGCGGTGCCCGAGCGAAGGCTCAAGACCGGTAGTCTCGGTATCGAGAACGATCTGTCGCATGGGCGAGAGTGTAACCGCTCGCCTGCCGGACCGGGATCCGCGGTGGGGGAGAAATCCGCCTTTGGGCCGCGCAATGGATGCGGATCGGTGGGTCAATGCAGGCGAGATCATGCCGCCAGGACACCCGCAGACGCTGCGCAGGGTGGACCGGAAAGGCCTCATCCTCGGCCTCATTGCCCCCTGGCCGGGTGTCGCTGCGCCAGCCCATCATCCACCCGCGTGACCCCGGGCAACCGTCGATGGATCGCCTCGAAGTTGCGGATGCTTACCGTGTGTTGCCTTGCGGCAGATCCGCTGCAACGGGCGCCCTTGCCGCCCGAACCAGTCCGACCGCTCGCAGCGCATGCCCCGGCCTGGCGCTCATCAGGACCTGTGCGATGTCCTCGGCGAATGCTTGTGCGGCGCCCCGGCGAGCGGCGAACTCGCGGAACATGCCGCCCCGCAACGAGACTTGGCTCAGCGCGAAGGCCTCCTTGAGCCGGTACTGCGGCAACGAGAAGACTTGTACGGTGGCACCGATCAGCCCCCGAGTGCCGTCGATCGAGGCAGCGCGCAGATTCCTCCCCCCGCCGGAGTACTTCGTGATGCGCACGGTGATCTCGTAGGGACGCCAGGCTCCCGCCGCGGGATCCGTCCGCTGAAAATGCTGGATGTCGCGGGAGATTTGCTGCGCGATTTCGCGTCTCTCCCGGGGCGCGATGCCCACGCTCGGCCGGGCATCGACCCTGACGCTCAGGATGTCGCGCCGGGAAATTTGCAGCCCCCCCTCCAGTGGCCCGGCAAAACTCGGCCTCGGAGCGGTGCTCGCGCAGGCGGCCAGAAACACACTCGCAAGAGCGCCGATCAGCACGCGCTCGCCCTGCATTTTTCTTCTCAACAGCCGGCTCCCCTAGATCATCTCGTACCGCAAAGCCCCCGCTCGTCCCCGATCGGCCCAGGCAACGGCCGCATCTGACGAGGCCCGCAGCCGGCATCGCTGCCGATGGCCCGCGTTCAAAAGCGGAATCCATGCTGTGCTCGTGGCGCTGCGCTTTCTAATTCGATTTGACTCGCACTCGGCAGACCACGGTGAGTACCCGAGCGGCCCAATTATCCGTAGCCGTTCACCGTCGCTCAAGCACGACGACGCGCAGAGGCCGCAATTGTCACGCCTGGTGAATCGATGTGCAGCTGAGCGGCCGCCAGGTGCGATCTCACTGCCTCGCCCCGGAATCGCTCGACGGGCACGACGCCACGGTTTGATTTCGCCCGGGAGCCGGGCCAGAGAATGCCTCGAGCTGCACGGATCGGCATTCGTGCATCGGCGAACCCGGCCGGCTGCTAGCGCGTCGGTTCGGTCCGGGTGCGCTCGAGTGCATCGATGGCCGCATTGGCGAGCTGGTCGACCCGCTCGTTGCCCGGCACGCCCGCATGGCCCGGCACCCAGTGCCACTCGATGCGATGGGCGCTCGCGAGGGCCTCCAGCCGCTGCCAGAGGTCCTGGTTCTTCACCGGCTTGCGATCCGCGGTGCGCCACCCCTTGGCTTTCCAGTTCGCGAGCCACTCGGTGATGCCGCGACGCACGTACTGCGAATCGGTGTACAGGCGTGCGCTGACGGGCCGCTTCAGCGCCTCGAGCGCCCCGATCACGGCCATCAGCTCCATGCGATTGTTGGTGGTGAGCGGCTCGGCGCCCGAGAGCGTCTTTTCCCGCTCCCCGAAGATGAGCAGCGCCCCCCAGCCGCCCGGCCCCGGATTGCCGCGGCAGGCGCCATCGGTGTAGATCTCGACGCGTCCGCTCGGGGCGCTCGCCGCCTCGCCGGCCCTCATGGCGAGCGGCGCACGCCGTGGCGCACCGGGGGGACCGGCTTCACGAGCGCCCCGAGCACCACCTTGCGCACGCGCGGGCGCATCGGGGTGAACGTGTAGACCTGCTTGCGCGCCTTGAGCAGGTAGGCCCCCGCGGGCAGCGGAAAAGTCAGTCCGCGCCGCAGCAGCCGCTCGGCGCCCTCACCCTCGGGGAGACCTCCGGCCCAGGGGCTGCGGTACAGATAGCGCCGCGCGGCGAACACCTCGTAGCCAAGCAGCGCCAGCCACTCGCGCACGCGCCGCTCGGACAGCACGCGGCGCAGGCCCGGCGGAAAGCCGCTGCGCGAGAGGCGCGCGCGCCGCCCCCAGAGACTCCAGGGCTGAAAACCGAGCACGACCAGGTGCCCCTCCCCGACCAGCACCCGATCGGTCTCGCGCACGATGGCGTAGGGGTCGCTGGCAAATTCCAACGTGTGCGGCATCAACACCGCGTCGATCGAATCCCCGCTCACCGGCAGCTGCGTGGGCCGACCCAAAATGTCTGCATCTGGCGACAGTGAGGGCTGCGCGAGGATGGCGCGGTGGCGCGTGCGGCACGCACCTAACAGCTGGCGCCCATCGCCCCAGGCGCCAATTTGCAGGCATTCCCAGCCAAACACGTCATCGAGCGCCTCCGCCACGACCAACGTCTCGGCGGCGATGAGCGCGCGCCCGGCGGGACTCGCCCACCAGCGTCTGAGCGCCTGCGCGAGCTCGGATTGTGCCGAAGTGAGAGTTTGTCCCATCAGGGGCTAGCCATCCTGTGATATGACAAGGTACATTTCGCGTTTGGTCGAGCTTATTGTAATGTCCGAGCGGCTCCTCCCCGAAGAGCCGCTTCGCACAGAACGTAACACGTCGCAGCGAGGGTCGGGAAATTGGCGATTTCAGCGAGCTGGGCACGGTGTGCCCTTGGTGTCCTCGGTGTTCTGGCGCTCTCGGCCTGTGCCACCCGGACGCCCCTTCGTACCGTCACCGCGCAGCAGGTGGTGCCCGCCGCCCCCGCGGTCGCCGCCACCGTGGCCGCTGCGGCGCCTGCCCCTCGGACCCCGGCTACCGCTCCCCCGCTCCTCCCACCGACTCCGAGCCCAGTGCCTGCGGCGCTGCACTATGCGAACCTTTTTGCGCGCATCCGGGCCGGCTTTCGACTGCCCGACCCGAACAAGCCGGTGATCGCCGAGGAAGCCCGCTGGTACGCCAACCATCCGCAGTTCCTGCAGCGCGCCTTCGGACGGGCGGACATGTATCTTTACTACATCGTCACGCAGCTGCAGGCGCGGCACATGCCGCTCGAGCTGGCGCTGCTGCCGGTGATCGAGAGCGCGTTCCAGCCGTTCGCCTATTCCTGGGCCCGTGCGGCGGGGATCTGGCAGTTCACCTCCGGCACCGCGCACGTGTTCGGGCTGAAGCAGGACTGGTGGTACGACGGCCGTCGCGACGTCGTCGCCTCCACACAGGCGGCGCTCAATTACCTGCAGCAGCTGCATGATGATCTCGGCGGGCACTGGCTGCTTGCGATCGCCGCCTACAACTGCGGCATCCTCAACGTGCAGCGCGCGATCCGCTACAACCAGGCGCGGGGCCGCCCGACGGACTTCTGGCACCTGATCCTGCCGCGGCAGACCGAGCTTTACGTGCCGCAACTGCTCGCCATGGCGCGTCTGGTGCAGAACCCGGCCCATTACGGCCTCTCGTTCAGCCCCATCCCGGATCAGCCGTACTTCACGCAGGTCCCAACCAACGGACAGATCAACCTCGAAGTGGCTGCGCGGCTCGCGGGCATCTCCTCCGATGAGATCTACCAGCTCAATCCGGCCTTCCACCGCTGGGCCACCGATCCGACCGGACCGTTCTACCTGCTGCTGCCGATCGACTCGGTGCCGGTGTTCACGCAGAACCTCGCCGCGCTCACCCCGGATGAGCGCATGGGCGTCGACCGTTACGTGGTGCGCCGCGGCGACACGGTCTATTCGGTCGCGCGTCGGTTCAAAACATCGACCGACCTGCTGCGCCGGTTGAATACGCTGCCGAACGGGCGCCTGGTGGTCGGGGAGCAGATCGAAGTGCCCGCCACGGCCTACCATCTGCCGCAGAATGTGATGCTGGCGGCCGAACAGGCCGATCACGCCCGCTGGCGCAGCCGCTTCCGCTTCCGTGTGGTGCGGGTCCGGCCGGGCGATACGCTCTGGGCCATTGCCCAGCGCCACGGCATCACCGTGCGCCGTCTGGCGCAGATGAATGGCCTGTCGCTACATCACACCATTCTGCAGCCCGGGGAGCGGCTGCGACTGTACGCCGATGGGCGCGTGGGCCGCTTTGCGCGTCCCTCCTTCCGCGTGGTGCAGGTGCGCCCCGGTGACAGTCTGTGGTCGATCGCCGTGCGCAATCACGTGAGCGTGCATGCCCTGGCGCGGGTGAATCATCTGCGGCCGGGTCAGGTTCTGCGGCCCGGGGAGCGGCTGCGGATCGTGCCGGCGATGGCCGCCGTGCGCTACGCGCCGAGCACCGCGCGCCGGCTGCTCGCGGGCGTGGCGCGCAGCGTGCACCGGGTGATCTACACCGTGCGCTCGGGCGATACGCTCTGGCAGATCGCGCAGCGCTTCCAGGTGCGCGTCGCGCAGATCCTCAGCTGGAACGAGATGCGGCTGCGCCAGCCGATCCTCGCCGGCCAGAAGCTGATGATCCTGGCCGCCTCGGGCGGCTGATTGGTCTACACTGCCGGCCCGGATGCTCCGCGGGGCATCCGGGCCGTTTTTCTGTGCAAGGGTTGTGGCATGGGATTTCTCACCGGTAAGCGTGCTCTGATCGTCGGCGTCGCCTCGGATCGCTCGATCGCCTGGGGGATTGCCCAGGCGATGCACCGCGAGGGGGCGGAACTGGCCTTCTCGTACGTGAACGACAAGATGAAAGAGCGGGTCGAGACGCTGGCGGCCTCGATCGGCTCGCGCCTGACAATGCCCCTCGACGTCTCCCAAGACAGCGAGATCGACGCGGCCTTTGCGCTGCTGCAGCGCGAATGGGGTCATCTGGATATCCTGGTGCATGCCGTGGCGTTCGCGCCTCGCGAAGGCGTCTCGGGCAGCTTCCTCGAGAACACCAGCCGCGAGGTGTTCCGCATTGCCCACGACGTGTCGAGCTACAGCCTGACCGCACTCGCGCGCGGCGCCGCGCCGCTGATGGCCGGCCGCGCCGGCGCCGTGCTGACACTCTCCTACCTTGGCGCGGTGCGTTCGATTCCCAGCTACAACGTCATGGGTCTCGCCAAGGCGAGCCTCGAGGCCAACGTGCGCTTTCTGGCCGCCGATCTCGGTCCGCGCGGCATCCGCGTCAACGGCATCTCCGCCGGGCCGATCAAGACCCTCGCAGCGGCGGGCATCGCCGGGTTTCGCAAGATGCTCAATCGGGTGGCCGAAGTGTCGCCTCTGCGCCGCAACGTCACGCAGGAAGACGTGGGCAATGCGGCGGCCTTCCTCTGCTCGGACCTCGCCTCCGGAGTGACCGGAGAGATCCTCTACGTCGATGGCGGCTTCAGCACCGTCGGCATGAGTTTCCCGGACGCCGAGCCGGGCTGAGCGCCCTCACGTCCCGAATCCGATCCGGCCATCGGGGCGTAGCCCCGATGGCCGGGAAACCCACCCCTTACTGGAACGCGTTCGGGTTCTTACGCACCTTGGCCGTCGCTCTCATCTGGGTGATGTAGGCCATCACATCGCCGTCGGCGTCGGCGCGCAGTTCCTGCGCAAGTTGTGAGCGGACCATGAGCGGATTGAGTTGCGGGGCGGTACGCACGGCGCTCACGACCAGCAGCACCGCGCCGGCATCACCGGCCAGAGGTTTCGCCTCGATCACCGGTCCGCTCTGCGGCTTCGGCGCGGCGAACACCAGCTGACTGATGGCCGTCGGCACCGACGGATCATCCCGGCCGATGAACTTCACGGGCGCCACTTTCATCTTCAGCGCCTTCGCCACCTGCGCCATGCTCTTGCCAGTGACCAGTTGCTGGCGGGCGGCCTGCGCCGCTTCGAGCGCCGCCTGCTGGGCGCGCTGCGCGCGAATCGCCGCCACGATGCTGGCACTCACCTCGGCGAGCGGCTTGACCTGCGGACCGTGGCGCGCGATCACCTTGACGAGCACCAGCCGGTCGTTGTCGAGGATCACCGGGCCGCCGATCGCCCCAGGGGCAAGCGCGGCGCTGCCGAACACCAGACTCTGCACCGCCGGTGCGGCACCGAGCGGTGCGGCGCCGCTGCCGCGCAGGAACAGCGGGATCTGTCCGCTCGTGAGGCCGAATTGCTTGGCGAGCGCGCCGAGGCTCGCGCCCGGCTGGTCGATCGCGTTCTGCAGACGGTCCTCGATGCGCCCGAAGCGGCTGGTCGCCCGGGTGCGGCTGAGCTGGGCGGTGAGTTCCGGCTTCACCTCGGCGAAGGTGCGGGTGTGGCCCGGCTGGATCGCATCGAGTCGGATGATGTGATACCCGTAGGGGCTCTTGACCGGCCCGACGATGTCGCCGACTTTCGGGATCGCAAACAGCGCATCGGTGAACGGTTTGACGAAGCCGTGCCGGCCGATCCACCCGAGGTTGCCGCCGTTGCGGGCCGAGCCGGGATCCTGCGAGTACTGCTTGGCGAGCGCCGCGAAGTTCGCCCCCGAGCGGGCGAGCTTGAGAATGTGCTCGGCCTTCGCGAGCGCCGCCTGCGGATCCTGACCGAAGGGTATGAGGATGTGGCTCGCCTCGCGCCGCTCGGGCACGACGAAGCGGTTGATCTGCTTCTGGTAGAGCGCCTGCAGCGTCGCATCGGAGATGTGCTCCCCGGCACGCACCTGGGCGAGCGTCAGCTGCGCGTAGTGCAGCTCGACCGACTCGGGGATCAGATACTCGGCCTGATGCGCCTGGTAGTACGCCTGGATCTGCTGCGCGCTCACCGGCGCGGTATTGGCGTAGCGGCTGGCGGGGAATGGCAGGTACTGCACATCGCGCTGCTCGTTGTGCAGCGCCTGGGAGCGCTGCACCTCGACCGGGGTGAGGAAATCCGATGCGCGGATGCCTTCAATGAGCTGATTGCGCCGCAACTGGCTCTTCAGCTCGCGCTCGAAGTGCGCGAGCGACAGCCCCGATTCGGCGAGCACGTCGGTGGCGGCCTGCGCCGAGTAGTGGCCGGCGACCTGGAAGGCCGGCTCGGCGCGGATCGCCTGAATCAGATCGGCCTCGGTGACCCGATAACCCAGCTGCTCGGTGCGCGCGGCGATCAGCGTGTCACGGATCAGCTCCTCGAGCACCTCGTTCTGCAGGTGCTTGCGCAGCGCGCTCGGCAGGTTGCCGCCATAGGCCTTCTCGAGCTGCTGCTGGGCGCGCAGCCAGGCGTTCTGCGCCTGCTGCAGCGAGATCGTTGCCCCGTTTGCCGTGGCCGCGTAGCTACTGGAGCCGAAGTTGAGGTTCACGATGCCGTAGGCCCCCCAGGCCGCGAACACCAGCGCCAGTGCGCCGAGGATCGTGTACCAGAACCACTTGTGGGTCGCGAGGCTGTCGGTGAGTTTTTGCAGCATGGGACATACGAACCGGCCCGTTGGGGACGGCCCAGGCGGTTAAACCGCCAAGGATAGCAAATCGAGCGCGCGCCACGGGACCGACCTCGCCCGACCGCAAGGCGGCGCGGCTTGTGCGGATGGGCGAGCCCCCGCGGATCGACTACTAGAGAGGGCGGTGCGGCAGCGGCCGCAGGCCCTGAGGGGAACGATCTGATGAATGCGGCGCAACGCCTCGGTGGTCTCATCGCTCTGGCGCTCGGGCTCGCGCTGACGGCCGGCTGTCACCGCCGGCTGCCGCACCCGGGCAAACCCATCGCGGCGCAGCCGGCACGGCCGGCCGCCGCCCCGTCACCGCCGCCGCCGCCGCCGCCGCGATCGGCGCCGACGGCCCCGGCCAACGCAGCACAGCCATGAGCGTGACGTCCCCGGGCGCCCCGGAGGTGCCCCTCGAGCGCCTGAACCGGCGCTGCCTGCCGGCGGAACTGGCCTTTCAAACCACCGCGGAGCTGCCCGATCCTCAGCCGGGCTTCGGCCAGGCGCGTGCGCTCGCGGCGCTCGAGCTCGGGGTGCGCGTCTCGGCGGCGCACCACAACATCTTCGTGATGGGCTCCCCGGGCAGCGGCCGTCATCCGACCGTGCAGCGCTACCTCGAGGGCATCGCCGCGACGCGGCCGGCTCCGCCCGACTGGTGCTACCTCAACCGCTTCGATGATCCGCAGCGCCCCAAGGCGCTGCAACTGCCGAGCGGGCGCGCCTCGCAGCTGAAGAGCGACCTGCGCGAGCTGGTGCGCGATCTGCAGGCGAGCCTGCCCGGGGTGCTCGAGTCCGAGACGCACCGCCAGCGCCGCTCGGAGGTCGAGCGCGAATTCGACCAGCTGCAGCAGCGCTCCCTCGAGGCGCTGCAGAAGGAGGCCGAGAGCCGCGAGCTCGCGCTGATTCCAACTCCCGATGGGGCGGGTCTGGCGCCGCTGCGCCGCGGCGAGGTGCTCGGGCGCGAGGCGTTCGAGCGGCTCTCACCGGCCGAGCAGACCCGCATCCGCGCCGACATGGAGCACCTCGGGGAGCTGCTGCGCCAGCATCTGGAGAGCGTGCCGCGCTGGCGGCGCGACCGCTTCCGCAAGCTGCGCGAGCTCGACCGCACGGCCACGGCCGCCGCGGTGCGGGTGCACATCGAGGAGCTGAGCGGCCGCTATGGCGACTGTCCCGAGGTGCTGCGCCACCTCCAGAGCGTGCGCGATGACCTGATCGATACCGCTGGCGGCGCCCCGCGCCCGGACGGCCCGGCCGTGATGCTGCCGGGGATGGAGACACCCGAGACCTACCCGCGGCTCTCGCGCTACGACGTCAATGTTCTGGTCGACGGCCGCGAGCGCCACGGCGCCCCGCTCGTCTACGAGGGCAACCCGACCTATCAGAACCTCATCGGCGAGATCGAGAACGTCGCCCAGTTCGGGGTGCTCAAGAGCGATTTCATGCTGGTGCGTCCCGGGGCATTGCACCGGGCGAACGGCGGATTTCTGCTGCTCGATGCCGAGCGGCTGCTCGCTCAGCCGTTCGCCTGGGAGGCGCTGAAGCAGGCGCTGTTCGAGCACAGCGTGCGCGTCGAGCCGCTCGGCGCGCGGCTCAGTCTGATCAGCACCGTCGCGCTCGAGCCCGAACGCATTCCGCTCACGGTGCGGGTGGTGCTGATCGGCACCCGTCGCCTGTACCAGCTGCTGGCGAGCTACGACCCGGAGTTCGCCGAGCTGTTCAAGATCGTGGCCGATTTCGACGATGTCATCGAGCGCTCCCCGCAGAGCATCGCCCGCTACGCCGAGGTGGCCGCACTCTGTGCCCGGCGTGAGCGGCTGCTACCGCTCGAGGCCGGGGCCGTCGCGCGTCTGGTCGAGCACGGTTCGCGCCTCGCCGGGGACTCCCGCAAGCTCTCGACGCACCTGCGCAGCCTCGAGGATGTGATCCGCGAGGCCAACGAGCTCGCCGCGGCCCTCGGCCGCGCGACGATCGGCGCCGAGGACGTGACGCGCAGCATCGCCGCGCAGCGCACGCGGCTCGCGCGGGTGCACGAGCAGATCCTGGAGGCGATCCGCCGCAATACGCTGCTCATCGAGACCCGCGGCGAGGCGATCGGACAGATCAACGGACTCTCGGTGATCGAGTTGGGCGCCGTGCGGTACGGGCAGCCGACGCGCATCAGCGCAACAGTGCGGCTCGGCGATGGCGAAGTCCTCGACATCGAGCGGGAGGTCAAGCTCGGTGGCGCGCTGCATTCCAAAGGGGTGCTGATCCTGGCGGCGCTGATCGGCGCGCGGTTCGGCGCACAACATCCGCTGTCGTTGCACGCCAGTTTGGTGTTCGAGCAGACCTACGGCGGCGTCGAGGGCGACAGCGCCTCGCTCGCGGAGGCCTGCGTGCTGCTCTCGGCCATTGCCGCGGTGCCACTGAAGCAGTCGCTGGCGGTGACCGGCTCGATCAATCAGCACGGCCACGTGCAGGTGATCGGCGCAGCCAACGAGAAGGTCGAGGGCTTCTTCGCCGCCTGCCGCGAGCACGGGCTCACCGGCACCCAGGGCGTCATTCTGCCCGAGGGCAACCTCGAGCAGCTGATGCTGAGCGAGGAGGTCCTGGAGGCGGTCGGGCACGGCACGTTCCACATCTACGCGGTGCGCTGTCTCGATGAGGCGATCGAGCTGCTCAGCGGCCGGCCGGCCGGTACGGCGGATGCCTCGGGGCACTACCCCGACGGCTCGCTCAACGCGCTGGCGAGTGAGCGGCTCGGGGAACTTGCCCGGCGCCGCCAGGCGTTCGCGCGTGCCGCCGCGCCGGCACCGATGCCGCAGCGTTAGCCGCGCGATCGGGCCGGCAACGGAGCACTGCTCAGAGCGACTGCGGCAGGACGGCGGGGGACGGCTCGGTGCCGACGCCGGCATGCGCGTAGCGGCTCTTCACCACGAGCAGATCGCATTCGAGCGCATCGACCAGCCGTTCGGTCAGCTGTTCACTGCCGTGACGCCGGGCCGAGGGGCCGCTTGGCACGCCGATCACCAGCGATTGCGCCCGCGCTTGACGCACATAGCGCGGCAACAACTCCTCGGGCACGCCGCATTCGACCTGCACCTGCTGTGCGCCGATCTCGTGCAACTCGGCGAGCCGGCGCACCTGCGCCTCGGCGCGCACGCCCTCAGGGTTGGGGCCGGCGTGCTGGGCAGGCGGCTCGGCGTGATAGAGGTGCACCGGGACATCCGCCAACGCGCCCGCCAGCGTCTTGGCCGCACCGATCGCGAGCTCATCGAGATCCCCATCGGCCTCACGTGCGTGCTCGGGCTCGACGGCTGCAACGATGCACCCCTTGGAGTAGATCTCGCGGGTCTTCACGAACAGCACGGCACAGGGGGCTGCCTCGATCAGGCGCAGTTCGCGGTACACGAGCGCACGGTGTGCCTCCTCGAGCGCCAGGGCCGGCACGATGAGCAGATCGGGCTTGTGCCGCAGCGCCTGGCGGATGATGCCCTCGTAGATCGGGTAATCCCAACGCACGCTGGGGCTCACCGTCACCCCCTGGTCACGCAGAATGTCCGCCAGGCGCTCGAGGCGGCGCCGGCGCTCCTCGACCCGCGCGGCGATGAGATTCGCCGCGCCGCCGCGCACCGCCTGCGCCTGGGCGGCCTGCGGCTCGTAGAGGCAGTGGAACAGATCGACCTGCGCCTCGAAGGCGCGGGCCAGCCGTCCGACCCGATCCAGCACGTAGATCGGCACGAGCTCCAGGCCCGTCACTGCAAGCATCAACCGACGCCAGATCATCCGCCGAGCCCCCTGAGCATTCTCCGGTGCGAGCATTTCACGCTTGCCCCGCCCCATGAAGCCGCACGGTCCGCAGCCGCCTAGGTAGTTGCCCCAGCGGAGCCCTCGGGCGGCCCCCCCACTCCGCATTCATACGGATGGCGCTCGCGCCCCAGACGTGGCGCAATCGCAGCATCCGTCAGGGGGCGTACGGCACGCGGCGGTGTGCCCGCTGAGTCCCGCTGACTTCACGGAGACCGGTCCGCATGCGCACAGGCACCGCTCAGCGGGTCTTTACCGACCGGGCCGCCGCCGGTGCGGCGCTCGCCCGGGCGCTCGGGGAGCAAACCCGCGGCGCCCCCGTACTCGTCCTCGGGCTGCCCCGCGGCGGGGTCGCGGTGGCGCGCGAGGTCGCCACCGCCCTGCACGCACCGCTCGATGTGCTCGTGGTGCGCAAAATCACGCTGGCGCACGACCCTGAATTCGCGATCGGCGCGGCCGCCTCCGGCGGCATCGTCTTGTGGGACGCACACCGCGGCGCGCACCGCGGCGCGCACCGCGGCGAGGCGCTCGAAGCGGCGCGGGCGGCGGCCGTGCGAGAAATCGAGCGTCGCGAGCGACTCTACCGCCCGGGCCGCGCACCGCTCGATCTGCGCGGCAAAGAGGTGATTCTGGTCGATGACGGTCTCGCCACGGGCGCCACCATGCTCGCGGCGATCCGCGCCGCCCGGCAGGCCGGCGCCGCCCGGATCATCGCCGCCGTACCGGTCGGCTCCCCGCAGGCGGCCGAGCGGGTGCGCGCCGCCGCCGATCTGCTCGTGATCCTCTCGAGCCCAGCGGCGCTGTTTGCCGTCGGTGAGTGGTATGAGCGCTTCGAGCAGCTCGAGGATGCCGAGGTGTGCCGGCTGCTCGGGCTCGAGGGGCCAAAGGGCACCCCGAGGTAATCCGCCATGGAGCTGATCATCGAGTGTCTCGAGCACGCCAGTCCCGCCACCGCCGCGGTCGAGATCGCCGAGCGCAAGGGTGTCGGCCATCCCGACTCGATCTGCGACGGCATTGCCGAGCAGGTGTGCGTGCGGCTCTGTCAGTACTATCAGGAGCGATTCGGAATCATCCTGCATCACAACGTCGACAAGGTCATGCTCTGCGCCGGCACGTCCCAGCCGGCGTTCGGCGGGGGTGAGACGCGCGAGCCGATCGAGATCTATCTCGGCGGCCGCGCCGCCGCCGAGCATGCCGGGGTGCACATCCCGGTGCAGGAGATTGCCGAGGCGGCGTGCCGCGAGTGGCTGCGCACGCATCTGCCGCACCTCGATCTCGATCGGGGCGTGCGCATCGTGCCGCGGCTGCGGCCGGGCTCGCGGGATCTCAACTGGCTGTTTGCCCATTCGGCCAGCGGCACCCCGCTCGCCAACGACAGCTCCTGCGGCACCGGCTTCGCGCCGCTCACCGAGCTGGAAAGTGCGGTGCTCGCCGCCGAGCGGACCCTGAATGCTGCGCACACCAAACAGGCCCACCCGGCATTTGGCGAGGACGTCAAAGTCATGGGCGTCAGACACGCCGAGCGCATCGAGCTCACCGTCAGCTGCGCGTTCGTCGACCGCTTTCTCACTAACATGGACGATTACCTGGAGGCAAAGCGCAGCGCCGCAGCGCTCGCCGTCGCCGCGGCGAGCCGGGCGAGCACACGGGAGGTGCAGGCGGTGGTTAATGCCGCCGATGACATCGAGCGCGGCGACATCTTCATGACCGTCACCGGCACCTCGGCCGAGGCGGGCGATGATGGGCAGACCGGTCGCGGCAACCGGGTCTGCGGCCTGATCACCCCGTATCGGATCATGAGCATCGAGGGCGCGGCGGGCAAAAACCCGGTCAGCCACACCGGCAAGCTCTACAACCTGCTGGCGCTGCGCATCGCGGCGGCCTGCGCGGCGCATCTGCCCGCCGTCAATGCGGCCGCCTGTCTCATGGTGAGCCGGATCGGCCAGCCGCTCGATGATCCGCAGCTCGTGCAGATCACCCTCGGCGGGGCGTCCCCGGCCCAGGCACTGCAGCAGCAGACGGCCGAGCTGCTCCACGCGCAATTGCACGAGCTGCGCAGCCTGCGCGAGGCGCTGCTCGGTGAGCAGCTGAGCCTCTACTGATGCGCAGCCCCTGCACCACGCGCGCGGCGACCTCGCGCCCAACCGCCCCTCGGCAAAGGACACCCTAGTGCCCAACTCGTGTGTGCGGCCGCCGCCCGAGCGCCCCGCGACCCCGCGCTTCTTCCGTGAGCCGCAGGTGCTCGAGGCGCTCACCAGCCGTGCGCTCGCCGCGCGCATCCGCAGCGCGAGCGCCACCGAGCCGCTGCGCGTGTGGGTGCCGGCCTGCGGCGCTGGCGAGGAGGTGTACACCCTCGCGATCTGCCTGCTCGAGCAGTTTCTGGCACAGGGCAAGGCACCGCGCCTGCAGATCTTTGCGACCGATCGCGACGATGAGGCCCTGGCCCTGACGCGCGCCGGCCGCTACGCCCCGAGTGCGCTCCTCGGCGCGCCGCGTCTCACCCGCTATTTCGAGCCGCTTGCTGGGCAGGCACTTCAGGCGCGTCCGCTGCTGCGCGATCTGCTGAGCACCGCAGTGCACGATGTGCTGCGCCATCCGCCGATTTTCACGCGCCTGGATCTGATCAGCGCCCGCAATCTGCCCGCGCACCTGCCGCCCGAGACCGCCCGACGCTTCGCCGCCAACACCCACTTCGCGCTGCGCGCCGGGGGCGCTCTGCTGCTCTGTGCAGAGGCCGATCAGGGCGCGGTGCGCGCGCAGTTCTCACCCCTCGAGGAGGGGCTGCAGGGGCTGCCGATTTACCGCAAGAGCCCGCACCGCCGCGACCGGATCGAGCCCCCTGCCAGCGAGCTCGAGACGGCCCATGCCGCACTCAGCGATCTGACCATCCAGCTGAATTCGCTGCGCGAGGAGCGCGCGCTGCTCGGCATGGAGCTGCAGCACAACGCGCGCCGCCTGGAAGCGGGCAACGATGATCTGGCCGGTCTGATCGACATGCTGCAGGCCACCGCGGTGTTTCTCGACCCGGATCTGCGCATCCGGCGCTATGCCGGCGGCGCCGCCGCCCTGCTCGGTGTGAGCCCCGCCGATCTCGGCCACTCACTCACCGCACTCGCCAGCCCGCTGATCGACGCGGCGCTGCTCGCCGCCGTGCGCCACGCGGCCGCCACCGGGGCGAGCGCCCAGAACGAGGTGCACTGCGAGACTCAGCGCTGGTACCTCAGGCGCATCCAGCCGCACAATCTCGCCGGGGCCGCCGACGGGGTAGTCATCACCTGGGTCGACATCACGGCCCTGAAATCTCTGCAGGCGGAAGTTGCGCGCATCGCCGCCCTCGAGCAGCAGCGCATCGGCCAGGAACTGCATGACGGCATCCAACAGGAGCTCACCGCCCTGGCGCTGCTCGCGCAGAACCTGCGCGAGGCGCTCGATGGCAGCGCCAGTGCACGCGAGCGGCAATGGACTGCTCACCTCACCGAAGGCATCGCCGTGGTCCACCGCCACGTTCAAGCGCTCGCGCGTGGACTGGTACCGGCGCCCCTCGATGCCCAGCGCCTCGCCCCGGCGCTCGCCGAGTTCGCACGCACCACGAGCGAGTGCGCCAATGTGGCCTGTGAGTTTGTGCTCGAGGGGACTTTGCACCTGCCGGACGCCGAGTGCGCGACGCACCTGTACCGCATCGCTCAGGAAGCCGTGAACAACGCCACCCGGCATGCACGCGCGAGCCGCATCGTGATTCGGCTGAGCGCGCACGAGGGCGCCCTACAGCTCGAGATCCGCGACGATGGCGTCGGGCTGCCACCGCAGAGGGGCCTCGGGCGTGGCGTGGGTCTGCGTCTGATGGAGCACCGCCGTTCGCTCATTGGCGCGACGCTGAGCGCACAGAGCGAGCCCGCCGGCGGCACCCGCGTGGCCTGCACGCTGCCTGCGCCCGCGGCGCGTGTTTGACGCTCAGGCGCGGCTCTCGAGCGTCCAGAGCACGGCACGACGCAACAGCTCGGTGCCGTTGCGCAGATTCAACTTGGCCCGGATGTGCTCACGGTGCGACTCGACCGTGTGCACGCTCAAGTGCAACTGCGCGGCGATCGCCCGCGTCCCGGAGCCGCGACCGATCAGCTCGAAGATCTGCAGCTCCCGATCACTCAGCAGCTCCAATCCCTGCGTGCCACGCCGCCCCGAGACCGCCTGACTCGCCAGCCGCTGTGCCAGCCCGGAGCTGAGATAGATCTCCCCGGCGAGCACGGCCCGGATCGCCTCGAGCACCGAGCCGTGCAGCTCCTGTTTGTTGACGTAGCCGTGCGCGCCGGCACGCAACATCCGCTCGGCAAACAGCTCCTCATCGTAGGCGCTCACGACCAACATCTTCGGACCGTTGCCCTCGGCCGTGATCGCCTTGACCAGATCAAGACCGCTGCCCTGTTTCAGCCCCACATCGACGATGGCCAAGTCCGGCCGGCGCGTGCGGATCAACTCGAGCGCGCTGTCCGGATCGGCCGCCTCGCAGCAGACCTGAAGATCCGGCTGGGTGGCGATCCGAGCGGCGAGTCCCTCGCGCACCAAGGGGTGATCGTCGACGATGGCGATCCGTATCGGTGGCGCGACGGCTGGCTGTTCCGACAATGCATTCACGAGCCGCTCCCTCGATCTTTCCATACCCATGGTAACACCGTGATTCCATGACGATAAGGAGCAACAGCGCCCGACACGTGCCGGGGTGGTGGAATCCACCATGTCGGGTTGGCGGGCGGCCCGATTGCGTGCAACCGCAGGGTCACAGAGGATGGAGGCGCCCTTCACCGCCCTCGAAGGGCATCGTCTCGCAGTTGCAGGGTCAACCGTCACAGACGAGACCGCCGTGTTCACCGCGCCGCCTGAAATTGCACGCATTGCTCTGCAGTCCGCCCCGGATGCCATGCTGCTGATCGACGCTCTGGGGCTGATCCTGTTCGCCAACTCGCGCGTCGAGGCTTTGTTCGGCTACTCGCGCGAGCAGCTGATCGGTCACAGCGTTGATACTCTGTTACCGGAACGCTCGCGGCGCGCGCACGCCCTGCTGCGCGATCGGTACATGCGCCGCGCACGGCGCAAGCCCATGGGCATCGGCTTCGAGCTGCGCGCGCAGCGCAGCGACGGCAGCGAGTTGCCGGTGTCGATCCGGCTCTCCCCGATGAGCTGGGGGGACAGTACGGTGGTGTTGGCCGCGATCCGCGATGCCAGCGCACGCAAGCGCATCGAGGCCGAGCTGCTCGCGGCGCGGCGCGCAGCCGAGCAGGCCCGGGAAGTCGCCGTGGGCGCCAGTCAGGCGAAGAGTCGGTTTCTCGCCACCGCCAGCCACGATTTGCGCCAGCCGCTGCAGACGCTCGCGCTGCTCAACGGCGCACTGCGGCGCACTGTGCACGACAGCGACGCCGTGCTTGCGCTCTGTCAACAGGAGCAGGCGATCGGGGCGATGTCGCGGCTGCTCAACGCACTGCTCGACATCAGCAAGCTCGAATCCGGCGCGATCAAACCGGCACCGATGGATTTCGCCATCGATGCGCTGTTCGAGGAGCTGCGCCGCGAATTCACCGAACTGGCCGCGAACAAGGGGCTTGCGCTCGAGGTCGCAGGCGGGGAGTACCTGGCGCACACCGATCCGGCGCTGCTCGAGCAATTGCTGCGCAACCTGATGTCGAACGCTGTGAAGTACACCCACAGCGGCCGCATCACGCTGCGCTGCGCGCGCGAACCGGACGGAGTGCTGCGCATCGAGGTTCGCGACACCGGCATTGGCATTGCCGCCGAACAGCTCTCGCGCATCTACGAGGAGTTCTATCAGATCGGCACTGCCGATGGCTATGGACTCGGACTGACCATCGTGCGTCGCATCGTCGATCTGCTCGGCCTGCAACTGCAGGTCAACTCGCGGCCCGCAGAAGGCTCGTGCTTCAGCGTGCTAGTGCCGGCGGCCAGCGCAGCGCTCAGCGCCGCGCCCACCGCCGAGGTGTTTGATCCGCACCTCGCCGCGCAGACACTCTCGCACCGGCAGCGGGTTCTGTTGGTCGAGGATGACAGTGGCGTACGCGATGCCACGCGCATGCTGCTGAAGGTCGAGGGCTATCGGGTTGCCGCAGTTGCCTCGCTCGAGGAGGCACTCGCCGCGGCCGCCGAGGGTGTCGACCTGCTGGTCACGGACTACCACCTGCGCGACGGGCAGACCGGCACCGAGGTCATTGCCGCCGTGCGGCGCACGCTCGGCAAGCCGCTGAAGTGTGTGCTCATCACCGGGGACACCTCGAGCTCGATCCGCCAGCTGCCGCGCGATCCGGACTTGCGCGTCGCGAGCAAGCCGGTACAGGCCGAACAGTTACTGACACTGCTCGATACGCTCGGGGCGCCGAGCGCCGCGCCGCCGCCCTGAGCCGCCGCGCGGCGGTACTGTACCGGTGGTTTGTCACGATGGCGGCGGCCGGCACGGGCCGCTACCGTCACGCCAGATGCTCGGATGCGCAGCAACGATCGGGTGAGGCGCATGTTGCAAAGATCGCAAACCAGTTGGAGCGAGCCGGCCCGCAGCCTCGTGCCGGCTCGGCCCGAGCCGCAGCTGTGCGGCGAGGTGCTCGAGCGGCTCGACACGCCGGTGTTCCTGTTCGGCTGCGGGCCTGAGCGGCACGGCCTGATCTATGCCAATCGCGCCTTCGAGCGCTGGGCCGGATGCGCCGGCGCGGCGCTCGAGGGCATGGACTGGCCGGCGCTGTGCTGCATCAGACCGGATGATCCGGGGCTGGCGCATCTGCAGTCCTGCGTGCTCGGCGGCCGCGGCGGTCGGGCGGTGGTGCGGGCCCAGCCCTCCGGCCGGACCCCACGCTGGGCACAGGTGCAGGTGAGTCCGCTGCCGGATGCACAGGGGCGGCAGCGCTTCATCGGCCAGCTGCGCGACGTCACTGCCGAGGCGCGCGAGCGCGCACAGCTGCGCCGTCAGGCACTGTACGATGGGCTCACCGGACTGCCCAACCGGCGACTGCTGCAGATCCGCCTGCAGCAGGCGATCGTGCGCGCGCGCACGCAGCACCTGCCGTTTGCGCTGGTGTTTCTCGACCTCGACCGCTTCAAAGCGATCAACGACAGCCTCGGCCATGAGGCGGCCGATCAGCTGCTGCGGCGCATCGCCGAGCGGCTGCGGCACGGGATTCGCGCGCACGACACGGTGGCGCGACTCTATGGCGATGAGTTCGCTCTGCTGCTCAGCCCGCTGCCCGACGAGCCCTCGGCGGAGCTGATCTGCAGCCGGGTCGCGGCCTGGCTCCACCAGCCGTTCGTCGTCAACGGCATGCGGCTCACGGTCTCGTGCAGCGTGGGCGTGGCACTGTATCCGGATGGTACCGACGGCCATCACCTGCTCGCCAGCGCCGACCGGGACATGTACCGTCACAAGCAGACCCATCAGCGCCGCACCAGCGTCGATTGCGCCTGAGCGAGCGGCAAGAGACGCGCGAACAATCCGGCAGGTGGCAGGTGGGCCGGCGCGCTGGCCTGCACGGGCGGACCGAGGCACACTGTGTTGGGTGCACCGCCTGCCCGCTCACGCCGCCTGGCACAGAGGATGACCGCCTCATGACCCGCAGCGCCCTGTTGCTCGCGCTGGGCGCCGTGGCCACCACCGCGGCCGCCTCCGCCGCCGGAGCCTTGCAGAGCCTCGGTGAGGCCGCCGGCGGTGCTCGCTGGGGCGCGATCGCCGCCATCGCGGCCACCGGCCACGAAATCAAGGACGGACAGAACTGCACCGTGCAGACCCTCATCGACCTGCGCAGCGGCGAGTGGCGCCGCGCCGTGCGCTGTCCGCTGTTCACCACGGCGCGCGGCATCGACGCGCACGGCCCGTGGCGCGAGGACCGCTCCGGCTGGGTGCATGCGCTCGATTCGCGCGAGGCCGTCCGGCTCGCGGCCACCCGCCGTTGGCTGAATCGCAACGGCCCGTATTTCCCGCGGCAATGGCCGGCGACGCTGCAGCGCGTACCGGGCACAACGGTGCAGCAGATCCGCTATCGGCGGATCAGGGCCACGCCGGCGCACGCGCGCACGGTGACGCTTTGGATCAGCGCGCGCCGCCATCGCCTGGCGCGCACGGTGATGCGCCGCTCATTCGAACTGCGGCGGATCGATTTGCGCGACTATCGATGGGTCGATGGGGTGCTGTTGCCGTTTCGGATCGTCTCGCGCGACGCGCCGAACGCGCCCCGGGAGGTCGAGGTCATCCGCCGCTACCGGCTGCTGCGCAGCCTGGCGCCGGCGGCACTCGCGCGACCCGCCAATCCCACGGACGATGCGGATATCCCGGCCGCCGGCACGAGTGTCCCGATCACGTTTGCTGCCGACGGCAAGGTGCTGATCGAGGCGCGCATCAACGGCCGAGGTCCCTTCCCGTTCGCACTCGACACCGGCGGTCATGCACTACTCACGCCCGCCACGGCGCGGACGTTGGGACTGGCCGTGCACGGTGAGGGCCTGACCTATGGGGCCGGCTCGGGCAGCACGGCGGTGCGCTATGCGCGCGTGCGCGTCATCGGCATCGGCGCGGCCCGCATCACCGAGCAGACTCTGTTGGTGATGCCGGTCTCCCCGCTGCTCACCGACCGCGGCGCGCGCCCTCCGGTCGCCGGCATCCTCGGCCTTGAGCTCTTCGAGCGGTTCGCCGTCACGGTCGACCCGGACCGCAGGCGGCTCACCCTGCAGCCGCCCGGCACGTTCCGTCCACCGGCGGGTGCAGCGGCCGTGCCGCTGCGCTTCACCGGGGACATGCCGTTGATTGCGGCCCGCCTCGACGGCCGGCGGGGCCTGTTTGGTCTTGACACCGGCAACAGCGGCCCGCTGCTGTTGTTTCCCACCTGGGCGGCGCGCGAGCACCTGCGGCACTATTATCGGGCAGGCGTGCCGCAGACCGAAGGCGGTGATGGCGGGGCGTTCACGGTGCACCTCGCCGACATCCACTCGCTGCGCATCGGCGGTCTCACCGTGCCGGGCCGCTTGATCGGCGCGCTCACACCGCACGATGCCGGTGTCGTCAGCAATCCCAGCGAGGCCGGCAACCTCGGGATGACGGTCTGGCGGGCGTTTCGATTCAGTCTCGATTACCGCCGGGAGCGGTTGTATCTGACCGCCCGGGCGCATTATCGGCCCGCGCCGATACCCCGTGCGACCGCTGGCCTGCTCGCCGTCAAGTTCACCCCGCGGGTTTTCACCGTGCTGCAGGTGAGCCCGGACGGCCCGGCGGCGCGAGCCGGCCTCGGCCCGGGCGATCGGATCGTCGCCGTGAACGGGGTCAGCGCCCGTCGGCTCGCGAGCCTGTATCTGATGAACCTCATCAACCGGCGCCGACCCGGAACGAGCCTCGCGCTCACCCGCGGCAACGGCCGGACCGTGCAGGTCGTACTGGCCTCGAACGCCACGCAGTTGCGGGCGCTGCAGCCCGGGACTCGGTGAGCGGGCGGGCGCCGCGACGCGCGCGCCGTGAGCACAGGCCATCCGATGCAGCGGGGCAACAGTTCGCTTGAGCCGCCCGGGGCGCAAGCGGGACAATGCGGGTGTGCGGCGGCTCGGCCGGTCCACTGCGCGCGAGCCGGGGCCGAGGCGGGGCGCTGCGCCCACCCCGAGGGCGTTGCGCGATGAATCACCCGTCGATCGACCATCCGGATTGCACAGCGGCACAGCACTGTGCGCAGCGCATCGCCGAGGCTTTCGCCGCCTACAATGCGGCATTCCGTGCCATCACCCGGCGCGCAGCCGAGCGCTTCGAGAGCCGCGACGGGCTGGGCAGCCAGCGCGACATGGTCGAGCGCATCGAGCTTTACGACCGCTTCGTCGAGCGCAGCGTCGCGGAAGTGCGCGGCCTGCTCGGTGAGCGGGCGCTCGAGCGCGCACTGTGGCGCGAGATCCGCGCCGATTTCGCCCACCGCGTCGCCGCGCTCGCGGATGCGGAATTTCCCAAGACCTACTTCAGCTCCGTCAGCCGCCGGCTGTTCGGCACCATCGGTGTGGCACCGGACATCGAGTTCCTCGCCACCGATCTCGACCCGCTCGCCAACGCCACCACGCCCGTGCTCACCCACACCTACCCCATGCACGGCTCCCTGGGGTTGCTGATCGAGGAGCTGCTCGGGAACGTGCGCCTGCGCACGCCCTGGCGAGACCTCGAGGGCAGCACCCGTCAGCTCGCCCAGGAGATCAGGGCCCACTTGGACCGTCTCGGGGCGCTCGGCGCCGTCGAGCGCATCGAGGTGATCCGGACCGTTTTCTTCCGGATGTCCCGCGCCTACCTGGTCGGACGGATGGTCGGCCCCGGGCTGTGCATCCCTCTGGTGCTCGCGCTGCGCAACGGCGGCGGCGGCCTCGGGATCGATGCGGTCATGATGTCCGGAGCGGACGTCAGCGGCGTCTTCAGCGTCTCGCGATCCTATTTCCACGCCGACCTCGACCGGGTCGACGCGGCGGTGGCGTTCCTCAGATCCCTCCTGCCGCACAAGCCGGTGAGCGAGTTGTTCACGATGCTCGGTCGGGCCAAGCAGGGCAAGACCGAACGCTATCGCGAGATCATGCGCCACCTCGAGGGCACCGAGGAGCAGTTCGTGCACGCCGTCGGGGATAAGGGGCTGGTGATGGTCTGCTTCACGCTGCCGTCCCTCGAGGTGGTCTTCAAGGTCATCCGCGACCGCTTCGCGTATCCGAAAACGGTGCGCCGCGAGGACGTGTTGGCGAAGTACCGGCTGGTCTACACCCATGATCGCGCCGGGCGGCTCGTCGATGCGCAGGAGTTCCGTCGCCTGCGCCTGCCCCGGCGACTGTTTGCCGCCGAACTGCTGCAGGAGCTGCGCGCGGAAACCGCCGGCACGGTGCGCGAGGACGGCGAGCACCTCGTCTTCGACCACTTGTACATCGAGCGGCGTCTGATTCCGCTCAATCTGTATCTGCGCGCCAGCTCGAGCGAGACGGCGGCGCGGGCCGTGCGCGATTACGGGCAGTGCATCCGCGACCTTGCGCTCACCAACATCTTCCCCGGCGATCTGCTGCCGAAGAACTTCGGGGTCACGCGGCATGGGCGCGTGATCTTCTACGACTACGACGAGCTGTGCCGGGTGACGGACTGCCGCTTTCGCGAGCTGCCGCAGCCGCGCAGCCTCGAGGACGAGATGTCGGCCGAGCCGTGGTTCTATGTCGGCGAGGAGGATATCTTTCCGGAGACCTTCATCAATTTCATGGCGTTCGACGAGACGCAGCGCGCCACGCTCCTGCAGAGCCACGCGGACATCTTTACCGCCGGTTTCTGGCGTCAGGTGCAGCAGCGCCTGAGCGCCGGGGAGGTGCTGGAAGTGCTGCCCCACCCCGCCGGCCCGGTCCGCCTCGCCAGCAACGCCTGAGCGGACGGTACGCTCTGAGCCGCCGGGCGCGCGCACTCAGCGCGCCCGTTCCGACACCGACTCCTGATCGAGCTGGCCGTACTCACGAATCGCCGGCAGCAGCTCGGTGTCGGCAAACGGGCAACCGGTGCGCTGCGGGTCGCTCTGTCCGGGCTCGGTGCCGCCGGCGGACCGGTACCCGCCCTGACCGCGCAGCCGCTGCAGCATCGGCTCGTAGCCGGGGCGCCAGGCGGCGAGCCCGGGGAAGCGATTGCGCAAGGACTTCAGGATCTGCATGCCGGCAAAATCCAGATCCCCCCAGAACCAACACGGACCGGCCGGCGCGGCCGCCTCGAACCACCAGCGCTCGAAGGCCACCCGGCGCTGCGGCGCGCCGGGGCCGGCAAAGTGCAGCAGTGCCCCGGAGCGGGTGCGAATGCGCTCGGCCGCAGCGCGAAATCCCGCGGCATAGACGACCGCGAGCGGCGCGGACTCGGGCGGGAACCCGCCCGCCGCGGCGGTGTAGGTGTCCTGGTTTTCCACGAACAACGTGCCGCCAGCATCGGCGGGCAGATGCACGGCGACCACGATCGAGCGCTCGCGAATCTCGAGCTGCGGAAACAGCGCCGCAATCAGCTCCGCCCGTCCGTCGAGCACCTTGGAGTTGCCCCAGAACACCGCCGCGCTCAGCTGGCGCAGCGTGAGCGGCCCGCGCAGCGCGCCGATCGCAGCGAACGCCCGCACCACCTCGTCGGCCTGCCGTCCCGCGATCTCGATGCGGCGCGCCGCCAGCGCCGCCCCGCCGTGCGCAAAGGCCGCGCCGTGACGCTCGAGGGCGCGCCGCCAGCCCGCCATCCGGGGCTCGGCAGGCTCGCGGCCGAGCCACTCGCGCAGGACCGCCTCGCAATGCGGCTCGAAAGCGAGCCGCGCGTCCTGCCACGGCGGGTCGAGCGGATTGCCCCGCGCGGCGCGCACGTGCAGCACGCCCAGGCGCTCCAGTTCCCGGACCAGCACCCAACACGGCTCCGCCGGCGCCGCGCCCCGCGCCAGGGAGGGCAGGTAGCGCGCGGCGGACAACACCACCGCCCGGCGCCGCGCGGCGCCCGGCTGGCGGTCGAAGCGATCGAGCACCGCGTGCAGCAGCGCCCCGATCTCGAGCTCCTCCTCGAGCCAAACCGGGCGCGGCCCGATGCTCATGCGCGCGTGCCGCTTGGCCTCATCGGCGTCTCTTCGGCGACGACGTCGCTCAGAAAATCGAGCTCGGCCTGCTCGCGCACCGTGCGCCGGTGCTGCTGCCAGAGCTCAGCGATGCGCTGCACATCGCACTGCTTGCGATCGACCAGCACCCGCGTGCGCAGCTGGCCGCGCGGGGCGCTCGGCACCTTCGCGAACACGAACTCGTTGCTGATCAGGTCCATGAACGGGCCGCATTTGCTCGTCGGCATGATGAACACCAGCTGCAGACCGAGCGAGCGGGTGAGGTAATCGATCACCTCGCGCGAGCGGCTCTCATCCATCTTGGAGAATGCCTCATCGACCAGCACCATGCGCAGGTGACTGGTCCCCTCCGCGTAGCGCAGTGCCGAGGTGATGCTCGCCGAGCGGATGATGTAGGCGGGAGTCTCGAGCTGCCCGCCGCTGCCGGTCCCGTATTCCGAGAGCGCGATCGGCGGTTTGCCCTCGACTTCCTTGTAGATCTCGTAGCGGTGATAGTTGCGGTAATCGGCGATCCGCTCGAGCTCCTGCAGGGACTTGTGCTCATCCTCCCCGAGCAGCAGCGCCATCAGCTGCTCGCGCACCTGCGCCGATTTCCCCGAGAGGCGCGTCTCGAACAGACTCTGCCCCTCCCCGAGCGCCGGGTTCTGCACGACCTCCTTCAGAAACTGTGCATACTCGCGAAACTCCGGCACCCACTCGTGCGCGAAGCGGAAGCGTTCGCGGTCCGAGCCGAAGCGGTGCTCGGTGAGTTCGCGGTTCAGCAGCTCGAGCTGACGTTCCCCGTCGCGCAGCGACTGGTGAATCTCCTGACACAGGTGCGAGACGAACGCATCGTTGAAGCTCGCCTTCAGCCGCTGCAACTGCTCGTGCTTCTCGATGAGCACGTTGTTCCTGAGGATGTTGTAGATCCGGTCCATCTCCCGGCGCAGCGCACACAGCTCGACAAACAGCGCCGCATCGTACTGGCCGACGAAGGCGGTGTAGACGAGGGCGTCGGAGGGGCGACAGCGCTGGTTGTGCTCGAGAATGGTGGCGGCAATGGCGCTTTGGGCGCGGTGCAGACCGGTCTTGGTCTCCTCGAGCGCGCGCGCGGCACGCACCGGATCGAATTCACTCGCCTGCGTCTCGGCGTACTGCAGGCGCGCCTGCAGATCGAACTCGGGCCACTGCGCGTGCACCTGCGTCAGATCGCGCTCGGCCACCGCCATGCGCTCCTCGGCCGCGTCCTTGTTCCGGTGCAGCTCGGTGAGCCGTCGGCGCAGATCCTCCAGCTCCTTGTTCAGCTCACCGGCCCGCTGGTGCAGCGTCGCCTCCTCGGCGCGCAACGCCTCTTCCTCCTCCCGCAAGGTGCGCAGCTGTGCCTCGAGTGCGGCGTGCTCGCCAACCTCGAGACTCTCCAGCTGCAGCTCCACGCGGCGCAGCTCCCGATGCACCTCGAGCAACTCAGCCAGGCAATCTGCGTAGGTGAGCGGGGCGAGCGCATCGATCGCCTGCAGCAACCGCGCGCTGTCCTGCAGCGCGCGGTTGGCCTCCTGGCGCTCTCTCGTCAGCCGCTCGAGCTCCGCTTTGCGCGCCCGCAGCGCGCGCTCGCGCGCCGCCGCGCCGAACACCAGATCCGCATCCGCCACATCGCAGCGGAACATCGAGTAGCTGCCCGAGGCCATGCCCTCCACGGTGATCCCGCGGGCGCTCTGGCGCAGCGCCTCGGGGCTCTCGACCCGCACCACGCCGCCGTAACTGGCCGTGAGGAACGCCTGCGCAACCGCGTGGGTGAAGGTGAGTCCGTGCACGATCGAGTCGGCCGGCAGGCTGATGCGCGTCGCATCGCGCAGCGCCTTGGCGCCCTGGATGACCCGTGCGCGATTGTCCCGACCGGCCAGGGCACGCACGATGCGGATGGCCTGCGCTTCGTATTCGGGGTCGACGATGAGGGCGAAACGGGCGCCGCCGAGGTAGCCCTCGATGGCCGATTGCCAGCGGGGCTCGCTGACCTCGATGTGATCACAGAGCACGCGTGCGTCGGCCTGCGGGCACTGTGCGCGGATCGCCTCCAGGGCGCGCTCCACGTACGCGGGGTAGACGACCTGCTTCGCCTCGAGCCGGGCGATCTCGCGCTCTTTCTGACTCGCCTGTTCGCTGAGCTGCGCATACTGCTGCCGACGGGCCTGATGGGCGTGCGCCACGCTGTCCCGACGGCTCTCGGGGAGGCTCTCGCGCCGCTGCCAATAATCGGCGAGCTCGCCCTGTGCGCGCTGCGCGCGCCGGGCCTGATCGAGCTCGGCCTCGAGCCGCGCGAGGCTGTGCGTCAGGTCCTGTTGCAGCAGCAAGGAGACGTCGAGTTCCCCGCCGAGCGCCTCGAGCGCGTCCCGCACCACGCGGCGGGCCTCGCTGTCGGTGAGTTCGGGCAGCTCGCTCACCAGCGAGGGGACCGCCAGCAGCTGCACGAGCTCTTTCGCCGCGGTTCGATTGCGCTGCAGTTGCTGTCCCTGCGCGAGCAGTTGCAGGGCGGCGGGCTGCAAGCGTGCCTCGAGTGCTGCACGCGCGACCTCGAGCGTATCTTTTTGCTGCAGCGCTGTAATGCCCTTGCGCTGCGCCTCGAGGCTGATCAGCGTCTCGCGCAACTGCCGGCCGCGTGCGGCGGCGAGCGCGAGGCTGGCGGTGTTCTCGTGCAGATCACGCGTGGCGCGCTCGCGTCCCTCGCTCGTGCGCAGGAACAGCGACTGCTGCTCGAGATAGCTCGCGCGCGCGCGCGTGAACTCGAGCGTGTTGAGCTCGATCCAGCCCTCCAGGTAGCTCTGTGTGTGATGCGCCGCGGCCTCGAGCCGCTGTGCGCTGTCCTTCAGTGCCTGCGCCTCGCGCTCCATGCCATGGATGGTCTTCAGCTGGCTCGAGACCGAGCGGATCGCCTCGCCCAGATCCTTTCTCTCGAGCACCTCCTCGGCGACGAACTGGTTGATGCTGCTCACCGGCTTGTAGGCCATGAAGCGCGAGAACGCGCGGGCGGCGGCGAGCGCCTCGCGCTCGGCAACCGAGTCCCGCTTGCCGCGCAGCGCCCCGTACAGCCGGCGCAGGTATGCGCGCTTCTGATCGTAGCGCTCCACCGCACGCTGCCCGTAGCGTGCAATCAGCTTTTTCTGCAGCTCATCGAGCAGCACCGTGTGGACCACCGTGGCGCGCGTCTCGAGGAACGCCTCGATCTCGAGCTCGATCCCCGGCAGGATGAAAAACGCCAGCAGCTCCTCACGGGCGAGCGGCTGCTTGCCCGACTGATCGAGCCAGGCGCGCACACCGATGAGCGCGGTGAAGCGCTCGGCATCCTCGCCCCGGGTGGGGTGGAATACCGCGGCGAGATATCCGTCCGTCAGTTCAGTGCGGGCATAGCTGCCATCGTCACAGCCGAGCACATAGGAGGCCAGCGTGCGCACGCGCTTGCCGCCGCGACCGCGCTGGGTCGTCTCCTCCTGGCCGGGGTTGTAGTGGAACAGGTGCTCGTGCGCGGCCGTCATCACCGTCTGCAGCGCATCGCCGGCGGTGGTCTTACCCGAGCCGTTGGCGCCGGAGAACAGATTGACCGGACCGAGTTCGAACTCCCCGTTCGGGATGTTGCCCCAGTTGACGAACACGAAGCGCTTAAGAAACATCGGCCTCTCCCTGCAGGTCCCGGCCGTGCCGCTGCGGCGCCTCCGCCTCGCCCGCCCCCCCGGGCGCAGGTCCGCTCAGCGCCTCGATGGCCTCGGCGCTCACAAAGTCGACGATCATGGGATGAATGCGCAGCCACGCCTCGCTGTGCTCGAGTTCCTCCTCGGAGCGGTACTCGATCAGGCGCAGCTGGCGCAGGCGCTGGAACACCCGCCGCCGTTCGGTGGCCTTCTCCGGCAGCGTGCGGTTCAGCCAATTGCGCAGCGCCAGACTCACCGCCTCGAGCGGCTCGGTGGCATAGCCTTCGGCGTCGATCTTGCCCTCGCGCAGCGCCTTGTCGTACTGCGCTCGCAGCACCAGGATCAACGCCACCTCCGGCTGCGTGAGGCGCGCGCGCAGGCTCGCGCCGAAGGCCTGCTCGGCGGCCTGTTCCATGCCAGGGGTGCGGCTGCCGGGCGGATACAGGCGCACGTACTCGAAGCGCCGATCGTGATGCAGCTCGATGCCGTAGAGGGCGAGCGTCTCGATCACCAGCGTCTCGATGCGCACCAGACGGTCATACAACTCCCGCTCGATCTGCGACTCGGCGCGCACCAGCACCCCGTAGTTGAGCAGCCGGATGAGCAGCTCGCGCAGCTCCTCGAGCGACACGGCACTCGGCTCAAGCCGCTCCTCGAGATACCTACTCAGCTCCACCGACGCCCCCTTGCGACTCCACGACCCGCACCACAAACTCATCACTCGCGGTGAAATACTCCCCCGCCACGCGCCGACCGGTCGGCTGCACCTCGAAGGTGAGGCCGAAGCGCTCCCAGCCGGCCGCGCCCACCTCGATCACGTGCGCGGCCTGCAGCAGCTCGCGCGCATCACGCACCGGCAGCGCGCTGGTGCGGATCTCATGGCCGCCGGCGAGGGCGTTGAGCAGATACGCATGCAGCTCGCGGTTGGTGATCGCAAAGGCGCGCTCGAGCGCCTGCTCGATGAACAGCCGCCGGCGGGACTGCCGATCGTCGGTGGCCGGCGGCTCGAGCAGCGTTGCCACCGTGCGGCGCCGCTCGGTGCTGTAGAGGCGCAGGTGATCCGGATCGACGAGGCCCACCTCGAGCGCCGCGAGATGCTCGCCCGCCGCGGCGAGCTGGCCGTCCTGCTGCGCCTCGGTGAGATTCGCGAGTTGCTCGAAGGCGGCGAGCAGCGCGTGCTGGCTCGCCTCGGTGAAGCTCAGCTGGCGCAGCAGAATGTCGGCGCGGCGTGTAAATCCGTGCAGCGACTGGCGCAGCGCCGGCAGCATCACATCGGCGGCACTGTGCAGGCGGCTCTCGATCTGATCGAGCAGGGTGAGGTACACCGAGCGGCGGCCGTCGCCGATCAGCTCCGGGGTGAGCCGGCGCAGCTCCCGCTCGACCGCCGCCTTGGTTTCGCGGCGCTGGGCCCGGGCGCGGCGCAGCAGCTCATCGAGCTCATCGCGGTACTTGACCACGCTGTCCTCGGAGAAGCGCAGTGCCACATCGGGCATGAAGCGCTTCTCCATGAAGTCGAAGAATTCCTCGCTCGCCCGGCGCACCAGCTGCTGCGCCTCGACCTCTCGGATCAACTGGCGCTTGCGCTCCTCGAGTTCGGCGATGATGTCGGAGAAGTCCGAAACGATCCGCTCGGAGTACTCGTAGGCATCGAGCAGATCGTAGACTTCATGCTTGTCGAGAAACGAGCGCAACGCACTGCAGGTGTTGCGCGTGTTGCGGTGGCGGGTGCGAAAGCGGCTGCCGGCGATCTCCTCCATGGGCTGGGTGAACAGCCGCCCGATCCGCGAGAAGCCGTACGTGCTGCTGAGGGTGAGTTCATCGACGTTGCGCTCGAGCCAGCCGTGCTCGAGGAGCAGGTTGAGCATCCAGGCGGCCTGCTCACGCTCGGCGCGCACCGGCGGCGCGGTGTCGTCCTCCTCGCTCTCGAGCACCGGGGTGCGGGTGATGACCTCCTGGAATACCTCGATGACGAGTTCCCGATGCACCACGCGGCTGTAATCGGCGAGTGAGCTGTACAGCCGTGCATACAGCGCGCGCAGGCACGCCACCACCTGCTCGCGGTACTTGCCGGTCAGGGGGCGAAAGAAATGGAGCCGCTCGTCGGCAAACAACGTCACGTCGGGATCCCTCGGGCGGGGAGCCGCCCGGGTGCATCGTAACGCAGCGGCGGATCGATCAGAACCCGCCCGGCGCCTCGCGCCCGGGTGGCTGCCCGGCCCGCCCCGGGCGCCTCAGAGCGGAATGCTGCAGCGGGCCAGCACCTCGCGCAGATCGCGCAGCGGCGGGAACACCTCGTTGTTCCAGTCGCTGCCCTGCGCATCGTGCGCGCGCTGCTCGTACTCGACGATCTGCTTGTCCTCGCGAAAGATGTTCTCGGTGAACCAGACGACGAACGGCCAGACCATGTGGATCAGGCCCGGCACGGGCGGCTTCTTCACCGACAGGTAGCCGAACGTGCGGTTGGTGCGGTGCTCGGCATCGAGCGGGGTGTAACAGAGCCACACGTCGAGCACCGGATCCTGGGTCTGCTCGATGTTGCGCCCCACCCAGACCTTCAGGCTCTGCGCCGGATAGTCGGTGCGGATGCGCATGTGGTCGCGGAAATCCTGCTTCTCCTGCCCGCCTCGCGTGCGCATCAGGTCGACGATGACGCGCTCGCCCATCGAGGACTTGCCCTCGGTGCGGCTGAAGCTGTACTCCACCTCGGCCCAGTGCTCCCCGTGGCGCCGCCCGAGGCAGCTCGCCCGGATCGAGCCCATCTGCTTGCGGTGCAGGAACTGGTGGTTCATGTCGAAGAGGTTCTCGTGCATGAACGTGTAGTGACAGGCCACCTCGCGGTTGAGCCGGCGCGTCTTGTAGTCGCGCCGCTGCGAGGCGCCGAGCGCGGCGGGCACTCGCGCGGCAGCAAGCGCCGGGTCGCCGGGGAAGATGAAGATCAGACCGTCGATCTCGCGCACCGGGTAGCTGCGCACCCCGTTCGGCCGGCGCTCCTTGCCGAGGTAGGGGACATCCACGCACTTGCCGGCGCAGTCGTACGCCCAGCCGTGGTAGTGGCATTTGAGCTGATCGCCGGCAACCACGCCGAGGTGCAGCGGCACCTGCCGGTGGGCACAGCGGTCCTCGAGCGCAAAGACCTGGCCGCTCTTGCCCCGGTACAGCGCAATCGGCTCACCGGCGAAGCGGCGACCGAGAATCTGGCCGGCCTTGAGCTCATCGGACCAGGCGAGCGGGTACCAATAATCCGGGTGAGCCGCCGTGCGGCGCAAATCCACCCCTCCGGCCGGACGCATCGCGCGCTCGGCAGCCAATATCACCTGATCGTCCGGCATGGACGCCCCCACGTTGTAGTAGTAGGGCGAGATTACGCTGAAGGCGTCTGAAGAAGAAAGATCAGTTGTGTGACAGCCTGCGCTCGGCAGCCCGCCCGCAGCAAAGCCGCCGGGCGCCATGGTGGCGCCATAAGCGCCGCCTGCGGGCCAACGATCGTCGCGAGAGGGTGAATCGCCGGGATTTCCGCCGCACGGGCGCCGGGCGGCGTCAAGGCCGCGACAGCCGCTTCGAGGCGGCGGTAACCAATTGTCTCTGAAGGGGATTTTAGAACTGGCGGAGCGGACGGGACTCGAACCCGCGACCCCCGGCGTGACAGGCCGGTATTCTAACCAGCTGAACTACCGCTCCACCGGAAAGGGCGCGCATCCTAGCGGACAGCGCGTCCCTTGTCCATCGATTCGGCCCCGCCCCTCGCGCCGGCCGCGCCCCCCCGGAGCGGCTGTGCCGCGTCAACCCGAGCGAGACACAATTCGTTGAAGTCCCCCTGAGCGCTTTCGCTATAGTCACGCCATGAACTCGATTGCACCCGTCGCAGCCACCGTGCTCGCCTGTACCGGCCTGCTCTGTTCCCGGGCAATCCTCGTGCCCGCCCGGGCCGCCCTCGGCGAGCCGGCGGCCTCGGTCGCAGCCGATCAGCTGCGCATGAAGGGCCAGCTCCGCCACGCCACCGGCCCGGGCTACCAGGTCGAACAGATCACCGCCCCCGGCGGCACGCTGGTGAAGGAATTCATCTCGCCGGCGGGCATCGTGTTCGCGGTCAGCTGGCGCGGCCCGACCCTGCCGAACCTCGCCCAGACGCTCGGCAGCACCTACTTCGGCATGCTCAAGACCGCCGAGCGCAGTGAGCGCGCCGGCCTGGGCCACAACCACGTGCAGCTGCGTACCCCGCAGCTCGTTGTGCATGCCGGGGGACACATGCGTTATTTCTTCGGCATGGCCTACGTTCCCTCGCTCCTGCCCCCGAACGTATCGGTCGCCGACCTCCACTAAATTCTGCAACGAGGTTTTCCGTGCGCAAGACCCTGCTCGTCGGTCTCCTGCTGAGCGTGCTCGCCGTCGCCGGGTGTGGTGGGGGGGGCGGCTCGAGCGTCGCGAGTTCCAGCAGCGGCAGCAGCAGCGGCAGCGGGCAGACGAACTCCTCCCCCGGCGCGAACGTGGTCACCATGACCGTTGACGCCGGGCCGAATGGCAAGTCCGTCGACATTCCCTACATCACGGTCACAGTGTGTGAGCCGGGAACCGCGCAATGCCAGACCTTCGATCACATCGAGGTCGACACCGGCTCCTACGGGCTGCGCATCGTGGCAGACGCATTGGATACCTCCGGCAACCCGTTCTCGCTCGCGCTGCCGACGGAGACCGTGAGCGGCAGTCCGCTGGTCGAGTGCACCCAGTTCGTCGATGGCTACAGCTGGGGACCGATCAAGACCGCCGATGTGGACATTGGCGGCGAGTCGGCGCAGAGCGTGCCCGTACAGCTGATCGGTGATCCGAACTACGCGAGCGTCCCGAGCGGCTGCCAGAGCACCGGCTCGGCGGAGGACACCGTGTCCACCTTCGGCGCCAACGGCATCCTCGGCGTCGGCACCTTCGCCGATGACTGCGGTCAGACCTGCGCGCAGCAGGTACCCCAGCCGGCGGTCTATTACATCTGCCCGGCGAGCGGCTGTGTGGGCAGCACGGTGCCCGAGAGCGAGCAAGTAACCGACCCGGCGGTGGATTTCGCCACCGACAACAACGGGGTCATCATCGAACTGCCGCCACTCGGACTCACCGGCACGGCGAGCACGGTCAGCGGCTCGCTGGTGTTCGGGATCGGCACCGAAGGCAACAATGGGATGAGCGCGCAGACGGTGCTCACGGCGAACAATTACGGCTACATCAGCACCACCTACAACGGCCAGGCGCTGCCCTACTCGTTCTTCGATACCGGCTCGAACGCCTTTTATTTCAACGACAGCGCCATCCCGCACAGCTGCGTGAGCCAGGGCAGCTGGTTCTGCCCGACCAGCACGTTGAACCTCACGGCGAGCAACCTCGGCCAGAATGGCGTGCAGTCGACCGTCGCGTTCTCCATCGCCAACGCCGGCACCGTGTTCAACCAGTACCCGACCAACACGGCGTTCGACGACATCGGGGCGGACGCCGGCAATCAGTCCGCATTCTGTCCGAACCAGGCCACCAACTGTTCATTCGATTTCGGGCTGCCCTTCTTCTTCGGACGCAACGTGTACGTCGCCTTCTACGGCGCGCTCACCAGCGCCGGCACCGGACCGTATTTCGCGTACTGAGCGACCCGCGAGCCCGGGGAGCGCTGCCGCGCTGCGCGGCAGCGCTCCCCGGGCTGCTGCTCAGTGCAGACGCACCGCTGGCACCGGGATCCGGGCCATTCCCGCGCGGCGCAATGTGCCGTTCAGCCGCTCGATCCGCGCCACCGTGCCGCGCCACCGCCGCAGCGACGCATCGAGCTGACCGAGTGAGGTCTGCAGAACCTGCTCATCGGCGCCGGTGGGTGCGAGATCCGCCGACTCCGCATCGGCCTCGAGCGCGCTCAGATGGCGATTGAGCCTGAGCAGGCCGCCCGGACCGTCGCTAGCAGTCAGCGCCAGCAGGGATGTTAGGTCTGCGGCGAGCTCCCGGGGTGCGCGGTGCGCTGCGATGCGCGTCCCGAGCGCGATGAGCGCTTGGTGCACCGGATGCTCGGCATCGTACAGCGCCTTGACCCGTGCGAGCCCCCCGTCGATCGCCTGGCTGTAGGACAGCAACGCGCGCAGCTGTGCGGTGCGCACGTGTACGCGCGGATCCATGCGGACCACCAGCGGCTCGCGGTACTGCCGACCCTCGACGCTGAGCACCACGCGGTACAGCCCGGGCAGCACGAACGGACCCTCGACGGACGTGGGGGTATTCAGACCGAATACCGCCTGCATGCTGTAGTGGTAATCGATGGCCGCCGGGCGCGCATAGCGCAGGTTCCAGACGAAGCGGTGCATGCCGGGGGCACTCGAGAGTGGCGCCGCTGGCTTCAGCCACGCCTTGGCGAAGTAGCGATGGGCGCGAAGGCTCACCGGCGGCGGACTCGAGGTGAACGAGCGGACCAGACGACCCCTGAAGTCGTAGATCGAGAGGCGCACCGGGCTCGGGCTGGGCGCCGCGAGCCAGTAATCGATGATCGCACCGGCTGGCGGATTCTCGCCCTGGGGCGTGTCCGCCGGCAGGGGCGTGTCCCGGTTGTTGTCCGGGTGCACGCGCCAGGCCGGCTCGGGCGCGAACAGGTGCGCCGGGGCGCGCAGCATCCGGGCCGACAGCTGGCGCAACGGCGCCAGATCATCGAGCACCCAGATGGCCCGCCCCTGCGTGGCGGCGATGAGATCCTCATCGTGCACCAGCAGATCCTTCACCCAGGCCTGCGGCAGATTGAGCTGCAGCGACTGCCAGTGCGCGCCGTCGTCGAACGACACGAACACCCCATCGGTGGTGCCGGCGTAGAGCAGCCCGGCGCGCTGCGGATCGGCGCGCACCACCGAGACCGGTTGATCCGCGGGTAAACCGCTGACGATCTCTCGCCAGTGCACGCCGTAGTCGTGGGTGCGCAGAATTTCAGGCCGCCAGTCGTCCTGGCGCTGATCATCGACGGACACGTACGCCGTGGCGGGATCGAGCGCCGAGGGCGAAATCGAACTCACCTTCTGCCAGGGCTGCAGCTGCGGTGGGGTCACGTTGCGCCAGTGTTTGCCCTCATCGCGCGTCAACTGCACCAGTCCGCTGTCGGTGCCGACCCAGATCTGCCCGGCCTGGCGCGGCGAGGGGGCGATCGCGCTGATCACCCCAAAGCCACAGGCGCGGGCGAGCTCACCGCGCGCCGCGGCCGTGCAGCCGCGCGTGCCAGCCACCTTGCCGGTCAGATCCGGCGAGATGATCTGCCAGGTGTTGCCGAGGTCCGCGGAGCGGAACAGCACCTGCGCGCCGAGCAGCAGTGCATACGGGCGGGTGGGCGTGAACACCAGCGGGGTCACCCAGCCGTAGCGGTACTTGACGGTGAACGGCGCGGAGCCATAACTGACGATCGGATACGGTGAGACGTTGGCGACCTGACCGGTGCGCGCGTCCCAGCGCGACACGCGCCCGCCGAGACCGCTACCGAATACCAAGTCCGGATCGGCCGGATCGGGCACCATGTAGTCCCGTTCATCACCCCCGACCGGGTGCCAGTCGCGCCAGGTGAGCGAACCGTAATCGCTGCGGCTCGCCGCACCGACCGAGCCGCTGTCCTGCTGGCCGCTGTAGATCCAGTACGGAAAGCGATCATCGGCGGCGAGATGGTAGAACTGACCGGTGGGCTGGTTGTACCAGCTGCTCCAGGTGCGCCCGCCATCGACGCTCACCACAGCCCCCTGATCGGAGGCGGTGATCCAATGGTTCGGGTGCAGTGGATTGATCCACACGAAGTGGTAATCGTCGCCGCCCGGGGCGCCCTTGATGATGTGCCAGGTGCGCCCGCCGTCGCTCGAGCGGCGGATCGACTGCCCGGCCGAGAACAGCACATTGGGGTTGCGCGGATCGACCGTGAGCCGCGAGAAGTACCAGCTGCCGAATATCGCCCCTTCGGCGTTGACTCGCTGCCAATGCGCACCGCCGTCATCCGAGCGCCAGATGCCGCCCTGCGTACGCGACTCGACCGTCGCATAGATCCGAGTGCCCTGCGCGGTGTGCGTCACGGCGAGCCCGATCCGCCCGAGCGGACCGCGCGGCCAGCCGCCGCCGGCCAGTCGCTGCCAGGTCTTGCCGCCGTCGCGGGAGCGGTAAATGGCGCTGCCCGGGCCACCGTGCGGTTCGAAATAATCGAGCCAGGGCCACCCGCGCATCTGCCAGGCCGCCGCGTACAACAGCCGTGGGTTGGTCGGATCGGCCGCCAGATCCACCACGCCGGTGCGCCGGTTGATGAACAGCACGTGTTGCCAGGTGCGCCCGCCATCGTTGCTGCGGTAAATCCCGCGCGCCCGATTCGGGCCGTACAGGTGCCCCATCGCGGCCACCACCACCACGTTGGCATGGTGCGGGTCTATCCAGATGCGCCCGATGTAGCGCGTAGCCTGCAGACCCACGGCCCGCCAGGTGCGCCCGCCGTCGGTCGATTTGAATACCCCGCGGCCGGCGCCCGCATCATAGCGGGGCGCGACCTGGCCGGTGCCCACGTAGATCGTTCGCGGCGCCGAGGGGGCGACCGCGATCGCGCCGATCGCCGGCGGCAGATTCGGACCCACCGGCTGCCAGGTGCGCCCGGCGTCGATGCTCTTCCACACCCCACCGCCGGCCGTGCCGATGTAGAAAGTGTTGGGTTCGCTCGGCACGCCGGCGGCCATGGTGGCCCAACCGCCGCGAAACGGTCCGATGAGCCGCCAACGCATCCCCGCGTAGGCGCTCTGCGGCACTGCCGCCTGTACCGCGACGGAGCACAGTGCACCCAGCAATGCGCAGAGCACCGCAACGGCGCACGGCCGGCCGATGTAACGATGAACCGAGGCGGTGCGAACCATGAAGCGCCCCCAAAAAGCGCCCACCATAGCGCACCTGGCGCGTCGGCACCTCGCGCTCAGCGCTGCGGCGTGGCGTGCGCGATGAACCGATCGATATTGGCGGCGAGCTGCGGCAACACGGCCGGATTGAGGTACAGCATGTGCCCGACCGGGTAGTAATACTCGTGTATGTGCCCAGCGAGCGCTGCGGGCAGTCCCATGTGCGCGATGGTGTAGTCGGTGGCAAAGAACGGCGTTGCCATGTCGAACCACCCATTGTTCAGCATCAGCTGCATACCGGGGTCGTTGCTCATGGCGCGCGCGAGTGCCGGGGCGACGTTGCGCACCCGGGCAAGGCTCTGGCTGCTGCCGACGCCCTCATCGAGCGCACTGAGCGGCGGCTGGTAGCGACCCCAGTCCCAGGCTTTGAAGGCCGCAGCACTGCTCTGCACGTACAGCCGCCTGCTGTGATAGTGCAGCTCGCTCTGCAGATACGCATCGAAGCTCGTGCTGAGCGCCCCCCAGATCGCCGTGGTTGCCGCGCCGGCGGCCGAATCGCCCTGCACGGGCACGAGTGGCTGCAGCTCGGGCGTGGTGAAACGCGCATCGAAGCGGCCCGTGCTCGTCGCATCCGCGAGCAGACGGCGCTGGAACACCGACAGCGGTATGCGCAAGTCCGCCCGCAGCCACAGCGAGGCGGGCAGCCCGGTGAAGCGGGCGAGCTGCGCGGCGATGCGCCCGCGGTGGGCGGCCGAGAGCGCCGAACCCTCGAACAACGCCCGCGCATACGGGCCGCCGGCAAAGCGCTCGACCTGTTTGACGAACGCCCGCAAGTGCGCGGGCTGCGGATCGAGCCGGTGGTGGTACCAGGCGACCGCCGCATACGAGGGCAGATACAGCTCGTACGGCAGATCGTTGCCGGGAGTGTTGTTCAGCGTCGCGAAATCGAGCACCGTCGAGCACAGGATCACGCCGTTCAGGTAGATGCCGCGCGTGACCAGATCGAGTGCCAGCACTGCCGAGCGGGTCGTACCGTAACTCTCCCCGAGCAGAAACTTCGGTGACTGGAAGCGGTCGTTTTGCTGGATATACCGCGCGATGAACTGGGTAAAGGCGCGCGCATCGCCGTTGATGCCGTAGAACATCGCCGGCTTGCCCGCCGCGAGGATGCGGCTGTAGCCGGTCCCCACCGCATCGATGAAGACCAGATCGGTAGCCTTGAGGATGCTGTCGGCGTTCGGGACCAACCGGTACGGCGGCTGCTCGGCTGCGACCTGCCCCGGGGCGGGCCAGTCGATGCGCCGCGGCCCGAATCCGCCCACATCGACCAGCGCCGACGCAAAGCCCGGCCCGCCGTTGTAGGCGAAGGTGAGCGGCCGCTGGCCGACCGCATGTACCCCGTCGCGGGTGTAGGCGATGTAGAACATGCTGGCCGTCGCCTGACCTGCCTTGTTCTTCAGAATGATCGTACCGGCCGTAGCGGTGTACGCGATGCGCTTGCCGTCGATCATCACGCTGCCGTGGGTGCGTACGGTTCGCGCCCGGGGGGTCGGTGCGGGGACCGCATGATGCTCCGGGGGCTGCGCCGCGTGCACTGCGGGGGCAAGCGCCATTGCGGCGCCGAGCAGCAGCGGGGCGAGAGTTCGTGGCATGCGCAAGGATCCTCCAGGTTCAGCCGGCACCGGCTCGGCCGGGCGGTTCGCCCGCGCCTGGCGCATCCTACTCCGCAGTGTCGGGCGGATCGAGCACCGTGTGCCACAGGGAGCGCACCGGCTTACCCGCTCGGCAGCGGCCGGCGGCTACTTCGCGGCTGCGGCGTGATATTCGCGGCGGATGCGCGTCAGGTCGACTGTTGGTTCGGGATACTTCAGGCCCATCGCCTCGAGCCGCTCGACCACGATGCGCGCCACGGCGAGATTGCGAAACCACTTGTGATTGGCCGGAATCACGTACCAGGGCGCCCGCTCGGTGCTGCAGCGACTGAGCGCCTCTTCGTAGGCGCGCAGGTACTGCGGCCAGAACCGCCGTTCGAGGTAATCGGCCTCGCTGATCTTCCAGTGTTTGGTCGGATCATCGAGCCGCTCCTTGAAGCGTGCGAGCTGCTCCTCGCTCGAGATGTGCAGGTAGAATTTCAGGATCACCGTGCCGTCCTCAGCGAGCGCCCGCTCGAACTCGTTGATCCGCTCGTAGCGCGCCGACCAGACCGATTTGGCGACCCACTGATGCACGCGCACCACGAGCACGTCCTCGTAGTGCGAGCGATTGAAGATCACGACCTCACCGCGCGCCGGCGCCACACGGTGCGCTCGCCAGAGGAAATCGTGCGCCGCCTCCTCGGGGGAGGGCCGGCGGAAATGCGCGACCCGGCAGCCCTGCGGGTTCATCGCCGCGAGCACATGATTGATGATGCCGTCCTTGCCGCCGGTGTCCATCGCCTGCAGACAGATCAGCAGTGAGCGGCGGCCCTCGGCGTAGAGCAGTTCCTGCAGCACACGCAACCGCTGATTGTAGTGCTCGATCTCGGCCGCAGCGGCGCTGTGCGCCTCGTGGTGGCCTTTGAACGCCGGATCGAACTCGGCGAGCTTCACCGGCCTGCCCGGTTCGATCTTGAACTGTGGCGGATAACTCATCGCCTCACCGATACGCCCCCTGCGGGCCAGTGTCGATACGCGTAGATCACAGCGCCGCTCAGCGGCTCACCGCAAGCGCTGCACTGCGCTCAGGGCTCGCACACCCGGCGGGCAATCCACTTCATCATCTGGCGCATCGCCTGCCTGCGTTCGGTCTCGCCCGGATGCTCATGGATGCAGGCATGCAGCCACAGAATCTGCTCGTCGTGGACCTGCTGGGCCTGCAGGAAGTGGCTGATCGGACAGTCGGCGAGCGGCCCCGGCTGCTGCACGTGCAGCGGGTCGTGCATCAGTCGCCACTGATAGGCGAGCGCGCCGAGCCAGCTGGTGAGCGGGCGGCCGGCGCCGCCGCGAAACGGGCGCTGCTCGAGCCACTGCGCCAGCGCCTCAGGCGGCATCGGCCGCCCGAGCGCATAGCCCTGCCCGAAGCGGCAGCCGAGCACGATTGCCGCCTCGATGATGGCGGCATCCTCCAGTCCCTCGGCCACCACGTCGCGCTCGAGGTCCTCCCCGATCTGCACTACGGTATGGATCAGGCTCAACGCCTTGACCGGGTCGCGCGCGAGATCCTTGATGATGTTCTGGTCGACCTTGATCACGTCGAACGGCAGATCCGCCAGGCGCTTGAGGTTGCTGAAGCCCGAACCCAGATCGTCCATGGCAATCTTCACCCCCAACGCCGCGAGCCGCGTGATGGCCTCGTCCACCGAACTCGCCTCGAGCGCCTGACTTTCCAGCACCTCGAGCGTCAGATGCTCCGGGGCCACCTGCGCCTCGCGCAGCGCCTCCTCGACCCAGCGCGCGCAATCGGGGTGCACCAGGGAGCTCGGCGCCAGGTTGATCGACAGGGAAATCGGCAGCTGCGCCTCGCGCCAGCCCCGCAAGTGCGCGAGGGAGAGCCTCAATCCCTGGCGCAGCAGCGCATCGAGATCGCTCTCCCCGAGCGCCGGCAGGAACTGCGCCGGGCTCAGCAACCGCTCATCGCCGCCACGCAGCCGCGCCAGCGCCTCGACCTTCACCAGCGCCCCATCGCGCAAATCGACGACGGGCTGAACCCACATTTCCACCCCACCGCCGTAGAGGAGGGAGCGGATCTGCGTCGCCTGACTGTTGTCGATCGCCAGACCCCGGCTCTGCGAGGCGCGCGTCATCTGATCCCAGCGATTCTGCAGCGACAGCCGCCAGGTCTGCATCCAACCGGAGGAGAACTGATGCGGATACGCCCCGTAGATCAACAGCACCGCGTGGATTGCGCCGTGGCGGTGCACCGGAATGGCAACGCCGCTGCGGATACCGAACTCCTGCAACAGCGCCGTCCAGGGCTCGAGGCGCGCTTCGCGCCAGTAGGCGGCCGTCTCCTGCTGGCTGTCGCTCATCCAGGTCGCCGAAACCAACCCTCGGCCGCGGGCATCCCGAGGATCGAGCACCGGGTACAACTGGCGCTCGTGGTGCGCCGCGACCAGCGCGTGCGCATGCCGCCCGGCGGCACGCTCGATGACCAGACGGTTCTGGGCATCGGGCCGGAACACGACCGCGGCGCGCACCCCGGGTAATTCCGCCACCGCGTTCAGTTCGCTCTGCATCCAATCCGCCGCGAGCGCCCGGCCGTCCATCGGCCGCGACAGCAACGTCTGGTACTGATCGAGCACGGACTGAATCGACTGCAGCTGGCTCTCGACATCCATCTGCAGCCGAGCCTCCGCAACGCGCAGCGTCCGGTAGCGCGTGCGTGCGGTGAGCAGCGCGGCATCGAGGTGAGTGCGCAGCAGATCCCGGTACAGTCCCATGGCCCGCGTCATCCAGGCGCCCGAAACTCCGATCAGGGCATGCACGACACCGAGCTGCTCAGCCCGTGCCTGCACCTGCTGCCCGGTCGCTTCGGCATCGAGGAGTTCGCGAACGTGAGCGGCCTGCTTGCGGGCGAGTGCGCTCAATTCCTCCGCCGAGAGGCACTTGAGGATCGCAGCCGTTTCGGCATGCGCGTGCAGCTCGCGGTAGAACGACTCGGAAAACTGCTCCGCCACCTCCGGCAGATGCGGCGTCAGCGCCTGCATGAACTCCCGCGCCTCCGGGCCAAATGCGTCAAACGACACCTCGGCGATCTTCTCCGGACTGGTCGTGACCCCGATGCGCCACCAGCGGGTGCGGTTGCGCTTGCCCTGCTTGGCCTGATACATCGCCGCATCGGCCTGTCGCAGCAGCAGGTCGGCATCCTCGCCATCCATCGGATACAGCGCCACCCCCATGGTCATGTCGATCGAGGCGCGCTCACGGGCACCTAACTCGAAGGGAGTCTCGACGGCCCTGTGCAGACGCTCGAGTGCCGCGCTGAGCTGCGCGAGCGCTTGATGAGCCTCGAGATCCTCCAGCACGACCACGAACTCATCGCCTCCCAGGCGGGCGATGAAATCCGACTCCCGCAACCAGTGCAGCAGGCCGCGCGCAATGGCGCGCAGCAGTTGATCGCCGGCTTCGTGACCCAGCTGGTCGTTGACGGGCTTGAAATCATCGAGATCGATCACGCCGACGGCCAACGTGGTGCCGTGACGCCGAGCGCGCGCGATTGCCTGCGGCAGGTACTCCTCGAGCGCCAGCCGATTCGGCAGATCGGTCAGCAGGTCCGTGCGGGCGATGCGCGCGTCCTGCACCTGCCGGGTGCGGATACGGTGCTTCAGGTCGAACTCATCGAGACCGTGCCCCAACAGCGCTGCAACACGCGCACAGACTTCGACCGTTTGCGCATCGAAAGCGCCGGTGCGTGGCGAGGTCAGTGCGAGAATGGCCCACATCGCGTTGTTGCGCATGACGGGAATGGCAACCACGCTGTGCCAGCGGTGAGTCCGGAAGGACTCCTGACAAGGCTGTATGGCCGGATCCGCGAGGGTATCGTTGGAGACGACCGGTTGCGCGGTGAGCCACGCCCGGTGCACCACCGGCACGCTTTCGGAGTCGACCAGGGTGAGTCGGCCCTGGCCGGCTTGCTCGGCGCCTTCGCCCGAGTAGGCCAGCACGGTAAACCGTTTCGAGGAGTCGGGTCGGCCGATCCACGCGGTGTTAAACGGCGTGTCCTGCACCAGCTTCGCGCACAGGCTCTCGAGCATGCCCTGCTCGTCCCGGCTCTGAATCAGCACATCGCCACAGTGCAGCAGCGAGCGGTACAGCGCCTGCGCATCGAGCAGCTGCTGGCGCTGGGTGAGAAGATCGAAGGTGCGCCGGCCCAGCCGGTCCGTGAGTTGGCTGACGGTGGCGATCAGTTCGTTCCGGGCGTCCGGGATCTTTACGGCGGCCGCCACCTGCGGCTCGGAATCCCCGAGCGTGTGGCCGCTCTGGCGGGCGCGGATCTGGCGCGCCATCTGCCGGTCGACCTCCATGATGTGATGCAGCAGCCATTGGGCGAGAAACGCCAGCAGATCGACGCTCACGTCCTCGGAGCGCTCTGCGCTGCGCTCGCGCAGCACCCGGTGCGCCTGCTGTAGAAATCCCCGGAAGCTCTCATGGGCCCGCAGGTGCATCATGCGATGGGCGGCATCCACCGCCCACTTCAGCATCAGCTTTTCCTCCTCGCGGAAGTGATAGCGGGTGTACGCCACCAGCTCATCGAGGAGGGCAATGATCGTATCGCTCGCAGCGTCCTGGGCCTGGGCCAGGGCAATCCGGTTGAAAATATCGAGCAGCTCCTGATGCTGCTCATCGACCATGGCAATGTCCGTCGCCATGGCGTCCGTCCAGATCAGCGGTCGTGCCAGGTCGGGCATGGGGGTCTTCAGCTCGTCACCGGATCAAAAGCAATGCCGGACCATAGGGGTTTGTTGACCATATTACCTGGAACGCGAAGGCAGCAAGGACCGGAAAGTTCGACCCATTTAACACTTCCGGGTGCCGGCGACCGCCGGCACGGACTAAGGCGCCCCGACCCGAGTGGGATCGGCTGCCCGGGGCACAAGCGACCCCGCTCCGAGCAGCCGATCCCGCCGCCTGACATCGCACGTTCCACGCGGGCAGCGCCTCAGGGCCCGCCAGCCCGCGGCGCGCTTAAAACTCCGACCACTCCGAATCGCCGCCGCCGGCGGCGACCTTCGCTCCGCCGGCGGTGGCAGCGCTCTTCGCCCCAGGCTTGCGCACGACCTGCAGCGGCGGCTTTCGGACCGGCTGCGCGGGTGCTTTGGGCGCCTTGCGGCTCGTCTGCTCGGTCTGCGGCTCCCCGCCGTCCCCACCGACCGCGGCGGCCAGATCCTTCGCCTGCTGCAGAATCGACTCGCTCGAGGCGGATGCCTCCTCCACCAGCGCCGCATTCTGCTGCGTCACCTCGTTCATCTGTGCCACCGCACGGGCGATCTGATCGATTCCGCTGCTCTGCTCAACCGACGCGGCGGCGATCTCGGCAACGATGTCGGTCACCTTCTTCACCGATCCGATGATCTCCTGCAGGCCATCGCCGGACTGCGATACCAGGCGCGAGCCGTCGGCCACTTTGGCACTGCTGTCCTGAATCAGCGCTTTGATTTCCTTGGCCGCCGACGCCGAGCGGCCGGCCAGATTGCGCACCTCGGAGGCGACGACGGCAAAGCCGCGCCCCTGCTCCCCGGCGCGCGCCGCCTCGACGGCGGCATTCAGTGCCAGCAGATTGGTCTGGAAGGCAATCTCATCGATCACGCCGATGATGTCGGAGATCTTGCGGCTGGCGGCGTCTATGGCCTGCATCGCATCGACCGCCTGGGTCACCACCGCGCCGCCCTTCTCCGCACTCTCGCGCGCCGCACTCGCCAATTGCTTCGCGGCCGCCGCATTGTCAGAGTTCTGCTTCACCGTCGCGGTCATCTCCTCCATGGAGCTCGCCGTCTCCTCCAGACTCGCTGCCTGCTCCTCGACGCGCTGGCTGAGACTGGTGTTGCCATCGGCAATGTCCTTGGCGCTCGAGGTGACCTCGGAGACCGCAACCCGGATCTGCCCGACGAGGGCCGAGAGCTGCTGGGTCGTGCGCTTCTGCTCGGTGATGTCGGTAGCGAACTTCACGACCTTGATCGGCCGGCCGCTCGCATCGAGGATAGGGTTGTAGGACGCCTGCAGCCAGACCTCCCGCCCCCCTTTGGCAACACGACGATATTCGGCCGCATCGTATTCGCCGCGGCGCAGCTTCGCCCAGAACGCCTCGTACTCCGGGCTCGCCGCATACTGAGAGTCGACGAATATCCGGTGATGCTTGCCGCGAATCTCCTCCAACGAATAGCCGATGACGCGCAGGAAGTTCTGATTGGCAGTGCGGATGGTGCCGTCGAGATCGAACTCGATGATGGCCTGCACCTTGTCGATCGCCCGCAGCTTACCTTCGGAGTCGGCCGCCTCGAGCTTCTGCCGGGTGACATCCGCGCAGACCTTAACCACCTTGAAGGGTTTGCCGCTGGGATCGAGGATCGGGTTATAGGTGGCCTGCAGCCAGACCTCCCGCCCGCCCTTGCCGAACCGCCGGTACTGCCCCGCGTCGAATTCCCCGCGCGCGAGCTTTGCCCAGAACTGCTGATACTCGGGACTCGCAGCATAAGCGGGATCCACCAGAATGCGATGGTGCTTGCCCTTGATCTCATCGAGCGTGTAACCGACGGCCTGCAGAAAATTATCGTTGGCCGCGAGGATCGTGCCATCCAGTCCGAACTCGATCACCGCCTGCGATTTACTGATCGCCGCGACCTGGCCCCGAAGATCCGCCAGCTCGAGCGAACTGACAGATTGCGAGGGGTCGTCGCCGGCACGGCTTGAGAGGAACTTGAATTTGAACATGAGGTTTCCTGCTGCGCAGTTACTTGCGAGTCATATTTGCTGACATTTGTCAGCTGCCTTGCGCCGCAGCTGCGCGGCGCGCTATACCTGATATCGGCCGACGATATAACGGATTGAATCATCAGCTATGCTGTTTCATGAATACTGTGAGTGCGATCGCACTGCCTCGCAGCGCGGAATTGCCGCGCTAAAGCTGCGCACCGCAAAATCATCAAGTATCATGTTGGTTCTCCGCAGTGTCGTAGGTAGTTCTACGTACGCGCGGGGACAGGCTGCACCGGCCAGGAAAAAGGCGCCGCGCCAAAATGTCCAGGACAATCGGACAACTCGGCGAGCAGCCCCCGTCGATTTGCGCCGAGGCGGCGAGGGAACCCGTGCGCCGCGCACCTCAGGCAAGAGCGTAGCCGGAGTCTCTCCCAGCACCCACCGCTCGCGCCGAGTCCGTTGACGATCGACTCACCCCATCGCCACGTCTGAGGTTGCCCCCGTGCGCCACCGAACCCGAGTGTGACATCGCCGACATTCCTGAGCGGGCCGCGCACTCATGTCCCGACTGTTAGCGTAAAACCCAAAGCCAATAGACAGCCGGTTGAGAGTGCCGGGACCGGAGTGACGCGCGGCGACAGTCCGGGTGCGATGAACCGGAGATCCACGAGCGCGAGCCACCGGTGACTGATCGCGGCATGAGCAGGAAAAAAGAATGTCGCCTTGCCGCATATCCGGCCGCAAGGCTCGTTCCAAGGGTGCGCACCGACCACCCGAGGAGCCGGCTGCATCACGGCGACAGGGGCGCCACACACCTGCTGTGGGGAGGCCAGCTCATCGCCCCGCAAACCCAACCACCACCGGACTGGTGCGGCTCAAGACCCGCACGCTTCTCCTACGGCTGATTTTGAATCAAGCCGCTCAAGACCGAGACCATCCATCCGAGCAGGATCGGTTGTGCATTGATTCTGGCTACTCCTGCGGCAGACACACAGCCGCAGCGGTCCTCATCCTCGCCGTTCGACCGTCAGGCCTGGCGCAAGGTCCGTGTGGCCACTAGCATGGCCAGGATCAGCTCGTCACGCTTCTCGCACCGTTACGCTCGCCGGTCGAAGTCTTTGCGGCACGAAACGGGTCGATGAAATTCACGTTCGCCGCGAACCTTCAGTTTGGCATCACCATGACAAAGGTGTGCAGAGGACGCTTTGGTCCTCTCGACATCGCGACACTTTCAGGCGGCAATCAGAGTGCACGGTTTCGGCTCTCGCTTGGCTTGAAGATCACGAGAGCAAGCCAATCACAGACAATTTACATCGCAGCCGGGCGCGGGAAGATGATCCGCGGACAGGTCTTGGAAGCTAGCGCGCGCTAACTGTCGAGTCGGTGGATTCAGGTCGATTTTGGGTCGATCCCGGAGCATTCGGTGGCCCGCTCAAAACGTCTGCATGATCCGTGTACACGTGCATCATCCGGAACGTATCCCAGCCCCTGACTCCATTCGCCACGGCACCATCGATCTGCGATCGCGGGCGCGTCGTCTTCTTTGCGATCAATCGCCCGCAGAGCCGTCCGGTCCATCCCCTCACCCAACGGCGATGATATTGCCCTGCAGACCCTCGACACCCAATTCCTTGACCCGAGCAGAAAAGGCGCAAGCCCACTGTCTCGAGCCTCGTGGGTCTTGCTCTAAAGGAAATTCCGCCGCCTTGAGCGGCGGGGCGCCGGGGCGAGTGCCCCGGCGCCCGCGCTCCTCAGGACCCAGGGGTGGTCCCGGTGAAGTACAGGAGCACGTAGGCCTTCAGTGTACCGTCGGACTGCGGCACGCCGTAGACCTTCACGGCCGTCCCGCTCGTGAGTGCCGTGGTCAGGGTCGACAGGCCCCCGGCGGTGGTGATGTCGATCGGACTCATGGTCACGATGCCATTGACGCGATCCACCTGATAGACGAGCGTAGCGCTGCCGGAGGTCGTGCTCACGTCGACGGTGCCCGGGGTGGTGCCCCCTTGCGGAGTCAATGTGAAGGCGCCATTCACGAGACCCGTGTCGACCGTGGCTCGCGGCAGACGAGTCGGCTCGAGGATGGTGAAGGGGACGGACCAACCAGTTGGATTGGCCGCATCGCCCCAACGGGCTGCCGAGAAGCCCCACACATTCAGGTTCAGCCCCGCGAAGCTGAATCCACCCGCAGCGCCCCCGCCGACCGCGGCGGCGAACTGCTGGATAGCGCTCGCGCCGTCGCTAAGATCCGTCGGATATGCGAAGTCCCACCACTTGAATCCCGTGATGGGATTGCCGTTAGCATCGACGCCATTCGCCGAGGTGCTCGCAATGTAATCGAGGGTGACCTGGTAGTCGTCCATCGCACTCGGAAAATCGTGCGTATACGTAAAACCGGTGCCATCAGGCAGCGCACCGGAGATCTCTCCGGAGTAGCGCGCGCTCTCAATATCCACCGACTGGGCAACGAGCGGGCTCGCCAGCGGATCGACCACCGTCACCTGCACCTTGAATCCCCGCACGAGATCGCCCGCTGTGAGGAAGGCAGGTCCGGTGCCGATCGGCGCCGCATCGGCCGAGGGGTTCGCCGGCTGGCGGTAGTAGAACGCCGTGCTCGGGCTGATCGTGATCGGGACCGCGACGCCTGCGGAGTTCTCGACGCTGAGCGTATCGTTCGCGGTATCGACGTGCAGCACGTGACCTTCAGGACTTAGCCAAAGCTTGTTGAAATCGGAGCTGACGTAGATGCGCACCGCGACCAGCGTGCCATTCTCCTGGTACCGCGCTGAGAGGCGCACATAGCGGCCCGAGAGCGTCGCGACTTGCGATGCGAAGCTCTTCACCGTGGTCGAAGTTCCGGCATCGAGGTCGTAAACCAACGTACCGTAGGTCGCATCCGCAAGAATCTGCAGCGTGGTGCCCGTTAGGACCGGAGTCTCAGGGGACACCACCGGCAGGGTCGGCAGCTCCTTCGTGAGGGTGAGCGAACTGCCGTCGGAGGCGACTGCCGTCACATCGCCGTACATGTCCCTCAGTACCAAGTGAGTGATATTGGCGACGGGGCGGCGGCTGATGGGAGCGGCGAAGTTGACGGCCCACTGGGTCGCGGACGCCCCCGGCGGATCGTGCGCGACAATGAAGGCAGGATGCGAGAGATCGAATTCGAGATCCAGCGCGTTGCTGCTCGTCGTGCTCACCACGAGCGGGCTGTCGAAGTTCACGCTGACCGGCACCGTGAGCGCTCCGGCGCTACCCTTGGCGCCCACGATCTGGATGTCCGAGCTCGGAATGCTCTCCCCCGCAGTGCCTGCGAAGCCGCTTTGCGGCTGCGAAGACACCACGAGCGCCACGTCCCCGGGATTGCCGGCGAGCGTGACGATGGCGCCGGTGTAGGTGCCCACGGGGACGGAGACGTTGCCCAACAGTTCGCCGATCTGGTCAAGCTGCTCGAGGTTGATCATGGGGACGGTCGTCGGTGCCGTGTATACCGTGACGGGAGCACCGCCGCCCTGGGGTTCGAGGGCGATGCTGAGCACCTCGACACCAATGGTCGCCCAGTCGCTTTGGGAGGCATCGCTGATCACGAGCGCCATGGGCGCTGACTGACTCTTCTGCGCCGACGGGGCAGGCAGGCTCGTACTCGTGCTTGCACCGCCGCCACCACAGGCACTCAAGCCTGCCACGAGGGCGCCGCACAGTGCACCCCGTATCCAGTTGACGTTCATGAAGGGCTCCTCAGCTTTTGGCACGTTGCGACGGCCAGGGATCGGCCATCATTGGCACCTTCGAGCGCTGCAGGGTGCAACGGGTTGACCGGTCGCGGGCACCGGAAAAAAATACTCCCGCCGGTCAACCCATCGCTCACTGTCGCGTTTTGTTCACGCCCCTTTCGGATGAGGCACGCGCACGGGATAAAGGCCGTTACCCTCGTTCGTCAGGATTATGTTCTGCGGGATCCGGCCCATGGACTCCGGCATGCCCGTCATACTGCTCAGGCCACCGTGCAGGCGAGACCTCCCGCTCGGTGAGGCCCGTGCGCGGTAAGGTCGACCGCTGCGGGCTTAGACAGTGCGCAACTTCGTGTTGTCGTGACCGTGATCGAGTGGTAAGCCGCGCCGGAATCGGCTCGCGACATCGCGCGCGGACTCATTGATCCTGGTGAGCTCCTTTGGGCGCAACGGTACTTTGGCCGCCTCAGCACTCAGACCCTGGCAGCAGGCGTGGCAGGCCGCTACGACTCGGCGGAATGTGGCGCGCCGCGTGCGGGCGGTTCCGCGTGCGGCACGTTTGGCCTGCTCTGCGACGAATCACCGCGCAACTGTGCCAGCGCGCGGCGGAGCAGCAGCAGGGCGGCATTCGGCGTGGACATTCGATCGTCGCGTGCCCGATGTGCGGCTGCTCGCTTTGGCATAGCGCGTCTTCGCCGAGTGGGCGAGTGCTCCGGCGGAAGGCGCGGTGGGTTCGGCTCATGCGATCGTCGCAGTGCGCGGGAGCGGCTTCACCCTGGCGAGCAAACGCCACTTAGCCTGACACATGTCGCACTCGGCTCGCCTCTTGTACCAGTTGGTGGGAGTCCTACCGAGCACCCTGAACAGCCCCCGGTCCCTGTCCGCGCTCACGCCCGCGCGTCCGCTTGCTGTCCGCAAAAGCGTCACGCGGGTAACGCCCAGGTGCTTGGCGCACTCAGCAATGCTGACACCGCCATAAAATCGGACGCTGTACCGTGGGCAGGTCTTTCAGCATCTGCACCGGTGCGCGGCGCACGGCCGTGCAGATGGCCCATGTCCCATCCACTGCGGCAATGAGGCCTCCGCTGCTCTGACTCACCGAGTGCCACAGATGCGGCGGCTTCGCCGTCGTGCCGCGACACATCTTCCAAAGCATGGCCTCCGACCCACTCGTCGAAGCACGCGTGTCGCCTGCGCGCTGCTCAGCCTGGCAGTCTCCTACCTCATGGCGGCACGTATTCCGGGACATTCACCCGATCCATCTTTGGGCCAGAATTTTCTTGTCATGCCCACGCCTCGATCAGCGTGCCGTCGCCGCCGAAGTGTTCGGTAATCACGCCACCCGGGCCCGCACCACGAGTGCACTGGAAATTCCGCTTACCCATAACTGCGCAAGCCATCAGCGAGCGAAGTCCTAGCCATATAGCCAATCTCACGCCGTGCGGCGCCATCATTGACGCTGAATTCGCGACCGAGCATGCGCATCATGGAGCGAGACACCGGAGGATCGCCCACCCTGCGCGTGATGGCCCAGATGGCGTCCATAAAGCGACCCAGAACCGAGGCTACCCAATACGGGATCGAGCGCACTCGCTCGATGGAAAGTCCCTGTAAGCTTGCGAGCGCAGCGATGAATTCGCGGAAAGTCCATATTTCCTCATCGGTGATGAAGTAGGCGCGGCCGCCGTCGCCGCGCACCAGTGCGCATTGAATGGCTTCAATGACATTGTCTATATGGCAGGTGGCAAACGCGTATTCGCCTCGATCGACGAACGCGAACTGCCCAGCCCTGATGGCATGCGGGAGCGCGCGGCTGAAGGGGTCACCCGGGCCCCAAAGCGCCGGCGGGCGCAGTGCAACGGTGCGAAACCCCACCTTATTCGCGGCCAAAACGATTACCTCGGCCTGTGCCTTGCTCGCCAGATAGGCGGAAAAGTGGTTGGGAAACGTCGGCGCGCTCTCGTCGGCATGACGCACTGCGGCACCTGCATCGTCCATGACGATTCCTGCTGCGCTGATGTAAACAAAGGTCTTAGCGTTTGCCCTCTCGGCCGCCGCGAGCAACTTGGCAGTGCCTGCTAAATTTGCTTTGAAGAATGGCTCCCGGGGACCGGAGAAGCGGAACAGCGCTGCCGCGTGCACGACGGCATCCAGCGCAGGCAGCGACAGCGGCGCTTCACTCTCCAAATCTCCCTCAACGGGCATCGCACCCATCTCTCGCAGTTTCGCCAAAGAGGGCGCCGAGCGCGCGAGGGCAAATACTTGATGACCATTCGCGAGGAGTTTTGGCATCAGGCGAGCGCCAAGAAAGCCTGTACCTCCGGTGACCAGAATTCTCATGGTGATCATCCTTTTGAGTCAGTGGTGAGTATCGCTCGCATGGCATGCTCGCGAATCCCTTTTACGACGGCGCAAGATGGCATTGCCGCATGGCGCAGCCGAGCTGTCACGAACAGTAACGATGCCGCGTTTGCAGAGGCCCACAGCAGATCGGCCGCCTCAGCAACACGGACCGTGAGCCGTCCCTCAGCGGCGATGGACTCAAGCCTCCCTATTAACAGCGCAAAGGACTCTTCGGCAGCGGGTATGTGAGCACCGCTGAGGACGCGACTCATCATCGCTGCATAGAGCCGGGGCCGCGCCGCAGCGAACCGTACGTAATCGTCCCAGCCCTCGCGCAGAGCCATTACAGCGTCGCGGGATTTCTCAGCCGCCTTCTTACTTTCGAGGAACTGCGAGAAAGCTTCGCTCATGGCTGCGCTCAAGAGTCCATCGGCACTTCCGTAATGATGGTAGAGCGTGGGGGCAGTAACGTTCGCCAAGGCGCACACGGCGCGCGTCGAGAACCGCGACTCTCCTTCGTCCTCTAGAACTTTCAAAGCGGCGGCGAGCAACACTGTGCGTGTATCCATGCTCGAACTATATCAGTGCTATAGTGAAATGTATAGCATTGCTATATCCCGCCATTGTCTCCGGCAAATCGATCGTGCGACGCGCTGCAGGACTCGCCGTACTCTTGGCACGTTTGTCCCTCCTTTTCGCGTCGAACGAACTGAAGTGCAAGTACGGCAGGGCCGAATTTCCATCCGTCCAGACTGGGGCGGGCACTCGCGTCTCTCCCGCCGAACTGAAAGCGAGTAGCCTCGGCTATAGCATCGTAACGGTCCCCTTCAGGATTCGCCTTCGCGGGCGGAAACTGTGTGATGCTATTGAATCCCCTACCCACGTGCTCGCCTTGGAACTCGCAATTCTTCGGGCCATCATCGAAACCCCGGCCGGGTAGCGGCCGAGCTGCGGTGCACTCTCCTTCGCTCGTCAGAAGCCGGAATCTTTCAAATATCGACATTCTGTTTGTTTCGCGCGTCGTGCGTATTCCGGCGATTGTGACCGGCCGTTCCGGCCGAACGTGACCGGCGATTCCGCCGGGTCGGCGCTGTGAGGGTTTATTACTCCGATCGGTCACGTTCCGTCAACGCCTGCGGCGCTCTGGTCCCCCTCTTCGCTCCCCGTTTCACGGAGAAGCCGTAGGGGAGTCTGACCGCCCGGAGGGCGGGCAGAAGAGCCTGCGCCGGCATATCGACGGAGTGCGACCTCGCCATCGCCTCAGCCCTTGGCCGCCTTCTTGCTGGTGCGCTCACGCATCGACTCCTTGCCCTGCAGGTGGATCTTGTGCGAGCAGTGGATGAGGCGGTCCATGATCGCGTCGGCGAGGGTGGGGTCGTTCAGGTACTCATGCCAGTGCTCGATCGGCAGTTGACTGGCGAGGATCGATGCCCGGGACCCGACGCGATCATCGAGGAGCTCGAGCAGGTCGTTGCGCTCGCGCGGGCCGATCGGGCTGATCGCGAAGTCGTCGATAATGAGCAGCTGGATCTTGGCGATGGCGGCGAGGCGCTTGCGGAAGCTGCCGTCGGCGTGACAGAGGCTGAGCTCCTCGAACAGGCGCGGTGCGCGCACGTACCAGGCGGAGAGGCCCGCACGGCACGCCTGATGCGCCAGAGCGCACGCCAGGTAGGTCTTGCCGGCGCCACATGCCCCGTGGATCAGCAGGTTCTGGCTCTGGCGGATCCACTCGCAGGAGGCGAGGCTGGCGAGCTGTGCGCGGTCGAGTCCGCCGCGTCCGCGGTAGTCGATGTCCTCGATCACGGCACCGCGCTCCTTGGGCTGGCAGGCCTTCCAGAGCCGCCCCATGCGGCTGTTTTCCCGGTGGGTCACCTCGCGCTCGAGCAGCAACGCGATACGCTCCTCGAAGGCGAGCTGCTGGGCGGCGGTGGTCGTCATCTGCTCGCTCAAGGCGAGCGCCATGCCGTGCAGCTTCAGGCGGTTCAGTGCATCGAGGGTGGGTTGGATGAGCATGTCTCGTCATCTCCTTCGGTAGTGGACGGCGTAGCCGTCTGAGTGGTGCCACGGAAGTACTCCGCCCCGCGTACGTTCTCGTGCGAGCGCGAGGCGGTGGGCGCGGCCGTGTCCGCGCCGGGGAAGAGGTCCGGGTGCTGATCGAGCTTGGCCTCGAGGATCGCCTCGATGCGCTTGCGGGTCGGGGAGCCGATCGTCAGAGCCCGGCGAGAGGCCGCTTCCAGGCGCGCCTCGCCGTAGGTCTTGGCGAGGTTCAGGAGACCTAAGCACGTCCGATAGCCCTGCTCGGGGTGCGGCCGGTGGTCGAACTGCCACTGCACGACGGCGCGGGTGCCGGGGCCGATCTTCTCTCCCCAGGCGAGCAGTCGCCCCGGCGTCCACTGCGCATGCCGGCGGTGGGATTCCGGCATGTGCTCGGGCAAGGTGGTGTGCTTGCCGCGCTGGTAGGAGCGCGCGTGTGCCGCGATACGGCGTCCCTTGAACAGGCACTCGATGGCAGAGGCGGTCATGCGCACGAGCGCGTACTCACCGACCAGCTGATGCGGGACGCTGTAATAGTGCTCATCGGCCTCCACGTGATAGTCGATGCCGACCTTGGCTTTGCGCCACTCGGCGTACTCGTAGCGCCTCTCGGGGAGTGCCTTCATCGCAGGCCGGTCGATCGACTCGAAGGCCTCGGCGCGACAGCCGGGCAGCTTCTTGAACGGGCGATGGTTGAGCATGAGGAGGAGCTCGGCGATCGCGGCGTTGAGCTCGGGGAGCGAGAAGAACTGGCGGTTGCGCAGGCGCGCCAGGATCCACCTCTGCACCACGAGCACGTGGTTCTCGACGATGGCTTTATCTTTCGGCGATTTCGGCCTCGCCGGAATAATTACACAACCAAAATGACGCGCCATATCGGCGTAAGTTGAGTTCTCTTCCGGCTCGTAGCGACAGGCCCTCTTGATGGCGCTCTTCAAACAGTCAGGTGTCAGGATCTCGGGCACGCATCCCAGGTGCTCGAACATCCGCACGTGCGAGGCGATCCAGTCCGGCAGCTGCTGCGTCCAGGTGGCCTCCGCATAGGTGTACTTGCTCGCTCCCATCGAGGCGACAAAGATCTGCGCCTGCAGGATCTCGCCGGTCACGACGTTGATGACCGGCACGGTGTCGCCGCTATAGTCGATGAAGAGCTTCTCCCCGGCCCGATGGGTCTGGCGCATCGAGCGGGCAAGGCTCCCCTGGAAGCGCTGGTAGTGCCAGCAGAACTGGCTGTAGCGGTAGGCCCGCTCCCCGTGCGCGGCGTGGTACTCCTCCCAGAGCAGCTGCAGTGTCACCCCTTTGCGCTTGAGCTCCTGGTGCACGTACGCGTAATCGGCGTGCGTGTACTGCTCGCGCTGCACGACCTGGGGGTAAAGCAGCCGCTCGAGGGCCGCCTCGTCGAGCTCCTGCGGCAGCGGCCAGCCGAGGCCCTTCTGGATCGCCCGCTGCACGTAATTGCTCACGGCGCCCTTCGAGACGCCGGTCGCCGCCGCGATCCGCTCATGACTCAATCGTGCCTCGAACTTCAGGCGCAGGACTTCTGTGATTTTGCGCATGGCACTCCGCTTGGCTGGCATCGGCTTCTCCCGAGGTAAAAATCGGGCAGCTTAGCCAGCGGTGAGGGTCTAGCTCAGACCCGGCGGGATCATTCCGGGGGAACGTGACCGCGGATTCCGGGATCGTGACCGGCGATTCCGGGCAGAGGCCCAAAATCGGTCACCTTCCAGCGGAATGAGCGGTCACGTTCGGCCGGAACGGCCGGTCACGTTCGTCCGGAATCAGCGGTCACGATGGTCCGGAAAACGCAGATATAGATACGAAGTTCGGATTAGCGGGTTTTGATATATACCGAATCGTTCCGCCCATTGAGCTGGACCCGTAGAGAGTTCCTTGCGGCCCCCGCAGAACCTCGACGCGAGCGAGATCAAACAGGCCCGCGTCGATTGCCGACGGTATTGGGATATTGTCGAGGTAATAACCGATTACCCCGGCAGTGAATCCCGGGCTTCCTGATAACCCTCGAATCCCAACGGTGTATTGGCCGGGACCAGTCGTCGAGACATTGAGCCCGGGAACCAACGAAGACAGATCGTACAGGCCTGCGATGTGAAGGTTCGTAATCTCGTTCGCCTGCACCACTGAAAGACTTATCGGCACCTTCATTTCATTTTGGGGACGCTTCTGGGCAGTGACTACTATGGTCGCTAGCTCTTGGGCCCCAGCTTTTCCTGCTGACGCCACAAACAGCGCCGCCGCAAATGCAAGGACCACAAATACAAGCGGTAGCATTCGTCGGTCGGATATTTGTCGCATCTCCCCTCCCCCCTTGTGAAATAGATCTCTTTGGTGAGTATGCGCCGGGAGTTTTTATATTGCAATAATTTGGAGCATTACGTTCGTAATTTCGAATTTTTAGGGCGTGCGTATTTAGTCAATAAAACCAATGGCTTATATGCACTAGGCCAAAAGGTTCAGTCGGGTGAACCGAGCAGATTTCATTTTTTATGTAATTCTGAGCGCTTAATAGGAGGGTGGGGTAGCAGCCCAGATAACCACCGTCTCAATCTGTCCAGGGTTGCCGTATCTATGGGGCAGAAGGCTGGGGAAACTGAAGCTATCACCTGCTTCCAGCAGCATCTTGGTGTCATCTAGAAAGAGCTCAAGCTGACCAGAGATCACAAAGCCAGCTTCTTCACCCTCGTGCGTGTAGGGATCCACAAGTGTTGTCCCAGGGGCGAGTGTCGAGTAAAGGAGTGAGAGCTGCTTGACCGTGTCACTCGTAAGTTGATAGTCGTCAATCCCTTCGGAAAAGCGGATGTGGTGCCGATCGCCTTTTCGGACAACGTACCGTGCTTCGTTCGCACCCTCACCGCTTTGGTCAAAGAACTGTCCGATCGTGACACCCAATGCGCGGCTTATGGCATACAGCGTCTTAACCGATGGCGAGCATATGTCGCGTTCGAGCTGGCTTAGGTGGCCGACTGATGTCCCAGAGAGAGCGGCAAGCTCCTTCAGAGTCATTCCACGCCTGTGGCGAAATTTTTTGAGCGTTCCTCCGACAACGCCATCCTGGTCTACAAATTGGCTTTCTATATTGGACTTTTTTGTTTCTGACATATGGATATACAAACCAGTATGTAAGTATCTTCAGCTACTCGGTTGCGCAACAGGTCTCCGAAGCGCGGCACAAGCTGTGGACTCGATCGAGTGAGGGTATCCAAATTTGGTGTGCGAGGGATTGCATGAGAGTCCGGAGCGCCTAGGCCAGACGAGAAAAATAGCATGGCGGCCAATGCCGCCCTGCCAAGCATTCCCTCTGAGCTGATCAATTGGATCAGCAGAGGATAGATTACCGCTGACGCGGCAAATGCTGCATCCAGAACGTTTAAAAAGGCCCTGACCGAGCGATGCTTTGGGGCGGAATTCTCCCATCACTTGGGGTACGTCCCCGGCGCTGAGAAGCCCGTGGACGCGAGCAATCACCGAAACGGGATAAGCGCCAAGATTGTGCTCATCGAGGGCGGACCACCTCGGATCGACGGGCCCCCTGAACGCGACGGCAGCTCCGATCCAGCATTGGTCCCCGAGAGCGATCAGCGATTCGACGGCTTCGACGAGAAGATCGTGGCCATGTACGCCCGGGGCATGACGGTGCGGGAGCTGCAGGGGTTTCTCACCGTGCAATATGGCACGGGGGTCTTCCCGGAATTCGCCAGCTCCGTGACGGACGCTGCGGTGCGCAACGAGGCGGTTTCCTTGATCCTCGGCTTGCTGCCCCGTGGAACGCTCGACATTCTGGGCATTTGGATCCAGACCCCCGAGGCTGTCAAATTCTGGCTGAAGGTCTTCAAGGATCTCAAAACCCGCGTGGTTGGCGATATCCTGATCGCCCTCTCCGAAGGACTTAAGCGCACTCGCGATGCCCTCGCAGCACTGCTTCCGGTCAAGACGCTCCAGATCTGCATCCTGCATTTGATCCGCAACAGCCTCGATCATCTGAGCTGGATGGGCCTCAAGGTCCTCGCGCAGGCGGTGTGGCGGCGAGCGTGGGATCCGGTCATACCGGTCTTCGCGCTCCCTCCGGAAATGCTCCGCGTGATTTATACGACCACCGCGATCGATAGCGTGACTGCTTGGCTGCACAAGACCATGAAGACGCGTAGTCATTTCCCGAGCGATGGTACCGCCACCAAGTGATCTGACTGGTGCTGAGGAACTTCACGGCCAACTGAAGCAAATCGGGCAAGAAGTGCAACCAGGCGATGCACCAGTTCGCGATTGCCTACGGAGAGCGGTCCACAAGGAAATTCGGAAAGCAATAGACTGCTCCTGCCGCAATAGTTTCATCATAACCGGTCGTTGTGCCAGGGTGATTCAATACCGCCTCACGCGCAAAACTTCAGGCACACTTGCCCTCTGCTTGGAACGCGGTTCCCTGGAGTTCAGCTCGTTTGGGCATTGTACTTCGCGGGCCCGATGCTCGTGATATTGCCGCCCCGTACCCCACTGGCTTTGCCTGGCTCAAGCCCCAAATCAGCCAGTCTGGCTGCGCGAGCATCGGCCTCCAGGTCTAGAGAGCGGCTAAACCAAATATAGATCCCCGCGGAAACCGGCAGGCCTACTAGCATCGACATGTCAGCGCCGCCGAGCCAACGAGCTATCGGTCCAGTATAAATGCCCGTGCTGAAAAATGGGACCATCACCAAGAATCCGACGGCATAAGCGAGCAGGCCATGCCAATTCCATCGTCCGTACATGCCGTCAGGATTGAAGATCTCGCGTACGGAATAGTGTCCCTTTCTCACGAGATAGAAATCCACGAGATTGATTGCTGTCCACGGCGTGAACAGATACAGCAAGATGGTCAGCAGATCCGAAAAGCGGTGAATGAAGTTGCCAGAGGAATCGAGTGCAATTGTGCTAGTGGCGACAACTGTGCCAATGATCGTCATCACGCGCTTGCCGACACTACTCTTCAGCGGACTTATGGTGTCCCATATGCTCAGAAGCGTAAGCGACGCACCGTAAAAATTCAGCGTCGTAATAGTGACCAGCGTGAGCAGGGAACCTGCCATTAACATGGAGCCGAAATGCGGAAAGATAGAATCTGCCGTGTGCATCAATGCGGCTGACAGATCGACTTGCGGGTCGCTTGCCGCAGCGACACTACCCACCAGCATCATCCACGCGCCGCCCACAAATGCCCCAATATAGGTCCACCAGAACGAGGACCTCACACTAATTTCCCGCGGAAGGTATCGCGAGTAGTCAGAGACACAGATTGACCAAGTGAGCTGATAGGCAGCTGCGGCGAGCATTTGAGTCAAAAACGCGCTCAGGTTGAAAGTTTCAATGCTCCATTGAACCGATGGAAATCTAAAAAGTACAACACCACCGAAAGAGAACACGCATAGCAACGCTATCATTAAAAGAGCAAGACCGCGTTGCGCTACATGGATTGCGTCATAACCGATTGCGGCCAAAGCGGCACCGAGAAGTCCAAAACCTATTACGCCTGCGGGGGACGTAGGCGAGATTGAGCCGGTCAATTCATGAATAGCCTGAATCGCCAAGATTTGGTTGGATGCGATGTAGCCGACGTAGGTAACCAGCGCAAAGGCCCAGACCAGCAGTGCTCCTACGTAGCCGAACTGCGGTCGGGACTGAATCATCTGCGGCAAGCCTAGCTGGGGTCCCTGTGTCGAATGGAAGGCCATAAAGAACGTGCCGATGGCACAGCCCGTCAGCACCGCAATGGCAGTCCACAATAGATTGCCTCCGAGTGCAATACCAATCATTCCAACAGCGATGGTCGCGAGGTGAGCCTCCCCGGAGAACCACACTGGCCACAGGTGCCAAACCTTTCCGTGCCGTTCCGCCAACGGCACGTAATCGATCGAATGCGCTTCGATTAGCGTAGATTTTGTCATGTACCGTGGCCTCTCGCTCCGAATTTCGGAAAAGCGTCTGCTCGACCATTCATAATTTATACTATTGTGAATTTCTGATAAAGCGCGCAAATTAGCATTCCAGCCATGATGGTCGCCATCGGAGCGACGCGACGCATGTAGGCCAATTGGTCTACCGAGTGTCCGCCATGCCGCGCATGGGCGATCGGCTTCGCGCATCGCTTCCGGTTAGTCGCCGTCGGGCAGACTTCATGTGGATCGGCGCCCTTCTGCGGGCAGCCCAACATGTACCGGAGGCGGACCTCTGGGACCGACTTAAGGGGCACCGCTCGAAGCTCATGTGCACGCACTTCCGGCCAACGATGCTCGTCCGGCGCCAGGGGAATTCATTTGATCTTGCGGATAACCATGCCGGTCCTCCTCCCCCAGAGAGCGGCAGCGTCCATCTCATCTTGGCTAAAGCGCCCTGCCAATTTACAAAACTGAACTCCGACAGCATATTTATTGAAATACTGAATTTTTGGGTATATCCTATAAATTTCAGGCATAGAACAGTTGCAGCGTGCCCTGCCTTCTCAGGTATTCCCGTCCAGTTGGCTTGTTTAGAGAGAAATGGGCGCTAACGCACAGCTCACACGGGGGCCTTAACGACAAATGTCATTGTCATCTGATTCGCCTCCTCTGCCTACGTGGTTATCGACGGTGCTGGGATCATCGGTTGCTCGGTGAAGTAACGGGGGAGCTTATCCGAAAGCGAAAATTCCAAATCTTATCGGGAGCGATCGAGTGCCCGCGTGGGCGTTACTGCGGCCCTTCTGTCATTCCGAAGACGCTCGCTCAAGACCGTCGTGACACACCATGTCAGATAACTACTGTGCCAACGTTAGTCGAACAAACTCAACTGGTAGCGCCGCCCCGGCGGTTTTGTCCATACGCGGTGTGCGTAAACAGCGGATCCCGCGGAGTGTTCTCAAACGGGATCAAGCTCAGCATCCGTAGATTCCCAGCATCGGCGCCTCCAGATTCCATCATTTTCATACGATCACCACGAGCACGCACGTGCATAAGGTGATCCAAAATGGACGCTTGACGGCATTCTCCGGGATGCCGAGGAACGCCTTGATCCGCAGGTGCTGCTTGATCCATTCAAAGCACAGCTCCGCTGGTAAGCACATCTTAAAGAGCTCGCAGACCGTGTGTGGCTCCAGGTTCAGATGATTGCTGATGGACAGCGACTTCCTTCCGATGTCGGGATCGTTAAAGCGAACGCGGCGCAGCGGGTTCGGATGACCTTGCTTGGAATAGAACACGGGCAAAGTAATTCTATGGTGCCAAATCACCCCACCGCTGAACTCGGTCTTGCGTCATTCCAGTCGGTTGACGCGCATGCCTCGTTTAACCCGGGTCACAAAAAGCGTTGCGGTCTGAAAGAATCGCGCTACGCGCTCGAAATCGAGGCAAACACGATCGGCGATGTAGAAGGCATCAGCCTCGAGCATAAACTCGTCGAGGATGCTGACGTCGTGGGGCTTCCTATCGCTCGTTTGCAAAGAACTCAGAATATTTGCGCTCAGCTCGAGCAGTATGTGGAGGTTGACAAACGATTTAATCAATCGAACTGGTACGCACGGGAACAACGGCAGGCACATTTCGGCGGTAGAGGAGTCAAGCGCGTCCCCCGTATTATCCAGTTCAACTTCGCGCGGACCGCTCGCATAGAGCTTGCGATTCGAGCCGATAATCCGTTGGGAAAATTCGGCGTTGACGCGACAATCTCATACGACATTGGCTTCTGCCGGCATGTTGCTGCCAACCTGAGAACGCAACCCCATGTTCCCAAGCTCGTCGGGCGCGGTGCGAAGACACGCCTCGATGTTGCGCAGACTCTCTCGAAAAGTCCGCTGTGCGAAACTCATGACCAGCAACTGTTTAAGCAGGCGATGCTCTTGGCCTTGAAACTCCCTTTATGACGGGCCACACACTGACGAAATGTCGTCAGCGGAAAGTGCGCGGCTATGTGCGCGAAAATCCACTTCCCGATATTCAAGGAGACCTCGGCGTGGGCGCTAAATCGGCGCCAATTTGCCGCATGTGATGCTCAAATCGAGACCAAAGAGATGGTCGAAAGTCCCTTCATACTAGAGCTTTTCCGCGGCCGTCAGCGAGCAACACTTGGGCAGCAGTGACTCGCATTATCGAAGCTCGTCATAAGATTACAACATCAGGAGATATTTTAGTGAATGTCGCGGATATGCTATCGACGGGTGCGCGGCGCTTTGGCAATAAGCCTGCATTAATTGCGCCAGATCGCACTCTTTCTTTCAACGAACTGGATCAGCTATCGACTCGGCTAGCCCTTCATCTTCGAAGGCTTGGGATCGCGCCAGGTGATCGCGTTTCTCTCTGGCTGGAAAATGGGTGGCGCTGGATGGTTGCGTATTACGGGATATTAAGAAGTGGAGCTGTAGTTAATCCATGCAACATTGTGCTGGCTCAGGACGAGGTGGACTTTATCGCCAATGATTGTGGAGCGACGGCGGTTATAGGGGCGCGCGAACGCGTATCAGGCCTTCGCTTCCCTCTTGTCATCACGGACAGCATGGAAGAAGCAGGCCGCGGGCCGAACCTAGAAGAACTACTGTCAATAAAAGTGGAGTGCTCTGAACGTTCTGCGCTGAGCCGCTCCAAGTTAGGAGATATTGCGACTGTCGCATACACCTCAGGCACAACTGGTCGGCCAAAGGGCGCGCAGCTGAGCCATTCGACAATTCTCTTCAATACATTCGGCACCGCTCTAATGCACGGTCGCTCATCTGCCGACATTGTGGTATCCGCATTACCGTGCTCTCACGTATACGGGAACATTGTCATGAACTCTGCGGTGCTTTGTGGCATGACACTGGTGCTCTTTCCGCGCTTTGATGAGACAGATATGCTTCACGCTATAGAGACGCATCGGGCCACGATGTTTGAAGGAGTGCCAACTATGTATATCAGGATGCTTAATTTTTCTCAATTTTCTCAATTTGATTTGTCATCGCTACGTCTCTGCACCGTGGGCGGTCAAACGATGCCGGTAAGCAAGATGATTGAAATCGAAGAGAAATTTGGTTGCCGAATTATCGAGTTATGGGGAATGACGGAAATTGGCGGCCTTGGAATTACGCACCCGCACGACGGGCCCGAGCGCCTTGGATCCATCGGTGTCGCCCTTCCCTTAACCGAAGCGAAGGTCACGGCGATGGATGACCCGTACGAAGAGCTGCCTCGTGATGAAATCGGGGAACTTCTTGTGCGAGGCCCCCTGGTGATGCAGGGATATCTCGGAAACCAGACGGCAACGGAAGCCACCATTGAAGCTGACGGATGGCTTCATACCGGCGATCTTGTCCGTCAGGACGCGGACGGATACTTTTATGTCGTCGATCGAATTAAGGAAGTTATTCTGAGCGGCGGATATAACGTATATCCAGCTGAAGTGGAACGAGTCATTGCTGAACATCCGGGAGTGGCCATGGTTGCAGTCGCGGCCATAGACGATGATCTAAAAGGTCAAGTTGCAAAGGCGTTCGTTGTGCGAAAGAGCAGCTCGTCATGTACTGAGCAAGAGATAATTGAGCACTGCAAAGTGCACCTGGCGAGCTACAAGGTTCCACGTGCAGTATGTTTTCTTGAGGATCTTCCTAAGACTAGCACTGGAAAGATACTTCGGCGCGCCTTGACCTGAGATTCTCCCGTTCGCGGAGCGAACTTTACGCTTGAGCTTATGTGAGGTGCTCCCCGATTTAGTACGGCCGGGAACTTAAGTCCGCGGTTCAAGGTGAGATTGGTCCCGTTTCAGGTTCGATTAGAACGAGAATTCTGCGGCTCTTTGGTAAGCGGTCAGGGAACACACCTGCCTTCTGAGTCGGCGAGATAAGAGCATACGTGTCCACCAAGAATGGAGTGGACACGTGAACACTACGATCATAGAGCGGCGTCGCCGGCGCCGGCACAGCGCTGAGTTCAAAGCCGAAGCGGTCGGGGCCTGCCGCCAGCCGGGCGTATCGATTGCGGCGGTGGCGATGTCTCGGTCAGTGAACGCGAACCTGCTGCGGCGATGGGTCTTGGAAGCGGAGCGAGCGGGCGAGTCGCAGCGGTTGATTGCGCAGCCGAAGGCTCTACCGAGGCCACCGATCGAAGCGCAGCGGTTCGTGCCTGTGGCACTGGAGAAGCCCGCGGGGTCTGAAGCACGGATCCGGATCGAGGTGCGCCGCGGTGCGACGACCGTGATTGTGGATTGGCCGCCATCGGCAGCGCGCGAGTGCGCCCAGTGGCTGAGCGGTCTTGTGAAGTGATCCGGATCGATGCGGCCTGGTTCGCGCTCGAACCGCTGGATATGCGCGCCGGGGTGGATACGGCGCTTGCGCGCGTGGTGAGCGTTTTCGGCGAGGCGCGCGTCCACCACGCGTACCTGTTCATGAACAAGCGATCGAACCGCGTCAAGGTGCTCGTGCACGACGGCTTTGGGCTGTGGCTATGCGCGCGGCGGCTGCACCAGGGAAGCTTTGTCGGCGCTCGCCTCGCGCAGGGCGCACACATGCAGCTCACATCGGATCAGTTGCAAGCGCTCATCGTGGGACTACCGTGGGAGCGACTCGAGGAGTACGGATCGATCCGTGTGTTGTAACAACTTTTGCTGTTGGTTTTAGGGCTCGTGTGGCATCATCGTTCACATGGATCCGACGCCAAATCTCGCCGGGATGAACCCCGAAGCGCTGCGCGAGTTTGCCGTAGCGCTGCTCGGGAAACTGGCGCAGAAGGACGAGACGATCCGGGTCAAGCAGCTGAAGATCGATCAGCTGACCCACGAGATGGCGATCCTCAAGCGCTGGCGCTTCGGACGGCGCAGCGAGCAGCTCGAGAGCGGCCAACGGAGCCTGCTCGAGGAGTCGATCGACGAGGACCTTGAGGCAATCAGCATCGAGCTCGGAGCCCTCCAGGAACCGGCGGCCGATCGGCCGGCGAAGCACAAGCCCCGTCGCGTTGCGCTGCCGGGGCATCTACCCCGGCGCGAGATCCGCCACGAGCCCGAGCTGACCGAGTGCAGCTGTGGCTGTGCGCTCGAGCGGATCGGGGAGGACGTCAGCGAGAAGCTCGGGTACATCCCTGGGTTGTTCGAGGTCGAGCGACACATCCGCGGTAAATGGGTCTGCCGTCACTGTGAGCGGCTGATCCAAGCACCCGTGCCGGCGCAGATCATCGATAAGGGGATCCCGACGGCCAGCCTGCTTGCCCAGGTGCTGGTGGCGAAGTTCGCCGATCACCAGCCGCTGTATCGCCAGGAAGGAATCTTCGAGCGCGCCGGGCTTGCCATCCCGCGCTCGACGCTCGCGCAGTGGTCGGGCACCTGTGGCGTGCGGCTCGAGCCGCTGTGGTGGGCGCAGAAAGATCATCTGCTCAGGCGCACTGTCGCCCATGCCGACGAGACCCCCGTCCCGATGCTCAAGCCCGGACTCGGGCACACACACCGGGCTTACCTCTGGAGCTACGGGACCACCGAATACGATCCTGCGCCGATCGTGGTGTACGACTTCGCCGAGAGCCGCAGCGGAGCGCATGCCCGCACGTTCCTCGGGGACTGGAAGGGAACGCTCGTATGCGACGACTACGTCGGCTACAAGGCGCTGTTCGAGAAGGGCGTGATCGAAGCCGGATGCATGGCGCACGCCCGGCGCAAGTTCGATGAGCTCTACACCAACCATCGCAGTGAACTCGCTGCGCAGGCGCTGGAGCTCTTCGGCAGACTCTACAAGGTCGAACCCGAGGTACGCGAGCAGAGCCTCGATGCGCGCGGCTGCGCCAGGAGCGCGCCCGGCCGAGCGCTGATGTCTTGCACGAGTGGCTCGTCACTCACCGCCTGAAAGTGCCCGATGGCTCGGCAAGCGCAAAGGCAATCGACTACAGCCTCAAACGCTGGGTGGCGCTGATGCGCTACATCGACGACGGCAACCTGCCGATCGACAACAACTGGATGGAAAACCGCATCCGCCCGGTGGCGCTCGGTCGGTCGAACTGGTTGTTCGCCGGCTCCCTGCGTGCTGGCAAGCGAGCAGCTGTCATCATGAGCTTGATCCAGTCGGCCAAGCTCAATGGGCACGATCCGTACCGCTATCTCACGGACGTTCTGGAGCGTCTGCCGACGCAGCCGGCCAGCCAGCTCGATGAACTCCTGCCACATCACTGGCAACCGCGCAGCTGATCCCCGCTGCCGCCCCTGGGCCTGAAGTACAGAACACCGTCAAGGTGTGATGCCCGGCCGCTTACGAGCCATCAGCTTCACGGTATGTCCGAACGTCTCAAGTCGCCGTGCCCAGTGATGCGCTCCGCCGCAGGCCTCCATACCTACCAGGCAGGGCGGCAGATTGCCGAAAAGTGCGGCGAATTGATCCCACCGAAGTCGCTTCCGAAGAACTGCCTTACCCCGACTGTCCGCACCGTGGATCTGGAAGACATTTTTGGCCAGGTCGATACCGACTGTCGTAATCTGCATGGCGGACGCTCCTTCCTATTCGAGTGGTCGATGACATTTCCACTCTGGCTCATCGATGCCGTTTATGGGTGGGGGCGTCCATCCCATTGCTTACGGCGGATCGCCGGTTTAACCCGGAGTTTCAGCATGCCCGACCGATCACTGCTGCACTCCGAATTAGTTAAATAAGAAATATATCATCGAAAATATTGAAATAGTGAAACCACGCGAGTATCCTCGCCTCGAATAACTGGAGGCACGGGACACGTCGGGGGGAGGTTTTGCGTCAAATGTCAGTGCCTGGTGATTCTGTTCCAGCCTCTGCCCGCGTCGTTATCATTGGCGGAGGCGTCATCGGTTGCTCCATCGCCTATCACCTAGCCGAGCTCGGTTGCACCGACGTCGTGCTGCTCGAGCGGGCGCAGTTGACCTCCGGCACGACGTGGCACGCGGCCGGTCTCCTCACTACGTTGCGGGATACCGAGGCTCAGACGCGCCTCGCCTCCTATACGCAGGAGCTCTATCGTCGATTGGAAGCCGAGACCGGGCAGTCAACCGGCTTGATTGAATGTGGCTCGATTCAGCTCGCGCTTACGGTCGCGAAGGCGGAAGAAATGCGTCGCGGCCTGCGCGCGGCGCAGTCGTTCGGCATCGAGTGCGAGGAGATATCGCCTTCCGAGGTCAAGCAGATGTGGCCTCTCGCATTCGTGGACGACGTGCAGGCAGCGTTTCATTTCCCGAATGATGGCCGAGTGAATCCCACGGACGTCACTCGTGCGCTCGCCAAGGGCGCACGTAAGCGTGGCGTCCGGATCATCGAGAATTGTCCGGTATCAGCCATCGAGCAGAGCAGTGGTCGCGTTTCCGCGGTGATTACCGGGAAGGGGCGCATACAGGCGGATACCGTAGTCAACTGCGCGGGCATGTGGGCTCGTCAGGTGGGGCGCCTCGCGGGGGTGGACGTACCGCTGCAGGCAGCGGAGCACTACTACCTGATTTCGGAATCCGTGGCTGGCGTTCACCAGAAGCTACCCATTCTCAGAGACCCGGGCCGATCCGCTTATATCCGCGAGGAGGCTGGCAAGATCATGGTGGGAATCTTCGAGGCCGTGGCGAAGCCTTGGAAGGTGGAAGGCGTTCCGCAGGACTTCACCTTCGATGAGATACCGCCGGACTGGGATCGGATGCAGCCCGAGCTCGAGCGGGCGATCGAGCGCGTACCAATCCTGGCGGAGACCGGCGTTAAGGTGCTCTTCTGCGGACCAGAGTCGTTCACGCCCGATCACAACTACCTCATGGGCGAGGCGCCGAATCTGAAAGGGTTCTTCACCGCAGCTGGATTCAATTCCCTCGGCATCCTATCCGGCGGCGGGGCGGGGTTGGTCATGGCCCACTGGATCGTCCATGGCCACGCGCCGATGGATGTCTGGTCGGTCAACATCAGGCGCATGCACCCGTGGCAGAACAACTCCCGCTACCTGGCTGACCGTACCGTCGAGTCATTGGGAATCGGCTACCTGGACCATTGGCCCTTCCGGCAATGGGAGAGCGCCCGCGGCGTGAAGAGGGGCATTCTGCACGACCGCTTGGCGGCCGCCGGAGCCTGCTTCGGGGAATCGGCCGGTTGGGAGCGGCCGAATTGGTATGCGCGCGCCGGCCAGAAACCGGTCTATGAATACAGTTGGGGACGACAGAACTGGTTTGAGAACCACGCGGAAGAGCACCATGCCGTGCGCGAGCGCGTCGGCCTCTTCGAGCAGTCCTCGTTCGCCAAGATCCTCGTGCAGGGCCGCGATGCCGAAACGGCACTCAATCGCATCGCCACCGCGGATCTGCGGCTGCCCATCGGTAAGGTTGTCTATACGCAGTTCTTGAATGAGCGCGGGGGCATCGAGGCGGACCTGACCGTCGTCCGGCTGCGCGACGATTGCTTTTTCATCGTCACGGCTGCCTTCACTGCGACACATGTGAAGGGTTGGCTCACAGATCACATCGATCCGCAGCTTCATTGCGTAGTGACTGATGTCTCCGATGCCTGGTCCATGATCAATGTCCAGGGACCGCGCTCGCGAGAGCTGCTGGCGAGCATCGCTTCAGGAGATTGGACCAACGAGGGGTTTGGTTTTGGAACCGCGCGTGAGGTGCAGATCGGCTATCAGAGCGCGCTCGCCCTGCGGCTGACCTACGTCGGCGAGCTGGGCTGGGAGCTCTACATCCCGGTCCCGTTCACGATCGGCGTGTACGAGACCATCATCGAGGCAGGCAAGCGATACGACCTCCAACACTGTGGTTATCACGCGCTCAATTCGCTCCGCATCGAGAAGGCGTACCGCGACTGGTCGCACGATGTGGGTCCGGACGACAACCCCCTCCAGGCGGGACTCGGATTCACCTGCGCCTGGGACAAGCCGGGGGGCTTCATCGGGCGGGAGACGCTTCTGCGCGCCCGCGAGAACCCACTGAAGAGACGATTGGCGCAGTTCCTGCTGGAGGATCCCGTGCCGCTGCTTTACCACAATGAGCCAATCCTGCGTAACGGTATGCGCGTGGGCTTCATCACATCGGGCATGTACGGCCACACGCTCGGCGGTGCCGTCGGACTCGGATATATCGCGAGCGACGATGGAGTGACGGAAGAGTTCATCCGAACCGGAAAATTCGAGCTTCTCATTGGCAATGATCGGGTGGCCGCGCGCGCGTCCCTGCGACCTCTGTACGACCCCAAGAGCGCACGGCCCAGGTCCTGATGGCGCGTCATGTCAACACTGCAAGCACTATCCCGCGAAGCCTTCACGTCCGCTGAGCCGGCCCTCTACACGCTGGTCACCCGTTGTCCGGACGCAACGGGTATCGTGGCCGGCGTCGCCGGATTGCTGGCCTCTTGCGTATTCCACGCGATGGTGAACAGCGTTCCAAGCGATGGTGAACGTTTTGGCGTCCCGCGTGGCGCGGTTTTCACGATCGTGGAAAGGCATTCACCATCGTGGCGAGGGGGGGAGCCGGCGGCTGGAGATTGATCGGAAGGCCGACCGCGTAGCCTTGGGACTTTTTTGTCCTGGGGAGCGGGGTCGATGCCGAACGAGAGGGTCTCCATGTCGAAGTTGAAGCAGCTGATCGCGCTGCAGACGAGCAACCTGAGCGTACGTCTAGGCACCTGCGTAGTAACACCCCTTCCCACCACAGCGTTGCATTGTCGGCGATCCAGAAGCCTGCCATGGCTGTTTTGTGGCTGTCTTGATAGACCGCCGTGATGGTGGATGCAAACAGGCGCGTGGCCTGGCTCTTCAGGCGTTTAATGCTGCCTCAGCGCCCGCCTCTTAAGCGGTGGGTGTCGGTCTCATTACAGCGTGGAGCGCCACAGTACATCAATGCGGTCAGGCAAGTCACGCTGAGTTCAGTCATGCAGACCAGCTGGGGCGTCATCCTCTCCGGCCGAAATATGCCAGCATCATAGAGCAGCTATGCAGGTAGACCTCATGTAGGGCAGAGGTGCAAAATTTGGCCGTGAACTGATATCCGCGGCTTCTCGTGCTTATTTAAAAGGAAAGACAGTCATGAATGACAATAAACACGTTAAATCCGAATCCCGCGATTACTATGTTTACTGTTACATTGATCCACGAAACTTTGAGGAGTTTTATTACGGCAAAAGACGCGGAAATCGCAGTCACGCTCATCTTTCCAGGGATGGAGATTCTGAAATGGCAACGAGAATAAAACAGATAAAAGCCTCGGAAATTGACCCCTGTAGTCCGCAATTATTCGGCGCACGGATGCCGACGGTCAAGACAGTGACGGTCAGTCGCTGGTATGGCACGATCCTGCCATGCTCCCCGGCGTCACCGCCCTCCTCGCCCTGATGTGTGATGCTCTGCAGTGGCTACGATTGACGGTGCGTTCGAATCGGTCGATCAAAGCAGAGAATCTGTTCCTTCGCCGGCAACTTGCTCTATACATCGAGCGAGGCGTTCGGCCGCACCGAATCGATCCGATCACCCGACTTCGACTGGTTCTGCTATCCAGGCTCTTCGCCTGGCGGAGCGCACTGGTCATCGTGCGTCCGGAATCGTTGCTTCGCTGGCACCGCAGCGCGTGGAAGCTGCTGTGGCGGCTGAAGTCCCGGCCAGGCAGACCGGCCATTCCAGCGGAACTGCAACGCCTCATTCGGCGCATGGCTCTTGAGAATCCCCGCTGGGGCGAGGAACGCATCGCCAACGAGTTGCTATTGAAGCTGGATCTTCAGGTCTCCCCCCGCACCGTGCGCAAATACATGCCTCGCCGCCCGGCGGGCCGCCCCCGAGGGGACCTGCGCTGGTCGACGTTCCTGCGCCTGCATGCCCAGGGAATCCTCGCCTGTGATTTCTGTCTCGCCGTCACAGCCAGCTTCCGCATGCTGTACGTGTTCGTGGTCATCGAGCATGGAAGCCGCCGCCTGGTTCACTGCAACGTCACAGCTCATCCGACGGCCGCCTGGACGCTGCAGCAACTGCGCGAGGTAGTCGGTCCGGATCACCGGTATCAGTTCCTGCTGCATGACCGTGACAGCATCTTCTCCCACGAGCTCGATCAATCCTTTCGGGCGCTCGGCATCAGGGTACTCAGGTCGGCCCCTCACTGCCCCAAGATGAATGCCATCTGCGAGCGCGTGATCGGGAC
>JAKBCE010000198.1 GCA_021808195.1 Pseudomonadota bacterium
CCGGTAGTGACCTGCGGCGATCTCCCGGTCCGCCGCACGCGCCTGCGCCAGCGCAAGATCCTGGGTCACCGTGATGACGCACTTCAGGCGGGGATCGAACCTACCGATCCGCTGCAGGTACAGCTCGGTCAGCCGCTCTGAGGTCAGCTGGCGCGCTTCAATCCAGCGCGACAGCTGCCACAGCGGCGCGAAGGCGATGTCGGCCTCATGGCTCGGCAGCGGACCCGGATCGCGCCCGCTGCGTATGAACTCAGCCCGGTGCGGCATCGGATCGGTGCCCGGCAGCACCGGATTGCACAGCGAATACGGCGCAAGTCCGGGCTCGAGCGCGACGCGGCGCGGACCGGTGCGCCGCTCGTACAGCGGTGCCATGCTGTTGCGCCAGTTCGACGCCGCCTCCGCGCGTTCGGGCAGTGTCATGTGCACGCGCACCAGATTTTCCGCTTGCGCGAACGTTGCCGCACTGACCTCGGGCCCGACGCCCGGCGCCGTTCCGAATGCGGGCGGCGAACCTGGCGGTCGCTCCGCCGTCGCCGGATGCGGGGTGGCTGCGAGCGACGGCGCCGCCCCGGCACTCAGGACTGCAGCCGAGGAGACCAGAAACTCACGGCGAGACGTCGACATGATCCACCCCTTCTTGTCGTTCATGAGTCACGCGACGCATCCGCCCAGGTGGCCGCGCCACCGTGGCACTGTACGCGCATGCCGGCCGGACGAGCCAGAGACGCGGATGGGCCCTGGCGAACGTGCCCGACGCCGGATCACGGCGGCCGAGTCCACCCCAGCCTGCCGATCCTTGCCCTTGAAGCGAACTGGGAGGGTGAGAGGGTGAGCGACCCCGGCGGTTTAAATCACCGCGCAGCGGGATGTCCGGCGGCCCAAGACGATCAGACCCAGTACGTGCATCCGTTCGCGAGACTGAGCATAAGCCCAGTCAGGTTAAACACCTCTACCGCCGGGCAGGCGGGACGTGAAGCGCGTGGAGCAGATCCGAGACGCGGTTCGGTTCGACCGAGTGAGGCAAGTCCGACCGCTGAGCAGCGCGAACGGGATGGAAGGTCTCTCGGGACCGAGGCCGTGCGCGTGCGGTCAGGAACAGCGCAGCGCAGGGTCAAGTCTGGGTGCCAACACTTTGGTATCTTGGCTCGGGCGCACCGGCACCCGGCGCAGATCCCGGCGCCACGGATCCACCCTGGGGGCGTGCGTGGCGCGGAGTGGCACCTCAAGGAACCTGCGCGTACGCTCCCGCCAGAGCCCCTCCCAACCACGAGACTGCCCGCCGTGACGCCGCCGCCTATGAGACTCCTGCGAGCCGCCGGCTACCGCGCAATGCCATGGCGCAACGGGAAAGGCATGACTCTCGAAATTGCGCGCGATCCGCTCGCCGGAGAGTCCTTCACGTGGCGGCTGAGTCTTGCGGATATTGCACAGGGCGGACCGTTTTCTGCCTATCCCGGTTACCGGCGCGCGCTGGTCCTGGTCCGCGGTGATGATTTGCGATTGAAGTTCCACCGACACGGGACGCAACGCCTCTGCCCGACCCGGCGCGGCACCCGCTTCGAAGGGGACTGGAACACCGAGTGCACCATTCCCCAAGGGCCGTGCACGGATCTGAGCCTCATCGTGCACAAGGGCTCAGCGGACTCAACCGACTGCATCGTGCGCGCCCCGTCCGTCCTCGCGCTCACCTCGCGACGCACGCTCGTGCTGTCGGCGGATCTTTACAGCGTCCTGTTCATTCTGGCGGGCACGGCAGGCATCCGCGAACTCCGGCAGCACCGTGCCCGGCTCGCCCGTGCCCAGGACACATTGCTGGTGCGGCCAGGGGCGGATCGAACGCTCCTGCTCGAAAACCGTGGACCGGACACTGCCCGTATCGTCGTCCTGCGGTGGCGGCCCGGGACGCCCTGAGCCCGCACCCCTTCACCCGCCAACCTCTTTCGCCGCGTACCGACTCACCGCCGCCTGCAGGCCCACCAGCCTGATCGGCCGGACCCTGGGGGATCGCGCCACTGACAGCGGCCAGGCCCTTCAACGCCCCACTCCATGGCGCGCCACACTCCTGCACGGCATCCCCCGGCCGCGGAACACCCTTAAAACGGTGGCCGCGGCCGGGAACGCTCCGGTGGTGACTCAGCGCATGGCCTCTGCCGACATGGCTGATTCGTTCCGATCAGAAGAACTTCGCCGTCACCGACAGCGACGCGAACATCGGTTCGTTGTAAATCATCCACAGGAAATTCGGCGTCGAGGCGGTATCCAATCCCGCCGAGTAGAACGGCGAGTGCCGGTTGAACACGTTATCCACATGCAGGTCGAACTTCAGCGCCTTGAGCGACCCGCTGTCGAGGTTCCAGGTGTACCCGGCATTCAGGCTCGTGGTTCCATAGCCGCCCAACTGGTAATTGGTGGTGGCTCCGGATTCGTAATTGACGATGTATTCAGAACCGGTGTAATGCTCGCTGACACTTGCATGCCACGGACCGTTCGAATACAGCAGGTCGAGGTTTCCCGTGACCACCGGGATATTCGGGCGCCACATGCCATTGGTGAACGCCGTCCCGTTCACGTCCGTGAAGTTCTCGGTGTACACCGCATGGGTGTAGGCCGCATTACCCTCGAGTTCCAGGTGGTACGGCAGATGCACGCCCGCCTTGATCGTGCCGCCCCGGAACAGCGCTTTGCCAGCGTTGGTCGTCTGGGTGATTCCGGTGATGTCGCTGTACGTTGAGCTGAAGATATTGGTGAAGTCCCGGTTGAAGAACCCGACTTCCCAGTTATACCGCCCGTTCTCGAAGCGGATGCCCGCGTCGATGTTATTGACGCGCTCCGGCTTGGTCGTGGGCGGCACAGGCTGCGGAGTCTTGCCGATGTTACCGTACAGCGCGTTTACGTTCGGCGGCTTCACGGACTGCCCCCAGTTGACATACGCGTTCAACTCGTGCGTGAACGCGTAGTTCACTCCCAGCGAGTCTTCAATGTATTTGTAGGTCTCAGACACCGAGCCTGAAAAGTCGTAGTAGTACCCCTGGTCGTCGTTGGTGTACATGTTCAAACGCGTCCATTTGACACCGGGATAAATGTGCAGGCGGCCATTGAGCAGCCGGATATTGTCCTGGGCGAAAGCCTGCATCCAGGTCTGGCCATCATGCTCGAGCCACGCCATATTGAAGCCCGTCGTGCCGATCGGCACCGGGCTCGAACCGTACCAGGCCTCCTCCGAGAGCATCGGCGCGAAGAATCCCGTTGCACCGACCTCCACCGTGTTGTCGGGCAGCAGCAGGGTCAAATCACCCATCGCGCCTATTTCGGAGTAGTTCTGAATGTAGCGCTGGTACGCCGTACCGGCCGCCGCCGAGCCGAATTGCTGGGTGGCCACATCGCAGTTGTACGTGTTCGGATACGCGCTCACCGGAACCGAGGAGCCTTCGTAGGCGTTCAGTGCCGAGCAGCTCTTCAGCGTATCGCTCAGATCATAGGAGTAGCCGCCATACGAATTGTGGTATTGCGGATCCGACCACGCGGTCCGGTCATTGTTCGTGCCGACGTAGAACGCCTTGACCTCCCCGATCATGTAGCGGTTCAGCAGCGACTTCACTGAGAGATCGAGAAAGGACGATTGCGTTTCCTGATTCGTGTAGGTCACACTCGTCGGAAACTGATAGTTGTATCCGTGCTGGGCAATGATCGGCGCCGGAAGATAATGCGGCGGCTGACCGTTGCCGGCATTGACGAGCGCCACCAGCTTGACCTCGCCCGAAGAAGTCGGCTGCACGATCGACAGGTAATACGAATTCAGATGCGCGACGACGTTGTCGTATGGCCCATGGAGCAGCGTGTGCTGGAATTTAGCCAGCACGTTCAAGCCGTTCAGGGACGCGATCGCGCCGGAATTGACGGCGAACGTCTCCTGCGCCTCGGACCCCTGGCCGGCATAGACCCCGCCGGTCATACCGACATCGACGTGGAAATCGCGGGTCGGCAGCGCCGGCTCGAATGAAATCGTGCCGCCCAGATCGTCGATCGAGGACTTCGACTGCGTGCTCGCACCGCTATAGACATGGGCTCCGCTGACGTCCATCGGCACCAGCGCCTGACCGAGAGGTTGATCGCCCTGGCCGAACATGCCGCCGAGGAAGGTATTGAGGTCAGGCACACCATCGAAGGTGCTGCCGAGTTCGGAACTCGGGAAACCGTCGAGCGTATACGCAGTGTCGCTCACGATGAACCCGGCGACGCCCAGCGCCCGGGCATTGAACCCCGGGACGTTGTTGAGCACCTTCGTCACGCTCGAGGCGGGACTGACATGCTCGAACTTCAGGGGATTGACCGTGGCCACGGCCTTTTCGGCGGCGACGATCACGATTTTCTTCAGCTTCTGGTTTCCCGAACTGATCGAGTCGTCCTCGGCAGGAGCAGCCGTGGCCTGCGTCGATGCTGCGGAGCCGTCCGCCATGCCCGGGGCCGCCGCTTCCTGTGTCGCGTACGCCGGGGCGCTTGCCAGCAACACCATGCATGGAACGAACACCGCCATGGGCGCGATGATCTCTCGCACCACGTTACGGATCTCGATAGACATTTGCAGAAACTCCCAGTCAGTTCGCGATACGGCCGCTGCCTTGAATGACTCGCCTCGATCGGCTGGCCGCACGACGCCGATCGAGAGCTTTCCGGGGGCAGGCTTTATAACGATTTACTGTACTGAGCGATCGTGACTGGAATGTGACAGCAGCGATGGCCCTGCGCTCGATACTCGTCGCAAGGCCTTAAAGATATAAT
>JAKBCE010000199.1 GCA_021808195.1 Pseudomonadota bacterium
TACAACGAACTGGTGAAGCAAGGGCAGGTGCTCTTCCGGCTCGATCCACGGCGGCTGCGCATCGCGGTCGCGGCGGCGCGGTCCCGCTTGGCCGCCGCGCGCCTCGCCGTGCGCGCACTCGAAGCGGACTACCGCGCCGATCTGGCGGCGCTGAATTCGGCCAAGAGCCGTCAGGCATATGCACGGCGCGAGCTGCTGCGCCGCGAGCGGCTGCTGAAGATCGGCGTGTCCTCGACGTCGCAGTTCGATCGGGCCCGCCTCGCCGTGCAGCAATCGCGGGCGGCGGTCAGCGCCGCGCAGCAGCAGATCGAGGCCGTGCTCGCCCGCCTCGGCGGCAATCCGGGGCTGCCGGTGCGCCAGCATCCCCAGGTCGCCGAGGCGCAGGCAATGCTCGATCATGCGCTGCTCGAGCTGTCCTACACCACGGTGCGCGCCCCCACGGGCGGCATCGTGACGGAAGTCGATCACCTGCAGGTCGGGGGCTACCTTCCGCTCGCCACGCCGGCGTTCGTCCTGGTCTCGACGCACGATGTGTGGATCGAAGCGGATTACAAGGAAAATCAGCTCACCCACATCCGCTCGGGCGATAAGGCAACCGTGAGTATCGATGCGTATCCGGATCAAACGTTTCACGCCGTCGTCTCCAGCATCACCCCGGGCACCGGTGCGCAGTTCTCCGTGCTGCCGCCGCAGAATGCGACCGGCAACTGGGTCAAGGTGGTGCAGCGGCTCGATGTGCGGCTGCGCCTGGTGGGGCGGATGCCGCCAGTGCGCTCGGGGCTGAGCGCTTCGGTCACGATCGATACCCAGTCGGGGCCGGCGGCGAGCCGCGCCTCGGCGTCCGCCTCCGGTTGAAGCTCAGTCGCGATGACCGACGCTGAACACGACAGGATCCACCGTGTGCCGATCACCATTGCGGTGACCTTGGCGACGATTCTGCAGTCGGTCGATACGACCATCGCCAACGTCGCGCTGCCGCACATCGGTGGCACCATGTCCGCGACGATCGATCAGATGGATTGGGTGTTGACCTCCTACATCGTGGCGGCGGCAATCGTAACGCCGCTGTCGGGTTGGCTCGCCGGCCGGTTCGGCCGCAAGAAAGTGCTGCTGATCTCGGTGCTCGGCTTCACGGTGACCTCGGCGCTGTGCGGCATGGCACAGACCATCGATCAGATCGTCCTGTTTCGCCTGCTGCAGGGCGGCTTCAGTGCCGGGCTCGTGCCGCTCTCCCAGGCGGTGCTGCTCGATATCAATCCACCCGAACGGCATGGGCGCGCGATGGCGCTCTGGGGACAGGGCGTAGTGCTCGGTCCGATGCTCGCACCGGTGCTCGGCGGCTGGCTCACCGACAGTTACAGCTGGCGATGGGTGTTCTACATCAATGTGCCGTTCGGCATTCTCTCGGCCATCGGTCTCATGACCTACCTGCGCGAGACGCAGAAGCGCAAGTCCTCGTTCGACTTCTTCGGTTTCGCCACCCTGAGCCTCGCAGTCGGTGCGTTGCAGATCATGCTCGATCGGGGCTCGCTGAAGGACTGGTTCGGCTCGACCGAGATCTGGATCGAGATGGGGCTCGCTGTTCTAGGCCTGTACTGGTTCCTCGTCCACACTTTTTCGGCGCGCGAGCCGTTCGTCAGTCCCAGTCTGTTCCGCGACCGTAATTTCAACGCCGGCAATATCCTGATCGTCGTGGTGAGCATGGTGCTGTTCGCGACCCTCGCGCTGCTGCCACCGCTGCTGGAGGATCTGCTCGGCTATCCGGTGCTCACCACCGGCATCGCCATGGCGCCGCGTGGTTTTGGTAGCTTCGTGGCCATGTTCCTCGCCGGGCGGTTGATGGAGAAGTTCGATCCACGTCTTCTCATCGGCGTCGGTCTGTCCATTGCCTCGCTGTCGCTGTGGAACATGGCGAGCTCTTTCTCCACCCAGATGCCGCAGTCGCTGATCTGGGGCGTGACTTTCATGCAGGGTCTGGGCATCGGATTGACCTACGTCACCATGACGACGGTGGCTTTTACGACCTTGGCGCCAAAGCTGCGCTCCGAGGGCACTGCGGTGTACAACCTGTTGCGGAACATCGGCAGCAGCGTCGGCATTGCTGCAACCAGCGCCCTGCTGACGCGCAACACCCAGGTCATGCACGAACGCCTGGCCTCGCACATCGTGCCTTACGGGGCGCAGATCCAGCTGCACGCCCCGTTCAGCTTCACCTCGATCGCCGGGCTGTCCGCGCTCAACGAGGTCGTGACGCGTCAGGCGCGCATGATCGCGTACAACGACGATTTCAAATTGATGTTCGTGATGACGCTCTCGCTGTTTCCTCTGCTGCTTCTGCTGAAGCCGCGCCGCAAAGTCAGCCAGAGCGAAGAACCGCTGGTCATGGAGTAGTGTGATGGCACGCGCCGGAAAGTTTGTTCGCCACGGACGCGGTCTGGTGATTGCCGCTGCGGTTGCCGGGCTCGGCGGCTGTACGGTGGGTCCGGCGTTTCACCGTCCCTCGGTGCCATTGTCGGTGCATTACCGACCGGTGGGCGAGCGGATGCGCGGTGAGCGTGCACCGCCGAGCGCCTATCGGGAACACGCGGCGCTCGGTCTTGGCGCGAGCGGGCCGTGGTGGCGGCTGTTTCGTTCCCCGCAGCTCGATGCGCTGGTGCGTACGGCACTCGCTGACAATCATGACGTGGCGGCCGCGCAGGCGGCCCTCGAGCGCTCGCGCGAGCTGGTGACCGTGGGCGGTGCGGGACGCTATCCGCAGATCGGCTTCAATGCCGGGGCCGGACGGCAGAAGTACGGTGCGGAATTCCTCGGCCCCGACGCGTTTGCTCCTTTCAGCTACGTCGCCGGCGGCGTCAGCGTCGCCTATCGGCTCGATTATCTCGGCGAGGTCCGCCGCAGCGTCGAGCAAGCGCGTGCCGCAGAGCAGTATCAGCGCAGCGAACTCGCCGCCACGCGGCTGATCCTCAGCGGACAGGTCGCTACCGAGGCGCTCGACATCGCCACTGACCGTGCCGAAATCCGCGCCGTGCGCAGTCTGCTCAGCGAGGATCGCACCAACCTGAAGCTCGTGCGCGCGGCAGTTGCCGCAGGGTCCGAGCCCCGCCTGGATGTGCTCACCGCGCAGACTCAGCTCGCCAGCGACGCGACGCTGCTGCCGCCGCTGTACCAGCGGCTCACGACTTCTCGGCACGCGCTTGCGGTGCTGCTCGGTCGCACGCCGGCGTCCTGGCGCCGTCCCGACCCGCGGCTCAGCGAGATCCGCCTGCCGGTGCAGGTGCCAGTCACACTGCCGTCCCTGTTGCTGAAGCGTCGTCCGGATGTCCTCGCCGCCGAGGCGCAGCTGCGGGCCGCAACCGCCGCGGTCGGCATCGCGACCGCGAAACTGTATCCACAGATCACGCTGAGTGCGACGTTGAGTGAAGAGGCGCTGCGCCCGCAGCACCTGTTCGATGCGAGTTCGCTCGCCTGGTCGCTGATCTCGGGTCTCACTGCGCCGCTGTACGAGGGTGGGAAACTGCACGCCGAACGGCGTGCGGCGCTCGATGCGCTGCACGAGCGTGCCGATCTGTACCAGCAGGTGGTGATCAGCGCCTTCGGGCAGGTGGCCGATGCGCTCGATGCACTGCGTCACGATGCGCAACTGCGCGCCGCCGAACACCGGGCCCTCGCCCTCTCGCGACGACGGGTGCGCCTGGAACGGGCGAGCTACCAGGCGGGCAATTCGGGCCTGCTGCCGGTCCTCGACGCACAGCGTCAGCGCGAGCGGGCTCAGCTCGGGCTGCTGGCCGCCGAGCATCGCCAGTACCTCGACACCATCAGCCTGATGCTGGCCGCCGGCGGCCGGGTGGCTGCGGGCGGATCGGCCGCAGCGGCTACAGCCCCGATAGGCTCAGTCCGCCGGACTTCACCTGGATTTTGACCACCGAGCAGCTCTGGTGCGCCCGGCGCAGCGCCGCGCAGGCGGCGAGTGCGTCCGCATGGCTCATCTGCTGCGAGCGCAGGGTCGTCAGCTTGTTCTTCGCGCCGGATGGTGCGATCACCTGAACCTGGGTGAGGAGACTGGCGAAGCGGGACTTCAGCTGCTTGGCCGCTGCGCTCGCCGCGCTGGCGGTGCGGTAGCGGCCGAGTTCGACCTGGAAGCCGGCCAGCTTGTTGATTTCAGCCTGCGCCTTGCTCGCTTCGGTCGCATTCGGGAACTGGCTGACGAACGCCTCGTAGGCTGCCACCGTCCCGGCACTCTTGGCACTCTGCCAGGCGCTGGCTTCCTTCAGGCTCGTCAGCGCGCCTTGCGCCTCGGCCGTGTACGCCCCGTTCGGGTACTGCGCCAGATACTGCTGGTAGGACGCGACGGTGCCGGCGCTCTTGGCGCGCTGCCAGGCGTGCTGGTCCTGGAGCGATTCGATGCGGTTGCGTGCCTGCTGCACGCGCGGGTCGTCGGGGTGGTGCTGGATGAAACTGCGGTACGCGGCCACAGTGCCCTGCGCCGAGGCCTTCTGCCAGTCGGCATTCGGCGAACTGCACCCGGCGAGCACGCCGACGGCGAGTACGCAGACCCCAAACGATGCAAGCGATGTCTTCTTCACGGCACACCCCGTAGGGACGATTCGAGCGCCTAAGCTACCCTAGGCGCCGCAAATCTTCCAGGCACGCCCCCGCTTGCGCTGCACTCAGCGGCAGATCGAGGCGAAGGACGGACGCGGACCGCCCGGTTCCGGCCAGCGCTGCGGGCTCTTGCGCAGCTTGCTCACCGGGTAGCCCATGGCCGCCACCTT
>JAKBCE010000200.1 GCA_021808195.1 Pseudomonadota bacterium
GGACGTCCTGCTACGCATCCTGACACGACGTCGGTGATGACGTCGTGTCAGGATGCTGCGCAAGTGACTTGAACCGACGGGGTCGCGAGCGTCCGTGCTCGCTTCGATGTGACCACGCGGATCTATACCCCCGGCGGCTCGGCACCGAAGGGTGTTCCGGAGCCCGCGGCGCTCGTGATGTTCGTTTCCGGACTGCTGCTTCTGGGCGCATTTCGGCTCGTCAAGCGCTCCTGAACCGTGCCGCGTGAGGTGCACGGCCGAACGCCGCGCGGGCAGCACCGGGCTGCACTGCGTTCGCGACCTGGTGCCGGCCAGACGGCTTGCCGCGCGCGTAGCACGCAACTTCGTGGCAGTCTGGGACGGCGCACGGCCTCAGAGCGGCGGCAGTTACTGGCCGGGCACCCCGCCAAGTGCACATTCTCGATTTCACACGGCCGCACGCCGAGGCGCTGCGCAAGGTGCGTGCCCATACCCGGACCGGGCCCATCGCAAGCGCAGCCGCAGGCGCTGATGAATCCCGGCGAACGGGGCTCGCCTCAGGATCTATGCGCGCCTCGTGTTCTCGATGGCGTGCCGCTCCCGAAGCATGCCTATTCCAGTAGGCTCCAATCCGTCTTGCTGGCCAGAACCAATGCGTTCCACTCGTCTGGCGGGTTTCCACGCCCGAGCATTTTTGCGAATACGGCATACGGGTCCGATTTGCTGCCCGAAGAGCGCAGGGTCCTTTCATCGTTGACCCAGGCATACACGATGACTTTGGTCCTCGAGTCGTACCGGAAGAACAGCCGGAACCGCCTTCCGATCTTGGACCTTCGCCAATGACGGTGGGCCGCCCCCAGGGTGTTGCCCTGGCGGTATTCATCACGCGCCGGGTCACTCGGCACCCCATTCAGCATCAGCTGGCTCAACGCCCGGAAGAGCTTGACGTTGGCGTTGGACTCGAATCCCTCCGGGTCATTTTCTTGCGCATGCCGTGCCGCGGCATGCAGACGGTGCATTTGCTCGATGACGCAGTCGTGGAACAGCAGCGTCCAGCCGTTCCGTTGCATCAGAGCTCGACGTTCCCGTTGATCTCATCGTCCAGATTTACCCCGTGACCTGCGTGCTCGAGCATGGCGCGAGCCAGGTCCTCAGGTAATCCCGATAGGTTTCGACCCGCTTCAATGTCGCGAACCAGCAGGTTCAGGAACGCGCCGATGGCGGGGTCTTCATGCTCGCCGTTCACACGGGTCACGACGACTTGGCTGCCCCGCAGGTCAAACGCGAGTTTGCCGCCGACCTCGACGCCGAGTGCTTGGCGGATGGATTTGGGCAGAGTGATCTGGCCCTTGGAGGTCAGCGTGGCGACTGCGTGGAGCGTAGGCATGGCAAATCCCTGATTCCCGTCTTTGCAGAGTAAGGAAAATTCCTTACCCTGTCAAGATAGGACCTCTCAGTCTCGCCCTCAGCGCTCATCGCGCCGTTCCTGACAGCCCTCGAGCGGTCTTGACCCGGGCGGGCCACTGAGGGAGCTCACCATTGCGCGCGGGGCGGCGCTGAGCGCACTCGACGGTCACCCGCCGTGTGCGCCCAGCCGCGCATGCCCGCTCAGAGATTCATGCCGCCGGTGATCTGGATGCGCTCGCCATTGATCCAGCCGCTCTCCGGCGCCAACAGGTGAGCGATCGCGCCACCGATGTCCTCGGGCAGACCAACGCGGCCCAGGGCCGTGACGGACGCGATCGCCTGATGGACGTGTGGATTGTCGCGCACCACCCCGCCGCCGAAGTCCGTGGCGATGGCCCCCGGGGCGACCGTGTTGACGGTAATCCGCCGCGGACCGAGTTCCTTCGCCAGGTAGCGGGTCAACACCTCGACGGCGCCTTTCATGGCGGCATAGACGGCTTTGCCCGGATACGTGAAGCGGGTGAGCCCGGAGGAGATGTTGATGATGCGACCGCCATCGGCGATGAGCGGCAGCAGCCGCTGCGTCAGAAAGAACACGCCTTTGAAATGAACGTTCATCAGGCCGTCGAACTGCGTCTCGGTGGCCTCGGCGATGCTCGTATCGTCCCCGAAGCCCGCGTTATTGACCAGATAATCGAAGCGTTCGGCACCGAAGTGCTGCTGCAGCACCTCACGGAGCCTGGCGGCGAACCGCTCGAAACTCGCGATGTCCGCGGTATCGAGTTGCAGCGCCGCGGCGCGCCGCCCGCCGGCGCGGATCTGCTCGACGACGGCATCCGCCTCGGTCCGGTTGCGGTGATAGGTGATGAGGACGTCCGTGCCGTGCTCGGCGAGTTTCAGCGCCGTGCTGCGCCCGAGGCCGCGGCTGCCGCCGGTAATCAATGCAATAGGAGTCTGCGTCGTCATGGTCTTGCCCTGCTGGTGTCCTGAAAGAACGGATGGGCACACTGTATTGGCGGCTCATTTGTGGATAAAGACCCTTTCTCTTGCTATCTTTGTCCAATAATATTGGACAATCGGAGTTCCGCCGGATGAACCAGATCGAGGCCATGCGGATCTTCGTGCGGGTCGCCGAGCAGGCGAGCTTCACCCGGGCGGCCGACAGCCTGGGCCTGCGCAAGACCAGCGTGTCCCACGCCGTGCAAACCCTCGAAAATGCTCTCGGTGCGCGGCTGCTGCACCGGACCACCCGCCGTGTCCAGCTGACCCAGGACGGCCAGGCGTACTACGAGCGCGCGCGCGAACTGCTCGCGGAGTTCGAGGAGCTCCAGACGCTGTTTCAGCGCAGCGCCCAGGCGCTGCGCGGCCGGCTGCGCGTCGACATGCCGAGCGCGATGGCCCGCAAGCACATCCTGCCCCACCTGCCGGCGTTCCTCGCCGCGCATCCGCACCTCGAATTGGAGCTCAGCAGCACGGACCGCTACGTGGACGTGGTCCGCGAAGGGTTCGACTGCGTGGTCCGCGCCGGAACGCTCGGCGACAGCCGCCTGGTGGCCCGACGGCTCGGCGCCTACCGGGTCGTCAATTGCGCCAGTCCCGGGTACCTCGAGCGGCACGGAGTGCCCCGCTCGCTGGAGGATCTGGCGCACCATCAACTCATCCACTACGTCAGTACGCTCGGAGCGCGTAGCCCGGGCTTCGAATATCCCCACGGACAGGAGTACCGAACTCAGCCCATGCCCGGAGTGCTCACGGTCAACAGCGCCGATGCCTATGAGCACGCGTGCCTCGCCGGCCTCGGCATCATCCAGGCCCCCGCGCCGGGCGTGCGCGAGTACCTCCAGAGCGGCGCGCTGGTGGAAATCCTGCCGCAGTACCGACCCGAACCGATGCCGGTCTCCATCGTCTATGCGCACCGGCGCAACCTGCCGCGGCGCGTCGAGGCGTTCATGGACTGGATCGCCACGGCGATGCACCCGCATCTGGCCGACTGACATCGGTAAATCCTCCCGTCGGGCGCATGCGGCGTCGGCACGCCGCGCCCCACGAGGCCAGGCTGACCCGAATGGGGTATAAAGCCCCGATCCGGGGCGGCCGCGGGCGGACCGCGCCGATCGCACACAGAAAAAAGGAACGTCACACGATGAAGAAACTCATCCTCGCCGTGCTTGCCTTCAGCTGCGGCTGCGGCGGCAGCGTCTATGCCAAAGGGGCACCGCCGGTGCCGCAGTTCAAACCGACCGAAGTCACGACTGCAGGCTCGGTCACGGTGAACGGCGAGCGCATCCGCTACCGCGCCGTGACCGGCACGCTGGTGGTTCACGCCAAGGGCTGGAACCGCTACGCGCCCCCGGGCGACAAGAAGAACCCGACCGCCGAGGCGGACATGTTCTACGTCGCGTACTTCAAGCGCGGCGTGCCGGCGGCCAATCGCCCGATCACCTTCCTCTTCAACGGCGGCCCGGGCTCCTCCACGGTCTGGCTGCACATGGGCGCATTCGGCCCGGTGCGGGTCGTGACTGCGGATCACACGCACACCCTCCCGGCGCCCTACCAGATCGTCAACAACCAGTTCAGCCTGCTCGATGCCAGCGACCTGGTGTTCGTCGACGCACCGGGCACCGGGTTCGGCCGCATCGCCGGCCCCAACGCCGCGCACTCGTTCTACGGCGTCGATCAGGACGTGCATGCCTTCGCGGTCTTCATCCGCAAGTTCCTCTCCCAGTACAACCGCTGGAATTCTCCGAAGTACCTGATCGGCGAGAGCTACGGCACGATGCGCGCCGCGGCTCTGCCGCTCGCGCTGGAGCATGAGAGCATCGACCTCAACGGCGTCGTGCTGCTCTCGGACATCCTCGACTGGGACCTGATGCCGGACAATCCGAAGCTCAACCCCTCGGTCGATCTGCCCTACATCGTCGCACTGCCGAGCTATGCGGCCACGGCCTGGTATCACCACCGCATCCCGAACCAGCCGCAACACCTTAAGCCGTTCCTGAAGCAGGTCGAGCACTTTGCCACGCACAGTTACACGCTCGCGCTGATGCAGGGCAACAGTCTGCCGGAGGCTAAGCGCCAGGCCATTGCCGAGAAGCTGCACGAGTACACCGGGCTGCCGGTGAGCTATCTGCTGAAGTCTAACCTGCGCATCGAATACGGCGCGTTCCAGAAGGAACTGCTCGCCAACGAGGAGCTGACCACCGGGACGCTCGACACCCGCTTCACCGGCCCGACACTGAACCCGCTGAGCGAGAATGCCGAATATGATCCCCAGAGCGCGGCGATCAGCTCAGCCTACGTTTCGGCCTTCAACACCTACGTGCGCCAGACGCTGCACTACGGCCAGAACCAGAACTACAAGCCGGAAATTCCGGTGTACAGCAGCT
>JAKBCE010000201.1 GCA_021808195.1 Pseudomonadota bacterium
GCGCATCGGGCTTGCCGTGGCGCCGAGCGATCCGAACGTCGTGTACGCGGTGATCGGCAGCCACCAGGGCGTGCTGTGGCGCTCCGATGACGCCGGCGCACACTGGACGCTGGTCAGCAAGGATCAGTCGGTCGATGCGCGGCCGTTCTACTTCTCGCACATTGCGGTCGACCCGAAGAATCCCAATCACGTGTTCGCGCTCTCGATGCGTCTGCTCGCCTCGGAGGACGGCGGGCGCACCTGGCAGCGCATCGCGCATCGCATTCACGTCGACAACCACGCGATCTGGATCGACCCGAGCGGCAGCGGGCGCATCATCGAGGGCAACGACGGCGGTGTGGCGCTCTCGCTCGACAATGGCAAGCACTGGGCGTTCGTGCACAACCTCGCGATCGAACAGTACTATCACGTCGCCGCCGGCGGTGGGCTCTTCTATCAGGTCTGCGGAGGACTTCAGGACAACAACTCCTGGTGCGGTCCGGGCGCGAGCAAGAACCCGCTCGGCATCTCCGATCGGGCCTGGGACGGATTCAACGGCGATGATGGCATCTACGGCATGGTCGCCGCCGATGATCCGAACCTGATCTACAACGAAGGGCAGAACGGCTCTTATTTCATCTACAACCGATCCGAGGAGCAGCTGCACGACATCCAGCCGTTCCCGCGCGACGACAACGGTCGCGGCGCCGACGGGGCACGTTACCGTTTCGCCTGGGAAGCGGCCTTTGCGGTCTCCCCGGACGATCCGAAGGTGCTCTACGCGGGCGGCAACGTGGTGTTCCGCAGCGCCAACCGCGGCCGCACCTGGCAGGTGATCAGTCCCGATCTGACGCGCAACGACCGAGCCAAGCAGGGCCCCTCGGGCGGTCCGGTCATTCAAGACAACTCAGGAGCCGAGTACTACGACGCGATCCTCACGATCGATCCGGCCGAGTCCAACCCGCAGGTGATCTGGGTCGGAACCGACGACGGGCTGGTGCAGGTGACCCGCGATGGGGGCAAGCACTGGGACAATGTCACGGCCCGAATTCCGCACCTGCCGGCGTGGGGGCGGGTCGAGTCGATCGACGTCTCCCCGACGGACCCCGGCAGCGCACTGATTGCCGTCGACCGGCACTTCAGCGGCGACTTCCGCCCGTATCTGTACAGCACGAGCGATTACGGCGCGCACTGGCGCTCGATCAGCGGCAATCTGCCGGCTGACGTGTACGCGCACGTGGTGCGCCGCGATCCGCACGATCCGAATCTGTACTACGCCGGTCTGGAGAACGGCCTGTACGTGTCGTGGGATGCCGGCCGGCAATGGTACAAGTTCGGGCTCGGCCTGCCGGATGCCGCGGTGTACGACCTCGCCTTCCAGGCTCGCACCAACTCTCTGGTGGTCGCGACCCATGGCCGCGGCGCGTGGATTCTCGACGATCTGACCCCGTTCCAGCACTGGAGCGCGCGCCTCGCGCATGCGGCCCTCACGCTGTTCAAACCCGAGGCGGCGGTGCGCTACTGGCCGTTCTCGACCACCGAATGGATGGGCGACGGCGCCTACTACGGCCAGAACCCTCACTACGGTGCGGCATTCAGCTACTACCTCGCACACTCGATGAGTGCGCCAGGAACACTCGTCATCCGCAATGCCAGCGGCCAGGTCGTGCGCACCTATCAGGGGCTGCACAAGGGCAAGGCCGAGGTGATGACACCGTCCGCCGGGCGCGCAACCGGCAGCGGACACGGCGAGGTGCCGTGGGTGGCGGGGCAGGCCGGTCTGCATCGCATTTACTGGAATCTGCACGCGCAGGGTCCGGTGCGCTGGAGTTCGGCGCCGAAGTTCAACCGCGGGCCGCACAATGGCGCGCTGCTGCCGCCGGGGACGTACACCGCCACGGTGAAATTCGGCGATACGAGCGCGTCGCAGACCTTCACCGTGGTCAACGATCCGGCCTCGCACGGGACGCTGGCCGGGATGACCGAGCGGTATGAGGTGACCGAGTCGGTGCTGCATCAGCTCTCGCAGGTCGACGTGGCGCTGAACCATCTCGATGGGCTCGCCGCACAGCTGAGGAGCCTCAAGGCCGCCGTGCGCGGTCTGCCCGAGCAACACCAGGCCGACGCGGCGATCCTGACGCTCGAGCGTGCCCGCCATGCGGCATTGATGCACATGACGAGCAACGCCGGCTCCTCGGAGTCCACACTGTGGGTGCCGGATGGCATCCACGAGAAACTGCTCTCGCTCGAGGGTCTGCTGTGGGGCTCCGATGCACCGGTCGATACCGCGACGTTGCGCGAGCAGGCGCACTACGACGCGCAATACCGCAGTGCGCTCGCAACCTACGACCAGTTCCTGAGCACGGCGGTCGCGGCGTTCAATCGGACCATGACCGGATATGGACTGAGCGGGGTGGTGGGCGGCCAGCCGCTCTCGCCCTGAGTGCATCTGGCGGCGGCGCCCGGCGAAGGGCGCCGCCGCGGTGTGCCGGGTCCTACTCGCCCGGGTGGTATACCCGCTCGGTGTGACGCTTGAGCTGATCCGGCCAGAAATACACGGTGCGCAGGTCGCCGGTGGCGTAACGGGCGGCCTGGTCGGTGAAATGCGCAGAGCGGGGATTGCCGCTGGCGCCGCCGACGTGGATGGCTCTGGCGCTCACCCGCGGGCCGAACTCGACCACGGCGACGAAGCTGTTGCCGTCATTGCCGTAGTACTTGCGCGTTCCCGGCCAGGGATGCGCCCCGAAGGACGCCAGCGAGCCCCAGCGCGACGAGGTGAACGGAATCGGAATGCTCGGCCTGGCGTCGCTGAAGTGCGGATGGATCGAGTCATCGAGGCGCTGGTAGCGGTTGACCTCACCCCAGGGAACGCCCCAGGTGCCGAAGTCCCGCTTCAGCCGATCGACGGCGCTCGCCAGCGCCTCCAGGCGAACCTTCGGCGTGGCCTTCTCGGCGATGTAATCGTACGTGCGCATGTTCGTCTCGTGCGCGTCGATCCCGCTGGCGCGTGCCTTCGCATCCAACTCGTTCCACAAGGTGTCGCCCCAGAAGACCGCCACGGTCGTCGGGATCGAGGTGATGCCCCAGCGGTAGTTCCACGGCCGCAGTACGCCGATGGGGCCGGCGAGGGTGCGCTTGAGCGGATCGCCCGCCGGCAGCCGATCATAATCCCTCACCAGAATGGGGATGAGCCGCGCAAATGCCGGCAGATAGGAATCGTAGGCGTCGGCGATGAGCTTGGCGCTGGTGAAATCGCTCGCACCGCGCAACATCCGCAGCGCGTGCACGCTGCGCGGGTTCGGGCCGAACGTGTCCATGTACTGCGGATAATCGGATGCCTTCGGGCTGTACCTGCCCGCGGCGGTCCACGGCCAGTCGTTGGTGTTGAATACCCATCCGTTGGGCGGGTTGATCACGTTCGGCATGTCCTTCAGCGGCGTGAGCCCCTGCCACGCGGTGGCCGGGTTGCTGCCGTCCACGGGGTGCATGTAGTCGAAGCGGTTGCTGCGCTCGGGAATGAATTGCGGTACCAGGAACGCAATCTCTCCCTTGTCGTCGGCAAAGATCGTGTTGTTCGAGGAGTTGGCCTTCAGGCGCGCAATCTTCAGATAGCCGGCGAGGTCGGACGCCTTGGTGCGCAGCCAACTCTGCTCCAGTGCCGGGATGGGCCGGTTCATCAGCGCCTCGGCGATCCAGTGTCCGTGCTCGGCCGCGACGATGGGGCCGTGCAGGGTGAAGTACGCCGTGAAGACGCGTTTGCGCATTGCGCCGTTGCGGGCGCGGTAGCGGACCGTGATCGTGCGCGTCTTCACCGGCAGCAGAGCGGCTCCGAAGCGATAGAAATAGCCCCCCCGCCGCTCGAGAATGGTTTCGGCGAACTGATCCACCGCGTCGACGCCCGTCGAGGTGTGCATCCAACCGATGTGCCGGTTGAATCCCTGGTAGATGAAGAACTGGCCCCAGGTTGCCGCGCCGTAGGCATCGAGCCCCTGGTCGCTCGACATCTGCACCTCGTCGCGAAAATTGAAAGTGACGTGCGGATTGATCAGCAGCAGTGCGTGGTGATCGGCCGTGAGTCGCGGGGCGATCGCAATACCGTTGGAGCCGAGCTGGTCGAACCAGCTCGGCGGATGGCTCGATGCCAGCGCGGTCACGGTGGCGGCGCTGGCGCCGTAGAACGCCGCCAGCGCGGAGAGCTTCACGCGGGTGATGTCCCCGCCGATGCTGCCTTCGGTAAACGCCAGGGCCATCCACGGCAGGTATCGCTTGATGACCTCGCGGTGCACCGTCGGGTGTGTGGCGAGGTACCAGTTCATTCCGTCGGCCCACGAGTTCATGAGCTGCTGCAGCCAGGCGGGGCTGCTGCGGTAGTCGCGCTGCAGTACCGCAGGGTCGATGAACAACTGCTCGCGCAGATCCTGCCAGATTCTCGAGCGGCCCTTCGCCTGCGCATTCCAGCCGAGCGCCAGCAGGTAGTTGCGTCGAACCCGGCTGAAGTCGTCCTCGCATTGGGCGTAGATCATTCCAAACACGGCTTGTGCGTCGGTTCGGCCCTGGATATGCGCGATGCCCCAGGTGTCGCGGGTGATCGTGACCTGCTGCGCTTCGCGCGCCAGGCGCGCGTATTCGCGGCCGTGCGGGGTGATCGGGATCTGCCACGGCGGTGCAGCGCTCGGCCGCACGGCGGGTGCAGCCGCGCAGAGTCCCGGTGCGAGTGCGGCGGCAGCTGCGAGCAGGTACCCCAAACCCCTCAAACCAAGGCGAGTGTGGATCGGCGTCATCAC
>JAKBCE010000202.1 GCA_021808195.1 Pseudomonadota bacterium
CGTCGCCACCAGCATGCCGGCGCCGGCCCACACGATGCCGCTGCGGGCGCTCACCGGGGAGCTCATGCGCTTCAGTCCGGTGATGAACAGGACGGCGGTGACGAAGTAGCTCGCCTGGATCAGCGAGCCGGCGCTCCACGGCACCGCGGGTGCAGCCGGCATCAGCGTTCCTCGGACGCCGAGCGGGGCGCCTTGCTCGATTTGAACATCTCCAGCATGCGTTCGGTCACGACGTAGCCGCCAACCGCGTTGCCGGCGGCGAGCAGAACGCCGATGAAGCCGATGGTCTTCTCGAGCGGGGTGTGCGCGTTGCCGAGTGCGACCATCGCGCCGACCAGCACGATGCCGTGCACGAAATTCGAGCCGGACATCAGCGGGGTGTGCAGGATCACCGGCACCCGCGAGATCACCTCGTAACCGGTGAAGGCCGCGAGCATGAAAATGTAGAGCGCAACGATTCCGGTCATGGTCGTCCCCTCGGCGGGTCTTCAGCCTGACAGCGCCTGACGCGTCGGTTCGTGACGGATCTGTCCGCCGTGGGTCAGGCAGGCCTTGGCGAAGACCTCGTCCTCCCAATCGATGACGAGTTCCCCCTGCTTGATCGCCGGGGAGAGGAAGTTCAGCAGGTTGCGCGCGTACATCTCGCTGGCGTTGTAGGCGAGGTCGGCCGCCAGGTTTACCGGACCGATGATCCGTACCCCCTGGTGCACCACCGTCTCCCCGGCACGCGTCAGCTCGCAGTTGCCGCCCTGTTCGGCGGCCAGATCCACGATCACCGATCCGGGCCGCATGCGTTCGGCCGCGGCGCGAGTGATGATCTTCGGTGCCGGCCGCCCCGGTACGGCCGCGGTGCTGATCAGCGCGTCCGCGGCGGCAATGCGCGCATCGAGGACTTCCTGCTGGCGGCGCTTCTCCTCCTCGGTCAATTCGCGCGCGTAGCCGCCGGCGCCTTCGGCGCTGACGCCGGTGTCGACGAATTTTGCGCCGAGGGAGCGGACCTGTTCGCGGGTCGCGCCGCGCACGTCATAAGCCTCGACCACCGCGCCGAGCCGGCGCGCTGTCGCGATCGCCTGCAGGCCCGCGACACCGGCGCCGATGACGAGCACCTGAGCGGGCCGGACCGTGCCGGCCGCCGTGGTCAGCATGGGCAGGAATTTCTGCAGGTGGTTCGCCGCAATCAATACGGCCTTGTAGCCGGAGATGGCCGCCTGCGAGGACAGCGCATCCATCGACTGGGCGCGCGAGATGCGCGGCACCAGCTCCATGGCGAAACTGGTGATGTTTCGTTCCTGCAGCGCGCGCACCTCGGCGTGGCGGGCGTAGGGCTGCAGGAAGCCGGCCACGACCGTGCCGGGTTTCAGTGCGCCGATCTGTGCGATCTCGAGCGGCTGCACGGTGAGCAGAACCTGCGCCCGTTCGAGCACGCCGGCACCGTCGGCCCACTCGACACCGCGGTACAGCGCATCGGGAAACTGAGCGCGCTCCCCAGCGCCTCGCTCCAGCAGAATGCCGGCGCCCAGGCGCATGAACTTCTCGGCCACCTCGGGCACGAGACTGACGCGCGTCTCGCGGGCGGCGCTTTCGCGCAGCGCGCCGATTGTGATTGGCATCAAAAGCCCCTTCCGACCGGCGGGCGCCGCGCACCGCGGCGGCCGGCTCCCATGCGCTCTACCCTACACGTTGTCCCGTTGAACTCAAGCATAATCTTGCCTTATCTTATAACTGGCCATGATGGGCATAGATTTCGAGCGAGCCGATTTCGGCTCGAGCGATGACCTGCGGATCACCCTGACGGGGGCGGTGCGCGGGCTCTCTCAACTTGTGCTGCGAACCGACGTCGCCGGCATGCCGCTCGAGTGGATCGATTACCGGGAAGCGGCCCGGCTCTATACCCAGGATCAGGTCGCCTATACCTGCGGCAGCCTGCTGTTCACGCTGTTCGGCGGCATCAATGCGCTCACCGGACGGCGCACCGTGCTCGAGATCAATTCCATCGTCGCGACGGTCGGACATACCGGCAATCCCGGCAGCACCCGGCACGACTACGTGCCGCCGCTGAACAACCAGACGCTCTTCCGGCGCGATGCGCACATCTGCATGTACTGCAGCCAGCGGTTCGCGACCCGGGACCTGTCCCGCGATCACGTCCGCCCGTTCAGTCAGGGCGGCCTCGACACCTGGAACAACGTGGTGACCGCCTGCCGACGCTGCAACAACCAGAAGGCCTGGCGTACCCCGGAGCAGGCCAAGATGCAGCTGGTCGCCGTACCATTCACGCCGACGTACGCCGAGTACATCTTTCTGAAGGGCCGGCGCGTGCTCGTCGATCAGATGGAGTACCTGCTGGCGCACTTCCCGCGCACCAGCCCGCTGCACGACCGCATTCAACGCTGGCTGAGCTGAGCCCCGCGGGGGATGACCCCGGGGGCGCGCCGCCGACGGAGCCGCTGAACTTGCTTTACCTCATCGACGGCTCGGTCTACGTCTTCCGCGCCTACCATTCGCAGCTGCCCGAGATGCTCGACGCCGAGGGGCGCCCGGTGCACGCGGTGTTCGGCTTCGCCCGATTTCTCGGCGACCTGCTCGAGCGAACGCGACCGCAGTTCGTCGCAGTCGCCTTCGATCGGCGCCTGGCCACTTCCTACCGCAACGAGATCTATCCCCCGTACAAGGCCAATCGCGAGCCGGCCCCGGCGGACCTGGCCGCGCAGTTCGAGTACTGCCGCGACCTGTGCGCGCGGCTCGGCCTGGCGGTGTTCGTCGACTCGCACTATGAGGCCGACGACGTCATCGGCACCCTGGCACACCGGATGCGCGCGCAGGGCATCTGCTCGGCGTTCATCACGCGCGACAAGGACCTGGCGCAACTGGTGCGCGACGGGGACCTGTACTGGGACTTCGGAGCGCGCGGGCAGCTCGGCTACCGTGACGTCGAGCGGCACTTCGGCGTCGCCCCGGAGCGCTTTGCGGACTACCTGGCGCTCACGGGCGACACCTCGGACAACATTCCCGGCGTTCCGGGGATCGGTCCGAAGACCGCTGCGGCGCTGATGCGCGCCTTCGGCTCGATCGATGAGCTCTATGCCGGCCTCGGCAGAGTCGCCACGCTCGGTCTGCGCGGGGCGCGCGAGTTGCGCGAGCGGCTGCACGAGCACCGTGAGGCGGTCTATCTGGCGCGTCGCCTGACCCGCATCGTGTGCGACATGCCGCTCGAGGCGAGCCCCGAGCAACTGCGCCCGCGCCTCCCGGATCTGCAGTCCCTCGGCACGCTCTACGACCGGCTCGGCTTCGGGCCGCTGTTGCGCCGCCAGGGCGAGCGGCTGGCGGCGCTCGCCGCGCAGGGCGGCTGAGTCGGCGTTCGCGCCATTGGTCTGGCAGGAATTCGCGCGGGCTTCGGCTATGCTCGGCGTTCGGGTCACAGGAACCAGCGGGGGCTACCATGGCGAGCAAGAACATCGTGTCCGTCCTGCAGGAGGAGCGCGTCTTCCCGCCGCCTGCGCAATTCAGTGCGCGCGCGCGGCTGAAGCCGGCGGATCTCGAGGCCTTGCGCCGCCATGCGCAGACGGATTACACCGGCTTCTGGGCGCAGCTGGCGCGCGAGCACCTCGTGTGGCACAAGCCGTTTACGGTCAGCCTGGATGAACAGGATGCACCGAATTTCCGCTGGTTCACCGACGGCGAGCTCAACGTCTCGTTCAACTGCCTCGATGTGCATCTGGCCGACCGCGGCCACAAGCCCGCCATCATCTTCGAAGGCGAGCCGGGCGATGTGCGGCGCATCAGCTACCAGGAGCTGCACGGGGAGGTCTGCCGGTTCGCCAACACGCTGAAGTCCCTCGGCGTGCAGCGCGGGGACCGCGTGGCGATCTACATGCCGCTCGTGCCCGAGATCATCGTGGCGATGCACGCGTGCAACCGCATCGGCGCGATCCACTCGGTGGTGTTTGGCGGCTTCTCCGCCCCGGCGCTGAAGGAGCGGATCGAGGACACCGGTGCGAAGGTGCTGATCACCGCTGACGGCGGCTGGCGCGCCGGCCACGCGATCGAGCTGAAGTTGGCCGCGGACAAGGCACTCGCAGCGGGCTGCCCGAGCGTCAAGCACGTCGTGGTGTTGAAACGGACCGGCCGAGCGGTATCGATGGAGCCGGGTCGCGACCTGTGGTGGCACGAGGCGATCGCGGGGCAGTCCCCGGCGTGCGAGCCCGAGTGGGTCGATGCGGAACATCCGCTCTATCTGCTCTACACCTCCGGCTCCACGGGTAAACCCAAGGGCATCCAGCACTCGAGCGCCGGGTACCTGCTCGGGGCGAAGCTCACCACCGAGTGGGTGTTCGATCTGCGCGAGGAGGACGTGTTCTGGTGCACTGCGGATGCCGGGTGGGTCACCGGACACAGCTATCTCGCCTACGGTCCGCTCGCCGCTGGCGCCACGGTGGTGATGTACGAGGGCGGACCGACCTATCCGGACGGCGGCCGCTTCTGGAAGATCTGCCAGGATCACGGCGTCAGCGTGTTCTACACCGCCCCGACGGCAATCCGTGCACTGATGAAGCTCGGCGACGAGGTACCGGCTCGCTACGATCTGTCGCGGCTGCGCCTGCTCGGCAGCGTCGGAGAACCGATCAATCCCGAAGCGTGGATGTGGTACCACCGGGTCATCGGCGGCGGGCGTTGTCCGATCGTCGACACCTGGTGGCAGACCGAGA
>JAKBCE010000203.1 GCA_021808195.1 Pseudomonadota bacterium
CTACCGGGCGCCGAAGCTCGATGATCTCTACGACACGTCGCAGAACATTTCCGGTCTGGTCTCGCTGCTCGATCCGGCCGCTCCGACCGGCCGTTCGCTGGTGCTCGCCGAGCAGGGCTCGAACCCCAAGCTGCACGAGGAGACCGCGCGGACCTGGACGTTCGGGGTGGACCTTTCGCCCTGGCGCGGTGCGCAGTTCTCCTTCACGTTCTACGATATCAACTACCGCAACCGCATCGAGCAGCCCGCCGCCGACGATCCGGTCGGCATCCTGCAGCACGCGGCCGAGTGGGCCCCGGTCATCACCCGCAACCCGAGTCGCGCGCAGATCGATGCGATCTGCAACGACCCGCAATACATCGGCTCGGTGGCAGCCTGCCTGACCAGTCAGCCGGCGGCGATCGTGGATCTGCGGCTGGCGAATCTCGCCACGACGCGCACGCGCGGGGTGGATATCGATGCACGCCAGCGTCTGGCCACCCGCTGGGGTCATTTTGAGCTCGAGGTGCGCGGCGAGGACGTTCTGGCGTTCACCCAATCGGTGACGCCGAATTCACCGGCGACGAGCATCCTCGATACCGTGGCCAATCCTCTCGCGGTGCGCGTGCAGGGCACGCTCGACTGGAGCCGGCACGGGGCGGCGGCGCCCGGCTGGAGTGGAGCGCTGATCGTCAATTACACCGGTTCGTATCACAATCCGGGCAGCACGCTGCTGCCGGATGTGCCGCAGTGGACGACTTTGGATCTGTATGCCCGCTACCGACTGCATCCGGGGCGCCTGGGGCAGACGACGCTTTCGATAAATGCCGTGAACGTGCTGAACCGCGATCCGCCGTTCGTCGACGGATTGTTCGGCTACGACCTCGCGAACGTCCAGGCGCTCGGACGCGTGCTCAGCCTCGAGATCACGCAGCGCTGGTGACCCCGGTCGGGTGCGCCGGCGGCAGGATCTTCAGAAGTATTGCCAGCCGATGCCCGTGTCGTATTTGGCGCCGAGCAGGCCGCCCTGCGTGGCCGTGACCGGCTCCAGTTCGATGAGTTCGCTGCTCGCTGCGTCCGGTGCGGCCGGTTCGGCAGGCTCGCTCGGGCGGGACGTCTGCGGGGTCGGGGTGCTCATGGCCGGGCTCCTTCGAAATCCGGGGACCTGCAGGGGCGGATTGCGCCTGCCGCGAGCGGCGGAGGCGCCCCGATCCTAGCGCGAATCGGTCCGGGAAAACATTTTTTTGCCGCAGGAGGGGGGGAGTGACCTCCCGGTGCATCTTAAGCACCAAGGAATAGGGAATGGACAAACGATTCGGCGAGATCAGGCGGTTCCCGCGGTCGGCGGGAACGGAAGCGTTCTTCGAGCAACTGTGCCGGGCTCACGAGGCGCAGCTGCTCGCCTATCTCACGCAGATGCTCGGCCGCGCGGACCTGGCGCGCGAGGTGGCGCAGGACACCTACGAGCAGCTGCACCGGATCTACCGTCCGGATCAGGTGCTCTTCCCGCGCGCCATGCTCTTCAAGATGGCGACCAATTTCGCCCTCATGCACCTGCGGCGGCGGCGGCTCGAGAGTGCAGTGCTGGCCGGGCCGGGCGGGATGGAGGCGGTGGCGGACGAGGCGAGCGGGCCGGACCGGCAGGTCATGGCCGAGCAGCTCGCGCAGCGCCTGGCGGCCGTGATCCAGAACCTGAGCGCGCCCCTGCGCGCGGTGTTCGTGCTGGCGCACGTGCAGGGCAAGTCGCGCAAGGAGATTGCCGCGCAGCTCGGGATATCCGAGCGGCGCGTGGACAAACGCATGACGCGCGCGTTGAAGCAGTGTCGGATGCAGTTGTCATCGCAAGGTATTGATCTGGCGGAGGTCGATTGAAACTCGGCGCACTCCTCGAATGGTGGCGGCAGCGACGCGCACGCGCACAGGCGGCGGCGTGGCTGACGCGCATGGGCCGCGGCCTGACGCCCGGCCGTCAGCGGGCACTCGAACACTGGCTGACAAGCTCAATTAATGCCAAGGAATTCAGTGAGCTGCGATCTATTCTGGATGTCACGGCCGAGCTGCGGGGGGCGATGCGGGCCGCACTGATTGCGACGGTCCCGGAGCGTCCGCGGCGTGCACCGCTCGGCCGCGGGACGCGCTGGCTGGCCGCAGCGACCGCCACGGCCATGGTGGCCGCGGCGAGCGCCGGCGGGCTGTGGCTCTGGAACGGCGGGTACCTGCCGCGCACGTATCAGACCGGCATCGGCCAGATGCACAGCGTGGTCCTCCCGGACGGCAGCGTGGCCTACCTCAACACCAACACCGAGCTGCGCTGGGTGGGCAGTCCGGACGACCGGCGCGTCGAGCTGCTGCGCGGGGAGGCGTTCTTCGAGGTCGTGCACGACCCGGCCCGCCCGTTCCGGATCCTGCTCGCGCACAGCGAGGTGGAGGTGCTCGGCACGCGGTTCGATGTCTACCGCAAGCGCAACGGGGAAGTGCTCGTCACGGTCGTGAGCGGCACGGTCTCGGTGGAAGGGCTCGGCGCCGGCGCCGGCGACCGTCCTTCCTGGATGCGCCGGCTCACCGCCAATGAGCAGATCGAGTACTCCTCGGTCGGCCTGATCGCGGATGTGCATGCGGCGAGTGCCCTGAACGCCATCCGTTGGCGCCAGGGAATCATCGAGACGCGCGGGGAGCCGCTGGCGAAGTTCGTCAGCAACCTCAGCCGTTACACCTCGCAGCGGATCGTCATCTCCGACCCGCGTGCGGCGCAGATGCAGATCGGCGGGGCGTTCAGTGTCCGCAATGTGGACGCCACGCTCGAGCGCATTGCCCGGATCGAGCCCATCACCGTCACTCAACAGGACGGGCAGCTCATTCTGGGTTATCGATCCGATCCCCAGCGGTCGAGGGGCGTTCCCCGCTGAGCGGTGCGGATCGAGTGTTTCTTGGACCATTAACACCTACAGAGGACTAGCAGATGCTCATTCTTACCAGGCGAGTCGGGGAAACCGTGATGATCGGGGACGAGGTGACCATCACGGTCCTTGGGGTCAAAGGCAATCAGGTGCGGATCGGCATCAATGCCCCGAAACACGTCGCGGTGCATCGCGAGGAAATTTACGAGCGCATCAAGCGCGAACAGCGCGCCAACGGCAATGGCAACGGCAACGGGGATTCCGCGCCGGTGCCGAGTTTCGCGCCGCCGAGCGCGTAAATCGTCGCCGCCGCGGCGGGCGAACGTCCCGCGTGCCGCAGCGGCGCTGGCCTGACCCGTCTGCGTACGGTCTGCCGCGTCCTTCCCGGCGCGGCAGACCCCGGCTGCATGAGCGCCCCACAGGTGCAACGCCTGGCCGGGAGTGCTAGACTTTGGCACTATAAGTAAAATCAAAAGGCTAGCCGCCGGTCCGCATGCGCTACCAGCAATCTAGGGAAGAGAGCGCCGAGATTCTCCGGCGGGCGTTGCAGTTGATGTCCCCGCACCCGGCCGGCTACCACCCATTGAGCTATGCGGTGTGGTACGAGCATGCCGCCGACCTCAATCCTCCGCTGACCCAGGAACTGGACAAGCTGCTCGCCTGCGCCAGCACGCTCTCCGACAACGAGATCTGTCGGCTGCATGCGCTGCACATCGCGGCGCGCGACGTGGAGATGTTCGAGCTCGCGCAGCGCGAGCTGCGCGAGCTGATCGGCAGCACCGAGCAGGACACCGCGGCGGCCGAAGGGACGCTGCAGAGCTTCACCGAGACGCTCGCGTACACCACCGAGCGGCTCGCCGAACCGGATCCGCAGAGCGTGCGCACGCTGCTGCAGGATCTCCTCGCCCAGGCCTCGCACGTGCAGTCGACGCTGCGCGGCCTGCACGCCCAGCTCGCCAAGCAGCGCGAGGAGGTCGCCGGGGTCATCGAGCGGCTCGAGCGGGCGCAGACCGAGCCGCTGCGCGATCCGCTCACGGGACTTGAGAATCTCGCCGGCTTTCGCCGCGCGTTCGACGGGCAGGACGATCCGGCCGACTTCTCCGCAGTGGTGCTGCTCGCCGTCGACATCGATTACTTCAAGCGCATCAACGACACCCACGGCCACGTCATCGGCGACAAGGTGCTGATGAAGGTCGCGAAGATCCTGCGCGAGCAGCTCGGGGCAGAGGACGTCGCGGCGCGCATCGGCGGGGACGAGTTCGTGGTGCTGCTGCGCAACAAGGCCCTAGGCGCCGCCGCGACACTCGCCGAGCGGATCCGCTCGGCCACCCAGCGCAGCCTGATCGTGCATCCCGACGGGGCGCAGTTCGCCGGCGAAGTGACGCTCTCGATCGGCGTGGCGAGCGGGCGTGAGGGCGATTCGCTCGAGACGCTGCGCCACCGCGCCGATGCGGCGCTCTACGATGCCAAGGCGGCCGGCCGCAACCGCGTCTCGGTCGCCGGTGAGATCAGAACGCGCTGAGCGCGCTCAACACTCGGTCACGTTCACCGCGAGCCCGCCCTGGGAGGTCTCCTTGTAGATGGTCGACATGTCCTCGCCCGTCTGACGCATGGTGAGGATGACGTGATCGAGGGAGACCTTGTGGCTGCCGTCCCCGCGCATGGCGAGCCGCGCGGCGTTGATGGCCTTCACCGCGCCCATGGCATTGCGCTCGATGCACGGGATCTGCACCAGGCCGCCGACCGGATCGCAGGTGAGCCCGAGGTTGTGCTCCATGCCGATCTCCGCGG
>JAKBCE010000046.1 GCA_021808195.1 Pseudomonadota bacterium
GGCGCTCGCTTCGAATGTTTCCCCTCTCGCCCTGCCATTTCTATCCTCCAACCTCAGTGTGCCAGCCACTGAGCGACTGGCCGGCTGAGGAAGTCTTCGACCGCGATGCCGTCGCCGCCGACAAGCAATGAAGGCCACCGTATCCGCGCTGCCGCTCTGTTCGAGCACCATCACATTGACTCGCGTCCGCAAGCCTATTGCCCGCGTACCTTCGGCTTTGCACCGTCACGCGGTGAACGCCGCAGCCTCAACACGCGGCGCAACAACGGATCTGCGGCGCCCTCGAGCTTCCTCAACCAGGAATCTCCAAGATACTCGAAATGGGCACAGTAGCCAGGCCTGTGCTCGGTCTGCCGAATATGCTCGATGAACGGCCGGCACTCGCCCCAGAGCTGCCGCACCTCGTCCTTCTGAAACGCATACAGGTGCTTCTCGGGAACGATACCGAGCGAAACCAACAGCCCGATGCGATCGTACGCAACAGCCAGCTTTCGGACCTTTTCAATGTCCTGCGCCGTGGGCGCATGCCGCGGGCCGCTGCCGGTGTGCTCGCGCGGCGCACGCATCAGCCAAGTTCGGATCTCGCGTATCTCCGGCGTACCGAGTTCCTTGATCAATTCGCGTACCGCCTCTAGGTGCCGTGATTTGACCAACTCATCCAACTGCCTCTTGCCGTAGAGAAATCCCACCACCACCACTATCGTCTGCGCAATTTGCGCAAACGACGCCAGATCCGTCAGATTTCGGGGAATGAGCGAGATCATTTTGAGTCATACCTGCCGCACGGTGAATCCGTGGGCCTCGGCCGCCTCCGTCATTACAGCCAACATTCTGCTTCGCAACCGGTCCGCAACCGGCGTACGCCGGAAGTCGGCCTCTGTTGCGGTTGCATGCGGGATATTCAGAGTCAGCATCGTCTCTTTCTGCGGCACATAGACTCTGCCGGCCTGATCGGCCGGATCACGCGTGTATTCGAGATCGAAGTCCGCAAGCACCTCTGCTGCGACGCGCTGCAGCACATTCGCCGCGAACGGGCCGTGCAGAACCCGAATCTCATCCGTATGACCATGCGGGAATACCATTCTTGGTTTCCCGGTCAGCACGTCGATCAGAATGCTGCCGTTTTCCGCCCAGATGATTTCCGGATGCTCGAGGAGCCAGTTGCTGCAGAGTGTCTTTTCCTGCAGAGCGTATTCGCGCATGAAACGGATGTTCTGCTCGACTGAAGCGCCAGTGAGCACCGATATGCTCGGGCGCGCCGGCGGATCCGGCTGCAACAGCAGTCTCTGTAGCCTGGCGATGTCCCGTCTCGCGCCGGCTTTCCAGATCAAGACCCCGTCGCGATCCGTGACGATATGGCGGATACCCCTCGACAGCGCGAGGTCGAAAAACTGAACGAATCCGTCCAGCACCTCAGCGGACATCACGATGGAATTCGGGAGACGGCGGACCCGCTCCTTGACGTGCTCCTGGGCATTGGCCGGCGCCCCGACAAGACCAAGCCCGTCGATTTCGAGAAACGGCAGATCGTTTTCGCTGTCGCCGATCGCGCCGATGCAGCCCGGGTCGAGCGATTCGTTCTCGATGTAGCGAAGCACTGCGTCACGCTTCGTAAACAGCGAGGCGTCAACGGCATCCGTTGAGGCCGAAAGATACAGCACCGTCACCGGCCCTCCCCGGGAGGGTCAGTGTGTGCCGCCGCCGTGCCGATGCCGAAGTGCATGAAGTGCACGAAGCAAGAAGCAGTCATTCTGCCAGCGCCTCCACGCTCGCCTCAGGCGAGAAATTCCGCTGCGCAGACCGGGACCGAACGGATCTGCGCAGGTGCGGCACTTTACGCCTCGACCAGCAGTTCGAGGCCCGCGCTGATGCACGCCTCGACATCCGCCTCGGCGGAGGGCAATGCGCGGCGCATGACCGCGAATCCATGAATCATCCCCTCTGCCTCGATATGGATGACCCGCGCACCGGCGGCCCGGGCCAGTTCAGCGTAGGCCACTGCCTGATCGCGCAGCGGATCGAGACTAGCGGTCTGCACCAGCAACGGCGTGCCGGGCACCGGACCGCGCAGCAGCGTATAGCGCGGATCACCGTAGGGATTGCCGCAGAGTGCATCGAACCAACTCATCGCCGCCCGAGTGAGCAGATAGCCTTCCCCGAGCGTACGCACCGAATCCCAATCCTCCCCGCCCCCGAGGAACGGATAGATTGCCCATTGTGCCAATACCGGCAGTGGCGCTGGGGCCTGCCCCAGACGCTGCGCGACGAAGATGGCGAGATGAGCGCCGGCGCTATCGCCACAGGTGACGATACCGCTTGGCACGACGCCGAGTTCAGCCGGGCGGCCCGCAAGCCACCGGGCCGCTGATTCGGCATCCTCGACGAAGGCCGGAAAGGGATGCTCGGGAGCCAGGCGGTAATCCACCGCCAGCACCGGCAGGTCGGCGCGAGCGGCAAGCGTACGGCACAAGCGATCGTGCGTATCCAGATCACCGAATACGAAACCGCCACCGTGAAAATAGAGGATCACCGGTCCCGCGCCCCGCGCGGGCCGTTTGTCGTACAGCCGCAGCGCGATGCGCCCGCCCGGCCCGGGACAATCCAGGTCGCGCACCACGGACAGCGCGAGCGGCTCGATGTCATTGGTCGCAGTCCGGGCGCGAACTGCGGCACGTGCCTCCGCCACCGGCAGGGCATTAATTGGTGGCATCCCCGAGGCTGCGACGGCTGCGAGGAAGGCGGCGACATCCGCACGGACAAAAGGCTGACTCACCGACGACTCTCCTGCAGGCAATACCCTGCCGTTCCGATCGACCGTTGCGCACAGGCCTGACTGTCGCAGCAGGCGCGAGGCCGGTTATTGCTCTCGCCGTGCTCGATGACGCACGCACCGCCGGCCTGATGTTAAAACCCACTCCATGTTAGCGGGGTTCGGGGCCGGGGCAAAATCCGACTGCATCAGAGCGGGTCGAGCGAGCCGCATGAGGCATCCGAACTGCGCAGCCGGGTCGCGCTCCGAACTCGTCAGCGGCCTCGAGGCGAGACGCAGATCGCCGCACGGCGCATTCGGACTTGCGCGGCGCTGAGCGGCAGCACGAGCGACGATTTGCAGATTCCACACTGCCGCGCCGCGGGTCGTCGCGCCATTCGGCCGAGGCCACTACTGCGCGGTGCGCGCCGCCGGACCGACGATACAATTGCGTCCGGCGCTCTTGCCGACGTACATGCGTTGATCGGCGATCCGCACAAGTGCCTCCCACGCCGGACACGCGTCGGCCATCCGCTCCGCGACCCCCACGGTGCCGGTCACCGGCCCGCCACCCGGACGCTGACCCAGACCGCGCGCGCGCATCATCCGCAGACACTGCAGCGCCACGGCCGCCGGCTTGCCGGGGAAGACCACCACAAATTCCTCCCCGCCCCATCGCCCCACGCAGTCGGCGGCGTGCAACATCGCGCGGATGCCACGTGCCGCCTCGGCGAGCACTCGATCGCCCGCCTCATGGCCGTACTCGTCATTGATCGACTTGAATGCGTCCAGATCGATGAACGCCACGGCAAGCGGGGAGCCGAAACGCGCCGACACCTGGAAGTGCAGCTCGAGCAGCTCTTCGATGCTGGTGCGCGAGTAACATCCGGTCAGCGGATCATGCAGCGACTGTCCGACCAGCGCGAGCGCAAAGCCGAGCTGGCTGACGGCCACGACCAGCGCGACGCCCGCCATCAGAATCAGCAGCCACAGCGCATCGGCGGCGCCGCCTGGCAGGAATGTGCCCCAATGCAGGTGCAACGCGAACCACTCGCCGAGGAGGATCGGCGCGGCAAATATCGAGGTCTCGAGGATGGTCAGCGGGAAGACCCCCAGGCCGGCCATGGCGACCACGGGCAAAATTCCGTAGGCGTGCAGCGCGATCCCGGCCAACGTGCTGCCGGGGCCGACCGGGCGCAGCAGCGCCAGCGAGACGAAGTAAAAGAGCGTCGGAATCGCGTAGAACACCGCCAGGCTGGCGTAGACCCGCGGCAGTGACGGCTCCCGGCGGGTGCTCGCGGCGAGCAGGACGAACGCGGCGCTAGCGCACGCCCGCGCGAGCGCCAGGAACCCCGCCGTACGGGCCGGCAGCGCGACCAGGTCGAGCGGGATCCACAGCAGAGTGAGCGCCGCGAACAGCAGCGACAGCGCGCGCACGCGGGTCAGGATGAGCTGGTTGCGCCGCCCCGCCATGAGGGATGGATAGGCGCGCGGCGCGAGCAGATACGAAAGATACTCGGGCCGGTAGTCATCCGAGAGCAGCCAGTGCAGCAGTTGCGCCCGGACGAGCGAGCAGCTGAGCGATGCGGCTTTACGCGCCAAATGTCCCCTCCATACCGATGGCCTACGCGCCCGCACCGCCGTGGTGTTGGTCAGCACGGGTCGGCGACGGCTGTCATGACCTCAACGGATTATCGGCACGCAGCGGATACTTGGTATTGACGTAAGCTTTGAAATGCGCGCGCTGGCGGGCGGCTTGTGTCCGCCGGCCGCGCTTGTGAGCCGCGGACATCTCGAACAGAATACCGTTCGGCCCAGACGGCTGAGCGCAACGCACCGCGCAGCAAAAGAGTCTTCCGATGCCCGTGTCAGAAGTTCAGTATTTTCCGATCACGCCGCCGCTGCTGCTGATTCTCGCCGGCCTGCTCGCGGTGATGGGCGTGCTGATTGCGGTGCGGCTGCTGCGATACGCCTCCGAGACGATGCAGATCAGCGAACTGACGCTGCTGGTCATCCTGGGGCTTTCGCTGGCGGGCAGCTACGTCAACATCCCGGTGGCGTACCTGCCCGCGCATCGGGTCGTCACCGCCGATGAGATCCGCTTCTTTGGCATGACGTACGTCATTCCCGTGGTGCAGCAGACCCGCGCGACGGTGCTCGCCGTGAACCTCGGCGGCGCGGTGATTCCGGTCGTACTCTCCCTATACCTGCTCGTAAAGCACCGGCTGTTCGTCCTCGGCGCAATTGCGACCGCATGCGTGGCGGTGGTGTGTCATGTGCTCGCCCGGCCGGTGCCCGGCTTCGGCATTGCGCTGCCGGTCTTCGTGCCGGCGAGCGCGACCGCCATCATCGCGCTCGCGCTCACCCGCCGCCGCGCGGCGCCCCTGGCCTACATCAGCGGCAGTTGCGGCGTGTTGATCGGCGCCGATCTGCTCAACCTGCAGTCGGTGCGGGCGCTCGGCGCACCGGTCGCCTCCATCGGGGGCGCCGGCACGTTCGACGGGATCTACCTCACCGGACTGCTCGCGCTGTTGTACGCCGGGCTATCACGCTACCTGTCGCGCTGAGTACGCCCCAGGGCAGCTCAATGATCCGGCGGGGCGGGGCGGCGGCGCGGGTGCACCGCGCTCGGCGGCAACGTGTGGTAGCGGCGGTAGGCTGGAAGATTCTTGAACAGATTGTCCGGCGAAGGTCCGCGCCTCGCACCGGCGCATTCGACCCGCGAGAGCTGTGCCTGACGCTCGAGCTGCGAGGCATCGAGCGGCGGTGGCCCGGACACCAGGTAGCAGTTGCCGCCGCTGCGGTAGATGTGCTGCCCGGTGCGCGTGCGGTAAGACTCGCGGCCCTGCGAGCGCACCCCGGAGGCCGCAGAGCGCAGTTCAGCGCGGTGGCGGGCGCCGGCCGGAAATCCAAATGCAATCCTGCGCCGGCGGCGCAGCACGGCATGCACCGCCTGACGGGCCGCTCGGCTCCAGTTGATGGCTCGGGTCACGCGAATCGGCGGCGGGAGCGCCGCAAGACTCAACGTGATGGGCGCGACGAGGGGCCGCACGGGGGCGCTCAGGGCCCGTACCGGCGGGCTCAGCCAGCGCGTCGGGCTCCGGCGCACAGGCAGCATCAGCAGGGCAGTGACGGAGACGGTGTCCGCGCCGGGCAGACTCAACGAGCGCATTTCAAAGACGAGCAGCCCGATGACGAGCCCATGCCCGACCACGACGAGCACCAGCAGCAGGCCCTTCCTCGCATTGCGCGCGCGAAGCGCCTGCACACCGCCCCCTTACCAGCTTGGTCGGACCGCTGATGAGACAGCGCCGGCCGGAGGCGGTTCCACACCGCAGGCGGCGAGGAGCCGCCCGTTCGCCGTTACTTGGCGGCGCCGACGGCGGCGGCGTACTTCTTGCGGAACTTGTCCACGCGTCCAGCCGTGTCCACGATCTTCTGCTTGCCGGTGTAGAACGGGTGGCAGTTCGAGCACACTTCCACCTGCAGGTCGTGGCCCAGCGTGGAGCGTGTCTTGAACGAGTTGCCGCAGGTGCAGGTGACCGTGATGTCCTGGTATTCGGGATGGATGGCGGCTTTCATAATGAGTGGCTCGGATCCGGGGCCGGGGCCGGCCGCGCATGCGGTCCGGTGGGGCCTGAGTTCAATAAAAGGGCGCGGAGTGTAGCCGGACTGGCGTCCGGGCTCAAGCACCGGAGCGCACCCGCCGAAGCACGGCAGCCGGCTCCGCATTATCCACAAAACCTGTGGATAACTCTGTGGAAGACTCCGGGTGACCGCACGCATTTTCGCAGCCACATTGCGGTTTTGTTGCAGTGACGAAAAAATGACCAGGGTGTTTCTACTATATTCATCAATGGGTTATACGCACATCGTTGAGCGACTTAGCCGATATGAGAGCTAATTCACTCATTTCACGACAGCGTCATGTGGCCTGTGCATAAGGCGCTCCGCGCGAGCGCTGCGGTCGGCCCAAAACCATTGACAATTCCATTCACTCGGCGCTTTTCGAGCTTTCCGGCAGAAATCGCAGCAGGAGCTCGTTCAGGAAGCGCCAGCCGAGCGGACTCGCCCGGTAGCGGCGTCCGTCCGACTCGAGCAACCCCCGCGCGATCAGCTGCTGCAGCGGCTCGGCCACCGCCGTCCACGGCAGGCCGGTCCGGCGGCTGAACAGGTCGGGCTCGAACCCACTGCACAAGCGCAGGGCGTTGAGCATGAACTCAAAGGGCAACTGCTCGGCCGGCACCGACCGCCACTCGGCCACGGCGCGGGCCGCTGCGGTCAGGTAGCGTCGAGGTTCGCGAGGTTGGGCACTTCGCAGGACCTGGCCGCTCTGGGCGTCAGTCCGCTTGCCGTGCGCGCCGGCACCGATCCCGAGGTAGTCCCCGAATCGCCAATAGTTGCGGTTGTGGCGGCACTGCCGCCCCGGGCGTGCGTAGGCCGAGACCTCGTATTGCTCGAGGCCACCAGCCGCCAGTCGCTCGCCGCAGGCCCGCAGCATCCGCTCGATCTGCTCCTCCTCGGGCAGCGTCGGCGGCCGCGCAGCGAACGGCGTGCCGGGCTCCAGGGTGAGCTGGTAGTGCGACACGTGCGCCGGCGCAAGGCTCAATGCCGCCTCGATGTCCTCGATGGCTCCGGCGGTATCCTGACCGGGCAGTCCGTACATCAGATCGAGGTTGAAGTTCTCGAGCCCGGCAGCCTGCAATTCCTCAGCCGCGCGCCGGGTCTCCTGCGGGGTGTGGATGCGCCCCAGGGCGAGGAGGCGCTGCGCATCGAATGTCTGCGCCCCGAGTGAGACTCGGGTCACGCCGGCGGCGCGGTACTCGGCGAAACGTCCGCGCTCCACGGTACCCGGATTGGCCTCCAGGGTGACCTCGAGTTGTGCCGCAAGCCGCAAATGCTCGCGCGCGATCGTCAGCACTTCGCCGATGGCGCGAGGGGAGAACAGACTGGGCGTACCGCCGCCGAGAAAGATGCTGATCACCTCACGGCCGCGCACCTCGTGCGCCTGCGCCGCAAGATCGGCGCGCAGCGCCGCAACATAGGCGTCCTCGGCCAGCGCGCCGTGCAGAGTGAACGAGTTGAAATCGCAGTAGGGGCATTTGCGCACGCACCAGGGAAAGTGCGCGTACAAGGCCAGCGGGGGATTTTGCAGCAGGGTCATGGTGCCGGGGGCGGCCTGGGCAGGCGCATCACCTTGCCACATTTTCTGCATCCCTGCTCTGGCGCACGAACTGCGCAGCTGCATGCTACCGGCCAGTAAGCTCGTGGCGGCATTTGTACCTTGATTCGCGGCGCGGACCGTGTAAACCTCCTCCCCCGATCCCGCGACGCTCGAGACACCCCCGCTTGGGCGCCGACCGCTCAACCATGGAAGCGTCCTGCGCATGACCCAAAACACACTCGAACTCGTCGACCGAGCCACTGATCGCAAGGCGAGTCTGCCCGTTCATCCGGGTACCATCGGCCCGTCCGTCGTCGACATTGCCAAACTCAATAAAGATCTCGGCGTGTTCACCTACGACCCGGGATTTGGCATGACCGCCGCGACGGAGAGCCGCATCACCTATATCGACGGAGATGCCGGCGTGCTGCTCTACCGCGGATACCCGGTGGAGCAGCTCGCAGAGAAGAGCAGCTTCATGGAAGTGGCGTATCTGCTGCTGCACAGCGAGTTGCCCTCGCGCAAGCAGCTCGATGAGTTCATCGGCAGCATCCGTCATCACACGATGATCAACGAATCGCTGCTGCGGTTCTTCCACGGCTTTCACTACGACGCGCACCCGATGGCCATGGTGTCCGCGGTCATCGCCTCGATGTCCGCCTTCTATCACGACACCATGGACATCTATAACCCCCGGCATCGGGAGATCTTCGCGCACCGGATCATCGCAAAGATCCCGACCATCGCCGCCGCCGCGAACAAGCACGCCCTGGGGCAACCGTACGTCTATCCGCGCAACGACCTCGACTACTGCAGCAATCTGCTGCACATGCTGTACGCGGTGCCCTGCGAACCGTACGAGGTCGATCCGGTCGCCGCCCAGGCGCTTGACCTGCTGTTCATCCTGCACGCCGATCACGAGCAGAACGCCAGCACCTCCACCGTGCGCCTCGCCGGCAGTACCGGCGCGAACCCGTATGCGGCGATCTCCGCAGGCGTGGCGGCGCTGTGGGGACCGGCGCACGGTGGCGCCAACGAGGCGGTGTTGAACATGCTCGAGCAGATCGGCACGGTCGACAACATCCCGAAGTTCCTGGCGCAGGCCAAGGACAAGTCGAGCCACGTGCGGCTGATGGGCTTCGGCCACCGCGTCTACAAGAATTTCGACCCGCGCGCCAAGATCATCCGCGAGATGTGCCACAAGGTGCTCGCGCGTCTGGGGCGCTCGGACAATCCGCTGTTCGAACTCGCGCTGCGCCTCGAGGAGATCGCCCTGAAGGACGAGTACTTCATCGAGCGCAAGCTGTACCCGAACGTGGATTTCTACTCCGGCATCATCTACAGCGCGATCGGCATCCCGCGCTCGATGTTCACCGTGATGTTTGCTATCGCCCGCACCGTGGGATGGGTGGCGCACTGGCAGGAGATGATCGCTGATCCGGCCATGCGCATCGGCCGCCCGCGCCAGCTCTACACCGGCCCCGTCCGGCGCGACTACCTGGAAATCGGGCGCCGCTAGGGACTCGCGAGCAGCGCCTCCACCTCGGCGGCGCTGGCGCGGTGCATCGGCCGACCGTCGACGGGACTCACCGGCGCCTGGCGGATCGCCTCCGGCGGAAACACGGTCACCTCGATGGGCTGCTGCTCGATCTGGAAGCGCAGCCCCGGATAGGCGAGGGTGCGCGCCGGATCCATGCGGACGCGATTCTCGGTCACCTCGTGCGCCAGCCCCAGGTCGATCAGTTTCATCGTCACCGACTCGGCACAATCGGCAAACAAGTGCAGCTGCACTTGCGCATGACGCGTCGCCGTTCCGCGCAGCACCGCACCCACCAGCCGCGGCTCGAACTCGTGCAGACGCCGCATGGCCATCAGTGCGGCATGGCGCTGGGCGTGTAGGGATTCAACATGCGAGTCACCGTCGAACAGGCGTTGATACTGCGCGAGCGCCGCCTCGATCTCGGTGTTCTTCGGCAGCACTGCGCCATCCTCGACCCCGAAGCGCTGCGCAGCCTTGCGCTTGGCGAGCAGAAAATCGCCGATGCCATGCTCGGCCATGATGCGCGCCGCTTCCTGCGCCAACGCCAGCCGCAGGTTATCGCTGCGCGGTGTCGGGCGCTTGGCCATCAGAAAATCGACTCCGCGGAGGCCTGATTCTGATTGGGCCGCTGCGCGAGGGCGCCCCGGCCGCTCGGCAGATGATTCGCCATGAAGATCTCTTCGATGCCGTTCGGATTCTCGTCGCTCACCAGCAGCCCGGTGCGCGGCGAGATGCGCAACTGCACGATGCCGGGTGGCTCGGGCCGCCGCCACTGCGGCACGCCCTCGAGCGCCTGACTCATGAATCGCATCCAGATCGGCAGCGCCACATGCGCGCCCTCCTCGCCGTAGCCGAGCGAGCGCTCATCGTCGAACCCAGCCCACACGCTCGCCACCAGGTGCGGCGTGAAGCCGTTGAACCAGGCGTCCTTCCAGTTGTTCGTGGTACCGGTCTTGCCAGCGATGTCGCTGCGATTCAGGGCGAGTGCGCGTACACCGGTGCCGAATTTGATCACGCTGCGCATCATGGAGGTCATGATGAAGTCGTTGTCGGCACTGATGACGCGCGGCGCGAGTTCGCCCGGCGGCATGTAGGCCGCACCGCCGCCGCGCAAAGCGTCCGCTTCGGCGAGCCACGCGCTTGCGTTCGCGGCTGGTTGCAGCTGGGCGAGCGTCACGTCCTGGCTGCAGCCATGGCAGGCGATGCGCGGCTTGGCCTGCCAGATGGTCTTGCCGGCGGCATCGACGATGCGTTCGATCAAAAACGGCTTGACGCTGTACCCACCGTTGGCGAAGACCGCGTAGCCGGTGGCCATCTGTAACGGATTGGTCTCGAGCGTTCCGAGCGCCAGCGTCAGGTTCTGCGGCAGCGCCTGGGGATTGAAACCGAAGCGCTTGACGTACTGACTCACGTATTGAATCCCGAGCGCGCGCAGCAGGCGGATCGAGACCAGGTTCAGTGAGTGCGCGAGCGCCACGCGCAGACGTACAGGGCCGCCGAACTGACCGGTATCGTTGGCGGGCCGCCAGGTGCTTTCGGAACCCGCGCCCCCGACCACCAGCGGCGCATTGAGGAACGTGCTGGCAGGCGTAAAGCCGCGCTCGAGCGCGGCGGAATAATAGAAGGGCTTGAATCCCGAGCCGGGCTGACGCTGCGCAAAGACGGCCCGATCGTATTTGCTGATGTAGTAGTCGAAGCCCCCGACCAGGGCCGCAATCGCCCCATCATCCGGATCGAGCGCCACCATGGCAGCCTCGGCCTGTGGCACCTGCGCGAGTTGCACCGTCTTCGCATCGCGCCACACCACGTACACCACATCGCCTCGCGAGAGCACATCGGCCGCGGTCTGTGGCGCCGCCCCGACCAGGCCGTTCGGCAGCGCCTTACCCGCCCAGGAGAGGCCACTCCAGTCGATCTTGCCGAAGCCGTGATCGCGCACGTAGACCTGAGCGCTGTGCTGCCCTACCCCGGTGACCACCGCTGGTGAGAGCACGCCTATCGGCTCGTACTGATCGGTCAGGGTGCGCAGCTGATCGGCTGTCGCACCCCGCGCGAGCACCGTGCGACCAATCGGGCCGCGCCAGCCGTGACGGCGATCGTAGGCCAGCAAACCGAGTTGCACCGCATGATTGGCCGAGTCCTGCAGTCGTCCGTCGATGGTCGTGTACACCTTGTAGCCGGCGGTCTCGGCCGCCGGCCCGAAGCGCTGCAACATCTGCTGGCGGACCAGCGCCGCCACGTAGGGCGCGTGCACGTTCACGCGCGGCGCATGCAAGCGCGCATCGATCGGCGCGTGATCGGCCTGCTGCGCCTGCGCGGCACTGATGTACCCCTGGTCGAGCATCTGCGTCAGCACGTACGAACGGCGATCCGCTGCCAGATGCGGGTGCACGATCGGATTGTAGAGCGAGGGTGCCTGGACAATGCCGGCGAGCGTGGCAGCCTCGGGCAACGTCAATTGATCCAGGGTCTTGCCGTAGTACGTCTGGGCCGCAGCCGCCACACCATAGGCGCGTTCGCCGAAAAAGATGACGTTCAGGTACAGCTGGAAGACGTCCTGTTTGGAGAAGTAGTGATCCAGTTCATAGGCGATGAACGATTCTTGCAGCTTGCGCCGGTAAGTCTTGTTCAGCGTGAGAAAGACGTTGCGGGCCGCTTCCATGGTGATGGTGCTGCCGCCCTGTGCCTTGCGCCCCTCGATCAGGTCCACCACGCCGGCCCGCAGGATACTGAGCAAATTGATCCCGCCCTCGTGAAAGAAGCGGTGATCCTCGGCAGCGAGAAAAGCATCGCGCACCATGGGGGGGATCTGCCCGTAGCGCACGGGGGCGCGCTGCTCGGTGCCAATCTGCGCCATCAGCTGCCCGTCGACGGTGTAGATCCTCAGCGGCACCTTGAGCTGCACGTCATGCATCTGCGCCAGCGTCGGCAGCGAGGGCTGGAGGTACACATAGGTGCAGAGGTAGGCGTACAGCCCGACCAGGCCGATCAGGAGCAGCGCACCGGCCACGATGACCGGAACTCTCAATTGCTTCAGCTTCACCGAATCAGAACTCTCTGTGGCAGGGAGGAACAGCCCCGCTCAAGGTCGGGCACTTCCCGGGGATGCATCGTACCCCGCCCCATCACCGACCGTCTGCATTGTGGATAAGTTCGCAGCCCCGAGGCGCAAGCGGGCAGATACTGCCAATCCGAGGGGGCTTGTCCGTGGAGCCTCGGGGAGAAGAGATAGATGATTACTGACCACCAGTTTTCGTACGGGTCGCCAGCGGCCGCCCCGGCGGCATGCGTTTCCGTGAGGCGGCTCACGTTCAATTTAACCTTGCACTGATATATAGTGCGTCGGATATTCACGAGGGGTGGCTATTTTCAGGCGTAAGACCCTGAAAAGGAAAAAAATGTTCCTCTTCCCGCGGAAGCACCGCCCACTGATTGGACTTGACATAACCACGTCCTCGATCAAGCTCATTGAGCTGAGCATGGCCGGTGGGCACTATCGGGTCGAGAGTTACGCGGCGGAAGCGACGCCGGTGAACTCGATCAACGAGAAGAGCATCGTGGACGCGGAGGCGGTCGGTGAGGCCGTGCGCCGCGCGGTCAAGCGCTCCGGCACCAAGAACACCGAGGTGGCGCTCGCCATCAGTGGCGATGCGGCCATCACCAAGGTCATCCAGATGCCTCGCACGCTGCGCACCGGAGACCTCGAGGCGCAGGTGCAGATGCAGGCCGATCAGTACATCCCTTTCCCGATGGATGAGGTGAGCTACGACTTCGAGGTGATCGGACCGTCCGAGAAAGACCCCGACACCAACGACGTGCTACTGGTCGCGACGCGCACCGAGAACGTCGAGCAACGGCAGGCCGCGGTACGCGCAGCCGGACTGAGCGCAAGAATCGTCGACGTCGAGGCATTTGCGCTCGAGAACGCCTGCCGGCTGCTGACCCATCAGATGCCCGACGGCGGAGTCGACCGCACCATCGCCGTGGTCGACTTCGGCGCCAGCAGTACCACCTTCAGCGTGCTGCGCAGCCTCAAGGTCACCTATACCCGCGACTTCGCCTTCGGCGGCCAACAGCTCACCGAGGAAATCATGCGCACCTACGGCCTGTCGCTCGAGGAGGCCGGACGCGCCAAGAAGGAAGGCGGCCTGCCCGGCAATTATCAGTCCGAAGTGCTCGATCCGTTCATCGACGACATGACCCAGCAGGTCAACCGTTCGCTGCAGTTCTACCTGGCCTCAGGGTCTGGACGCGAACAGCCGGAGAAGATCCTGGTGTGCGGCGGCTGTGCCAACATCCCGGGCGTAGCCGACGTCATCGCCAGCCGCGTCGGTATCGCTGCCGAGAAGGGCGATCCGCTCGGACAAATGAAGCTGTCGGCGCGCGCCCGCACTCAGGCCGTGCACCGCGACGCGACGGCCTTGCTGACCGCTTGCGGCCTGGCGCTCAGGAGCTTCGACTGAAATGCCGCGGATCAACCTGCTGCCCTGGCGAGAAGCGGAGCGCACAGAGCGCAAGCTCGCCTTTTTGATTGCGCTCGGCGCCGCCGCGCTCGGCGCCGTCGTTGTGACCTTCGGCGTGCATCTGTTCTACTCCGAACTGATCAGCGCGCAGATCCGTCGCAATGATCTGCTGCGCACCCAGATCCAGGTGCTCGATCATCAGATCGGGGAAATCAACTCCCTGGAGAAGACCAAGCGCAAATTCCTGGCGCGCATGCACATCATCGAGCAACTGCAGCGCTCGCGGCCGCAGATCGTGCACGTATTTGACCAGATCGTGCGCACGGTGCCGACGGGACTATATCTGACCGCGGTATCGGAGAAAGGCACGCGCATCCAGTTCAAGGGTGTGGCGCAGTCGAGCACTCGGGTGTCGGACTTCATGCGCAACATCGACCATTCCGGGTGGCTTGCGAACGCCGCGCTCGAGGTGATCAAAGCGGGCCGTGGCACCCCAGGCTCGACGTTCACGCTCGATGCGCAGGTGGTCTCGCCGGATGCCGCCAAGACGGGCACGCTGGGCACTGCGCGCGTGACTCGCGGAGGGGCTGGCCAATGAACATACAGGCGCTGCTCGAGGAACTGCGCGATCTCGACCCCCGCGACCCCGGCCGCTGGCCGTTCGCGGTGCTCGCCGGCGCCGTCGGCGTGATGTTCGTCGTGCTCACACTGTTGCTCGTGTATCTGTTCGTCTGGCAGACGGTGCGTCCGGAGTTGCTGCGGCGCGAGAGGCAGGAGCAGTCGCTGCGCCAGGAGTTCATGGTCAAGCATGCCGTCGCCGCCAATCTCAATGTGTACCGCCAGCAACTGGTGCAACTGCGCCGCTCCTTTGGCGCACTGCTGCGCCAGCTACCCGGCAAGACCCAGGTGCCCAACCTGCTTGAGGACATCTCCGATACGGCAAGCGCCGCGGGCCTGAAGCAGAAGCTGTTCCAACCCGGCCCGGAGACGCAGAAGGAGTTCTACGCAGTGCTGCCGATCAAGATGCAGCTCACCGGCAGCTATCACCAGTTCGGAGCATTTGTCAGCGACATCGCCGCGCTATCACGCATCGTCACGCTGCACGACATCCAGATCCAGCCGGTGACCCGTAGTGCGTACGATCAGCTCACTCTGACCCTGACGGCCAAGACGTATCGCTATCTCACCGCGAGCGAGATGGCGGCGCGGCGCGCTGGCAAGCACAAGTTCGCCCGTCCCCCGCACCACGGACCGGGCTGAGGCGCGCGGAGAGACCGGAATGAGCACTGAGACCCACACCCGCGGCACGATGCGAGCCTGCACGGTACTGATCTGCCTGGCACTGACGGCCTGCTCAGGCGGCGACGGCAGCGTGCAGCGCTTCATCGCACGCGTCGATCGTCAACCGGGCGGGCAGGTCGAGCCGCTGCCGAAAGTGCCGAAGTACGAAACGTTCACCTACGATGACCAAGATATGCGCTCGCCGTTCGTGCCGAGCGGGCCGACCGGCATCGGCTCGGTCCGACCGGATGCCTCACGGGCGCGGCAATACCTGGAACGCTTCCCGCTCGATACGTTGAAAATGGTCGGCACGATGCGCCTCGGCAAAAGCGTCTACGGTCTCGTGCAGACCCAGGACGGCATCGTGCACCGCGTGAAGGTGGGCAACTACATGGGCCAGAACGATGGCCGCATCATCCAGATCACCCCGACTCAAATCCGGCTGGTCGAGATCGTCCCCGACGGCCTCGGCGGATTCATGAAACGGCCGGCAGCCCTGGGACTCAGTCAGTGAATAATCCGGTAGCGAACGCTCATGCAGGGAGTTCGAGAATGAAAGTCTTTATGCGGATGTCTCGCGTCGCGGACGCAGCCGCCCTGTCCCTGCTCCTCGCCCTGGCGATGTGTACGGCCAGCCCCGCTCGCGCGGCCGACGCTCAGGTGGCGCTGCAGTCCGTCCAGGTCCAGCAGCTGCCGCATGCGCAGATGCAGCTGACACTGCAGTTGTCGGGGCCTGCACCGAAGCCACTGTCGTTCACCATGGACAACCCGGCGCGCATTGTGATCGATCTGCCGAACACGCGGCTGGCGCTGCCGTCCGATCAGATCAGCGTCAAATCGGGCGGTCTGGAGTCGGTCCTGGCGGCGGCGACCCGCCATCGTTCGCGCCTGGTGCTTAGCCTCGATTCCATGGTCACGTACGGCCTGCACCAGCAGGGCAACCAGATCCTCGTCACCCTGGGCCCCGGTGCGGTGCGCACCGACGATGCGCACGCTGCGGCCGCGGCTGCCGTGGCGGCGAGCGCCGCCCAGGTGCGCGCCGGCCTGAGTGCGCCCTGGCAGATCCGCAGCATCAATTTTCACCGCAGCACCGATGGGGCTGGTCGGGTCATGGTCGAGCTGTCCAACCCGCATATTCCCGTCAATCTGCGCCAGGTCGGCAATCAGGTGGTGGTCGATTTCAGCCATGCCGCGGTGCCGCACCAGCTACTGCGGCGCTTTGACGCGACCGATTTCGGCACTCCGGTGCGTGACTTTTCGGTCACCCGCACGCCGCACGGGTCACGTATCACGATCGATGCGAACGGCGCATTCACGGAACTTGCCTACCAGGCCGACAACCAGTACGTGGTCGAACTGCGACCGCTCACCGCCGGGCAGGCCCTGGCCCGGCAGCCGAAATATACCGGTCAGCGTCTCTCGCTGAATTTCCAGAGCATCAAGGTGCGCGCCGTGCTGCAGCTGCTGGCCGACGCCAGCGGCCAGAACATCGTGGTCAGCGACTCGGTGCACGGCGATGTCACCCTGCGCCTGCACGATGTGCCGTGGGATCAGGCCCTGCACCTGATCCTGGAGATCAAGGGGCTCGGGGAGCGCCGCCAGGGCAACGTCATCCTGGTGGCTCCGCAGGCCGAACTCGCTGCGCGCGAGAAGGCCGAGCTCGCCGCCGAGCAGGCAGTGCAGCAGCTCGAGCCGCTGCGCTCGGAGTACATCCAGATCAATTACGCCAAAGCGGCCAATCTGGCCTCGCTGATCAAGTCGCAGGGCCATTCATTGCTGTCGAGCCGCGGTAGCGTCACGGTCGACAACCGCACCAATACGCTCCTCGTGCAGGACACCCCGGAGCGGCTCGAGCAGATTCAGCGGCTGGTCCACCGGCTCGACATACCGGTGCGTCAGGTGCTGATCGAGGCGCGCATTGTGCTCGTGAACAATGATTTCCAGCGTCAGCTCGGCACACAGCTTGGCCTGACCAACTACCAGGCCAACGGGACGAACGGCATCGTCGCCACCACGGGAACCTCCGCCGGCACCGATACGATGGTGAGCTCCGCCATCGCCAATGTGGCCGCCAATGGCCAGGCGAGCGGACCGGGCTCCCCGATCACCATTCCGACCGGCGCCCTCGCCGCGAACCGCTACAACGTGAATCTGCCGGTCAGCAACCCGGCCGGCTCGATCGCCTTCGGCATCCTGAGCGGCAATTACCTGGTCGATCTGGAACTCTCGGCGGCACAGGCGGAGACGGAAGCCAAAATCATCTCCTCGCCACGGGTGATTACCGCGAACCAGCGCCAGGCGGAGATCATGCAGGGCGTGGAGATTCCCTATCAGCAGTCCGCCTCGAGCGGCGCGACCTCGATCGCTTTCAAGAAAGCGGTGCTGGAACTGAAGGTCACCCCGCAGATCACACCGGATAATCGCATCATCCTCAATCTCGAAGTACGCGACGACGAAGTCGGCCAGGAGGTCGTTGCCTCCGGCGGCGTACAGGTGCCAGCGATCGATACCCGCGAAGTGACCACCCAAGTGCTGGTCAATGACGGCCAAACCGTGGTCCTCGGTGGCATCCTGCAGACCAATGACACCCACACGATCAACAAAGTGCCCTGGCTGGGCGATATCCCGGTCATCGGCCATCTGTTCAAGAATACCGACCACACGAACAACAAGGATGAGCTGCTGGTTTTCGTGACGCCGAAGATCGTTCGTCAGAATCCTGCGGTGTATTAGCCTGCCGGCGGTGACCGTGCGGACGTAAGGGATGACGTCCGACGGTACGGGGACTTCCTCCGTGTGGCGCGTACGCCCTGCACGGCTAGCAGGCACGCGAGGGATCCATGTGAAGCACGCCGGCTTGCTATCCTGGCGGCAACCATGCAAGGCAAGCCCCCCAATATCTTCCTCGTCGGTCCCATGGGGTCAGGCAAGTCTGCCGTCGGGCGCAGCCTGGCGAGGCTGTTGCGTGCGCCCTTTCACGACAGCGACGCGGAGATCGAGCGGCGGACGGGCGTCGACATTCCCTTCATTTTTGAAAAGGAAGGGGAGGCGGGCTTTCGCGAGCGCGAGCGGGAAGTGATCGCCTCGCTCACCCTGCTGCGGCACATCGTGCTGTCCACCGGAGGCGGCGCAGTCATGCTCCCGGAGAACCGTCGCCTGCTGTCCGAGAACGGCTGGGTGGTGTACCTGCAGACATCTGTCGAGCATCAGGCCGAGCGGGTCAAGCCCGGACGGCATCGGCCTTTGCTGAATGGCGTGGATGATCCGGCCACGCGGCTGCGCGAGCTGATGCAGATCCGCGATCCGCTGTACCGTTCGATCGCCGACCTTACGGTCTCGACAGATGGACGACAAATCAAAGCCGTGGTGCGCGACATCGTGCAGATGATCGGCTAGATTGCCGTCATGGGCGCAAGTATCGACAACCTGACCGTGCAGCTCGGCGCACGCAGCTATCCGATCTTGATCGGCAACGGCGTGCTGAGCGATCACGCCCTGATCGATCGCTACGTACGCGCCCGCGACGTTCTGCTCGTGAGCAACACGACCGTGGCGCCGCTGTACCTCGAGAGCCTGCAGAGCGCGCTGAGCCCGCGGCGGACGGTCGCGACTCTGCTTCCAGACGGTGAGTCCCACAAGACCCTCGAAACCGTGGCTCGAATTCTCGACGTGCTGGTCGCCAACCGGTTTGGGCGCGATTGCGCAGTGGTGGCGCTCGGCGGCGGCGTGGTGGGCGACATGGCCGGGTTCGCGGCCTCCGTTTATCAGCGTGGCGTCGCCTTCATCCAGGCACCAACCACCCTATTGGCGCAAGTTGATTCCGCGGTGGGCGGGAAGACCGGAGTCAATCACCCCGGCGGCAAGAATCTGATTGGCGCATTTCATCAGCCGTCCGCTGTGCTCTCGGATACCGCAACGCTGGCGACGCTGCCGCCCCGCGAGCTGCGCGCGGGGTTGGCAGAGGTCGTCAAATACGGACTGATTCGCGATGCGGAGTTTTTCGCCTGGCTCGAGACACAGGTTGAAGCGCTGCTCGCCGGCGACATCGCCGCCCTGGCGCACGTGATTCGCCGCTCGTGCGAAATCAAGGCCGCGATCGTTGCACGCGATGAGCACGAACACGGCGAACGCGCACTGCTCAATTTCGGACACACGTTCGGACATGCGATCGAGTCGACGAGCGGCTACGGACGCTGGCTGCACGGTGAAGCCGTCGCCGCAGGCATGGTCATGGCGGCGCACATGTCGCACGAAAGCGGTCTGCTCAGTGCGGCCGACCTAAAGCGGATCGTCCGCCTCATCGAGCGCCTCGGGCTTCCCACGTACGTCGAGCAGGTACCGCCGCAGTCGCTGCTCGAACACATGCGCATCGACAAGAAAGTGCTGGACGGCCGTATCCGTCTAATCCTGTTGCGCGCGATCGGCCAGGCGTTCGTCACCGCCGAATACGACGAGAGCCGACTGCTGCACACCGTGGAGGCGCATCTGCGCTAGCGCCCCGTCATGACCCCGGAGCAACCCGAACCCGGCCTCCTCGCCCCGTACGCGGCGCACGATGAGCGCTCGCGCGGCAGGCGCTTTCCGGAGGCGAAGCCGCAGTTCCGCAGCGAGTTCCAGCGCGACCGGGACCGCATCATTCATTCCAATGCATTTCGCCGCCTGGTCTACAAGACGCAGGTATTCGTCAATCACGAGGGCGATTTATATCGGACCCGCATTACCCATTCGATTGAAGTAGCTCAGATCGGCCGCTCCGTTGCCAGAGCGCTGAACGTCAATGAGACTCTCACCGAAGCGATCAGCCTGGCCCATGACCTGGGGCACACCCCATTCGGGCATGCCGGACAAGATGCGCTCAACGAGTGCATGCGCCCTTATGGCGGCTTCGAGCACAACCTGCAGTCACTGCGCGTCGTCGATGAGCTCGAGGAACGCTACGCGGCATTTCCAGGACTCAATCTGACCTTTGAGTGCCGTGAAGGCATCCTCAAGCATTGTTCGGTCCGCGTCGCGGAGCAGCTTGGCGAAATCGGTCAGCGATTTCTGCTTCGACGACAGCCGAGCATCGAGGCCCAGATCGCCAATCTTGCCGACGAAATCGCCTATAACAACCATGACGTCGACGATGGCATCCGCGCAGGACTCATCGATCTGCATCAGCTCAATGAGATGCGCCTGTTTCGCCGGCAGTATGACGTCGTCGTAGCGGAGTATCCGGGCCTCGGCGAGCGACGGCTCGTCCATGAGGTCATCCGCCGGATGATCAATCACATCGTGGTCGACCTCGTGGAGACGAGCCAGCGGAACATCGCAGAGGTTCAGCCCGCCTCCATCGAAGACGTGCGTCTGCAGCCGCATGCGCTGATCGGACTCAGCGACGCGACGCACGAGGAGCATCGCGAGCTGATGCGGTTTCTGCGCGAGCGCGTGTACCGCCACTACAAAGTGCTGCGCATGACCGCGAAGGCTCGCCGCGTGATCCAAGCGCTGTTTGGCGCGTTCATGACAGACATCCAGCTGATGCCGCCCGAGCATCAGGAACTGGCCGGCCGCGCCGAATCCGCGCACGGAGTTGCCGGCCGCGCGCGCGCCGTGGCTGATTATGTAGCGGGCATGACCGATCGGTACGCCATCCTCGAGCACGATCGGCTCTATGACCCGGCGGAGCGAACCTGAGCCATGGGCAGCGTCGAATCGAGTCTGTCGATCGATGCGCGACCGCATTTTCTGCAGGCGCTGCGGCGGGTGCTGCGGCCGATCATCAGACTCATGATCCGTTCAGGGATCCGATACGACGAATTCATCGATGTGGCGCGCGGCGCCTATGTCGAGAGCGCGATCCGTGACGGCATTGGCACCAATAAACACCCGTCGCGCGACCAGATTGCATGGGCAACCGGCATTGACAGGCGCCGCACCGATCATTACATCGACAACGAGACAGCACTTCCCGCTCCAACACGGACGTTGACTCGCGCTGTCGTTGAAATTCTGCATCGATGGCACACTGACGCTCGATACCTGGAGTCTTCTGGAAGTCCTCGTGAATTGACGCTGGGCAGCCAAGCTGGAATTCGCTTTCAAGATCTGGTATCCGAAGTTGACCACGGCGTTGATCCGGAAGCTGCTCTGAGCGAACTTCTGCAAGCGGGCTCCGTCGCCCTTACGGGCGAAAATTGCGTCCGAGCGTTGTCCCGCTCCTTCATCTGGCGGAGCGGCAGTCCCTCGAGCGTCGAGGATCTGGGCGACACGCTCGCACACCTCGCCGAAACCTTGGAATACAATCTCGACCCGGCTAACGCGGAGAACAAGAGGCTCGAACGGTCCGTATTCACGGACCACGGTCTGTCGGCCAAATTGTTGCCTCAATTTGAGGCTTATGCACAAGAGCGAACCGGGCACTTCCTCTTGGACCTCGATAACTGGCTTGCGCATTACTCGGATACAGACGAACACAGCACGGAGCCACATGCCGCTGCTGGCGTAAACGTGTTTTTGTACGTGGACGAGAAATCTGACACGTCCCCACTCTCAGGATTGGTGGGGGCGCGGCGAATCAACCGTTCACTAAATGACACAGAGCCATGTGATGAGTGTTGAGGGAATACACAAGCACTTTCTGTTCGCGCTTCGACGGGCCTTACGCTGCATCGCGCGAATGCTGATTCGCGCTGGAATTCGATTTGACGAGTTCGCGAATGTCGTTCGAAGCGTCTACATCGAGGCTGCGATTCGTGATTGCTCGCACCCAACACTCCCGTCGCGCGCACGGATAGCCGCGCTGACCGGCCTTCCCATTAGAGCGGTTGATCGTCATGTCGACGACCAGGGCGGAATGCCGAGCGCTGCACCGACACTAATGTCGACAGTCGTTCAAGTCCTGCAGAAATGGCATACGGTTCCCGAATACGTTGGTCCGTACGGCATACCGCGTGAACTTGAATTCTCTGCGCCTCGGGATCGTTGCTTTTGCAGCCTGGTAGCGCTGGTGGATCAGAGAGCTAATCCACGTGACGCGCTTGACGAGTTGTTACGTGCCGGCGCTGTCGTCACATCTGGCAAGACGCATCTTCGCGCGGTTTCGCGATCTCTGATGCTTGACGAGGCAATGTCCGCAGAACTTATTGAGTACTACGGAAGGGGGATGTCACGCCTTGCTGCAACTCTCGCGCATAATTTTGATTCAGTGAAGCCCAGATTGCTTGCCCGCCGGGTCGTTGCTGATCGCGGGCTGCCGATTGCACTTGTCCCAGCGTTCGAGAAGTACGCACGCTCCAAGGCAGCAGACTTTTTACTTGACTTAGATAACTGGCTCGCATCGCAAGCACCAAACGACTTGGATTCAGCTGATCGAGTGGACGTCGGGATCTACGTCTTCTCATATTCAGAGCGCGCATCGATTGACGAACCTCTGAATCGCTTGGTGAAGCCCTAGTGGCCTGTAACATTCATTTGTAGACTGCTATACTGGCGTTCATGAGCAACGCCATTCACCTGACGAGCGTGGAACGTATGGAACTGGAGCGGCGGGCGGGGAGCAGAACGGGACGCGCGGAA
>JAKBCE010000204.1 GCA_021808195.1 Pseudomonadota bacterium
GCCGCGCTCGATGCGCGCCGCCGGGCGCATTTCCGCAATCGAAACATCGGGTTCGTCTTTCAGTCGTTCAACTTGATCGGCGACCTCAATGTCTACGAGAACGTCGAGCTGCCGCTCGTCTATCGAGGTGGCATGGGGCGAGCGCAGCGGCGTGAAAAAGTTGCCGCAGCACTCGAGAGCGTCGGGATGCTGCACCGCGTGCGGCACTATCCGGCACAGTTGTCCGGCGGCCAGCAGCAGCGGGTCGCCATTGCCCGGGCGCTGGTCGGAGATCCGGCCATCCTCCTGGCCGATGAGCCGACCGGAAACCTCGACTCCGCGAACGGCGAGAAGGTCATGGAGCTTCTGGCACAGCTCAATGAGCGCGGCGCCACCTTGGTCATGGTCACCCACGATGCACGTTATGCGGCCCACGCCAGGCGCCTGGTGCGGCTGTTTGACGGGCAGATCGTCGCCGAGCAGGAAGGTCGTCGGGGCGGGGGCTCGGCGCAGAGCCCAGATGCGGAGCGCAACTGAATGCAGCATCTACTCGGACAGCATCCGCATCGTTCGAGCGCGGGGACGGATCCGGCCCAAATCTTCAGCTCAGAGACTGTCCCTCGCGGTCAGAGGACTGCACCGGTGCCGAGGTCCTCGAGTGTTCGAGCGCTCGCGGAGCGCAGCATGCACTTGATGCCCGGATCGGCTGCCAGACGAGCAATGCCATCATCGGCCGCCGTCTCTGGTGCGGCGAGCCTGGCGGCGGTGCGCGTCTCGGGGGCGTCATCAGCGCCGCCGCTCTGGAGTGACGGGCACTATCCACCCGGACGCTGGAACACCGGCCGATGCACACCGAAATGAAGGGGCTCCCGATGCGGCTCATTGAATCGCACCGCGAACGGCTGGCACGGGTCTTCCGCAAGCCCGGCTTCGCACTGGCGGTCATCCTGATTCTCGCCCTTGGAATCGGCGCCAACACCGCGACGCTCAACCTGCTTTACGGGTATCTGCTCGCGCCCCTGCCGTATCCGCACGCGAATCGCCTCGTGAGCGTCTATTTCACGGCCGGAAAGATTCCCGGCAATCTGGGCATGTCGTATCGCACGTACCTCGATTTGCGCAGCGGTACGACGGGCATGCGCGATGCCGGGATGGTCAAGGTCAAGAACGTGAATTTTGCTGCAGGCGCGCAGGTCGCGCATGTCCGCGGCGCGGCCGTCTCGGCGTCCGTGTTCACGACGCTTGCGGTACGGCCGATCCTCGGCAGGGTGTTCGGCGCCCGGGCCAATCAGCCTGGGGCTGCGCCCGAGGTGTTGCTCAGTGAGCGGCTCTGGTCGCGGCTCTTTCAGCGCAATCCGAACGTTCTCGGGCGAACGGTGAGCCTCAACGGGCGCGGCTATACGGTGATTGGCGTCATGCCCGGCCGCTTTGGCTTTCCGGATGCGCACACCGACCTGTGGCTGGCGAAGTCAATCGGCCCTTTCGATTATGAGGCGGATAATCTGACCGCCTGGAATGACGCCATGATTGCCCGACTCGCACCGGGGGTGAGTCCGGCACAACTGGCAGTGCAGGCGCAGGCAGCGCTCGAGCGGGAAATCGCGCATTTTCCGGACCCCAGTGCCATCCCGCAGTTCCAGGGGGAGGGGTTGCGCATCGCCGTGACGCCGTTGCGCAGCGCGTTGCTCGGCAGTCTCGGTGGACGACTGGTCCTGGCGCAGTTGGCGACCGGCTTGCTGCTGCTGTTGGTGTGGATCAATCTGGCGAACCTGTTCATTGCGCGCGCACTGGCGCAGCGCGGTGAGCTGATCGTGCGGCGCGTGCTCGGTGCAGACCTGTGGGTCCTGTTTCAGCAGATGTTTCTCGAGAGCCTGGTGCTGGCCCTGATCGGATGCGCAGCCGGCGCTGTTTTCGGGGATGTGCTGGTACGGACTCTGCTGCGCATGGGCTTTGCCGATACGCCCGTGTCGTTTCCGGCGCGCGATTGGGCGGTCACCGGTGCGATTGCCGTGGCACTCGCGGTATTGTCGGCCCTGGTGTTTTCCTCGGCGGGGCTGCACTTCATCCGGCGTCAGGATCTTGCCCGAGGGTTGCGCAATTCCGATGCGCGCAGCGGTGGCGGTCGCAGCGAGCGACGAGTGCGCGGAGCACTCGTCGTGACGCAGCTCGCGCTCGCCTTTACCCTGAGCGGCGTCGGGATGCTGCTCGTGCGCAGTCTGTTCAATCTCAATGCCGTCCATCTCGGATTCCGGGCAGGGCACGTCGTCACCTTCGAGATCCATGTGCCGCTAGGCGAAAGCGCAGGGTGGAAATCATCGTTGCGGGCGGAATTATCAGGCGTACGCTCGGCGCTGGCGCGAGTGCCCGGCGTGCAGACGGTTACGCTAGCGAGCGACATTCCGTTCGACGGTGCGTCTCGCGGCAATACGGCCTACCCGAATCCCTATGACGGCAAACGCAGTCCGTCCGTCTTTCCGATCGTCACTGATCCGGGCTACTTCCGCACGTTTGCCATTGGGCTGCTGGCCGGTCGGCTGTTTGCAGCGTCGGATGCTACGTCGAACACCGGTGATGCGCTGATCGATGCCCGGGCTGCGCACGTGCTGTTCGGTACGACCGATGCGGTGGGTCGACGGTTCAATTTCGATGCCCCGAACGACTCGCAACCGAATCTGGTCTTTCGGGTGATCGGCGTCCTCGCCGATACCCGCCAGGCACACCTCGGATCGGCGGCCCCACAGGGGGTGGTCTACCTCGATCGCGATCAGGTGCTGAGAGTCCGCAAGACCATGTGGTCCTGGGCGTCCCCCAATTGGTACGTGGCCGTCCGCACACCGCTGCGCACGGCCACTGTGTTACCGCTCTTGACGACGACGCTGCATTCGCGGCTGCCGGAGGTTCCGCTCTACGCGGTGCACACCATGCACGAGCGGCTTGCCCGGCGCCTCGCACCGCGTCGAGCAGTGACTGCGCTTGTGCTGATGTTCGCACTCGCAGCGCTGTCGGTGGCTGCCGTAGGACTCTATTCCGTGCAGAGTTATCTGGTAGGTCAGCGCAGGCCGGAATTCGGTCTGCGCGCGGCCCTCGGTGCCGATCGCGGGCGTTTGCGCCGACTGGTGATGCGGGAAACGGCCGTTCTACTGGCCCTCGGCTGCACGCTCGGAGGCTGTGGCGCCGTGCTGCTCGGGCAAGCGTTTTCGGCGTCCTTGTACGGTGTCCGGGGCTCCGATCCGTTCTCGCTAGTGCTGGTCGCGACGGTTCTCGGTTTGATCGTGCTGCTCGCAGGGTGGATGCCGGCGTGGCGTGCCAGCTGCGTCCCGCCCATCGAAGCACTTCGGAACCGCTAGCCCGTACAGGCATAATCGAGTCATGGCGAAGCCAGTGATTCTGATCGCGGACGATGATGCCGACGTGCGCCAGGCGCTGTCGCTGCTGCTGCACGATTGCGGGTGCCAGGTCGAGACGGCGGCAAGTCCCGCGGAAGCGTTGAGTTCGCTGCGCCAGCGGCGCCCCGAACTGGTGCTGCTCGACATGAATTACCAGCGCGATACGACCTCGGGTGCCGAGGGGCTCGCGCTGCTTAAGCAGATCAAGGCCATGGACCGTGCACTCCCGGTTGTGGTGCTCACCGGCTGGGCTACGGTCTCGCTCGCGGTGCAGGCGTTGCAGCTCGGCGCCCAGGATTTTCTCGAAAAGCCCTGGGAGAACGCGCAGGTCCGTTCTCTGGTGAGTGCCCAGCTGGCCTCGGCCCAGGGGTCCGCTCCGGTCGGCAGCTGCGCGGAGGGCGCGCCCTGCGGGGATCCTGCGGTCCAGCCGCCGCTGTTCCGCTCCCGCGCCATGCGCGAAGTGTTCGATGTGGCCGAACGCGTTGCAGGCTCCGACGTGCCGGTGCTCCTGACCGGGGAGAGCGGGACCGGCAAGGGCCTGATCGCACGCTGGATGCATCACCGCTCTTCGCGCCGCGAGGGCGCCTTCGTCAGCGTCAATCTCGGTGGCCTCGCCGAGGCACTCTTCGAGAGCGAGCTGTTCGGTCACGTCAGAGGCGCCTTTACCGACGCCCGCAGCGATCGGGCGGGGCGCATCGAGAGAGCACGCGGCGGTACGCTATTTCTGGACGAGATCGCCAACATCACGTTGACGCAGCAGGCGCGCCTGCTGCACGTCCTGGAGGAAGGCGTGTACGAGCGCGTCGGCGATACGGTCTCGCGGCCGACCGAAGCGCGATTCATCGCGGCCACCAACGCCAATGTACGCCAGCTGATCGAGGCCGGACGTTTCCGCGAGGATCTGTTCTTTCGCCTCAATGCCGTTGAGATCACGGTGCCTGCGTTGCGGGAGCGGCGCGATGACATCCCTTTGCTCGCCGGAGAGTTCCTGGCGCGCGCTGCGCATCAGCAGGGCCGTACGATTCGTCTCGGGGCGAGCGCGTTGCGAGCGATCGAGGGCTACGAGTGGCCCGGGAACGTGCGCGAGCTGGCGCATGTCATGCAGCGCGCGGCCCTGCTCGCCGCGGGAGAGCAGATCGAAGCGACCGATCTGCGTCTTCCCGGGGAGTCGATCACGGAGGGTCTGGACGGCCTGACGCTCGAGCAGGCCGAGCGGTATGTGGTGCGGCGCGCGCTCGAGAGCTGCGGCGGCGATGCGGTTGCGGCGG
>JAKBCE010000017.1 GCA_021808195.1 Pseudomonadota bacterium
AGGTCGGAGTGAAGTGCATCTGCACGTTGGGATGCTCGGTGAGGAAGGTCTTGACCAGTTCGGTCTTGTGCGAAGAGAGATTGTCCGCGATCACGTGGATCTCTTGGCCGCGGGGTTGGTTGAGCACTGGACCTGCCGAGCAATCCATCCAAATCCGGCTCAGCAATCCGCATGGACCGTCTGCGGAAAGCCGAGGACATCCGAGAAGAGCGTGCGCGCGACGTGCGAGTAGAATCTCGCGGTGTAGCAGTACCCATGATCGGCCTCCAATTCAGGCTGGTTGTGGTAGGCCCTCGTCGGTGTTACCCGCACCGACGGGGGCCGCCTCGGATGGCGGCGGCAGGCTCAGCCGAAAACGGGGGTAAGCCGGAGAATTGAGTCGGATCAATCCCTGCAATATCAGTAGCTTACGAAGCTTGTTTTAAGTCCGGCCCCGAGCACCAGGTGGCTTCAAACTCCACCTTCCCTGCCCATCCTCCAACATCCCAACATTGCGTGGAAGCACCGGGAATCATTGAGTTTCCGAAGCGCAGCCCATCCACAGCAATCCACCGGCGTGATAACACGCCCGAGGGTCAAACGGGGGTAACTGCGCTCCCGTGTGAGTCCCGGCTTTTGTAAGTCCTGGTTCGGGACTGAGGTGAGTGAGGGGTTACCCCTATGGTCCAGATTAAGGATGGCGGCGCCATGCTGTGTGTTGCAGCTCCGCGGCCGGTTTTTCCGGCGCTCCATCACGATGGGCCGAGCCACACGGGACATCACTTCAGACCTGCGGGGCGCTCTGGCGTCCGTGGCGGTCGAAAACCGCGCCACCATCATGGAGCCACAGGAGATCGGCGGCCTGCTCCGCAGCATAGATGGCTACGTCGGACACCCGACGACGGCGATCGCCCTGAAACTGCCCCCTCTCGTCCTTCTGCGTCCCAGCGGGTTCCGCGCTACGGAATGTACTCAATGAATCCCGCACCTACGGGATCGGTTCCAGCCTGATGCAGCGAACCAGGGAGCCCATATCGCTTCCTGCGACGTTCGTGGGCAACGTCCGACATTACGTCTGATCGACGACGCGGTACGACTACAATTTCTGCACAAATGCACCCGAAATGCAGCCTTGGCACCACCTCGACTCAGGCGGTATGCTGATTCGGTCGGAGCGAAGCGAGACATGCTCATGAACGCCAAACTGCGAGAGCTTCCTGTCGAAGAGCGCATAAAGCTCGTCGAGGACCTATGGGACAGCATCGCCGAAGACCGCAAAGCACTTCCAGTTACCGCAGAACAAAAGGCCGAACTAGACCGTCGCCTGGAGGCATATGAAGTCGACAAGAATCGCGGCCGACCCGCGGCCGACGTCCTAGCCGATGTGCGCCGCCGGCTGTGACTGTCGAGGTCCGCCTCCGGCCGGAAGCCGAGCAGGACCTGGTCGAGGCGGCCTTATGGTACGAGGCGAACGAACCCACTCTCGGCGGCAAATTTCTCGATCAAGTGCAAAGCGCGCTGGTCACCATCGCGGAGCAGCCTGTCGCGTACCCGATGATCTACAAGTCGGTTCGCCGCGCACTTGTCAAGCGATTCCCATTTGGAACCTTTTGCACAGTCGATGACACTGGCGTAATTGTAATCGCAGCTCTGCACGGCAGCCGCCATCCACGGGTTTGGAGAGAGCGCGCTCAACAGGCTTGATTTGTCCTGACGAATGGAACAGAGAGGACGATGTTGACTCATCTGTCCTAGCTCTGTGCGGCACCATGGCATTTCGGTGACGGATCGCGAACTCCTACCCATCATTAACTTGCAGAGCCATCCTCAGTCCGGCCCCGGGCACCATTCAAGCCTCCGACACCCTCCGGGCCGTGGCCGAGGAATGGCTCGGCATGTAAACCAAGACCCTCGCAGCGGTGACGGTCGACAAGGCCCGCTGGATGCTGGACACGTTCATCCTCCCGAAGCTCGGCGACAGGCAGATAAACGACATCCGCGCACCGGAACTGCTCGCCACGCTGCGCCGGATCGAAGCGAAGGGCCGGCACGAAACAGCAACGCGCGCAAAGCAACGCGTCGGGCAGATCATTCGATACGCCATCGCCATCGGCCGCGCCGAACGCGACATCACACAAGGCCTGCGCGGTGCGCTGGCACCAGTCCCGACGAAAGCCGCGCCGCCCTGACCGATCCGGTACGAGTGGGCGAACTGCTCCGCGCCGTCGACGGCTACCGGGGCGAAGCCGCCACTGCTGCAGCGCACAAACTCGCCCCCTCACCTTCGTGCGCCCCCGGTGAGCTCCGTGGCGCCGAGTGGCGCATCCCGGGCGAGCGCATGAAGATGGGTGACGCACACATCGTCCCCCTCCCTTCTCAGGCGGTCGAGATCCTGACGGGCCTGCAGGCAGTCACGGGCAACGGCCGGTATCTGTTCCCGTCGCTGCACTCTCGTGAACGCCCCATGAGCGAGAACACACTCAACGCCGCACTGCGCCGGCTCGGCTACACCACCGACGAAATGACCGCACACGGGTTCCGGGCCATGGCCCCGACGCTGCTCAATGAACAGGGATTCCCGCCCGACGGCATCGAGTTGCAGCTCGCGCACACCGAGCACAACAAAGTCCGTGCCGCATACAACCGCGCACAGCGCCTCGAGGAGCGCCGCAAGATGATGCAGGCATGGGCGGACTATCTCGACGGATTGAGGGCCGACGCCAAGGTCGTGCCGATCCGGCGCAAGGCGTAACCTGATTGACCATCCGCACCCCGTGCGCCTGTGTCCGTTGAAATCCGTATAGTGAGCCTACACACTACTCGCTGTGATCCGCTCGTTCCGCCATGCTGGACTCGAGGCGTTCTTCCGCACGGGCTCCAAAGCAGGAATTCAGCCGAAGCATGCGAAGCGGCTCCGGCTGCAGCTCGGGCAGTTGAACCGGGCCAGCGGCCCGCGCGATATGGCCGCATCGCCCTGGCGGCTTCATCCTTTGTACGGCGGCTTGAAGAACCACTGGGCCGTTTGGGTGGATTGAGAACTGGCGGCTCACATTCAGCTTCGAGGGCACCGAGGCGGTGCTCGTCGACTACCAGGATTATCAATGGGGACGCCACCATGACCGAGATGCACAATCCCCCCCACCCTGGCGAGGTCCTGCGCGAGTGGCTTTCGGAGATCAGTGTCACAGACGCTGCCGAGCACCTGGGCGTGACGCGCGCGGCGCTCTCGCGCGTACTGAACGGCGCGGCTGGCGTGAGCGCCGAGATGGATCTGCGCCTCTCGAAGGCGCTCGGCACCACCCCGGGGCTCTGGTATGGCATGCAGGCCGACTACGACCTGTGGCAGGCCAAGCGGCGCTTTCATGCCAAGGTGAAACCGCTCCAGCACATCGAGTCGCGTGATGGCTCGGGTGCCTGATGCCAAGGTGTGAGGCGATAAGCCGAATGCGCCGCGGCTAGGCTGCTCCCCGAACACCGGTCCCTTCACCCGCTGTCGCGGCGCTTCTCTTTGAAGGGCTGGAGAAGGCCAGCATGGGCGAACAAGGCGTAACGTGGTCGGATGTCGAGGCATGCAAAGTCGGCTTTGATGCCGGTTTGTTGCCTATGCTTCGTAGACAGCGGGAGACGCAAGGCGATCACGCCGCCGCGCAAGCGCTGGCCGACTTCTGCGCGACGGTGAACAGCCACCTGGAAGCGTACCAACCCGGCGAACGGCTCGGGCCGGTGGAGCTTGACCCGACGCTAGCCCACCACGTTGCGCTCGTCTTCCAGCGCATCCTCCTCTGAGTCCTGAGGAAATAGAAGCCGAGATCAGTGCTCAGCACACAGCCCGACGCGGCCAGCGTCCGACATGCCGCTGATCATCCCCTGTCGGGCCAGCATTGCGCCTCGTCCTCGACACGAACCTAGTCATATCGGCGCACCCGTGGCAGGAACCGCCGCACCAACGCATTTTCCGGTCTGACGCCTCCCGTTCCGCTTCTTCTCCAAGCCCTGTCTTGCTCGCCGAACTCGAGCAAGTCTTCGGCCTTTCCAAGTGGGCGCATAAGCCGTCGCGACCAGAGCCGATCTTACCGTCTCGGGCGACTCCCATTCATTCGCGCTGAAAAGGCATCAGAACATACCGATTCTTGGGGCACCGAGGCGCTCGTTAAATTGAATCCCACAGAAGCTCACGGAAGATAGCTCTATAATCACAAAGTCCACGACAATCGATAGCCAACAGAAAAATTTCACTTCGACCGGAAACGTCCGGCCAACAGCGCATCTCGCGAACTCAAAACCAGCATCCAAACCCGTTACACGATGAACGCGACTGTAGAGGCAATCGACAGCGGCAAAGCGACCCTGGCAGAGATCAGGCGAATGGGCCTTGATGCGCTCGTCAAGGCATTGGGACCGGTGGGTATGTCGCGGTTTCTTCAGCAACTCGACTCTGGGCATAGCGACTACGTCGCCGAGCGGTGTGCGATCCTGGGCAACCCAACAGTCGAGCAACTCATGGACGAAATTGACCGGCGACGAGGAAATGCCCTGTCCGAATAACTGTCTATTTTGACGCCGGTTGGCCTGACCGACGTCCCGAGAACGGCTGACCCGAAATGCTCCATCGATACCAAAGAACTCAATCTGCCGGATCGAGCGACTGTGCGTAAATCCGAAGGTCAGCCGGGTGCACCGCCCGGATGCGAGGCGGCTACACGCCGTCCGAGAGCCGGCTGGTGCCCCGTGCAGCGGCCACGGCGCATCACAGCAAGCAAGTGAGGTGTCGAGATGACGCGATCGTGCTTCACTCTGGTTCGCCATGCCGATTATCGCCCCATGCCGTGGCGCAATGGGCAGGGCATGACGCTCGAGATTGCCCGCGAGCCGGTGGCCGGGGAGCCCTTCGCGTGGCGATTGAGCCTCGCGGACATAGCGGTCGATGGTCCTTTTTCACCGTACCCGGGATACCATCGCGCGATCGTCCTGGTCAGTGGCCAATCTGTGCGGTTGGATTACCACGGCCAGGGCAGCTGCGTGCTCGACTCCCGTCGCCGTGGCACCCGATTCGATGGAAATTGGCGCACCGCATGCACGCTCGGAAATGGACCGTGCACCGATCTGAGCCTGATCGTGGCCCGGGGCAACGCTACGCAGTCCGGCTGTATCGTGCGCGCTCCGGCCGTGTTTCCGTTGCGCGACGTTCGATCGCTGACGCTGACTGCGGAATTGGAACACGCACTGTTCGTCCTGCGAGGAGCGGTAGCCGTTCGTGATGCGGCCCATCGGCGGACGCGGGTCGCCCGCGAGCGCGACACCGTTCTGGCCTCCGGCAGCGCCGGTGCACGCTTGATCTTGGCGCCGCGTGGCACGGCCCCCGTGCAATTGGCACTGCTGCGATGGCGCCCTGGCCGCTGATGCACGGAACGATGCAGAAGGTCTGACTGAGCGACAGTTTACGCGTGCGACCTGAGAACGCGGCGCCATGGGTCGACCGTCCTCGGAGTCGTGCCGACGCTGACGTCAGGTTATAGCTGTCTCGTTCACGCGGAACAGAGCCGAACATATATCGGGATTCCACGGCCTTGCTCCGTCATTGTGCTCGCCAAGGCGCAGGCGTAAACTGCTTGTGCGTTGGCAATATGTTTGCCGCTCCACAGGTGCCCGTTGACGCGGCGCAGAGTTGGGCCGAGTCGTCGCGCGACGCCTCGACATCCCGCAGACGCACGGGCCATCGGGAAGAATCGGGCTAGCAGCCGAGCCCGCAAACCATCATCGGGACATCACTCTGGCATGGGTTCAGAGCGTTCGATGGATTCAGTTACCCGAGGAGAACGGCATGACCCGACAGGATAACGCTCGGAAACGAGTGACGCGCATTCTGATTTTGGGCTGCGCGCTGCTGACCCTGCCGGCCTATGCGCACGCCGCGAAGCCCGCGGCACCGTCATCGAATGCCAAAGCAGAAGCCGCCGCTGCCCGCACCGCGATGCTCGAGCACAAAGGCATCTGGAAGTGGGTCGTGCCTCCGGTCAAGATGAACGGTGCGTTCGACGATCATGATCCGATTGGTCTGGTGGCCGGCAAACTCATCGCGGCCGACTGCGCGTTCAACTGGACGGACCCCGATACCCACAAACTCTATTGCTTCACCTCAGCCACCTCGCTGGTGTACTTTCTAAGCTCGCCACAGACCTATTTGGCCAAGGCCGAGAAACACTGGCAGCGCCTGAAGGGAACGCTGCACCATCCACACTGAAAGACGCACTAGGCGCAATAGCCGTTCGTGACGGTGGCCAAGCAATTCGCCTTCCAGGCGCCGATCACACACTACGCTCTGGAATGTCGGTTGACGCCCAATGCAACCGATGCCGAGCCGGCCCCGGGGATCAGAGGCTGCACCACAGCCTCCTCTGCGGCTCGCCCGTTACCGGATCCCGGCGCCACCCGCACATCACCCCCCCGGGGGCTGCAAACCGCCGGCAGCACTCATCCGGCGGCGTTGCGCTGCAGACCCGTCGCGTTCACCCCTCGAGGGCTCTGCGGTCGGTCAATTCGGCATGCTGATCGAGATGCTCGCTGCGCCACAGGTACAGCGCCAGCAGCGGTTCGGACTCGGTGCGCATCGCATGCGCTTCCCATCGGGCATGCAGTACCGGCTCACCGGGCTCGATCTGCTGCCATCCGCTCTGCGCTCGCCACCAGGCGGCGCGTCCTGCGAGGGGCAGATACAGTTCCAGGGCTTCATGATGATGCGGGGGGTATTCGACGTCGGGACCCAGCAGCAGGAATCCAACGGCGCAGGTTCGGCTGGGCACCGGGCCAGTGAGGCCCACCAGCTCAGCCCAACCGTATTGGGTGAGAAAATGTTGGCTCATCTGCCGCGCGCCGTAGGTCTGGCGCCAGGGGAGCACGGGGGCCGCTGAGTGCAGTGCCTCAACCAATGGATGCATCGCCGGCGGCGCTGCCGTTTGACACAGCGACAGGTGGCGCAAGACCGGCAGACTGCTCGTTGGCACGGTGCGGCGCTGCAGCGGGTCCGACCACGGCACGCTGGCGCCGGCGACGAACTGCGGCGCGTGGGTGTCAATGAAGCGCCGGGTCGCACCGATCAGCGCCTCGATCGCGACCGGCAACGGGCAGGCCGGTGCGGCCTCATCACGCGGGGGTAATGCAGAGGATTTTGGATGGTCGAGAGTCATATCGGCTGCTGATGTCTCAACGGGGATGATGAGCGAATGACGCATCCTATCGAAAATCATGTGACTCGCTGCCTGCCGCGATGCCTCTTTATGCTCTTGGCGCATCCGCCCGGACCCTCGGCCGCGCAACCGCGTGCCCGGCCGCTCGCCACAACCCACCGCCCCGAGCGGCTCGGTCTGGCGCGCAGAGTCGTCCGCCGCCGCGGGGCAAATCGTATAATCGCGCTCCGTCCATGAAGACCTCTCGCCTGCTCGTGCTCTCGGTCTGCCTGCTGGTGCCGGCGCTCGCCTTCGCCTGGGGGCGTTGGCATGCCTATCGTGGGTATTCCCACTGGCGGTCTGCGCGCCACAAGGTGTTTCCGCTGCGTGATGCGCTGCCGAAGACGCGACTGACCCCGGGCGCCCTCAATGCCGCGGTCACCCAGTCGGATATTGACCGGACGATTTGCGTACGGGGCTATACGCGCCGTATCCGTCCGCCCGAGGCGTATACCGAGCGGCTTAAGCGCAGACAAATCCGTGCCTACCATTACCCGGATCACTGGCTGCGTGATTACGAGGAAGATCACCTGATTCCGCTGGAACTCGGCGGCTCACCGACCTCGCCGCGCAATCTTTGGCCAGAGCCGCACTACGTCGTCGGCGGCTGGGGCTCCTATCGCAAGGACCGGCTTGAGAACCGCCTCAATCACCTGGTCTGTCGCCGACGGCTGTCGCTCGCGGCTGCGCGACACATGATTGCAACGAACTGGATCGCCGCGTACCGGCGCTACCGCTAAGCCGCTCCCGTGCGCGAGCAGGACCTGTTTGCAACCACCAGTGCACCGTTGCCCCTGCCGGATGGCGTGCGGCGGCTCGAGGGCTTTGCACTCAGCCGTCAGGAGGCGCTCCTGGAGGCGATCGCCGCGGTTCTCGCCGCAGCGCCGTTTCGTCACCTGTGGACTCCGGGCGGCCAGCCGATGTCGGTCGCCATGACCAATTGTGGCACCCTGGGCTGGATTTCGGATCGCCGCGGCTACCGCTACAGCGCGCTCGATCCGCAGAGCGGACGGCCCTGGCCTCCCCTGCCCGAGGTCATTCACGAGCTCGCCGTAGCCGCAGCCGGCGCAGCGGGCTTTGCGGCGTTCGCACCCGATGCCTGCCTCATCAATCGGTATGTGCCAGGGGCGCGCATGTCGCTGCACCAGGATCGGGACGAGCGGGATTTGCAGGCTCCCATCGTCTCGATCTCGCTCGGGTTGCCGGCGGTGTTTCTCTTCGGCGGCCTGCAGCGGCGCGGGCGGCCGTTGCGCATTGCACTTGAGCACGGGGACGTCATCGTCTGGGGCGGACCGGTCCGCCTGGCGTATCACGGCGTGGCGCCTGTACCGGAAGGGGAGCACCCCAGAGTCGGCCGTCAGCGCCTCAATCTCACGCTGCGTCAGGCCGGGCCATCCGCGTGCCGAAGTTAAACGGCAGCTGAATGGAATCGGCCGCCGCCTGCGTGACCGGAACTCCGACGGCAATGCCATAAGTACATATCGCGGCGCGTGGCGGTTGCCACCAGCGTAGTGGTTGACCGATACTGCAGCCACCCGCCGCTATGGAGGTGTGCTGTGTCTGATTCGAAGAATCGTACTGATCCGTCTCGTCGTGCTTTCCTCGCTACCGCTGCCGTTGCCGCATCCGCCGCTGTAGTCGGCCTGCGTCCACGCACTGCGTCCGCTGCGGGTGAAAACCTGCCGCACCTGTCCGAGAGCGACCCGCTTGCGAAGTCCCTCGGCTACGTCGCACATGCCAGCAAGGTCGATCGCAAGAAGTATCCGACGTTCAAGCCCGGTGATCGCTGCGGCGAGTGCCGCTTCTTCCTCGGCTCGGCGGGGCAGAAATCCGGTTATGCCGGTTGCCAGATTTATGCCGGCTACTCGGTCAATGCCGACGGCTGGTGCGCATCCTTCAACGCGCGCAGCTGAGTTCGACGGCTTTGCTCTCGGGGGCGCTGCGGCCTCTGCCGCAGCGCTTCTCGAGCGAGTATCCATTCCGATCCGCCGCATCGCGGCGGACCGTGGCGGTTGACACAGGCCGCCCCCTGGCGCTATCGCCGCGCCGCCGCAGTGCGAGCATCCTCGCACGAGATCGGCCTCACCCCGTCTCGAAACCGGCCAGTTTGTAGATCAGCAGCGAGACCAGCCAGCCGCTGACGAACACGCCGATGATGCCGTAGCCCAGCGCGTCGAAGTGCTGATTCACCGCACCGATCAGGCTCCACAGCGGTGCGCGCGAAGCCACAGAGCCGTGCAGCAGGCCGAGCGTCTCAATCGTCCCCACTCCCAGCGCGATCAACACCGAGAGCGAGGTGAGCGTCAGGTTGTAGTAGAGCTTACGAATCGGCTTTACGAAAGCCCAACCGTACGCCCCCACCATCAGCAGGTTGTCGGCCGAGTCGATCAGCGCCATGCCGGCGCAAAAGAGCGCCGGCAGCACCAGGATGGCCCACGGCGAGAGGCCTTTGGCGGCCCCGTCCGCCGCCACGCCGAGCAGGCCAATCTCGGTGGCGGTATCGAATCCGAGTCCGAAGAGCACGCCCACAGCGTACATCTGCCGACTGTGCTCGATGAGGTGAAAGACGCCCCGGAAGAGGCGCGCCAGCAGTCCACCCGGCACTGCAAGCGGCGGCTGCCCCGCTCCCCTGGTGGTGCGCGCGGCGCGAAAGTCGCGCCAGGTTTTCCCCAGGATGAGCAGATTCGCCGCCCCGATGGCGAGGAGGAAAACCGCCGAGACCGCGGTTCCGAGCACGCCGCCGAGCAGATTCAGATGCGTAAACTGATGGCTCATGCGCGCCGAGGCGAGCGCGACACCCACCGTGAGCACCGTGACCACGGTCGAATGACCGAGCGAGAAGAAAAGTCCGACGCTCAGCGGGGCACGGCCCTGCTGCATCAGCTTGCGGGTGACGTTGTCGATGGCGGCAATGTGATCGGCATCGACGGCATGGCGCAGCCCAAATCCATAGGCGAGCAGCGCGGTGCCGAGCAGCAGCGCATCGCCATGAAACACCAGCAGTGCCCAACCCCACGTCAGCGCGTTCCACACCACCAGCGCTGCTGCAAGCAGCACCATCCGGCCGCCTAGACTGCGCTGCGCCCCATTGTGCACGCCCGGTACTGTCGAGCGGCCTCACCGGCGCGTCCATAGGGACTAACCACGCCGCCCCGAGCACGGCGCAGCGGGCCGCTAGCGGCGTGCGTTCTGAATCGGCGCGCGCGGCCAGGGGGTATCGATTGCCTTGCGGGCGAGCGCACTCATCACCCGGTAGCCCTTGCGGTTTGGATGCACCCCATCGTTCGAGAGGCTGCGCCGGAACGCACCGGTTGGATTCACCAGGTGCGCGTAATAATCGACGAAGCGCACGTGCTGCGCGCGCGCATAGCGGCGCAGCCAGGCATTGATTCTGCGGATCTCGGCCGCCGGCCGATACTGCGGCGCCCACCAGAACCGCACGGCCGGTGGCAACGAGCCGAGAATGACGTGAATGTGGTTGGCTTGGGCGAGCGTCACCATCGCCTCGATGTCGTCCTGGTACTGCTGCTCGGAGGTCGGGCCGGTATTGCCGGCGATATCGTTGGTGCCCGCGATGATCTGCACGATCCTCGGGTGCAGTGCGATGACGTCCGGCCAGAACCGCACCAGCATCTGTTGGCTGGTCTGACCGCTGATGCCGCGGTCGAGCACGCCGTGCGTGAACAGCTGCGGGTCGCCGTTTTGCCAGAAGTCGGTGATCGAATCACCCATGAACACCACGCGCGGCCGATGGTGCAGTGCAGCATTCGCAGCCCGGTAGCGGCACAGATCCGCCCAGTCTCGTGCACGCGTCCGGGCCGCCGCGCGGGCCGCCTGCGCCTTTTGCACCGCGCTTTGCGCGGGCAGCTGGAAATGCGCCCCGGGGTGCAGGAGCATGTGTAGGAACGGCGCGCCGGGACTCGTAGTCGCCGCGCCGAGGCACGGATTGCCACTCATCGCGGTGGTGGCTGCGGCCGGAACGGCAGCCAGTGCCGCGCCCGCCAGCCCGATCGCGAGCAGTACGAGGGAGGCCCGTCGCTCGCTTCGTGGACTACCCCAACAGGCAACCAATTTCATGAGCATCTCCTTTCGGCCGGCCCATTGCAGCACGCACGCTGCATAGTGTGCACCCCATCGCCCCGCTCAGTGCGCCGCGTGCGGGACACGGCAGCGCTCGCAGACTCCGGTCAGTTCCACGAAGCGCTGATCGAGCGAAAATCCGAGCCGCTGTCCGAGCCGTCCGGTGGCGGCCTCGACCCGCTCGTCCTCGGTTTCCACCACCTGCCCGCAGGTTCGGCAGATGAGCAGCTGTCCGCAGTGCGGTCCCTCGGGATGACCGCAGAGAATGAACGAGCGTGTCGACTCCAGACGGTGCACCACGCCGGCCTGCATGAGGCTCTCCAGCGCGCGGTACACGCCCGCGGGCGTGGAGCGCCCGTCTTCGGGCCGCAGTCGGGCGAGCAGTTCGTAAGCCGACAGCGCCCTGCCCTCGGCGAGCAGTTGGCGAAGCACTGCCCGGCGCTGCCGCGTCAGTCGCTGACCGCGGGCGCGACACAGCGCTTCAAGCCGCTCGAGGGCACGCTGCTGCGCTTGCGAGGGGAGCGCTTTGCGCGGTTTGGCCATGATCCGTTGCCGCGCTCAGCCGGCCTGCGCCACGGCACCGGCGCTGCGCAGTCGCCCGGAAACGTAACAGGCCGCGCCGAGCAACCCGACGAACAGCCCCACCGGCCAGTTGGTGAGATAGGCCAGTGCAATGGCGCTCCACACCGTGACCACCGAGAGTGCGGCCGAGACGCCAAGTGCGCGCCAGGGGCGATTCGTGAATGCCCGTGCCGCACTCGCTGGGCCGACCATCAGACTGAACACCAGCAACGCCCCGACCACCGGTACGGCTATGGCGGTCGAGAGGGCGAGGATGGCGAGAAACACCCACTCGAGGCGCGCGGTACGCCCGAGGGCAGCGGCGGCGAGTTCGCCCGAGAGTGAATCGAGCAGCAGCGGCCGCGCGCACAGCGCGAGCACCCCGAGCGCAAGTCCGCTGAGCACCGCCACACTGACGAGCTGTTCGCGGCTGATGCCGAGCACCTGCCCGAACAGCAGCCCGTTGATGCTTTGAGCGTACACGCCCGAGAGGCTGAGCAGCAGCATGCCGGCGGCGAGCGATAGGGCCAGCCACAGCGCGCTCGCCACTTCGCGCCGCTCCCGGCGCTGCAGCTGGCTGATCACCAGCACCCCGAGCGCGCAGAACACCGCCAGGCCAAGCAGTTGACTGACGCCGATGAGACTGGCCGCCGCCGCGCCGGGGAAGGCCCCGAGCGGCAAGGCGTGCGCCGGAAACGCCGCCCGGCGCGCGACGACGAAGAATCCGACCGAACCGGACACGAGCGCAACGATCGTGGCGAGCAGCCAGGCATGCAGCATGAACGGGGCAAACATCTCAGGCCCCCTCGCCGCAGGTCGCCGCCGCGCGCAGCGTTCGGTCCCGACTGCTCACCCAGCTGCTGAGCAGATAGGCCGCGAAGATCAATGTCACGATGAAAAAGCTCACGGGCCAGCCGCGACCGGGCGTCCAGTAGAAGCTCTCATAGGCGAGCACGATACCCCCCCAGGTCGCCCCCAGACCGATCAGCACGGCAAGCCCCAGTGCCTGCGCCGGCCGCCGCGCCAGGCGCAGCGCCGCAGCTGCCGGCCCGATCAACAGCGCCGTCGCCAGGATGGCCCCGACGGTCATCGCCGCAAGCGACACCGCCAGGGCCAGGGCCAGCGCGTGGGTCAGTGTCACCGCGCGTACGCGGATCCCCTGTGCGCGCGCCAGATCGCCCGAGAGCGCGCTCACGAGCAGCGGCCGGTAGATCACGGCACTCGCCACGAGTGCCGCGACTGCAACGGCGAGGGCCAAGGGAACGATCGTCGGGGGAATCGTGAACATCGAGCCGAACAGTACCGCTACCGCCGCGCCACTCGCGCTGCCGAGCGTGGCGTCGAAGTACAGCAACAACGCGGTGAGTCCGAGACCAGCTCCGAGGACCACGCCGGTGAGCAGATCGCGCTCGCGAGCATCGCGTATCTCCGCCCACTCCATCAGCCCGGCGACCGCCGCGGCCATGCCGAGAAAGCCGAGCAACGGGTTCAGGCCGAGCAGGTAGGCCGCCGAGCCGCCGGCGCTGCTGACATCGGCCAGGGCATGACCGGCGAACGACTGGCGGCGCATCACCGTGGCGCAGCCCACCACCGCGCACACCAGCGCCGCCCCTGCCCCGACCGTGAGTGCCACACGCACCGGCTCGTTGGCCCAGAATCCGGGATTGGACGGCATGGCCATCATCGGGAGGTCTGCGCGCTAGGGTACCGGGGCGGTGTGGATCGGATCGCGTGCCACGGCGGCCCGGATCTGATCGCTCGCTTCGGCGGCGACCACCACGACCCGACCATGCACGCGCACAACATCGACATGATAGCCATAGAGCTCGCTCAACACCTCCGTGCGCACCACCTCTTCGGCCCGACCGGCCACCGCCGAGCCGTGGGCGAGATACACGATCCGGTCCATCGCCGGCAGCAGCGGGTTCATATCGTGTGCGGAGAGCAGAACCGCCGCACCGTATTCGCGCGACAGCCGCCGCAGCAGCGCGACGATCTCGGCGGCGCTGCGCACATCGAGATTCGCGAGCGGCTCATCGAGCAGCAGCAGGCGGGGCCTGCGTACCAGCGCGTGCGCCACCAGCACACGCTGCTGCTGGCCGCCGGAGAGCAGCCCGACGCGCTGATCGGCAAACCCCTGCGCACCCACCGCGCGCAGCATCTGCTCGACCTGCTCGCTGCGCCGCCTCGAGGGCAGGGCCGGACCGAGCCGCGCGCCATCTAGTCCAAGCGCCACCACATCACGGGCACGCAGCGGCAGTCCCGGGTCGAGCGCAATTTTTTGCGGCACATAGCCGATGCGTCCGCCCGCCGCCCCGTCGGGGAGCCGGATGTGTCCCGAATCGAGGCGCACAAAACCGAGAATCGCCCGCAGCAGCGTGGTCTTGCCCGAGCCGTTCGAGCCGATCAGGCCGCAGAACTCCCCGGGTGCAAGGGTGAAACTCACCTCGCGCAGAATCTGCCGGCCGCCGAGCCCGACGCAGGCCCGCTCGACCGTCAGCGCCGCGCTCGCCGGGCTCATCGGGGCGCTCCGGCGCCGATCAGCGTGCGGGTCGAGACGCCCTCGGCAACCGCGGCGCGCAGCGCGTTGGTTTCAGCGAGCATCCAGGACTGATAATGGTAGCCGGGCTGCGGCATCGTTTCGTAGACGCCGACGACCGGGATATGGTGTGCCTGCGCGAGCTGCAGGAATGAGGCGGTGAGCGGGCTGGTCACCTGTTGGTTGTAGATCAGCACCTTGACTTTGCCCTCACTCAGCAGTGCCCGTTCGCTCGCCAGATCCTGCGGCGCAGGATCGGTCCCGTTCATGATGGCAAGCTGCAGAGCGAGCGGCGTGAGAATGCGACAACCGGCCGCCTCGAGCAGCGCGTTGGCAACCGGCTCGATGACCGCAACGGGCGTCGAACCGTAGTGCTTGCGAAACGAGTCGATTGCCTGCCGCCACGGTCCGAGCGAGGCGGCGAAGCGCTGCGCATTAGCCTCGAAGTACTCGGCATGGGCGGGCTGCAGCGCGGCAAAAGCCCGGGCGGCGGCCGCGGCAACGGCCGGCATCGTCCGCGGGTCATACCACAGGTGGGGATTGGTGCTGTTGCGCGGCACTGCGAGCAGCGCCCGGACATCGATCACCGTGCGCTCACGGTTCGGCACCGCCGCGAGGATGCGTTCGATCCAGGCATCGTAACCGAGACCGTTCATGACCACGAGCGACGCTGCGGCCACCGCGCGGGCCACTGCCGGGCTCGCCTCGAAGGCATGCGGATCGGTGTTGGGATTGCTCAGGATGGAGCGCACCCGGACGTACGGGCCACCGATCTGCGCGAGCACGTCGGCATACTGGCTCTCGACGCCGATCGCGAGCGGTGGACCGGCAGTGGGCGCTTGGCTGCAGCCGGCTGCGAGCACTGTGATCGCCAGCACCCCGGTGATGGCCAGGGAACCGAGCACAGAGCGGAGCAGGTTGCGCATGGCCAAATGATACATTGTATCAATTACGTCCGTCCACGCGCGCCGTGGGTTCGCCTCGGTACACGGTCCGGCACCCCGCACCCGATCGGCCCGCCGGCGAGCTGCAGCGTTGTGCACGAGGCGCGCAGCGCATCCGTGGTGCTCCGGAGCCTTCCCGGCGGCAAGCCTCCGCAGGGCACCGTGCGAGTGCGCTTGAGCCGGCGGCGCTGGGATGGTAGAAGCGCTCGGCGCGTGCGCGCCAGCCCGCTGCAGAGCAAAGGACACCTATGCCGATTCGCGTTGCCCCGCCCGCCGCCCTCCCCGCAGCGATCCTGTGCGCCCTGGCGCTGAGCGGCTGCGGCCGCCGGAGCATCGCGCGCGTCGAGGCGCCCGGCGCGGCAACACTCAGCCGACGCGCACTGGCATCCCTCACCAACTACCGCGCTCGCCTCACCAGCGGCCGGGGCAAGTACCACATGCAGATCACGATGCAGGTGTACAGCCCGCAGAACTGGGTCATGCAGAGCGGTTCGACCGTCGTGCACATCGGTGCGATGAGCTACACGCGCCTTGGCAATCAATGGCGCGCGCACACCGATCGGCCCGACCGCTACGCACAGACCAATCTGCCGGCGTTCGCGGCGCAGTTCTACGCCATGACGCGCCTCACCGGGACCGTGGTACGCCGCGACGGCCCCTGTCGACAGGCTGCGCTCCCCGGCCATATCTGGAAGATCCGCGCTTCGGGCGGTTCCACCTTCGGGGAGACCTTCACCGCATGCGTCGCTGACAAGAGTGGTGCGCTGCTGAAGCTTAGCGTGCGCCCCGATGCGTCCGTGCGGTCCGGTCAGGATGCGAGCGAGACCTACCAGATCACGACAGTCGGCGGCGTTGCACCGTTTCGGGCTCCGAGGCTGGTGAGCGCACATTGAGCACCGGAGTGTCATTCCCATGAGCAATGCCCCCTCGACCGTGCTGATCACCGGCGCCAATCGCGGCATCGGTCTGGAGTTTGTGCGCCAGTACCTCGATGAGGGCTGGCAGGTGTTCGCAACGTGCCGGAGCCCGCAGCACGCGCCGGCGCTGCAGTCCCTGGCGGCGCAATCCGCGCGCGCGCTGCGGATCGTTGCTCTCGATGTCACCGCTGCGGACAGCGTGCGCCAAGCGGCGCAGACGCTGCAGAGCGAGCCCATCGATCTGCTACTGAACTGCGCCGGGGTGATGGGCGGTGCCGGTCAGACCGTCGGGGCGCTCGATTACGCGCAATGGGCCGAGCTGCTCGCGGTGAACACGCTCGGCCCCTTACGCATGCTCGAGGCCTTCGTCCCGCATCTCGAGCAGGGCACGGGCCGCCTTGCCGTCACCCTCACCAGCCGCATGGGCTCCATCGGCGAAACGGGCCAGGGCGACTGGATTGCCTATCGCTCCTCCAAGGCCGCGCTCAACATGGCCATGAAATGCGCCGCGCTCTCGCTCGCCGCCCGTCACGTCACGTGCGTCGTGATGCACCCCGGTTGGGTGCGGACCGACATGGGCGGGATGCAGGCGCCGCTCAGTGCGCCGCAGAGCGTCACGGCCATGCGGCGCGTCATTGCCGGGCTCGGCACGGGCGACAGCGGCAAGTTCTTCAACTACGACGGCCAACAATTTCCCTGGTAGCGCTCTGCGGCCCGCACCCCGCGCGCAAGACTCACCGCTCAGGAGCGCCCTTACGCAACTGTCCGGTGGCCGGATCGTACGCGATGATCGCAAGACCGGCACGTTTCCAGGCGCTGATGCCCCCGGCCAGATGCGTCGCGACGCGCTGGCCGCTCGCGAGCACCCGGTGAGCCGCTTGCGCCGAACGCCGGCCCGAGCCGCACTGAAAGATGATGCGCTTGCCGGTGTCGAGCGGCAGGCTGTCGGGATCGAACCCCGACAGCGGCGCGAGCAGCGCCCCGGGGATTCGCTCGGCCTCGAATTCTCCAGGCTCGCGCACATCGATGAGTACCGCGCGCCGCTCGCGCAGCAATTGGTGGACCTGCGCCGGGTCGAGCTCATGCAGCGTGCCGGCGGGCTGCGCCGGGGTCGAGGTTTGAGGGTGCTGTGTCATATTCGTCTTACGCTCCGCTGCTGCAGCTTGGCGCGAGGCCTTGCCGGGTGCGCCGAAAAGTATATCAGTACTTACTAATATATTAGCCGACGAAACCACGTCCGTGCTTCGCCGGCGCTCTGCCGAGCGTGTGCTGCGCGCATGAATTCATATATTTAATGCATGTGGCCGTTGCAATTTCTGCATTTGTGGCATGGCTGTCGGCGCGGCATCATGGCCCCTTCGTACCGTCGGTGAGTCCCCCACCCTTGAGACACCGTGCGCACAAGCCCTGAGGTGACAAGCCGCACGGCGCGGTCCAGGCTGAGCACGCGCGGCGCAGCCGCTCCGTCGGACCGTGACGCCGCAGGAGAAGTGCGATGAGCGCCAAGTCGGTCGCTTACACAACCTGTTACATGTGCGCATGCCGCTGCGGCATCAAGGTGCATCTGGAGGATGGCCGGCTGCGCTACATCGAGGGCAACCGCAATCACCCGGTCAATCGCGGGGTGCTGTGCGCCAAGGGCTCCGCGGGCATCATGACGGCGATCTCTCCGGCCCGTCTCAGCACCCCGCTGCGGCGCGTCGGCCCGCGCGGGTCCGGATCGTTCGAGGCGATCTCCTGGGAGGAGGCGCTGCGCATGCTCACCGAGCGGCTTGCGGCGATCCGCGCGCAGGATCCGAGCCGCCTCGCACTGTTCACCGGGCGCGATCAGTCCCAGTCCCTTACCGGACATTTCGCGCGCATGTTCGGCACGGTCAATTTCGCTGCCCACGGCGGGTTTTGCTCGGTCAACATGGCCGCGGCGGGACTGTATTCGCTGGGCGGGGCGTTTTGGGAATTCGGCGAACCGGACTGGGAGCACGCGCGGCTGTTTCTACTCTTTGGCGTCGCCGAGGATCACGACTCCAATCCCATCAAGCTCGGCTTGGCGCGCCTGAAGGCGCGCGGGGCAAAGATCGTCTCGTTCAATCCGGTGCGCACCGGTTATTCGGCGATCGCCGATGAGTTCGTGCCGGTCACTCCCGGCACCGACGGTCTGCTGGTGCTCGCACTCATTCACTGCCTGCTCGAGTCGGGTCACATCGACACCGAGTTCCTGATCCGCTACACCAACGCACACCACCTGGTCATCGATGACCCCGGCACGGCCGATCACGGACTCATCGCCCGCAACGCCGAGGGACATGCACTCGCCTTCGACCGCCGAGGCGGTGTGCTCGCAGCGGCGCAGGCCACCGGGATCGATCCGGCGCTCGCGGGCACCTTCGCCCTGCCCGATGGCCGCAGCGCACGACCGGCGTTTGCCTTGCTCGCCGAGCGCTACGCCGCGGCCGAGTACGCCCCGGAGGCCGTTGCTCCCCGATGCGGGGTTGCCGCCGCGACGATCCGGCGTCTTGCGGCAGAAATCGCCGAAGTCGCATTCCAGCAACCGGTGGTGCTCGAGCAGCCCTGGACTGACACGCATGGACGCCGGCACGCCCAGATGGTGGGCCGGCCGGTGGCGATTCATGCCATGCGCGGCATCTCGGCGCATTCCAACGGGTTTCACAGCTGCCGGGCGATCCATGTCCTGCAGATGCTCCTCGGCGCAGTCGATACCCCAGGATCCTGGCGCTACAAATCGCCCTACCCGAAGCCGATTCCCGCCGGCGGTCCGCCGGGACGCCCCGGTGTCGGCCCCGGCGCGCCCCTTACCGCAGCGCCGCTCGGCTGCCCCACTCGCCCCGAGGACCTGCTGGTCGATGCGCACGGCGAGGCGTTGCGGCTCGATCGGGCATTCTCTTGGGAAGCGCCGCTCGCGATCCACGGACTGATGCACATGGTGATCGCCCGGGCCTTCGAGGCCGGCGCGCAGAGCATCGACACGCTGTTTCTATACATGTCGAACATGGCGTGGAACTCCGCGATGAACCCCGGGGAAACCACACGCATGCTGAGCGCGACCGAGGCCGACGGCAGCTACCGCATCCCCTTCGTGGTAGTCGCCGACGCGTTCGCGTCCGAAACGGTCGCGTATGCCGATCTGGTCCTGCCCGACACGACCTACCTCGAGCGCTACGACTGCATCTCGCTGCTTGACCGACCCATCGGCTCGGCCCATGGTCCGGCCGATGCGATCCGCGTGCCGGTGCTGAAACCCGAACGCGACGTGCGGCCGTTCCAGGACGTGCTGATCGAGATCGCAGGGCGACTCGGGCTGCCGGACTTCGCCGATGAACACGGTCGGCCGCTTTACGCCTCGTACGCCGATTACATCGTCCGCCACGAACGGGCGCCCGGCATCGGACCGCTGGCGGGCTTTCGCGGCGCCGACGGGCTCGCGCGCGGCCGTGGTGAGCCAAACCCGCAGCAACTGCAGCGGTACATCGACAACGGCGGGTTTTGGGTACACCACTTGCCCGCCGAGCAGCTCTACTACAAGTACGCCAACCAGGCGTATCTCACCGGCGCATGCGAATTCGGACTCATCGGCTCGAGCGAGCCTATCGTGCTGCAGTTGTACTGTGAGACGCTGCAGCGTTTCCGCCTTGCCGCCGAAGGACATGGCCCGTGCCTGCCGCCACCGCGGCTGCGCGAGCGGGTGCACCGCTATTTCGATCCGTTACCCATCTGGTACCTCCCGCTCGAGCAGGCCGTGAGCGAGTCGGCCCGCTATCCGCTGCATGCCATCACCCAACGGCCGATGGCCATGTATCACTCCTGGGGCTCGCACAACGCCTGGCTGCGGCAGATCCTGCCCGAGAACCGCATCTATCTGCACCGCGATCTCGCCGCCGAACTCGGCATCGAGGATGAAGACTGGGTATGGGTGATCTCGCGCAGCGGGCGCGTCAAAGGCCGCGCGCGCACCATGAGCGGAGTCAACCGCAGCACCGTGTGGACCTGGAACGCGATCGGCAAGCGCTCCGGTGCCTGGGCTCTCGCCACCAATGCGCCGGAGTCGCGCCGGGGCTTTCTCCTGAACCACGTCATATCGGAATTCCTGCCGGCCGAGGACGGCTCGGCGGCGCATTCGAACTCCGACCCGGTGACCGGACAGGCCGCCTGGTTCGACCTGACGGTACGTCTGGAGCGTTGCGATACCGGCACCGCGGATGAGACCGTCCCACACCCAGAGGCCAATCCGCTGCGCATCCGCGCACCGATCGGAAGTGCCCCATGACACAAGTTGCGAAACCCGCTCCCGGTGCCCGCAAACTCGGGCTGGTCATCGACCTGGATACCTGCGTCGGCTGCCACGCCTGTGCCGTGAACTGCAAGGAGTGGAATACCGGTGGCGAGGCGGGCCGCCTGCCCGATTACGATCCCTACGGCAGCGAACCGGACGGGGTGTGGTTCAACCGCATTCATTCGTATGAGAGTGGCGCCGACGGACTCGCGCGCACGGTGAACTTTCCGCGTTCCTGCCTGCATTGCGAGAACCCCTTGTGTGTCACAGTGTGTCCGACCGGCGCCTCATTCAAGCGCGCCGAAGACGGCATCGTGTTGATCAACACCGACATCTGCATCGGTTGCAAGCTGTGCTCCTGGGCATGCCCGTACGGCGCACGCGAATTCGACGAAACCAACGGCGTGATGCGCAAATGCACCTTGTGTGTCGATCGCATCTACGACCAGACCCTGCCCGAGGCTGAGCGTGAGCCGGCCTGTGTGGCGACCTGTCCGGCCAAAGCGCGTCATTTCGGCGACCTGGCCGACCCGCAGAGCAAGGTGTCGCAACTGGTGAGCGAACGCGGCGGCGTCGATCTGCTCGCGGACCTGGGCTACCGGCCGACCAACAAATACCTGCCCCCGCGACAGGCGCAGATCCCGAGCACTCCGCGCGAAGCCCCTGCGCGCAGCGGCTCGGGGGTGGGTGCGGCGTTGCTGAAACTGCTCGACAAAGCCCTCAGCCGATGAAGCCCGCTGCCTCCATCCTACTGCTCACCACGCTTACCGGCTTCGCCTATGGCCTGCTCGCCTGGATCGGCCTTTACGGGGTGGCCGGAGCGAGCGGAGCGGCCAAGACCCTGGTGCTGGCAGGCACTGGCATCGTCCTCGTACTCGCGACGCTCGGCTTGATCGCCTCGGCGCTGCACCTCGGTCGCAAAGAGCGCGCGTGGCGCGCCATCAGCCAATGGCGCTCCTCTTGGCTCTCGCGCGAGGGGTTGGCTGCGCTGCTTACCTACCCGATTGTTCTTGGCTACGCCTGGGTCGAGTATCGTGCCGGCAGCACGGTCCAGGCGCGGCTGCTCGGCGCAGCCGCGACGCTCGCCGCGCTCGCCACCGTGTACTGCACCGCGATGATTTACGCCAGTCTGAAGCCGATCCGTCAGTGGCACAACCCGCACACGGCACCGGACTATCTGATCTACGCGCTGTTCTCTGGTGCGACACTCCTCGCTCTGCTGCGTACGATCGTGTTTGGTACGGCCGGTTGGGCCGCGCTGCTCGCGGCGTTTGGGGCGCTGGGCGCGCTCATCGCCAAACTCGCGTACTGGCGCCACGTCGATGCGCAGAGTCCACTCGCCACGCTCGCCAGTGCGATCGGCTTGGCCAAGGGCACCGAGGCGCGCCCGCTCGATGCGCCGCACTTCAGCGAAAACTTCATCCTGCGCGAGATGGGCTTCCAGATTGCCCGCCGACACGCGGGGAAACTGCGCCGGATCGCGCTCGCGCTTGGTTTCGGCCTGCCGCTGCTGCTCAGTGTCCTGGCGGCGCTCGACGTGCTGCCCCTACTCAGCACTTCACTGGCCGTAGCGTGCGCAGCGCTCGGCCTGCTCACCGAGCGCTGGCTGTTCTTCGCGCAAGCAACACACGTGGCCGCGCTCTACTACGGCCGCAGCATCTGAGTCTGCGCACTGCTCAACCGGCCGCCCGCGCCTGCGCGGTGCGCACCTCGGCGAGCCAGTGTCGGGTGAGTTCCTCGAGCAGCTCGGTGCGCACCGAGGCCGTTTCGCGCGCGGCGCCATCAAGCAGACTCGCAAGCTCGTGGCTGCGCGCCAGCAATTTCGCCACCGCACCGCCCTCAAGGTGGTTGCTGCGGATGAATTCATCGACGATGGCACGTGCGCCGACGAACTGCGCGACCAGTTCGGGCCGGTCTGCGATGGCCGCGATCTGCTGTTCCCAGAGTAGGTAAGCGGCCATTGCGCCGATCGCCGTGCGTGGCCTGCGCGCATTGATGTCGTAGCGATAGCGCTCCCGCCACGCCGCCAGTTCAGTCACCGGCATGGGACGCGCGATACCGTAGCCCTGGCCCCGGTCGGCACCGAGAATGGCGGCCGCCTCGATGATGCCCGGATTCTCCAGCCCCTCCACGGTGACTGGAATGTCGAACGCGTGCGCCAGGCGCGTCAGGTACAGCATGAACTCGACCGCGCGCTTGGGGTTGTGCAGTGCCCCGCGCACCAGGCCACCGTCGATCTTCACCTCATCGAATGGATACTGGTCCATGCGCAGCAGCGAGCTGTGCCCCGAGCCCAGATCGTCCTGGGCGATCTGAATGCCTGCGCTGCGCAGGTGCTGGATCACCTCCTGGCGCGCCGGCGTCCACTCCCCGCCCTCCTGGGTCTCGAGCACCTCGAGCTGCACGCGTCGGGCAGCGAAGTTGCACCGCTGCAGGATGGCAAAAATCGCCTTCTCGTAGCGCGGGTCAGCAAACCCTGCCGCGGGAAAGTTGATCGCCATCGTCACCTCGATCCCCTGGCGCTGCAGTACCGCGGCATCCTCGCACAGCTGCTCGAGACCGATTTGAAAGAGCCGCAGCAGCTCATCGGCGCCGAGGGTCGGCAGAAATCGCTGCGGTGCGATCAACTCCCCGTCCGCGCCACGCATGCGCGCAAGCGCCTCGAGTTTGACCAGCCCGCCGTCGCGCAGATCAATGATCGGCTGGTAGTGCAGCAACACGCCGCGCTCGCTGAGCAGTCGGCGATAGGTCTGCTGCGTGCGCAGCGGCACCACAGCGGCCGACATGCGCCGCTCGACGGCATTGCTGAGCAGCATCTGGGCGTGACTCAGCAGACCCTGCATCCCGTCACTGGAGAAAAACCCCGGCCAGGCGCCATAGAGACTGACGAGGGCGATCGAGCGGCCATGCTCATCGAGCAACGGCAGCGCGGCGCTCGAGCGAAACCCTAGACGCGCACCTACAATTCTCCAGGGTGCCTTGTCCGCCTCGAGCAGCCAAGCGTCCGAGACGACGATCTCCCCGCTTCGCCAGGCCCGCCCGCCCGGCCCCTGGCCGGCGCTCACCAGTGGATCGACGCTGAGCCTCGGCACCTCGCCGGCTTCCATCGCGTGATGGTAGGCTTCGGCCGCAGCGCCGTAGGACTGCTCGATCTGCAGCTCGCCGAAGTCATCGACACGGGCGAAGAACGCCCCGAGGCTACCGGCCAGCGTGCCGAATATCTCCAGTGCTCCACGCACCAGGTCGGCCAGATTTTCCGCACACATGACATGACGGTTCAACTCCGCCAAGGCGGCGGCCCCGGCGGTATTGATGCTCGTGTAACGCTGCACCTGTCCCTGCAGATCCTGCAGGATGCGCTCCTCGATCAGACGCAACAGCTGTTCGCGCGAGCGCGCGTCGGGCACCCGCTCCTGCAGCAGCCAGTAAATGCGCCCCTGGTAGAAGGCGTACGCGTCGATCAAGCTGTCGAGGGCAACGTCGGTGAGCCGATGCACGGCGCCGGCCTTGTGCGCTCGCTCGAGGTGTTCGCTGCGGCTCAGGTCCGCCGCCAGCAGCGCCACGAGATGCTCGGCTTCGCGCGCCTGCAGTTGCTCGAATTCCTCGGCCGAGAGCGCACCGATGATGCGCGGCACGCGGTCGGTGTCCTGGAGCAACGCATAGAAATGGCTCACGGCATCCGGCGCCATGGCGAGGAAATGTGCCTGCAGCGGCCGCAGCAGCGCCGCGGCCGCTGAGCCGTATGGATCGGTCACGGCCGCACTGGTATCGACCATCTCACCGCTCCCCCGGGGTCGATCGGCACTGCAGCCGCGCGCGCACCGCCCCGGCTGCTCGGCTCGACCGTGCGCTCAGACCCCTGGACTGTTGCGTATCGCCCCGTGTTCACAGCGCCTGACCATTGTGCACCAACCGCAGCGCATCCGTCGCGCCCAGCTCAAGCGCAGCGCAGGCCCACCCCGGTGAGCGGCGGCCGACCATCCGCTCGAGGGTAGGACCCGGACAAAAGTCATGCTTCACCGGTCGCGGCTGGCAAGCAACTGCTGGACCAGCGGGGAGGGACTGTGGCGGAACACGGTGATCGCGTAAAAGTGCTCGAACACGCCCGGTATGACGCAATAGCGCTGCAGTCGCCCCTCGCGCAGTTCGTCCTGGACAACCACCTCCGGCAGCACCGCGATGGCGCCGGAGTCGCGGGCGAGCAGGCGCAGCATCGCCATGTCGTCGACTTCCGCAACCGTCTCGAGGCTGACGTGCGCCTTCTCGCACCACACGTCGAACTGGCTGCGGATGTCGCTGCTTCGACCCGGCAGGACACACCGTTGTCCGTTGAGCTCATCGGGTAGACGGAAGCGCCGCCGGCCCGGGCGCGGCGGTCCGATCAGACAGACCGACTGGCGCGCGAGCGAAACGCAGCGCCAGGGTCGGTCCGCCTCGGCAATCACGGCTTTGTTCGAGAGCACGACATCGAGCGCATGCACCCGCAGCCGCTGCAACAACTCCTCTAGGCTGCCCGACTGCAGCGACAGGCGCACCTCGGCGCGGTTGACCAGCGGACGCAGCAGGTTCTCGGTGAAATTGCGCGACAGCGTGGCGACGGCGCCCACGCCGAGCCGCTGCACGCGCTGACCGGCCCCACCACGCACGCTCGCCATCAACTCCTGCCCGAGGCCGAAGATGCTGTCGGCGTAATCGAGCACCATGGCCCCGAAGTCCGTCAGCTGCAGCGTTCGGCCCGTGCGCTCGAACAGCTGCCGGCCGAGATAGCTCTCGAGCTGGCGGATTTGCGCCGAGAGCGCCGATTGCGACACACGCAGTTCGTTCGCGGCACGGGTCAGATGTCCGGCGCGGGCCACGGTCCAGAAATACAGCAGGTGGCGGAAGTTCAGGTTTCGCATGTTCTGTTTATAAGAACGGTTTGTTCACTTTCTTCTATTTTACAGCTACCGGCCGGTCGTGAATACTGCCCTCCGTCGTGATCGCCCTGGAGCATGCACCTTGACCGATTCGCGCTGGCTCGCCTGGTCCGTTCCGTTCATCTACGTGCTGGCAGCGCTCGCTGCGCCGCGCGTCCGCCATCCCTGGCGTGCGCTCAGCCTCGCCACCGGCGCTGCGCTCGCGCTGGCATTCGGCCGGCTGCTGCTCGTGTTCGCGAGCGCCATCGGTACAGCGGGGGCCATCGGCACACGCATCGCTTCGGTGCTCGTACTGCTCATCACGTTCCTCGGCTGGGTGATTGGTCGTTATTCCAGAGTCAACCTGGCGGGCGAGCCCGGCGAGCGTCGCTACGTCCTCGGTTTGCTCGCTACGCTCGCTGCGGTGTGCACCGTGGTGAGCACGAACGATTTCGCGGTGCTGATCGCAGCCTGGGCGGCCAGCAGCGTGACGCTGCACCCGCTGCTCACCTTCTACGGCGAGCGCCCGCTCGCCCGCCTGGCCGCGCGCAAGAAATTCATGGCCGCCCGGTTGGCTGAACTGTGCCTGCTCGGCGCCGCGGCGCTGCTGTATCTGCAGTGGCGGACGCTGGATCTGGGCAGTCTCGCCCGTCTGGCCACCGCAAGCGCCTCGCTGCCGGCGGCGGTCGAGTGCGCCGCGGTGCTGATTGCCGCGGCCGTAGTGCTGCGCTGCGCCCAATTGCCGCTGCACGGCTGGCTGGTGCAGGTCATGGAAGCGCCGAGCAGCGTCTCCGCGCTGCTGCACGCCGGCGTCGTCAACCTTGGCGGCTACGTGCTGATCCGCCTCGCGCCGCTGCTGTGCGCTTCGGCACCCGCCGAGCTGCTGCTGGTGGCCGTGGGCAGCGCGACTGCCGTACTGGCGGGGCTGACGATGATGACCTGTACTTCGGTCAAGGTCCGCCTCGCCTGGTCGACCTGCTCACAGATGGGCCTGATGCTCACCGAGTGCGGCCTCGGACTGTACGATCTCGCCCTGCTGCACCTGCTAGCTCACGCGCTCTACAAGGCCTATGCCTTTCTCAGTGCCGGAGAGGTCGTGCAGGAATCAGCCAACGGGCAGCCGCGGGCGCAGAGCGCCCCGGGCGTGCCGCACCTGCTCGCCGGGCGACTGCTGGCGGCCCCCCTTGCGGCGCTGCTCGTGATCGGCTCATCGAGTCTCTGGCACACCATCGTGAACGCGCCGCAGCTCTCGGGGCCGGCCTGCCTGATCGGCTCGATCGGCTGCGCGGTGCTGCTGTGGAACAGTGCCACGCTCGCACTCTATCTGCGCAATATCATGGTGATGTTTGCAGCCGTGCAACTGTATCTGCTCTGGCATCTCACGATGCGCAGCGCATTTCCGGTCCCGACAGGAAGTGCATCCGGGTTGGCGATGCTCTGGGCGGGCGGGTGCTTCCTGATGCTGTACGTGCTGCAGTGGCAGCTGGCACGGCCCGTGCGCTCCCCGGGTGCTGCGCGGCTGCGGGCCTGGGCATCCGCCGGATACTTTCTCGATGAGCCGATGACCGCGCTGGTGATGCGGCGCGGGCGGCCACGCCCGCCACGTTGGACGGTTCTGCCCATGGCGCGAGGGTTCGCTCAACGCGAAGGCGGTGCAGCGTGAGCAGCGCTGAGGCGAAGGCCACGCGCTCGATACGGGCCCGGGAGGCACTGCAAGCGGCTTGCCGCAGCGTTGCGCCCGCCTGGCCGCTCGATCGGCAGATCGCGGTGAGCCCGTACTGGGGTCGTACGGATCAACACTTCGATGCGATCGCTGCATCGCTGCGCCGCTGGGTCGGCGCACCCATGACACTGCCACGCAGCGAGTATCTGCGTCTCTGGCAGGACGGGCAGGTAACCGCCCAGCACCTCGAGCAAGCCCACCTCGAACGGCGCACCCACCTCACCCCGAGCGAGGCACTCGAAGCGTTGCGCCACCCGGCGCCAACCGCTTCCGGCCTGCCCTTGTTGTCCGATGTGCTCGGTGCCGACCCCACCGAGGGCGTGCCGAGTCCCTGGCCGAATCGTCTGACCGAGCAGATCAGCCAGTGCTGTGCGGCATACTTCGATGCATTCCAGGCGGACGGGCGCCCCTGCGCTGCACCCGGCCTGTTCACGGGCTGGCGAGCACAACTGCTGCACGGACCGCATCCTCCCTGGTTGAAACAGACCGACGGGCTGATTCAGCGTATCGCGCAGTTGCCAACTCGCGCAGACGCAGCACTTGAGTGGGCGCTCGAACGTCTCGCCATCGCCGCGACCCAATTCGATGACCTGCTGCAAGTGGTGGCACTGCGGATCAACGGTTGGGCGGCCTGGTGCGCGTATCTGGGCTGGGAAGCGAAGCTGCATGGCACCGAGGATGCGCACCTCGGTGAACTGCTGACGGTACGGCTGTGCTGGGAAGCACTCCTCGATGAGGGCCGGCGCGACGGCGCCGGCCCCTGGGCAACGTGGATCGAGCAGTGGTCAGCGGCACAGCGAGTCGATCACGCCGGCGCCATCGAAGCGGAGCTCCTCTGGCAACGGGCGCACGAGATCGCCTACCAGCAGCGCCTGTGCGCGCAACTGTACTCGTTCACACCGGCCGCCGAGGAGCAACAGGCCCCCCCGCCAATGCAGCTCGTGTTCTGCATCGATGTGCGCTCCGAGCGCATGCGGCGCGCAATCGAAGCCGTCACCCCCGATGCGCGCACCTATGGGTTTGCCGGATTCTTTGGCCTGCCAATCGAGTACTCCCCACTCGGCACCGCACTCGCGCGTCCTCAGCTCCCCGGTCTGTTGGCTCCGACACTACAGGCCACCGACACCAGCGCCGATGCCGGACGCGACCGTCAACTCAGCGCGCGGCGCCAGCGCGCACTGCGTTACCGCGACAGCACCCGGCTGTTCGAGCGGCTGCCCTCGGGAGCCTTCACTCGGGTGGAAATGCTCGGCCTCGCTTATCTGCCGAAACTTCTGCTGCGCGCGCTTGGCTACCAAACCGCTTCGCCCGCGACGCTCGGACTGAGCGCCCGCGAGCGGCGCGAGCTGCGGCCGCATCTTTGCCTGCACGGTGCGTCTGACGCCGGCGCGCAGGTCGAGCGGCTGGCAAGCATTGTGCGCGCCATGAGCCTGCACCAGCCGTTCGCTCGCCTGCTGGTTCTGGTCGGTCATGGTGCCACCGTCACCAACAACCCGCAGGCCGCCGCCCTCGCCTGCGGCGCCTGCGGCGGGCACAGCGGTGACATCAATGCCCGCCTGCTGGCGGGCCTACTGAACGACCCGGCACTGCGGGCCGCACTCGCCGATCGCGGGGTTGCACTGCCCCCGACCACCCTCGTCGTTGCCGCGCTGCACGACACCGTCACGGATACTGTGGAGTTGCTCGACGTCCTCGAGGTTCCCGCCTCGCATCGGGCAGACATCGATTTGCTGCGCGAGACTTTGCGGCGCGCCGGAGAGCAGGTCCGTCGCGAGCGGGCCGCGAGTCTCGGACTGGCGCACCTCGGCGGGCGGGACGCTGCGCTCCTGAAGCAACTGCGGCGACGCGCTCGCGACTGGGCGCAGACCCGTCCGGAATGGGGCCTCGCCGACAACGCGACTTTCATCATCGCGCCACGGCGGCGCACTCGGGGGCTTGACCTGGCCGGTCGGGCATTCCTGCACGAGTATCGCTGGCAGGCCGATCCCGATGGCGCGCTGCTCGAACAGCTGCTGAGCGCGCCGATGATCGTTGCTCATTGGATCAATCTGCAATATTACGGCTCGACCGTCGATCCGCATCGCTACGGCAGCGGCAACAAAGTCCTGCACAACGTCGTCGGTGGGCGCATCGGGGTGCTCGAGGGCTCCGGTGGGGATCTGCGCATCGGCCTCGCCAGACAATCCGTGCACGACGGTGAGCGCTGGCGGCACACCCCGCTGCGTCTGACGGTCGTCGTCGATGCGCCGCGCGACACGCTCGAAGCGATCCTTGAGCGCCAGCCCCGAGTCCGCGAGCTGATCGATCATCAGTGGCTGTATCTGTGCCGTTTCGCCGATCGGACCCTCGAGCGTCGTCACGAGGGGCGCTGGCAGCTCACCGCAAGCGGCGCGTCCGATGCTACCGGTGAGTCTGCGATGACCCCAACCCCACTCGGACCCGAGCCGTTCGATGCGCATCGGGCCGTTGCCTAGGCCGCTCTCGTGACCCGCAAGCCCTCCGGCGCAACGCAGCCCATCCCGGCGCACCTGGCGCAGCTGGAAGCCGAAGCGATTCACATTCTGCGCGAGGCGCTCGCCGAGGCCAATCGTCCGGTGTTGCTCTTCTCCGGGGGCAAGGACTCCACGGTACTCGCCCACCTCGCCTGCCGAGCGTTCTACCCGGCGGCACCGCCGTTGCCGCTGTTGCACATTGATTCGACCTGGGAATTCCGCTCCCTGCTCGAATTCCGGGACCGCTTCGCCGCCCGCCACGGCTTCCGTCTCCTCGTCTGGGCCAACGAGGACGGACGGGCCGCCGGCATCAATCCGTTCGAGCATGGTGATCGGTACACCACCGTCATGCGGACCGAACCACTGAAGCATGCGTTGGATGCCGGTGGCTACGATGTCATTCTCGGGGGTGCGCGCCGAGACGAGGAGCGCTCGCGCGCCAAAGAGCGTGTCGTCTCGATCCGCGGACCGCAGCACAGCTGGGACCCGCGGCGCCAGCGGCCCGAACTGTGGAATCTCTACAACTTCCGCCTCGGCTCGCAGGAGAGCGCGCGGGTGTTTCCGCTGTCGAATTGGACCGAGTGTGACGTGCTCGCTTACGCGCTCGCGCGTGAGGTCGAACTCGCTCCGCTTTACTACGCGCGAGCCCGCCCCGTCGTGCAGCGTGATGGTCAGTGGATCGTCGTCGATGATCAAAAACGCATGCGCTATTGCCCCGGCGAGCGCCCGCTCCGGCGCACCGTGCGCTTTCGCACTCTCGGTTGCTGGCCGGTCACCGCGGCGAGTCCCTCGGAGGCCCGCTCGTTGCGCGAGGTCCTGGAGGAAACCCTTCGCTCGCGCCGCTCCGAACGTGATGGGCGGCTCGGTGATCGCGACGCCGGCGGCTCGCTCGAAGAGCAGAAGCGTGAGGGCTACTTCTAACTCAATGCAATCACTGGAGCATAACCAATGGACAGTCTTGCTGATCTGAACGTACTGCGCACCGAACGGCAAATTCACCGGGCGCTCGCGCATCCGGCGTTAAGTGTCTGGCTCAAAGATGCCTTGCGATCGGCATTGACGTGCGAGCCGGAGCGCATCGGCAATGATCTGGAGTTGTTGATGCACCTGCTCGGCCCCTGGGCCGAGGCGCGCATCGCGCAGGCACCGATCCTGCCGCAGGCCTCTGCGACGCATGGTCCGTGAAGGTGCGCACCGAGCGCACCCGGCGTCTCAGCGGCTCACGACCGTACCGGCGGTACTGGCGAGCACTGCGATCGCATGCGGACCGAGCACATAATCCGAAGATGAATGGACGGGCCGGTCCGTCTCCTCTGGGAAGTCCTCGGGAGCGCCGAGCGCGGTATCGAGCACGCGCTGCCACTTCCCCGAGGCCTCGACCTGCAGCGCAAATCGCTGCTCGCCGGAGGTGCCATTGATCATGATGTACATATCGCAGTCGCCCTGCGAGGCGCCGCGCAGATGCACCGCGAGCGTGCGTGACAGTGGCCCCATGTCCACCTCGCGGCCGGTGCCGAACCAGCTCACGTCCTGCCGCCAGAAGCGGCTGCGCCCGAGCGAGGGGTGCGCTTTGCGAAATCCGATCATGAGCCGAAAGAACCGCAGAATCTCGGCATTCTCCCGGCACAGATCCCAGTTAAGCCAGCTCGTCTCGTTGTTCTGATTGTACGGGTTGTTGTTGCCGCCCTGGGTCTGCAGGAACTCGTCCCCGGCGCGCAGCATCGGCGTGCCGTTGGCAAGCAGCAACAGCGCGCACAGATTCTTCGCCTGCCGGTGCCGCAACGCACGCACTGCCGGCGGGGCGCCGGCGTCACCCTCCCAGCCGCTGTTCGAGCAGTAGTTCTCCTCGACGCCGTCGGTGTTCCCGTGACCGTTCGCTTCGTTGTGCTTGCGGCTGTATGCAAGCAAGTCATACAGCGTGAAGCCATCATGTGCGGAGATGAAATTGACGCTCTGATACGCGTGGAACGCGTTCGGCAGATCATCGGGAAACAGATCATCGCTGCCGTAGAGACGTTGCATCAGCGCTGGCACCAGACCCTCATCCCCGCGCACAAAGCGACGCACATCGTCGCGGAACCGTCCGTTCCACTGCAGCCAGCGGGATGCCGGAAACCCGCGTCCGAGCTGATAGGTACCGACCGCGTCCCATGGTTCGGCAATCAGGCGCACCCCGCACAATTGCGGCTCGGAGAGAATGTCTCCGAAGATCGGCGGATCAGCGGTGTTGAGCGAACCGTCGGCGTTGCGCGCAAATACCGAAGCGAGATCGAATCGAAAGCCGTCGACGTGCATGTCGTGTGCCCAGAAGCGCAGGCTGTCCACGATCAGCTTGCGCACATAGCGGTTGGCGCAATGCAGCGTGTTGCCGGTGCCGGAGAAGTTCTCGTATCGGCCGCCATCTGCTGCCAGCAGATAGTACGTGCTGTTGTCGATGCCTTTGTAACTGTAGAGCGGGCCGCGCTCATCCCCCTCGCCGGTGTGGTTGTAGACCACATCGAGAATCACCTCGATGTCGGCTGCATGCAGCGCCTTGACCATCGCGCGGAACTCCTCCAGCTGGGCGTACGGCTCGGCACGGCTCGCGTAACCGTGATGCGGTGCAAAGAAGCTAAGCGGCATGTAACCCCAGAAATTGCCCTCCTGGGGGTCGAACTGGAACACCGGCATCAATTCCACGGCGGTGACGCCGAGTGCACGCAGATACGGGATCTTCTCGATCACCCCGCGGTAGGTGCCGCGGCTCGCCTGCGACACACCGGAACTGGCGCTGCGCGTGAAGCCCCCGACGTGCAGCTCATAAATCACCAGATCGTGCTGATGCCGCGGGCGCCGATCCTCGCCCCAGTCAAAAGCGCGGTCCGGGGCATCGAGCACCCCAAGCGGCGCCTGACCGGCGTTCGGGCCGGGGCGGCACGCCGCGGCACGCGCGAAGGCCGGTGGAAAGTACAGCGCCTTAGCGTACGGATCGAACAGGATCTTGTCCGGATCGAACGCATGACGCTCGAAGCCACCTGCGGAGCGCGGACCGCTCACCCGATAAGCATAGTAGCGTGCCTGCGGTGCCGCAGCCGCGGCGATCCGACAGTGCCAGATCCGCCCGGACTTATTGCGCAGATAGTCCATGCGGTAGGTGAGTACGGGTCGCGACGGATCGTGCGCGCCGTAGAGCAACAGCGTGACCTGTTCGGCATGTTTGGAATACAGTGCGAAATTCCACGCGTGCTCAGCGGCGCACCAGCTCGCCCCGAGCGGCAGTGCCGCACCCTCGCTGTCAGCCCAGTCGCTCATACCTCTGTCCGTGCGTGCCAGTTGCCCGTTCCGCTCGCGCCGACTTCAGGCACCGGCGGTGAGCGCGCGCGCCACGATGTCACCGGCTTCGCGCACGACCGCCTGCAGATGAGCCTCATCCCGGAAGCTCTCGGCATAAATTTTGTACAGCCGCTCGGTACCCGAAGGCCGCGCGGCGAACCAGCCGTCACGCGCAATGACCTTCAGCCCGCCGATGGCGGCGTCGTTGCCGGGCGCACGGGTGAGCTTGGCGAGAATCGGCTCGCCGGCCAACTGCTCCTCCTTCACCTGCTCGGCGGTCATTTTTGCGAGTGCCCGCTTGTCCTCGGGCGATGCGGGCATGTCCTGGCGGATGTAATGAGACTCCCCGAGGTCTGCGGTGAGCGCCCGATAATGCTCGCTCGGGTCGCGTCCGGTTACGGCGGTAATCTCGGCCGCGAGCAGATCGAGTAGCGGCCCGTCCTTGTCCGTGGTCCAACTCGCCCCATCGTGCTGCAGGAAGCTCGCCCCGGCGCTCTCCTCGCCTGCGAAGCACAGCGAGCCCTCGGCGAGCCCCGCGGCAAACCACTTGAATCCCACCGGCACCTCGTACAGGCGTGCGCCATGGCGGGCCACCACCCGATCGATCATGGCGCTGCTCACCACTGTTTTGCCGACGGCCGCGGTGCGCTGCCAGTGCGGCCGGTGCGTGAGCAGGTAATCGATCGCCGCTGCCAGATAATGGTTCGGGTTCATCAGCCCCGCCGACGGGGTGACGATGCCGTGCCGATCCGCGTCGGTGTCATTGCCGAAGGCCAGGCGGTAGCGCTCCTTCAGTTGCACCAGACGCGCCATCGCGTAAGGGCTCGAGCAGTCCATGCGGATCTTGCCGTCGTGATCGAGGGTCATGAAGGAGAATGTGGCGTCCACCGTGCGGTTGACCACCTCGACCTCAAGGCCGTAGTGTGCGTTGATCGGATCCCAGCAATACAGGGCTGCGCCGCCGAGCGGATCGACACCGAGCTTCAGCCCCGCGGCGCGAATCGCCGCCATGTCGATCACCCGGCTCAGGTCGCGTACGTACGGATCGATGAAATCGCTCGTGTGCGTCGTTGCGGCGCTACGTGCAGCGGCAAAACTCAGCCGCCGCACCGACCGATTGCCGGTCCTGAGCAGTTCGTTCGCCCGCGTTTCGATCCACGTAGTCGTCGCCGAATCGGCCGGACCCCCGTGGGGCGGGTTGTACTTGAAGCCGCCATCGGCTGGTGGATTGTGCGATGGGGTGGCGATCAGCCCATCGACGAGGCGAGTGCTGCGGCCGCGGTTGCGGGTAATGATGGCCCGCGAGAGCACCGGTACCGGGGTAATGCCGGCCCCCGATGCGAGCACCGCCTCGACGCCGTTGCCGGCAAGGACTTCCAGCGCCGTACGCTCGGCCGGCAGGGACAGCGCATGGGTGTCCTTGCCGATCAATACCGCCCCGTCGATGCCATGGGCGTGTCGATAGTCGCAGACCGCCTGCGTGATGGCGAGAATATGCGCCTCGGTGAACGTGCCATCGAGCGAGGAGCCGCGATGGCCACTGGTGCCGAACTGCACGCCGCGCGCCGGGTCCGCCACATCCGCCCCCGGCGCATAATAGGCCGCCTCCAGTGCGCGCAGATCCACGAGGTCCTGCGCGCTCGCAGGCTGTCCTGCCCTTGCATCGATCGTCATCGCTTCGCTCTCCCGGCCCTCACTCGGCTCATCTCGTTGTCCTGCAGGCGTCGTGCACACCGATCGGCTCAATGCGAGTCATCCCGTTGGCCCGCCGGACTCGGCGGCGAGGGGGAACACGGCCGCACGCTCCAGATCGCCTCGGCGTAACCGCTGATCGCGCGATCGCTCGAGAACATGCCACTCGCCGCAACGTTGCGGATTGCCCGGGCAAGCCACTCGTTGCGGTTTCGGTACACTGACCCAACCTGCGCCTGTGCCCGCATGTACGCGCCGAGATCGGCCAGATGCATGTAGTAATCGCCGCTCTTAAGCAGTGTGTCGACAATCGGGGCGAAAATGCCCCGTTCATTGGCGCTGAAGTGATCCTGTGCAATAAGATCGAGCGCCGCGCGGGTCTGCGGCTCATGGGCATAGTGCCAATGCGGGTCGTACCACGGCCGGCTCGCCGCCACCTGCTCGGCCGTCAGCCCGAAGAGGAAACAATTCTCCTCACCGGCCTGCTCGGCAATCTCGATCGTCGCCCCATCCCGTGTGCCAACCGTGAGCGCCCCATTCAGCATGAACTTCATGTTGCTCGTACCGCTTGCCTCATAGCCCGCGGTGGAGATTTGCTCGGACACATCGCTCGCCGGAATCAGCCGCTCGGCGAGCGTCACGCCGTAATCGGGCAGGAACACCACCTTCAGCCGTGCGCGAACTGCCGGATCGGCCTCGATCACGGCGGCAACATTGTTGATCAGCTTGATGATGAGCTTCGCCAGCGCGTAAGCGGGCGCCGCCTTACCGGCGAAGAAGAACGTGCGCGGTGGTTCACCGTCGGCCGCCCAGCCGTTGCGCATCCGATCGTAGAGAATGATGATGTGCAGCACATTCAGCAGCTGGCGCTTGTATTCGTGGATGCGCTTGATCTGACTGTCGAAAATGGACTCCGGGTCGATGGCTTGACCGGTCGCTTCCTTCAGCCACTGCACAAAGCGCAGTTTCGCATCTCGCCTCGCCTGTGCGAAATGCTCTCGAAAACCGGCATCCTCGGCGAGTGGCCGCAGAGCCTGCAGCCGGCTGAGTTCGGTGATCCAGCCCTCACCGATGGCCCCGGTGATCAGACGGGCGAGCCCCGGGTTCGCCACGAGCAGCCAGCGCCGCGGCGTGACGCCGTTCGTCTCATTGCGAAAGCGCTCCGGGTACATCTCGGCGAAGTCCGTGAGCGTGCGGCGGCGCAGCAGCTCACTGTGTATCGCTGACACACCGTTGGTGCTGTGCGAGCCCAGCACCGCCAAATGTGCCATGCGCACCGCCTTGCGCGGTTGCTCCTCGATGAGGCTCATGCGCTGCGCGCGTGCCTCGTCGGCCGGAAAGCGCGCGCGCACCGTCTCGAGGAAACGTCGGTTGATCTCGTAAATGATGTCAAGCTGACGCGGCAAGGCAAGCTCGAACAGTTCGGTCGGCCAGCGCTCCAGGGCCTCGGGCAGCAGGGTGTGATTGGTGTACGCAAGCGTCCGTACCGTCAGATCCCATGCCTGCTCCCAGCCGAGGTGGGCCTCATCGAGGAGAATGCGCATCAACTCCGCGACCGCCATGGCCGGATGGGTATCGTTCAGCTGGATCGCCACCTGCTGCGGAAGCATCCGCCAGTCCTCGTGGGCCCGGCGAAAGCGACGCACGATGTCGGCCAGCGAGCAGGACACCAGGAAATACTCCTGCAGAAACCGCAGGTGTCGCCCGGCGGATGTCATGTCGTCCGGATACAGAACGCGGGTGAGATTCTCCGCCAGGATCTTGTCGTGGACAGCACCGAAGAAATCACCGTGATTGAACTCATCGAGATCGAAGTAGTCCGGCGCGTTCGCCTCCCACAGACGCAAGGTATTGACCGTGTGGGCGCCAAAGCCCACCACCGGTCTATCGTACGGCACGCCGCGCAAGGTCGCTCCACGCTGATCGGACAGCACCGCAGCGCCTTCTTCGAACCGCAGCGTGCAATGGATGTGTGTCTCGATCGCCTGCTCGGGACGGACGATCTCCCACGGATCCTGCCGGCGCAGCCAGTTGTCCGGATGCTCCTCCTGCCAACCGTTGACCAGCGTCTGGCGGAAAATCCCGTACTCGTAGCGCAATCCGTAGCCGATCGCCGGAATCTGCAGTGTCGCCAGGGAGTCTAGGAAGCAGGCCGCGAGGCGGCCCAGGCCGCCGTTGCCGAGTCCGGCGTCCGGCTCCGCCGCGCTCACCCGCTCGAAATCGATGCCGCGGCGCTGCAGCATCTCGCGCACCCGCGGCTCAATGCGCAGATTGACCACGTTATTCTGCAGCGAACGACCGAGCAGATATTCGAGCGAGAAATAGTAGACTCGCTTCGGCTGCAGCTCCTCATAAATCTGATCCGTGTGCAACCAGCGTGCACCGATCTGCTCGCGCAGCGCCGCAGCGATGGCCTCGAAGCGCTGTCGATCGCTCGCCGCAGCCGGCGTTACGAGCTGATCGAACTCGAGATGACGCTCGAACGACTCGCCGAGATCCAGATCGTCCATAAGCACTCGCTGCGCACAGTGATTCACTGGGTGCACGCCTGCTCTGTCGCCCTCGGCATGCGCCGTCCTCCGCACCATGGGCCCACCGCGCAACACCGCGCACGGTACGGCGATTGAGTCCACTGCGCCAACGTTAGCCCGTCCGCCCGATTGCGTCCAGCGCCGGCACGATGGCTGCGCCGGCGCACGACTCCAAACGGCACGCGCTCTGCAGAGCAAGATGAGAAGGCGACGCAGTCGGCAAATCGCGGTTCGGAAAATGCGGATAGAAATCCGGCCCCGCCTCGGCGATGCTTTTGAATGAGTGTGCCCGCGCGTGCGCTTCGCGGATGTCGGTCATCGAGCCCATTCTCGGGACGCCGCCGCCGTGCTTGCACCAGCATTTCGCTGTACGAGGGCCAGCATACCTAGGCGCATTACGGGTCGGGACATGGACGCCATGGCCGGCAGCATTGGCGAGTCGGTTCGCGATGAGCGCATCCGGGCCCGTGTCGGCGAGGCACGGCACCTCGGGCGCGAGCTGCTCGCGGTGAGTGCGCCGCTCATGCGACTGACGGCGGCCACAGGTCTTCGCATAGTCGAGGAGCGGCATGATCTGCGCTTCATTCGGGCAAGGTTCGAACAACGCAGAAGTTTCCGGCGGCCGGTCGCCTTACCAGTCGACTCTGAGCGTCCCATCGGTATCGAGCCAGACGTGAGTGCCAAACGCACGGCTTTCGCGATCCAGGGTGTGACATAACCATGCCGACTGTGCCGCATCGGACGCCTCGAGGCGAAAGCAATGCCTTCGCAGCGGCACCATCCGCAGCTGCGTGAGTTTGCCGCTCAGCGCATCGAGCAGCGGGAAATACATCAGCGTCAGCTCTGGCCGGAACCGCTCGTAACCGCCAATGCCCTCGTAGTCGTTGATGAAATCCCCGCAACCATAGAGAATCAGACGGTTCCGATACACCTCCAACCCTCTGGGGTGGTGCGAGGAATGGCCATGAACCAGATCGACGGAACCCCGATCGATCAGCTCATGCGCAAAGCGCCGTTGCGCTCCTGACAGCCGATATCCCCAGTTGTCGCCCCAGTGGATGGATAGCACCACGCGATCAGCCGGTCCGCGTGTGCTGTCGATCTGTCGCGCGAGACACTCGGCGCTGCGTGCGGAGGCATCCGGGAGCCAGTTCACCCCGGCGCGCTCGCGCCCGGCCCGCCAGGTCGCCGGCACCCCGCTACTGGGCAGCGCGACCCCGTAGACGAGGACTCGCGAGCCGCCCCGCAGCACCAGGATCGCCGGCGCGGATGCCTCGCGCAGCCCATTGCCTGCGCCCGTGGTGAGGATGCCGGCCGCATGCAACGTCTGCAGAGTCTCTGTCAGTCCCGCGCGACCCCAGTCGAGCACGTGATTGTTGGCGAGCACGCAGCAGTCCAGTCCGGCAGCGACCAGACAGCCGATATTCTCCGGGTTCATCCGATAATGAATCGGTTTGTCTGTCGAGGCCGCGGCGCTGCGTGTCACTGCGGTCTCCAGGTTACCGATGCGCACATCCGGCGCGGCTTGCTCCAGTCGCTCGAGCGCCGCCCCCCAGATATAGTTCGAGCCGACATGGCGCGCCAGTGCGGCGCAGCGCCGTTCGGCGAGCTGCACGTATTGGAGCGCAGAGCGCGCACAGGGCTCGAGGAGCCGAGGATCGCTCGGCGCGGCGAGGATCTGGTCGATGCCGCGGCCGGTCATGAGATCGCCACAGAGGAACATCCGGATGCTGCCGGCGGCTGCGCCGGCATCGTCTGCATTCCGGTCGCAGCGGGCCATCGGCGCTCATCCTTTGATGCAGATCAGGGGCTGCAGCCGCGCGACCTTGCACGCAAGACCGGCCGCATCGGCCGAGTTCACCACGGCCGTGACGTCCTTGTAAGCCGCAGGGGCCTCCTCGGCGATACCCCGCAACGAGGGGCTGCGCACGAGGATCCCGCGCTCGGCGAGCGCCGCGATCACCGCTTTGCCCCGCCAGGTGCGCGCCGCCTGATGCCGACTCATCAGCCGGCCGGCGCCGTGACAGGCGGACGCGAAGGCATGCTGCTCGGAAGATGACGTGCCGGCGAGGATATAAGACTCGGTGCCCATTGAGCCGCCGATCAGCACCGGCTGGCCGATAGCACGCAGCGCCGCTGGCAGATTGGGATGCCCCGGTCCGAACGCGCGCGTTGCGCCTTTGCGATGCACGTACAACTGCCGTCCATCGTGCTCCTCGCACTTGCAAGTGTTGTGTGAGACGTCGTAAATCAGGCTCAGCGTGGCGCGCGGGAGCACCTGGCTGAACACTTCGCGCACCAAGTGCGTCAGGATCTGTCGATTGGCGAGTGCGCAGTTGATCGCGGCCCGCATCGCCCCGAGGTAGCTCCGGCCGAGCTCTGAGTCGATCGGGGCACAGGCGAGCTCCCGATCCGGCAGCACAATTCCATAGTCATTCACGGCCATAGTCATGAGTTTGAGGAATTCCGTTCCGATCTGATGGCCGAGGCCGCGCGACCCGCAGTGAATCATCACGAGCGCATCTCCGCTCTGCAGCCCGAAACCCTGAGCGATCTGCGGTTGAAAGATCTCACAGACCTGCTGTACCTCCAGATAGTGATTGCCACTGCCGAGGGTGCCCATCTCAAGGCGCTGCCGGAGTCGCGCACGGGCAGATACCTGCTCGGGGTCCGCGCCGCTCATCTGACCGCCCTCCTCGATCCGCTCGAGATCCTCAGCCGCTCCCCAGCCACTCTGCACGGCCCATCTCGCCCCGGCGTGCAGCATGGCATCGGTCTGCTCGTCACTCAGCGTGATCGGCCCGGTGCTGCCAAGCCCGGCTGGGATCTGGGCATAAAGGGCCTCGGCAAGCGCGTGCTGTACGGCGCGCACTTCGCTCGCATGCATGCCGGTATGCAGACAACGCACCCCACAGGACACATCGAAACCGACACCACCGGCCGAGACCACTCCGCCGTGCTGCGGATCGAACGCGGCGACGCCCCCGATCGGGAAGCCGTAGCCCCAGTGTGCATCGGGCATGACGTAACTCGCCGCAACGATGCCCGGCAGCATGGCGACGTTGACGGCCTGCTCGTAGACCTTGTGATCCATCTGTCGCACGAGCGCCTCGTCCGCGAAAATCAACCCGGGCACCCGCATGGCGCCATGCGGCGGGATTTCCCACTGCTGCTCGGCGCGACGCTCGAGTAGACCGAGGTCCATACCTGTCAGACATCCAGCACGGTCTGCGCGAGCCACGCGCCGTTCTCGCACGCCACTCGCAGCGCGGTATACGTTGCCCCCTTGATCTCGACCGCCGGGTGATGTCGCTCGCGATCGACCGGCTCGCCCCAGGCCTGCCCCTCGAGCCTGTTGGCCTCGAGGTGCACCTGGAAGCGTCCGAAGAGCATCTGCCGCGCCGACATTTCGAAAATCAGGCCATTCAACCACTCTGCAAGCAGCAGTTCGTCATCCGGCGCCACGCACGTGACACGGACTTCCTGCGCCGGAATGACCCGCGTCGGATCAGTTACGATCGCCGTCATCGCTACTGCCGCCTGCTCGAAGGCCTGTGCTTTGCTGGCGCCGATGCCGCGCACACCGACATCGGCTGCATGTGCGAAGTGCTCCCAGTGTGCGTCCATGGTGCTCGAGTGGTGCCGCCGCGAGTGCACGCTCCTTGGCGGTAAATATCAGATCGGCTGGTTTTTGACAGTTCGGACAGTACGCAGTGGGCGTGCATCGGTACAAGTAACGATAACGCGGCCTATGCATTGCGCTGAGGATATCGATGCGGACAGTTCCCTTGGGGCAGGGCTGCGTGCGTCCTGGTGCTGGCGAAGACAACGCTTGGGCTACGCCGCTCGGGCGCACACCGGCCGCAACCGTATCGACCGAATTGATTGACCTCGGTTCAGGAGTACATGACATGACCAAGATCTTCGTCGGAAACCTGCCGTTCTCGACCACCGAGCAGGATCTGCGCGACATGTTTGCGCCGTATGGGTCGGTGCAATCTGCCAAAATTGTCACGGATCGGGATTCGGGACAGTCGCGCGGCTTCGGCTTCGTGGAGATGCCGAACTTCGAGGCCGCGCGGGCCATCGAGTCCCTCAACGGCAAGAGCATCGGCGGAAGGCCGTTGCGGGTTAATGAGGCCCAGGAGCGCTCAGGTGGGAGCTTTCGCCGCTAGGCAGCTCAGGAGGCATCAGGCGCAGACGGCCTCAGCACACCGCGTGCGTGCGACGGTGAAACAGGACATCTCCCTTGAACTCGGGACTGCAACGCTGCATGCCATTGTGCGCATTCCGAGCGCCATGCGCGCGGTCGTCCTTTTCGCCCATGGCAGCGGCAGTGGCCGGCACAGTCCCCGCAACAATTATGTCGCGCAGCGACTCGCGCAGAGCGGCATCGCAACTGTCCTTGCAGACCTGTTGACGGCGCACGAAGAGGCGATCGACATCCTGACCGCGCAGCTGCGCTTTGACATCGCAATGCTCTCGGATCGGTTGCGCGCGGCGACCGAGTGGACGCGCCGCCATCGCACGTTGGGTGCGTATCCGATCGGATATTTTGGCGCCAGCACCGGGGCGGCCGCCGCGCTCGTGGCGGCCGCAGGCGTCACAGACCTGCTCGGCGTCGTCTCCCGAGGTGGTCGGCCGGATCTGGCCGGCGCCGCACTCGAGCAGGTTCTCGCGCCCACTCTGCTCATCGTCGGCGGCGAGGATCGGCAGGTGCTGGCCTTGAACCGCTCCGCGCTTGCCGCCCTGCACTGTCCGGCACGGCTGGAGGTCATCGCCGGGGCCAGCCACCTGTTTACCGAACCGGGTGCACTAGAACAGGTCGCCGAGCGGGCGACCGCCTGGTTCGAGCACTGTCTGAACGCTCCGCAGGCCCCAGCGTACCCAGCGCACTCGCAGTGCTGCGGTGGAGATGGCGACTGATGCGATTCCGTTGCAGCCCGGTGCGCGATCCGGCCGGCGCTTGACCGGTTGCTCCGCCTCGGTGCAGGCTACGCCCATGTCACGTGCAGCGCCGTCCACCTCCCCCAAGATCCTGGGCGCGCCGCGCGATGGCGCCCTGCTCATCCTGTGCCTTCTGCTCACCTATGCGGCGGAGGGAGTGGGCGCCATCGCCTCAATCCATGCCGCGGCATTCTATGCGAGTCTGGCCCAACCCCGCTGGGCACCGCCCCCGTGGCTGTTTGGTCCGGTGTGGACACTGCTCTACACGCTGATGGCCGTCGCACTGTGGCGGGTGGTGCGCTCTGCCCAAGCGCACGCCACCGCCACGGCAGTGTTCCTCGTGCAGCTGGTGATCAATGCGCTGTGGTCGTGGCTGTTCTTTCGCTGGCATCTTGGCGCCGTGTCGTTCGGATGGATCGTGCTGCTGCTCGCGATGATCGCCGCCACACTCGGCGCATTCTGGCGCATCAGCCGGATCGCGGCGATCCTGCTGCTGCCCTACCTCGGCTGGGTCCTCTTCGCAACGCTGCTCAGCTGGACGCTGTGGCGAGCGAACCCCGCGGCGCTTGGCTGATCCGGCCACCGCCGCCGTGGCGGACACGACGGGCATGCAGCGGGCGGCGCACCGAACTCATTCCGGCGACACTCTGAATCGCTCCAGCTGCCGGCGCACCGACTCGCGAAATCCCTCGGCGCTCGCCAGAGTGACCCCGGCCTCGATCACCAAGATGAAATCCCCCCGCGGCGTGCGGCTGACTTTGCGCACGTAATTGAGATTGACCAGGCACGAGCGGCTGATTCGCAGCAGCGGTTGCGATTGCAGGGCCTTTTCAGCCTGCACGAGCGTCCCGCGCAGGCAATAGATCTGCTCACCCACGCGCAGCTTGACGTAATTGCGGTCCGCCCATGCAACCTCGATCAAACCCACATCGAGCATCTGTAGCGTACTACCGAGTCCAACGAGAATGCGCGGCCGCAAATCGAGGAGCCCGCGGCGGATTGCCTCGATCCGCTCAAAGGCCGCCTCGAGTGCCTCCTCGCGCTGCGCGGAGGTTTCGGCGAGCAGCCGCCGGCGGACCCGATCGAGCGTGCAGCGGAAGCGCTCGCGATCAAATGGCTTGAGCAGGTAATCCACCGCGCTCAATGCGAACGCCTCGATGGCGTATCTCTCGTGTGCGGTGACGAACACGATCAGCGGAGCGCAGCGCTGCTCGAGCGAGCGCGCGAGCGCCATCCCATCCATCGATTCCATCTCCACATCGAGAAAGATCACATGCGGTGGGTCGATGCGCACGGCCTGCAGCGCGCTCAGACCGTCGCGGTATTCACCGATCACCCGCAGGTCCGCCTCGCGCTCGCAGTGCTCGCGCAGTGCCCGTCGCGCCGCCGTTTCATCATCCACCAAGATCACCTGCAGCATGACCCACCCCGCTAGCGATTTATGGGGACACGAACGTCAACCAATAGCGGCAGCTTGACTTCCGTGATCCATTCGCGCGCCCGCCCCGGGGCGGCACAAACCGTGGCCCGCTCGCCAAAGAGGATGCCGAGACGGTCGCGAACATTTTTCAGGCCGATACCGCCCGGCCCGCGCGGCTCCATGTGCGCCATGGAATTGGTCACGCGCAGCGTCAGGTGCTGCCCCGATGGACGCACCTCCACTCGGACAGACACGACACCATGATGGCCTGCTAGCCCATGAACCACCGCATTCTCGACCAGCGGCTGCAGCACCAGACTCGGCACCCAAGCCGCGGGCAGCGCGGCGAGTTCGGGAAGCTCGAACCGCAGCCGCTCAGCGAATCGACGCTGCTGCAACTCGAGGTACAGCTGCGCGAAATGAATCTCTTCGGCGAGCCGCCAGTATTCGCGCTCGCTGGCACTGAGCAGCCTGCGCAGCAGATCACCAAAGCGCACCACGAGTGCCTGTGCGGCGGTCGGATCCCATTCGATCTGACCGTGAATACTCTGCAGCAGATTGAGCAAGGAATGCGGTGAGAGTTGCATCCGCAGCGAGGCCAGCCGGGCCGTCGTCAACTCCTGAGCGAGTGCGGCGGAGTGATTTTCCTCATCCCGAAGCGTCCGGTACAACTCAAATCCGCTCACCAGTCCGACCGCGAACGCATAGGTGATGAGGAACCGCATGACGCTCGCGAGCCAGATCGGTGCGGCCACCGCCGAGGCCTGCGACCAGGTGTACACCGACACGTGCGGCGCGGAGCGGAAATCGCCGGCGAGCAGATCGCCCACCAGCAGACACGGAATCGCAAGCGCGGAGAACAGAACCCCCAGCAGCAACTGCAGCGGGGCGCGCCGGGCGAACGGGTTCCACCCCAAGCGGTAGGATCCGGCCACACAGCCGAGCAGCACCGGATAGAGCAGCAGATGCTGCAGCAGCCGCGGCTGCCAGGGCGCAAACAGCTGCACCACGTGGATCGCCTCGAGGGCTCGCTGCATGCTATCGGCGTACAGCACATCACAGACCGCCACATAGACCCAGAACACGGTCACGATGAGCAGGGGTCCGCGCAGCCGAGCGGCCATGTTCGTCGCCTATCCCGCTGACAGGGCGAGCGCCTCAGCCGCCGGTCGGCAGGTCAACCCCGTAGACCGGCGCAACCCGAATGCGAGCCCGGTTTTGCCCCCTTGCCGATGATGGCCTGGGACGAACTCGTTGATATGAGGGACGAACTCGTTGTTTGACACTTCCCGTCGCGGCACCTGGAAGTATTTCATAGGCGCATGGTCCCCCTTGAAATTCAAGCAACCGCCGAACGTGTTCGTCGCTTATTGCTGCGTGTGGCCAAACGACTCTTGCGGGCATACCCAGGCGATGAGCAGAACAGCCCCGGGGCGGCGCGTCCCGAGAACGTCGGGCCGCACGAGTGTAGAGCCGTGCTGGCGCCGCGACAACGGCATCAATGCCGACAAGAACCGGCCGGTTCGCTGCCGGATCGCACCGAACACGGTCACCCCGGTGTGGTTGGGGCGCGCTCCGCACGCGAGACGAGGAGCGGCTCGGCGTGCCGGCTCGGGGCGCGGCGAGCTCTGCCGCCCGATCAGCCTGGACCGAGGCGTTGCAGGTGCCCCCGAGGTTTACGCGGTGCACAGCCGTGTACCGGGGTTCGTTCAAGCTCGCGGTCGCGCTTGAGCGCCTCCGTGAACCATCCAGCCCTCTGAGGTCGCAATGAACGGAACACTCATCGTGGTCGGTACCGGCATGACGGCCATTAGTCAGCTCACGCGCGAGGCCGAATACTGTCTGAGCGTCGCCGAGCGGGTCTTCTATCTCGTGATCGATCCGCATACCGAGGCATTTATCAGGCACCTGAACCCGTCGGCGCAATGCCTGACGCCGCATTATGAATATGGGACGGGCAAGCCGCGTTTGCGCGCGTACCAGGACATGGTCGAGGCCATCCTGCACCCGGTTCGTCACGGCTCGACGGTCTGCGCGGCATTTTACGGACATCCCGGCGTTTTCGTTTACCCCTCACATGAGGCCATCGTGCAGGCCCGCCGCGAGGGTCACTACGCCAAGATGTTGCCCGGTATCTCCAGTGAGGACATGCTGATCGCCGATCTGGGCGTCGATCCAGCGATGCCCGGCCTGCAGACCTACGAGGCCACGGGCTTCGTACTGCTCAAACCTTGCATCGACACACGCATTCCGTTGATTCTCTGGCAAGTCGGGGTGGTCGGCGCCCTCACCGCCGAGCCCCGGGCCGCGCCGCAGCACCTTGCTGCGTTGCTCGATGCGCTGCTGGTGAGCTATCCGCCCGATCACGAAGTCATCGTGTATCAGGCATCGGGATATGACAATGTCGCTCCGGTGCTCGCGGTGACCGCGCTTGCCCATCTGCCCGAGCATGACCTGAACGCCCTGAGCACCTTGTATGTGCCGCCCCTTGTGCCGGCGGCACCGGACTCCTCGCGCGCCGCTCGGCTGGGAATCCGCCTCACCGAGCTGTCCATTTCCCAACATCCCGGTACGGCCCGGACTCCCGGCCAAGCCTACGGCATCACCGATCCGGAAAACGCCGAATGGGTAGAGCATCCGGACCGCTCTCCCCCGCAGCCCCACAAGACTCTGAGCTGCTCCCGTTGAACGCCGGGACTCGGTGCGGACCGGTCCGTCGTGCTCGGCACAACGCTCAACGGTGGCGGGCCTTTGTCGTTTCACCCACAGCTTGCAGGACCCCGCATCCTCCGCTTCGAATCTCCAGGAGAGCGCATCATGAACCCACGCCAGATTCCCCTCGACATTGAACTCGGCGCCTTCGGACGCGTGATCTACCGCAGCGCCCGGCGTGGCGGCCTACTGCGTGCCAACGACACCACGCTCTGGCCGGCAACCCGTATCACCGTGGTGCTGATCTTTTAGGGCGAACGACCCCTCCCGGAACTCGAACGCGGCCGCCATCACGCACTGGGTTCGACCCCCTGCCACCGCCGGCGCGCAGAGCCGCGCACGGGTGGTCGTCCATTGCTTGTACCTTGTGCACAACAGATGAACCGAAGAGCTTATAGCGCCCTCAAGCAAGACGTTGTCAGACGACAACAGCCGATCTCAACCGTGGCAAAGCCGCAATCGGCATCGGGTCGCAGTCCGCATGCCGCGATGCCTCGCGCGTCGGTACGTTAGCGATCGGCCCAGGACCAGCCCGTTGCTGCAGCGCCGCAGAACACTCTGTCGTTGGCCCGCGCAGGCGATGTCCGGGTACGATCACACTCGCGGCGCGGCTCGCGCGCACCGACAGGCACGATCTGGGCCAGCCCTTTCGCAGTTCCATTCGATCGCGGGTACATCCGCCATCGCATGGATTCAAACACGTGACAAGAACGCCGCAGAGGGCCTCTTATCCCACTGCCGTGACCTTCGCGCAGGCCGCAACGCTGGATCGTGCCCGTCGCCCGCGCTCTGCCGCTTGAGCCGAGCGCAAGGACCCGCGGATGCGCTCAACGATCGCCAAGCCTGCCCGTCCGCGTCGGCACGGCAGAGCGCACGGGTAGAATTCTCTAGGCAGCCCTGCCTTTGTGCGGTAAAGTTTCAGTTGACCGACTATTTTGAAAATAATGCAGTGCAATCGCTTGGGACGGGGGATCCGTGAACGCGTACGGCGCAACCACCTGACTGTCAACGGCTCGTCGAACTTCGAATGGGTCCGTGCAGAGACTGACGCACAACCACACAAGTGGTGAAACGACTTGCGTCCGACGGACGGATGAATCCAACGGCACGTTGTCCCACCTTACATTGACCTGCACCCGTAAGACACACCGCACCGAACCTCACCCGATCCACCGTCGAAGCGAGTCATATCCGTATGAGTGATTGCGATCACGTGGTCGAGCCCACCTTCATCGCACGCTGGAAGCGTCTGTTGGCACCTCGCTACTGGGGAGTCTGGATCCTCCTCGGGATGCTCCGCCTGCTGGTATTACTGCCGTATCGAATACAGCTCGCCTGGGGACGTGCCCTGGGCTCATTGCTGAGGCATCTGCCCGTGCGTTATGTGCGGATCGCCCAAACGAACATCGACATGTGTCTTGCCGAACTATCGCCCAGCGAGCGCAAACAAGTCCTCGATCGGCATTTTCAGAGTCTCGGCATTTCCGCGCTCGAGATCGCCCTGGCCTGGTGGGGGGATGGTCAGCGGATCCGCAAACTGGCGCACATCGAAGGCTGCGAGCATGTCAAAGCGGCCCTTGCGCAGGGGCGCGGGGCGATCTTGCTGACGGCGCACTTCACACCCCTCGAGATAGGTGGCCGCATCCTCTCTGAAGCCTTCCCCATCAACGTGCTGTACCGCCCGGCCAAGAACGAAGTGCTCGCACATCTGCAGTGCCGGCTGCGCAGTCGCAATGGGGCGCGTTCCATCCGTTGCGATGACATTCGGCCCATGGTCGCGGCGCTGCGAAACAATGAATGCGTATGGTTTGCACCCGATCAATGCTACCGAAAAAAGGGGGCGGAGATGGTGCCGCTCTTTGGTGTACCCGCCGCCACGAACACCGCGACTTCGCGTATTGCGCGCATGACGGGCGCGGCGGTCCTGCCGTATTTTGTCGAGCGCCTGCCCGGCAGCCGCGGCTATCGGATCGTCATCCACCCGCCCCTGCAGAATTTCCCCAGCGATTCACCCGCTGCCGATGCCGCGCAGTTTCATCGGTTGATCGAAGCGCAAGTTCAGGCGGTTCCCGAGCAGTATCTGTGGATACATCGGCGCTTCAAGGGCATGAGCCCCGATTACCCCGACTACTACAAGAAATCACTCAAGTGCGCCACGGCCACGCCGAATGCCAGCGCCATTTCATGATGCGGCGACATGCCCGAGGGAGCATCCGCTCCCTGCGCAGCCGTCACGAGGGTACGCAGCGCCAGAACCGGGAGTGTCTTAGGGTCTGTCCGCCTGTGTCGCTGCGGGCACAGGCGAATGGTCCGTTCAACATTGCATGCCACGCTTCCTGACCGACAGCCCCACCAGGGCGAGGCCGAGCAGCATCAGCGCCAACGTCCCGGGCTCCGGCACGCTGCCCGTGCCGCCCACTGTCCCCGCGAAAGGATCCAGCGCACCTCCGCCACCGAGCTGGTAAGTGCCCCCGAGCAGGTAGGCATTGCGCGGGTCGTTGACGTTGTAATAGAGCGTCACTCCTGAGGAGGCGAGAAGATCACTCAGCTGGCTGCTGCCGCCTTGAAGATCGAGGTAATCGACGTACAGCGCGTTGCCCGACCCGGCGCTCAGGTCCAGACGATTTCCGGCTGATAGCGACAGCGTTCCCCAGGCGAAGTTATTCGCAAATCCGGAATCGGCGAGACCCGCCAGCGCGGCATCGTGAGCGGTACCCGAGGATCCGGAAAACTCCAGAGTCGATAGGGCTGTATTCCAGAGTGAATATTGCGTACTGTCATTGACAAAGTTGTTCAACACGTCGAATACATCGGTCGCACCGCCTTGCAGATATCCGCTCGAACCGATGTTCAGACTGGAAAACACCTGAGTCGATGGGTCGCTGAGATAAGCGCCGTTGTTCGTGAATGTGCCGCTCCAAGTCACGTTGGCGTTCGTCACGCGCACCGCTGCGCCGCTGTCGACCGTGACGTTGCCGCCGAGCCGCGCACCGTTGCCGAGATCCAGCTCACCGCCGCTCACCGTCGTACCATCGGCCAGCGTCCCAGTGCCATCGAACACCAGCTTTCCTGCCGAGACCGTCATGCTCTGGGCAAACGCGCCGCCGTCACCGGACACCGTCCAGGTGCTCGATCCGCTCTTGTCAAAATGACTGAACCCTTGGTATTGCCCGCCGACCGACAGACCGCTGAGTGAGAACCCATTGCCCGCTGCGGCATTACGATTGCCCCCCAAGGCGAGCGTGTTGTCCCCCTGGCTCACGACCGCACCGTCGATCTGCGAACCCGCCTCGAGCGTGAGAGTGTTTCCGTTGCCTTGCAAGCGCACGGCATCGGCGCTCGGCCCGGTGCCGCCATCGGCTCGTCCGCCGGCGATCATGCCGCTGTTGATGATGCTCGCCCCACCGTGGGCCAGAACACCGGCCCCGCCTGCACCTCCGGCGCCGAACGCACCGCCCGATCCACTTGCACCATCGACCCCATCCGCGCCGTCCTCGGCCGCGATGACGGTATTGGCCGGGCAAGTGACCAGCGTAGGATCGCAGCCGTAGTAGGCGGTACCGCCGTCGGTGCCACCGCCGCCGCCCCCCCCGCTGCCACCGTCACCGCCCGTTCCACCGGCGCCCTGATTGCCGCCATTGCCACCGGTAATGGATCCGCTGTTCACCAGCGTCGCATTTTGCAGGGAAACACCCGATCCGCCATCTCCGCCATCCCCCCCATTGCCACCGTTGCCCCCCGTTGCGCCGATTCCCCCCGCGCCGCCGTTGGCTGGAGTGCTTTGCACCTGTACCACCGACAACAAATGCGGATTACCGGGAGAACCGTAGGGGATGAACAGGTGCGTTGGCGGACTGACGCCGGCGAGGCCCCGACCGCCCGCGCCACCGTCACCGCCGGACCCGCCATTGCCACCGCTGCCACCGTCACCGCCATCACCGCCAACGATCGTGCCCCCGTTGATCAGCATCCCACCGCTTAACGATGCGCCACTTCCCCCGAGCCCGCCGTTCGATCCGTTTCCTCCCACCCCGGCAATCCCACCGGGGCCGCCCTGCGCACCGGCATATGCCGATGGATAAGGATTCGAATACGCACTCGTCGCATCGGCCGCGCTGACGGAGACACTGAAGCCGCCCTTGCCGCCATCGCCGCCGTTGCCTCCGCCGCCACCTGAGCCGCCGTTCCCGCCGCTGAGCGATCCCTCGTTCGACACCGTGCCCGCGGTGCCGAGCACGCCATCCCCGCCCGCTCCGCCGGCACTCCCCGCAGCGCCGGTCCCACCGGCGCCACCCAGATTTCCAGGAAAGCCCGCATCCCCACCGACTCCGCCTGCCCCGCCGCTGCCGCCGTCGCCACCGGCGCCGCCCTGACCCCCGCTGGCCTGCCCGGAAATCGACGCCCCGCCGCCCGCAATGACGAGCCCAGCGCCCGCGTTGGCGCCGCCGGCGGCAAGGCCTCCGCTGCCACCCGGTCCACCGAGACCCCCAGCGCTGAAGTCGATCGGCGCGCCATATGCGTTGAACAGGTTCCCCTCGCCACCGGCGCCGCCCTGACCGCCATCACCACCGCCTCCACCCTGCCCGCCATTGCCGCCGGCGAGATTAACCAGCGAAGCCGAGCCACTCGACAGGGCATACCCGAATCCGCCGTACGTCCCCGGCAAACCGTTATCCCCAGTCACCCCCCCGGCACCCGGTCCGCCGGGCGCCGTCCCGTCCACCCCGTCAGTCCCGACAGCACCCTGAGTTCCATTGGTCCCATTCGGTCCGGACCCTGACGTTCCACCGGCCCAGGCCTGCGGCATCATCAGACACAGGGCCGCGACTGCCGCCCAGAGCGCGCCGGCGGGCGGGCGCAACGCCGGGCGACAGCGCCGCAGATGCACAGACTTCCGATGGAATTTCAGCTTCATTGTGGAAACCCCGGTGTGTTTCAAAGACAAGCTCACAGTCCTGCGGCCGAACCGCCGCACATGCCGCGAGCGGTGCCGTCTTCACTCGAGCAATTCACGTTCCAGACCGGCCTTGGGTCTCATCATTCAAGGGCTTCACCGCCAGAACGCGTCGTTTTTCCTTAAGTTCTTGTTTCGATCTGTCAGAGATACCGACGCGCCGATTTCCTCCCCAAGGATGCTTGCTCGTCCGATCCTCTTCGTCGTCTCGAGCAGAGCGGCAACTGCGATCCGAGCCGCATCCCTTGATTCGTCGGCCTTAAGTTCCGGCCGACCCGCGGTGCCGAACGCCAATCCGATCGCCCGGTCTGCGCACACTCGGCGCTCATTTCTCTGTGATGCAGCGACCCGAAACATCACGCCGGTTCCGCCCGAGCCCGGTAGCACTCTGCAATCCCAGCCGGTACGCCGAGGCAGTGGGAGGGTTGACTCGCTCATTCGCCGAACGCTCTATGGCGGCGCACCTGTCCTCGGCGCGGCCAACGCCGGCATCATGGTGTGCCGACGGGCACGCGCGGCAGAGCTGAGACGCTCTTGATTGATTGGCGCTGCACTGTGCCCCGAGAGACCGTAGAGCGCCGGGTGAGAGGTTGCATCGAGGAACGACCCGTCGATGGCGGATGTGCCCGGCGGAGATGCGCTATGCCGCAGGCCTGCCGACACCAACGCATCGAACTCGAGCCCACTTCGCGCAACCGCCGGCACCCTGGCCTCCCCTGCGATCAGCGCGTCCCTTCGGATATTGCTCGCAGATCCGATCCCCGAGATCGCCTCAGGGAAGCTGCGGCAGTGCCTTCGGCCGCGGACCGCCCGGTCCGAGCGGTGGCCATCGCTTGCTGAAGGAGTTAACGATGTTGCCCGCCAGAAGCCGCAGCATCCGAGGATCGAGATGATCCAGGTTCATGACGTTCAGATACGTCAGAACACCCTCAGCGTGAAGCAGCATCATGGCCAATTGGGTCGTTTTGCCGGGCCGAAATGCCGGCGGGTTGCCCTGCATCAGGTGCCCCACCGCGGCAAGTATTGGCTCGAAATAGGCGTGCGCAACCCCAATACTCCAGCCATTCGGATCCTTCCGGTTGTTAACCGTTTGTGCCGCGTACACAAAAATTCTCATCATCGGCCAGGGACTGCCATGCAGCAGGTAGCCATCTTTCTTCAACGCTCCGGTCAGGGCCAATGACAGATCATGCGCCATCGGGGCATTACTGCAAATCACGGTGACTTGCACGGAAAATGGCAATGCCGGTGAGGGTGCGGGTGCTCCGCTAGCGTTCATCAGCGTGCACGCCAGCAGAGCCCCCGCAGCGAACCTGATTCTTGTTCTCAAAACAGTCGCTCCGTTGTTCTTTGCCCGCAAATCACACCGACTCTTTTCACCATTCGCCGCTGCGCAGCGAGCGCGAACTCGAGCGGCCACATTTAGCCAGTTCCTCGACCGCTCGAAAGGCAAACGCCCGCCGGCTCACCACACCACAAATTCCCGAATCGCGACACTCTGGCCGATCACCACCGCTCGGCGGAGGCGAGATTCTGCATCGCCCCGCTTATTCCCACTGCGATACGCAGCCTCATGCGTCCACCCTCACTCCCAGATGGGAACACGGTGACAGTGAGGAAATCCCGGCTTACAGATCCGCAGTATCCCCCGGCTGGCGTGCGCGATGCTGCGTGCCCAGGCCCGCCGTGATGAACACTGCCGTTGCCGCGCCTTGCACATCCGCGGTGTGCCAAGTGCCTGGGGGGTTGATCGCATATTCTCCTGGACCTAAGCAGATCCGGCCGCGCGTGCCGTCCAGGTGCGCCTGATGCAATGTGATATGGCCCGCGACACACAAGACCACCTCGCTGCCTGCGGGGTGCATTTCCCACATGTCCCAGGGCCGATCGAAACTGAACTGACTGACCAACCACCCATTACGACCATCCGCGTGATGGCGTTGAACGTAGGATTCGTACCACGCCAGGGAACCGGTGAATTCCGGCTGGACAACCGCGCTCGCCCCGAGACCCAAATGGATGGGGCGTTCATCGATTCGGTAACTGCTCATTGGTGCGCTCATCTGGCCCAATGAAATTGATCACGCCGCAGTGTGCAGTCTGCGCCGGACAGGTGCGAAAGACAACCGATGAACCGCCGGGGATTCCCCCGGTGATGAAGCACCCTGGCGCATTGGCATCGATACCGATGCGCTCGAGTGGCTGTTCCCGGAACCACCACGACATGCGTGAGCGGATCCTCTTTTCCTACGCCCTCCCTGGCAGAGAACGGCTGGGTCGAATCCGTTACAGCCTGTTGAACGCTTCCACTGTGTTGATGCTGCCAGGCCCCGCATCCATGTCATTCCCGTACGTCGTGCTCCACAGTTGCGACCGGCCATGCGAGCGGGGCAGCGAGGTGCAGGCATAGATCCTCGAGTTCACGGCTCTTGAGCGTCGCCGGGGAACACACCTGCGCTTGAAATGACACCGAAACGTGGGAGACACTTCAGTGTATGGATCTCGCCGCATTGATATGAACACATCAGAACGTATTCCCCCGGCGTGGATTCTTGCCCTCCCCGGGCTCACCTTCGGCCTGACTGTCGGGTTCGTCATCGTCACACTGCCGCAGTTGCTCGCGGCGCAGGGCGTCTCCGGTGGCCGCATCCCCTTCGCTATCGCGATCATCAGCTCGCCGAGCTTCTTCAGCTTCCTGATTGCCCCATTGCTTGACGTGCGATTCCGCCGCCGCACCTATGCAACCGTATTCGGCGCGATGTCCGCCGCTGCTACGGCATGGGTCGTGCTAGACCATGGCTCTGCGATATCCGTTGGCGCCGTCATGTTCGTCGGCTTTCTCTGCTTGATGCTGTTCGCCGCGTCGCACGCCGGCTGGGTCGGCAGCCTCATCGAGCCCGCCCAGGCCCGCCAGCTCGGTGCGTGGGCCACCGCATACAGCATCGCTGGCGGCGGCGCCGGAACACTTCTGTCCGGCTTCGCGACCCAGGACCTCTCCCCGGCCGTCGCCGCCGGTTTCCTGCTCCTGCTGCTGCTGGCTCCATTGCTGGTGTTCCCACTGATCCCAGCCCCGCCGCCGAGCGCCGCATTGGCCAGGGAAAGCTTCCGCCGCTTCCTGCGCGAGGTGACCTCTCTGTTCACGCGCAGGGAAGTCCTCGTGGCCCTCGCACTGTTCACGCTACCCTGTGGCTCGTTCGCGTTAACGAATGTGCTCGGCGGCTGGGGCAATGATTTTCACGCGGCCCCGGCTCTGGTCAGTCTCCTCGGCGGCACGGGTGCCATACTCGCGGGTATCAGCGGCTGCTCACTGATGCCGCTTCTTGCCAGGAAGTTGCCGCTACGCCCGCTCTATCTGTCCATAGGGTTCGTCGGCGCCGCGTTCACTCTCAGCCTGCTCGGACTGCCACAGGTGCCTTCGACCTATGGCTTGGCGTTCATCGGCGAGAACATCTTCCAATCAGCGGCTATCGCAGCCGCTTCCGCCATCATCTTTGAGATTATCGGGCCCGGTAATCCGCTCGCTGCCACGATCTACGCACTGCTCGGGGCTGCAGGGAATTTGCCAATTTCCTATATGACCCTCATCGACGGGGGCGGTTATCACTGGCATGGCGTCCGTGGCGCCTTTGTCACCGATGCCGCGGTGAGCGGGACCGCCTGCTTCATGCTCGCCTTCGCCCTGCGGCGAAGGCTTTTCGCCGGCGCCGTTTCGCCTCCGCTCACCGTAACGTCCTCGGACGAAGCCACAGCACCTTGCATCAGCATCACTGAACGGGGTTCCGATCGAGATCATTGACGCCCCTCGCACAGGATCTGACCTCGACCGCGAATTGCGGACGCCCGGTGACGGCGCATTAGGACTTCAGCGAATCAACGACGACGATCGTGCACACTAGTAAAATGTGTTTCGCTTTGCATACTTGGGCTGACAGCCTATAGGCGACGATCCCCTGCGCACGCGGCAGCCGTGAGGTAATGTAGAGGCTCACCGATATTTACAGTCAGCCAGCGCAACAGGACAGCTGCCACACATCCTGCTTGAAGGTCTGCGCGGTGAGATTGAGCCCCTTCACCATCGTCAGATATGGAAACAGCTGCTCGGCGAGTTCCGCCACTATCATCCGAGCGTGCATCGCGAGCGCCGCCGCCTGTACGCCGATCAGGCGCCGCGAGCCCTCCTCCATGACCAGCTTGATGAATCCACGGGTATCGAAGTTGGCGGGCGCCCGCGGTACGTTGTCGAGGGTGACGGTTCGAGTGTCTATCTCGATACCCGCGCATGGGCCTCGGCTTCGGACAGTCCAACGGTCGCGACCTGCGGGTCGGTGAATACCACCGCCGGCATGGCGGATAGATCGAGCCGAGCCTCGCCGCGCATCATGTTGATCGCGGCACGGGTACCGCCCGCCGCTGCGACATAGACGAACTGCGGCTGGTTTGTGCAAATCTCCGGCGGCGTAAATATCGGGCGCAGACGTCGACAACCGCTCGTCGACGACGATGGTGCCTCGCTCGGTCACCTCCACGCCAGCCGCTGCCAGGTCCAGCGCTCGAGTGTTCGGGTTACGTCCGGTGGCCACTAGCACCTTGTCCGCGCGCAGCTCGCCTTGACCGGTCGTAAGCACGAATTCGCCGTTCCGATAGGCGACTGCGCTCGCCTGAGTCTGTTCCGGGACTTCGAGTCCTTCCTCGCGGAAGGCGGCCGTGAGCGCTTCCCCAATGGCAGGGTCTTCACGATACAGCAACGTGTGGCGCGCTCGGATCCTGACCCGGCTGCCGAGCCGAGCGAACGCTTGGGCCAGCTCCACCGCTACGATGGACGAGCCAATGACGGCAAGGCGCGCACGCTCGGCACCGCCCTCGCCATCGGCGGTGCCCTGCCCCCCTCCCTCGCGAAAGACGCGAGCAGCGGCGTACCGTGCAAGCGCGAGCCCACGCGCACCCCCTGCGCGCCCAAGAGTCCTTGCGGCGCCAAAATTGCCGGTAAAGTGAAAAATCCGTGCACAGCGGCCAAGAATCCCTATGCGACGAAACTACATCATCCGTGCAGTCCCAAGCCTCAAAATCCATGCGGCGCGAAAAATCCCTGTTCCGCGAGCCCGCGTTGACGACCGTCCCTGTAAGGCCCCGCCGAAGGGGAGCGGGCCCGCATCGCTTGTCGGCGACGCCGTTCCGGCCCGTACGCGCGGCATCTGGATACCCCGTCCCCTGCCGCAAGGGACCGAAGATGGCGCCGCCGCCAATCTTTTTTTGAGAAGATCAGCAGCCGAAAGTCGGGCAGAGTGCACCCCTTGTCTGAGATCCCACCGAATCCAGGAGCGCCCCCCACTCCGTCGCCGCCGAGCCGTCGTGCCGATTCCGAGCGCTTTCTCTCAACCCCGATGCACACTCGGTCGCCCTTAGTCACCGCGTTGACGCTCGCTGCGCTCACGTTGGCTCCTTGGGTGGTGGCCGAGGTGGCAAGCGCATCGACGAACCCCGAGGCGTTGCGCACCGTCATCGTCACCGCGCAAGAGCAGCGGGAACCGCTCGCCAAAGTCCCAGAGAGCATCACCGTGTTCTCGGCCCGTACGCTGCGTGCACTCGACATCCGTTCCTTCGACGGCTACGCGACCAAGACGCCGAACCTCTCGTTCGTTTACGGAGCGGGGTCGACTGGCGTCTCGAACGCCCGGACCGTCGCCATTCGGGGCATCACAGGGCAGAATCTCTTCGGTACATCCGGTGCGACGGGCTTTTACATCGATAACACGCCGCTTCCGGAATCGATCGATCCGCGCATCGTCGACGTGAAGCGCATCGAAGTGCTCAAGGGACCGCAGGGGACACTCTTTGGTGAGAGCTCCCTCGGCGGTACCGTGCGCATCATCACCCAGGAGCCGAATCTCAGGCGCGACGAACTCGGCTACACGGCGGAGATCGGCCTCACGTCCGGAGGTGGCAGCGCCGATGGGGGCGCGAGTCTCATCGAGAACATCGCGCTCGTTCCGGGCCGACTCGCAACCCGTATCGTGCTCTTTGGCAGCCATGATGCCGGATACCTGACCCGCACGTTTCCTGCGCCGTCGAGCCCGGCAGCCAGCAACCCCTTTCTACCGGCGCTGCGCACGAGCATTGGCGATCAGGGCGCCAAGACCACCTACGGCGGATCCATTACGACCCGCTTGCACATCACCTCGGCACTCGGGGTGCGCCTGCGCGTCATGGCGCAGGACACACACGACAAGGGATTTCCGGCGACCTTCGCGCCGCTACCGGCCTTCAAGCCTGTCTACACGCTCAATCGCGCCTTCAATGTCCAGCCCGGCGCTACCGATGCCTGGGTGCTCCCCTCGCTCGAGATTCACTATCGGCACGGCAAGGTGCGGATCGTCTCCGCCACCAGCTACTTTTACCACCATAACCGCGATATCGAGGACTCGACCTACGGCACCCAGCAGATTTTGCAGAGCTACTACGGCGTCACGACGCTTCCCATCCAGCCGTTTCTCTGGGATCAGGAGAATGACCAGAATCAGTTCACGGAGGAGCTTCGAGTGTCTTTCAAGGGATTTCTCGGCGTGAGCGGCACCCTCGGGGCCTTCTATGCGCGCAGCCGCTCGGTGCTGTCGGTTCCGCCAGAATATGCGCGGGGACTGGTGGCCGCCACCATCCATAATTCCGTGGTGAGCCCACATCCCTGGCCGAACGACCTGCTGTGGATCGATTACAACCCGGCGATGCAACGGGATACAGCGCTTTTCGGCCAGATCTACGTGCCGCTGGCGCGCAAGATCACGTTGACACTGGGGGCACGACAGTACTGGCTGCATCAGACCTCGGACTTCACGGCCAACGGTTTCAACAATTTTGGCCCCACGCCGAGCGATCCACAATCGAGTCGCCAGTCGGGCATCAATCCAAAGGCCGCGCTCTCCTATCAGATCACTCCCCGCACGCTGCTCTACGCTTCCGCCTCCGAGGGCTTTCGGGCCGGCGCGGCCCAGACGTATCTGCCGTTCTGTGCAATGTCGAATCTGCCCATCAATGACATCACCCATCTGAAATCCGACACGCTCTGGAGCTACGAAGTCGGCGCCAAGGCGCAGGTTCCGGACACGGACCTACTGCTCTCAGCGGCCGCCTTTCACATCGATTGGCGCAATCTGCAGCAGCAGGTCGCCCTGCCCTGCGAGGCCATCTTCAACATCAACGGCCGGCGTGCGCAGATCAGTGGTGGGGAGATCGAACTCGACGGTCACCTCATTCCATCGCTAGCACTGCGAGCCGGGGTGGGATACGAGAAGACCGACATCACCGAACCGGGCGCACTGGCAATTGTCGGGGTCACGCCCGGCTCGCGCGTCCTCGGAACGCCCGCCTGGACGGCCAACCTCGCCGGCGTTTACACCCGCCCGCTCTCTGCCACACTGGAGGGATTCATCGAGGCGGATGGGAGTTACACCGGAGAGAGCCGCGCTCTGCTCAATGGCGGCAACGGCTTGTTCGCCACACGCAACTCCTATGTGCTGATCAATCTCCGCCTCGGCGTGCGCCACGGCAGAACATCGCTCTCCATCAACGTGCGCAATGCGACCAATGCAAAGCCCAATCTCGGCGACATCGGCTACATCGGCTACGCGCAGTACACCGCCAGTAGAACGATCATTCCACAGGTCGCGACGCTGCGTCCGCTGACAGTTCTACTTCAATATCGCCATGACTTCTGAGCCCGAAAGCTGCTGATCCCTCGATTCGCTACCACTGAATCTGCGCTTCGTGCGCTCGCGCTGTGGAAAGCCGGATAACCGCCGCACGCCAGCCTGGTGGTTCTGCACCTCAGGCGAGCGCGCTTCCTTAGCAACGACACCAGTCCTTCGGAGCGGGCCGATCCACGCATCCGGGGTGACACCAAGAAATGGCAAGAGGGTCCCAGTGCGCCCTCCACCCTGGCCCGCGGACGGCCGGGCTCGGCAGCGGACTTGAGGCCGTGCCATTCAAATTGCCGTGTCAATCGCACCTGGAAAGCACTCCGCCGAGCGGCGCTCTTCATACCGGAATGAAGCGCGTCGATCCCGGATACCGATCTCCTTGAAACCCCGCGCACGAGCGGATCCTTGACGATGGTGTCCGTCAGCAGGTCCCCTGTCGCCTTGGACGATCAGATCCCCCCGCCCGTCCCGGCGCATCGCGCCCGAGCACGCTACATCGCCAGATACAGCACCCTGGTGCGGACTGGATCGAGCGGCGCGTCGTCCCCGATCGGATGATGCAAGCCAGCAGTCCATGCGGCACCGCAGCCCCGCGGTCGAGGCAGGTCATGCACTCGGGCGCTTGCTCGATGCTGCGCGAGGAATGCGCCACCGACCCGCCGAGGACCGCATCAAGCGTACGACGTAAATAGAGGCGGAAGCGCTGCCGGTGGCAGCAGTTGCAATCGCATGCCCACGGCGGGCCGTACGAGAGGGATTGCGCTGGTCTATGACGAGTTGCACTCGATCGGCCTCCAGATGTCCTACGGTTCCAGATCACAAGGACTGGCACTCCCTGCACGATGTCATGCCCGATCCGGCGCAGGCCCCAGCCGCGCCACCGCTCGACTTGGGTCGGCTGAAACTGGCTCAGCGCGCTGCATGCGCCCCGCTGCAGAACACACCCCGCAGGGCAGGCCAGAGCACGACGCGGTGTAACCTTTTTGAGCGCTGGCACGAATCTATCAGTGGGACGGGGAACATTCTGGATCGCGCAGGTCCACCGGCCCCTCAGACAAATCTACTCGGAGAGATCGCTATGTCTAAACGCACCGTATCTTTGGCCGTGGCCGGCGCCCTGGCCACCGCCGTCACCGCACTCAGCGGACCTGCCGCCACGGCGGGGGGCATGCAGATGAGCCCTGCGATGCACAAGATGATGATGGAGAAGCAAGCCCACACCATGCAGGAGCTGAAAACCGGACAGTACCAGCGATGCTTTGGCGTGGCGCTTGCCGGCCACAACGACTGCTATGCGGGTCCGGGAACGACCTGCGCCGGAACGGCCGCCCGCAACTACCAGGGCAATGCCTTCAAGCTCGTGCCCGCGGGCACTTGCACGGCGATCAGGACGCCCTACGTCACCATCCCGAACGGTCATGGAAGCCTGCAAAAGATCACCGAGCGCCAAAACTGATCGAACCCGCAGTCGCTCACTCAGATCGCTCTCGGTACTTGCACCATGTCGGTTCTACCAAACACACCTCCTCGCCGAACGCGCAACGAGATGCCCGCCCGTGCCGGTGTCGGACTCAAAGCCCAACACTACCGGACGATTCTCGAAACGCACCCCGACGTCGGCTTCTTCGAGGTACACGCGGAGAACTACATGGGCGCCGGCGGGCCACCGCATCGGTATCTGACCGAGATCCGTGCACAGTATCCCTTGTCCCTGCACGGGGTTGGGCTGTCGATCGGCGCGGATCAACCGCTCGATCAGGATCACCTGCGGCGGCTCGCCGAGCTCATTGGGCGCTATGAGCCGGAGCTATTTTCTGAGCACCTGGCGTGGTCCTCGCACGGGGGGCACTTCTTCAACGATCTGCTCCCCGTGCCCTACACCCACCAGACCCTGCAGCGCGTATGTGAGCATATTGATCAGGTTCAGGAAGCGCTCGGACGGCAAATGCTGCTCGAAAACCCCTCCACCTACGTTGCCTTTGCCGAAAGCACATATTGGGAGGTCGATTTCATCGCCGAGATCGCGCGCAGGACCGGCTGCGCTCTGCTGCTAGATATCAACAACGTGTACGTGGCGTGCACGAACCAGCACTGGGATCCGGCGCGCTACATCGAGGAGTTCCCAGTGGCACACGTGCGGCAGATCCACTTGGCCGGCCATGCCAGGGATGCTGATGATCAAGGACAAGCGCTCCTCATCGACTCTCACGATCGGCAGGTCGAGAGCGTCGTCTGGGACTTCTACGCGCGGGCCATCGAGCTACTGGGAACTGTCCCGACGCTGATCGAATGGGACCAGAACCTGCCCACTTGGGCGGAACTGCATGCGGAGGCTCAACGGGCCGAGCATGTCCTTGCGAACAGCCTCCAGAACGAGGAGACGTATCGTGCGGTCGCTGGCTGAGATGCAACAGGCATTCGCCGCGGCGCTACGTGACCCACAGCAGCCGATTCCCCGCGGTTGCGTGGATCCTGCCGGTCACACGGATGAGAAACGCTTTGCGGTCTACCGTAACAACGTCGCCTCGAGCCTCATCGATTGCCTGGCAGAAGGCTACCCCGCCGTGCGCCGGCTGCTGGGCGAGGACTGCTTCCGTGAGACCGCACGCGTGTACGCCGCGCAGAGCCTCCCGCTCTCCCCCGTGATGCTCGAATACGGCGGAGGCTTTCCAGTGTTTCTTGAGACATTCGCGCCTCTAGCTGAGCTGCCTTATCTGGCGGACGTTGCACGCATCGAGAGAGCATGGCTCGAGGCATATCATGCTGCCGAGGCCGAGCCTCTCGATCCTGCTGCGCTAGCCGGGGTGAGCGCGGACCGTGCGGGCGACCTGTGCCTCACGCTCCACCCCTCAGTTCGTCTCGTCCACTCGCCCTTCCCGGCGCTGTCCATCTGGCACATGAACATTGCAGATGCGGAAGTGCAGCCGATTGATCTGGCGGCCGGCGCGGAGGATGCGCTGGTGGCGCGGCCGCAAGCGGAGGTACAAGTTCGTGCGCTGCCCGCAGGCGGCGCTGTCTTCTTCGCCGCCCTTGTGAACGGCGAGACGCTCTCCCGGGCTGCCGACCGTGCCCAGCGGTCTCATGCCGAATTCAACCTAACCGACCATCTGACCGGAATCCTGGAATCCGGTCTAATCATTGCCGGGCGTCTGAAGCGACGCCGATCACGAGGTCACTGACTCATGAGCACTAGTTCCATTGAACGTCCCACCTCGACCATGCGCAGTTTCGAGCGCTTCGTGCACTCCGTACTGGGCTGGATTGCATGGACTGCCGGGTTACTCGCCGCCCCGGTCGCACGATTGGCGCTCGCGATTCCGTTTATCAAGTCCGGACTCACAAAGTGGAGTGGTTGGTTTCACGTCTCACCCGTCGCCGACTTCCTGTTCTCCTCCATGTTTCAACTGCATATTTTTGGACATCTCTACCCCTTCCCCATGCCCGATGTGCTGGCGCACATCGATGCCGTCACGGAAATCCTCTTTCCCATATTGCTCATTGTCGGGCTCGCGACCCGGTTCAGTGCGCTTAGCATGCTGGTGATGATCGGTGTCATCCAACTTACAGACCCCTCCGGCTGGGCGAACTTTCACCTCCCGTGGGCTGGCCTGGCGCTTGCGATCATGGCAATGGGACCAGGCAAGCTCTCACTCGACTTTGCCATCGAGCGTTGGATCAAGAAGGACCGAGATCCGCTCAAGATTCCCTAGCACATACGTCGCGGACTCGGTTCGCACATCGAATGCGTAGCCAGAATTCATCGCCGTGCATATCGAAGTGCGAACCGTACTCCGCTCGTGACGAGCGTGGATCAGAGCGTCGCGTGAGATCAGGATTACGATCACCGCGCCACCGGCAGCTCATGTGGGTGACGCTGTCGTTACTGCCCAACTTCTCGGACTTGAGCGGCGCAGATGCCGCAGCATTTGTGATCCGCGCGCGTGCCGCGTTAGCCACGTACAGCCCTGCATGAACGCCTCTCGCAAGCACCACACCCGGGTCAGTGAAAATATCCGCACTTAACCAATCGAGGAGCGCTATCGTGACTGACATCCATCAGTTCCCTTTCGGTTGCGGCTTGCTGTTCTGATTTTTAGCCACCGCCGTCGTCTCGGGCCTGATGCCCATGGCGGGTGCGGCGTTTTTGGCTTAACAATGGGCATGATGGCGACAGTCGCCACCCTCATGCTGCATTGGATCTACGGTGCAGTTCTCCGGGGGCCGTCTATGGAGCTAGGCTGGGATCGCGCGCGGTGCGCGAGGTCGCTGGCTGATTGGGCGATAATGCGCCCTGCGGGGCGAGTGGAGCGCGATCCGGCCACCCGCCTCGTCTTCTTTACAACAGAAGGTGATTCCATGAAAGCGATGTGGAATGGTGTAGTGCTCGCCTCGAGCCGCGATACGATCGAGGTTGAGGGCAATCACTACTTTCCGCTCGAGAGCCTGAATCTGCAGTTGTTCGAGGCAAGCGCAAGCCACACGACCTGCCCCTGGAAGGGCGTGGCCAGCTATTACACCCTCAAGGTGGGCGCCGCGCTAAACACAGATGCCGCGTGGTACTACCCAGACCCGAAGCCGGCTGCGGAGCGGATCCGCGGTCGCGTTGCGTTCTGGCGAGGGGTGCAGGTAAGCCGCGACTGATCGATTTTGCGCCGGAGGCTCCACTTCATGCGTTCAGTCCACCGCACAGCTCAGCGACCGTCGCAGGCTCGCCATCGCTCGGTGAGTCGAGACTTTGAGTGCGCCTACCGTACTGCCACTTTCAGCCGCAGCTTCCTTCAGTGACATTTCCTTGATTTTTAGCAACACGAGCGCTGTGCGCTGATTTCGGGGCAACGCGCGCAGCGCTTGGTGAACGGCACCCGAGTCACCGAACGGGGCTGCGTCAGAAGCCGGATCTGGGCACTCATCGATGGAGACGTCGTCGGCAGCCACTTCGTTCGCCGTGCACACAGCGCGGCGCCTTACGGCATCGACCACACGATGATGTGCAATGGCGAAAAGCCAGGGTTTGAAGGGCCTTCCCGGATCGTATGTCGTGCGTACCGCGTGCACCGAGCACAAGACTTCCTGCACAAGATCGTCAATGTCAGCGTGTCCAAAGAATGAACAACGGCGTATGGCGTATCCGCGAACCAGGGGATGATTGCCCTCAGCAACTCCGAATACGCGGTGCGATCTCCCTTTTGTGCCGCACCCATCAATCTCGCCAGTGGGTCCTCATCACGGATATCGCCAACGATCTCAGGGCAGGCGCGTTCTCCGAACATCGAGCGCATCGTTAAGTGGACTCGATTTTCCCGACCGGTCATCATCGCGCCAAACTCCCAGTCGGCGCATGCTCTGGTGGACGAAGCGGATCCGCTGATTGTCGACGCCGCCGGGACCCGACGTGCTCCGGAGCGTAACCACACAGCCCACGCAATCGATTCCGGGCCCGAAACAGTCGCGTCAAGGTCGCAGTCGGTGACAAGCCGAGACCACGCGCGATTTCCGCACTCGTGAACCCTCCGAGCACCTGCATGACGAGCGGCTGACGATAGCTCATCGGCAGTTTCAGAATCGCATCGCGCAGTTCCTCGATCTCCTGCTCGGCACCATGCGCTGCGGCCACGAGGTACCCCTCCTCGAGCCCTTCGTCGAGACTCACCAGCTCAAGCTGCTTGCGCTCGAACAGCCGGGCATGCTCGCGGCGCGCGATGGTCATCAACCACGCGCGGGCCGCCCCTCGATCGTGCAACGACGACCGCGAGCGCCAGGCCCGAAGCAGTGTTTCCTGCACAACGTCCTCTGCGACTGCCCGGTCTCGCGCCAGCCAGTATGCAAAGCGCAGTACTTCCGGACGCAGAGACTGCAGCAGATCGCCGAAGCCGGCGCAGGCGGCCGGAATGGACTGCGCCGTGGAATTGAGTTCGAGCGATTGCATTTTCCCTCCCAGGCCTCATGGGCAGAGCGCTTGGCCGCCGTGGCACACGCTCTTGCCGGCTGAGACTCCGGGACATGCAATCTGTTACAGGCCGGGGTTGTGCTTCGTCCGATTGATGGCGTCGAGCACTCGCTCGGCATCTACCGGGGACTCAGCGCGCCGGGTAGTTCGCAATGCGTGCACAGTGAGCTTGAGCTGTTCGACGTAGCGGCGGCAGTGCTGACACATAAGCAGGTGGAGCCGCGCTTCGGCTCGCACCCGCCAGGAGGCGTGCCCGTCAATTAGCTCAGAAGCGCGTTCCGAGACCTCTCGGCAGTTCAACATGTTCCCTCCTTTTCGAAGTGCTCGATCATCAGATGCAGTTTCTGGCGAGCCCGGTGCAACTGCACCCGGACGTTGCCCTCCGATAGCTCGGTGATGACCGCGATGTCAGGGAGGGGGATACACTCTATGTCTCGCAGCCAAAGCACGGTCCGCTGGTCCGCGGGCAACCGCTCGATGTGCTTCTCGAGGCACTCACGCAACTCCTCTTCAGTGAGCAACGCCTCGGGTGTGCTATGGTGCCAAAACGTGGGCGGTCCGGACCATTCGCCATTTTCGGCAAAGCGGTCGCTCACCGGTGAGCCCGGGTCCTCACCCCATTGCTGCTGCGTCCCACGGCGGTGCGCACGCCGCCAGGATCGTGCCGTGTTCAACGCGATCTGAGCCAGCCACGTGCGCAGGCTCGAGCGGCCCTCGAAGCGGTCTGCTGCGCCGAACGCCTTGATCCAGGTTTCCTGGACCACATCTTCGGCAAAGTCGCGCGTCACGAGCGGAGTCACCATGCTGATCAGAAATCCGTGATGAGCTTCAACGACGTGCTTGAGCGCTGCTCGGTCGCCACGGCGCAACCGTGTTACGAGCGACGCTTCGACACCAGTCATACTCCCACCTCGAGGAAACGCGATCCCGCACGATAGGCCTCATCGGCGGCCAATGCCAGCTCATGCTCCTGAGACGCCGGATCACCGTCGTCGTTACAGATCCAGCCGCGATTCTCCATCAGCCGGCGCTCACGGTGAGTCCGCAGGCGGCCATCAATGCGAACGGACGTGCAGCTCCGGGACACGTGGCAGGATGCGCAAACGATTCGAATCCGATCACCCCAAGTGGCGGGAACAAGACAAAACGCCACCTCGCACGATGTCTCGCAACGAACGAGAGGAAGAGGAGACGACAAAGATAGGGAATCCAGAGCAAGCTCCAACGCCTGCTCGACCTCCTCATAGAATACATGCTGCTGGGCCTGGGCAGCGGGTGCCCGCCGCATATTGAGCCAGGATCGAAGTACCGCAACAAAAACCAGAAGACCGGTTCCGACCAGCAGCGAGGGCAGATAACAGAAATTGCGGGTCCGCAGTTCCAAGGACATGAGCCCTGCAGATGGCGAGCGTGATCGGTGATCTCAGGGCCGTGATCGCGAGCGCAGAGCAGTCACGTCGAGCAAGATCGACGACAGCCGCCGTCAATATCGGTGTGACGATCAGCATCATAGGAGCCCGGGTCCAGGTTCCCTCCGGGCGCGTGAAAATAGCGTCACCGAGCGCGCCGAACTCCGGAAGCAGAATGAAGTTAAGAGCGCTCGCGCGGGCAATGAGGGCGATGAGTCCGATGTAAAGCGCGGTTACGGATTCCGCCACCCTTGCTTTCGGCGCTTGAAGAACGCCCTCCTCAGCGCGACTCGCTCAGGCAGCAAGGCGAGCAGACGTGCCGCGGCACCAAAGATGCCGGCGTGTCCGACATGGTAACCCCTCTCGCGAATGTGACGGCGCCTGCGATTGGGACCGAATGCCGGAACTCTCGATAGAGCTCGTCGATATGAAGGCGAATCTTCCCGGACTTGAGATGGCAGCTCTGGTCAGTGCACCTATCGGACGTTACGTGCACCGCTCCGATCTGCAGAACCGGGCATTCGAATAGATCGGCAAGAAGTCCCTCTGCTCACACGCCGGCGAGCATCGAAGCTGGGGATTCGAACTGCTCCCCCTGGATAACAGAACGCCTCGGACTTGCGCCAAGGTGCGCCGGTCATGATGGCGCGCTTGCCTGAACGTGGGCCTGATTGTGGTTCTTGGCAGTTCGATTCCTTTTCAGCCTTGACCGTTCTTGACTTGGCAGGCTGCCTGGGTTTTACTTCCAATTACTATATAAATAGTAATTGAGATGGCCGAGTGCGCCTGACGGATCGCGAAACAGATCTGATGAATGTGCTGTGGGAAAGCGGTCCCTGCACCGTGGCAGAGGTGCACGCGCGTCTCGCTGATAAGTTGGCGTACACCACGGTACTTTCCGTACTGCGCGGACTCGAGAGCAAGGGAAGCGTGAAACGAACGAAGGTCGGACGCGCGCACCGCTACGCGGCCCGCGTGACGCGCGAGAGTGCTTGCCATCGCGCGATTGCGGCACTGACCGCTAAGTTCTTTCGCGGCTCGAGCGATGGTTTGCTCGTGCACCTCGTGGAGCATGAGCGCCTGAGCGAGGCAGAGATCAGTCGGCTGCGCGCGCTGCTCGAGAAACATCAGCGGAACACTCGATGATCGGCGTGGCCCTTTACGTGCTCGTGGTCAGCGTAATCGTCAGCATTGGCGGCTGGCTGACCGACCGCATCCTGGCCAGCCTTGGCTGGCCGCGTCGCGGGGCTTGGATCGCCGCGATGCTGTTGACCGTTGCGATTCCGGCGTGGCAACTGCCGATCGCCCTGCCGGACCAGTCACCGGTGCAGGTGAACTTACCACCGTCTGCGCCTATTTCCGTGAATCCTATTGCGACGGCGAGACAAGCTCGACTGGCTCCGGGGCGGGCCCGGACCACACCGGCCGGATACGCGCGCACCAGATCCGCATCGAGCTCGACACGTCCGATTTGGACTGCAACGGTGTACCAGCGGGTACTGCTGCTATTTCTCACCGGCTGGACCATTTCGTCGGCGGTATTGCTTGGGCGCCTGCTCGCCGGGGCCCGGGCATTGCGGCGTCGGGCCCGTCAATGGACGCAAACCGTGCTCGATGGCGTTGCGGTCACAGTGTCGGACGATCTCGGGCCGGCGGTGCTCGGCTTCCTTCGTCCTCGAATCATCGTGCCGCAATGGCTGCCAGGGGAACGCGCACAGCGACGTTCCGCGGTGCTGGCTCACGAAAGCGAGCATTTGCGAGCGCACGATGAGTACTTTCTCCTCGGCGGATGGCTGCTCGTCGCATTAATCCCCTGGAATCTGCCGCTGTGGTGGCTCTGGCAGCGGCTCAGGCTGTCGATCGAGATCGATTGCGATGCGCGGGTCGTGCGCCGAGGTCTGCCCGCGCCTTCGTACGGCGCAGAGTTGCTCGCCATCGCGACCCGGATACCCGCGCCGCCGCGGCCTGCGATCGGCCTGTTCGAACGCCCTTCGCAATTGGCAGGCCGCATCCGAATCCTCGTGCGCCCGTCCCGACGGTGGTGGCGCTGGGCTGCACTGCCGCTGTACGCGTTGACGGGTTTGGCGGCCCTGGCGGCAGGCGCGTTCCCGGCGCCGCCGATCGACGCAACCCTCGGTGTGCGGAATCAGTCACAACAGACCGCGCGCCAGTTGAGCGAATTGAGGGCACAGGACACGCGAGCGACGCGCCGGCTGCTTGCCACCGGACAGCCTGATGCGCTCGCCGCAGCGGCCATCCTCGGATGGCCATATCCCGATGGAATGCAATCTAGGCACGGCCGAGTCGTAGTGCAGAAGGTCCCGTCGAATGCCGCTCAGCGGCTCGCGTGGCTTTCGCGAGCCGTCGAGGAAGCGCCGGATAGAGTGGACCTGGTGATGCTCGAGAAGGACTACTGCCAAATGTGGAACCCGCGCTGCACAGTTGCCGCGCTGGATGCCCGACTGCGAGCTCTGCAGCCTCAGAACGGCCTGGGCTGGCTCGATGCGCTCGAGACCTCGGTCAAGGCGGAGGAGCCGGCCGGCATCGACGCCGCGCTCGCCGCCATCGGGCAAGCGAAGCATGTCGACGTCTACCGCACTCACCTCTTCGCCCATCTCGTCGATGCGCTGCACCGGATTGGCGGAGAGAGTTTCGAGATTGCGTCCGCTCAGCTGAACAGCATTCAAGTGGGCACGATCAGGCTCAATGCGATGATTGCGTTCGAGCGGGTCTGCAATTGGAACGCCAGCGTTCTCAGCACCCGACGTCTCAAGCTCTGTCGCAATGCGACTCTGGCATTCGAACAGGGGGACACCCTCGAGGTCGCCGAATCCGGCGCAGAGGTAGCAATGCGCTTATGGCCCGTCGGCACGCCCCAGCACCGCCGTGCCGTCATCGCGCTACGCCGCATGGACTACCTGAGTCAGCAGTCGGCGCGCCTGTTGTGGCCACCGGATGGAGTACAACGGGTCACCCTGTTGCTTGACCCGTGGGGCTATATAGAACGCATGGATGCCCGCGAAGTCCGCATGGACAGTCTCTACCCGCGTGAACAAGACGCGCTGCGTGCTGAACTCATTGACGCCGGAATACGCCTCACTCCACCCCCTCACTCAAAAGACGCGAAAAGCTGAATCCAATGGACGTCCTCGTAAAGCTAGGACCAGACGCACCGATCGTCGCTCCGTAGGGTCGGGAATAGAACGGCGCGCTGAAGGCATGAAGCCTTCGGAGGTACTGCCGATCCACCTGCGGAAAGTCCGTTGGCGCCACCTCCGCGGGATCCCGCTGACTGTCGGCTTACGGGAAACTCAATACAACTTAGCGACTTGGCCGCATGGGTCCACTGCGGCGGTGATCGTTCCGTTGTTCTCGATCTCCGAGTACGTGAGACCCGATAACTTACCTGTAGCGGGGCGTACGAAGTATTGGAGGCCAAGGTCGGAATCGAATCGGCGTAGACGACGTTGCAGGCCGTCTCTGGCATCTATCTTTCAATCACTTAATTAATTTGACACATGAATTCGACACTCACATCAAAATTTATCGAGCCCGCGGCTTCTTATTCTGAGGTCTCTTAGTCGCGGGCCGCAATGTTGTCAGGCCCTCATATTGCTCTCCGAATCGGTACCCGCCGCCACAACTATCTGAATGGTCTGAGCACGGAGCGGTACGAGGATGCTGTCAAACGGAAATTGTCACGTGTCCACGAAAGCCAGGGAACTCGAACGTTCTATTCGTCGCTCAGGTAACACTTGCGTGGGAGTCTTGCAAGAACCAGATTGACAGAAATATGGTAATACAGCTTTCATGTTTCCATGAAAGCAACCATCGATATCCCGGACACCCTGTACCGAAAGGTCAAGGCCAAGAGCGCCCTGCTTGGCAAGCCTGTGCGGGAGATTACGGTGGAGGTGCACCAGCAATGGCTCGAGGAGAATGAAGCGCCGCCTCCGGAGGCCCCTCCGGCGGAGACTTGGCTAGACTCCTGGCTCGCTGCGGCCGACGAAGCCGTTCAAGCCGCTCCTCGCAGACATTCCGCGCGCGAGATCCTGATTGCTGACCGAAATAGACAGGATCGCCGAAAGACGCCGAAGTGGCGGCACGGGTGGTTGACGCCAGCGTCTGGGTCTCCGCAGCCGACGCCGCCGAAAAACTGTCCGCCCCCAGCCGAACGTTTCTTCACGCCATCATGCGCCAGCGTGATCGTATCGCGCTTCCCGCCATCGCGAGGCTCGAGGTCGCCTGCGCGCTCTCGCGCCGGTTGCGCGATGCCCGGCAGGGTCGCGACTTGGCGGATCGCCTTCTGCTCTCTCCGCTGATCGCCGAAATCGATCTCGGGTCGTTGCTGGGAACGGCTTTGACCGTAGGAACCGAGTCCTTTCTACGCGCTGGCAACGCATTCCATGCGGCTGTCGCCACAGATGAAGACCGACTCATCATCTCAGGGGATGAGGAGCTCCTTCGACGGGCGAACGCCGTGACACCGAGTGCGTGGCTCACTGAACGCGAGCAAGCTTGATCTCGGCTTCTCCGTGACGCGCTCTGCTTCAGGGTGAAGACAAATTCAAACGAGAACGGGCTGAGTTTCCGGCCATCCGGTCCGAAGGCCACGCCGATTCCTCCGGCTGTCGGTCAAGCCAGCGCACCACCTGATCCTCGGGCTCGGTTCGCATGAGCGCCGAGAGCACGTTGGTATCCAGGGTGATCAATCGTGGAATCCTGCTGGATTGGGGCTCTGTCCGCTGATCTCGGGAAGATCGGACTCAACACCATGGCCGCGGAACCGGTCCGCGATACGCGACCCCAGCCCGCCGGCCGGTCGACCGCCGTTCTTGGCTGCAGCACGCAGGATGTCACGAACCTCGGTCTCGATGCTGCGACCATGCCGATCCGCCCGGCGCTGCAGTCGCGCCTTAACCTCGTCTTCCAATTGGCGCACGATGATCTGGGCCATGAGGTACCTCAAAAGATGCTATCACGCCAGCATTTGAAGGCCAGATCTTCAAGATCAGGCATACCCGGCAGCACGTGGGCATGCAAAGCATGCGTCGGCCGATGCCGCGCCCATCATGGCGGGCCTACCCTTACGCCTACTTGGTCGGCCGCCGCTACGCCGCGCGCACGTTCTGAACTGCTGACCCGGGTGCCAATCAGCACATCTCGGTCGCTCATCGAAGGCTTCTTGCTGGCACGGTGCTGAGAAACACGCAGCTAACACGCTGTCTTATTGGAGGTCAGGGTCGCACTCAAAGGCATTCGTAAGGCCTTCAAGACAAAGGCTGATTGACCGCCTCGCTCCCCAACTACCCCGCCCTGCTACCCCTGCCCGGCGCGCATGCAAGTTCTCGGGGCGGCTGCCGAATGCGAGTGCCGAGGTCGACTGATACGGACCCGGCCCCCGATCCGGAGTGCAACCTGGCCGCGCTGCAAGAGCTGGCGCAGATCGAGCGGCTCTTTGTCGACGATCAGCGCGCGCGGCAGATCATTGAGGGACTGTACGAGGGTCTTTCACCCGAGGAAATTTGCTCCCGGTACGACATGTCGAAACCGAATACGATTCGACGCGCCGGCGCATGCGGCGCGTCCTGCTTAAAGAAGGTCTGAGGTCCAGCGACCATGAAGACTGACTACGCACGCGCTTTCGAACGGCTTCTCATCGCCCTGGAACAGGAATTAGTCAACGCCACCGATGATGAAGTCCTGGAAGCGGCGCGGGACCTGGGCATGAATCCTACCCTCAAGGGCTCGTCCGCCTTCTTCTGAGTGACGATTTCAGCCCAGCCGATGTTCGCAACTGAGATTGCGGACTGTCAGAACATGCCGCCTTGGCAGCGGAGAAAGGGCGATCTGCCACCGGCGGATTGAAGAACTGAGCGCACGGCGAATACGATGGTCTTGACCGAACCGAGACCGCGCCCTGCCAGACTTCAACCTCGTCCGCCGGGAATGAGCGCCAGCAGCGCTCCGGCTACGATGCCTCGTCAGACTGCAGCTCCGTGGACCCGCCTGTGGATCTATCCGCCTTTGAATGTCGGCATCCGGGCCGGCAAACTGAGCCGCTGAACGTCCCGACGACGGCTGCGGGTCGTTCGTATTTGACGCAGAACCGTACAGTCTGTACACTTTACAGGATGGCGGAGATCACTATGACCAAGCCGATGCGAAAGGGTGCGGAAGAAGCGCGCAGCCAGCTGCCGGAGCTGTTGACCGCCGCGCAGCACGGCCGACAGACGATCATCACTCGACACGGCCGGCCGGTGGCCATATTGGCGCCGGTCTCGGCGCACGCGGAGCCAAAAGCGCAGCGTTCTTTGCTGCCGCTGGCCGGTAGCGGTCGTGGGCTCTATGGCCGTGACAGCCGGGCAACGCTGCGCCGGCTGAGAGACGAATGGAACCGATAACCCTCGAGAGGCTGCCGGAGAACCCTCTGCTGTTGATCGACTCCACGCCGATCATCTACGTGCTCGAGGACCACCGCGAGTTCGCTGACGCATTCCGGCCGGTATTCGAGGCCCACGCTCAGCATCTTGCGCGCTTTGCGGTGACGACCGTCACGCTCGCGGAGGTGCTTACCGGGCCCTTGGCTGATCGCAACGAAGTGCTGGCGGAGCGATACCGCAGTACGCTGAGATCCTGGTTCGTCGTGGACCTGGATGCCGAGATCGCGGAAAGCGCCGCACGGCTGAGAGCCACCTCCAAGCTGAAGCTAGCAGATGCGGTCCAGGCGGCGAGTGCGCTGGCCATCGGCGCAGATGCACTGATCACGCATGACCGCGATTTTTCAACGCTGCGGGATTTACGCGTCCTCGGAATCTGACGCCGGCTCAGGATCCTCCCCCCCTGCCTCGCCGGAGATCGGATGACATGGCATCACGATCCGTGATGCCATCACTGCGAACAATGCTTGGAGCGCACCGACGTGTCAGTGCCGCTACGCTCCGTTCGCGTAGACTATATTTTTGGTGATTTACGTAATTTCGACGCTCTGAAATGGCATGGAATAGAAGATCTCAAGAGCTTATCAGCGGGCCTTCACGGACCTGAGAGTGAACAAACCCCGGGCAGGCTGTTGTTCTGGTTGGATGCTGGGGTCGGATTCCAAGTCCTGCGTAAGACCTTGAAGACGCAGGCCGATTTACCGCACAGCCCCCGCCTTTCCCGCCCTGATACTCCTGATCGCCGCACCTCAGGTTGTTCAAGGTGGCGCCCGTCCAGGCGCGAACACGAGCGAGCGCCTACAACAGCTAACCTGTATGAGAGGTCGCTCCTGGGTACTTCAACTCGCCGTGCCAATTGTACTCGGAGATCCCGTCCCCGCCCAACCAAAGTGACCTCTGGTGTCCGAAGACGTTCTGCCAGACCGAGGGCGCCGGACCTTCACGACATCGTGGTGCACCTCGCCGACGCCATCGCATTCGTGCGAGTCAGCCAGCGATCCCTCAGCCAACTGGACGTGGCGCATGACGACGTGTGCTTCTTGCGCAAGGGGCTTGTAGCGTTGGATGCCGTCTATACGGAAATCGATTTCGCATCTATCGCGCTGCCCAAACAGAGACCGCGTTGAACGTCGTTGCATCACGTCCGTCACGCCGTCGCGGCACCCTCGGGCGGCGCCGTGGGGTAACTTGCACGCAATCTTCGCGTTCCAGATGGCGTCAAATTCGGACGTCATATACGGACTCCGTCTGTTGATTTACATGGCGTTTCGCTCTGCTTTCAATCACACTACGAATTATTCGTGTCCAAGAATTGCGGCAGCTTGAGAACCGGATAGACACAGGCGAGGTAAATTCGCAGTCAGCGCAATCAATCTGCTTTCTGTAATGGGCAGCCCAGCGCGGGTCGTCGTGGCGACCGGTCATCCGGTGCTGGAAAGACACGTCTGGAATCTGATAGCACTCTCACGTCACAGTTTTCATTTATACCGAAACTGCCATATGCTCCATGCGGTCAAATCTTGAATCGAGCGAGCGGTCGCTCTTCTTGATCGCGTCCTCTAAAAAGGACCTGCTTGCCATGTCGGAGCCCGCGATACGCGCCGTCGGCATGGCCCTTGGAGTAGCCCAATGATGTGGTGGAGGATTTCTGTGGTGACACGCTTCGCGCCATCTATACGTTGAGATTCGCCAAAGCAGTCAATGTGCTGCAGTGCTTTCAAAAGAAGTCACCGACGGGTATCAGGACCGCAACGTCCGATGTCAATTCGGTTGCACAGCGCCTGAGGGCAGCGCGGCTCGAATATGAGATACGATTTGGCAAAACGAGCAGGTAAGCGCATCCCGGTCGAGGCCAGCTCTGGCAACGTATTTGCCCACCTCGGGCTGCCCGACGCGGAAGATCTCGATACGAAAGTGCGCCTCGCAGTGAGGATTAACCGAATGTTTACTGCCCAGCGGCTTAATCAGGTTACGGCGGCCGCACGGCTGAACGTCAGTCCGCCGAAGATCTCCGCACTCAAGAACTACCGCCTCGACGGCTTCTCAGTCGAGCGGCTGATCAGATTCATGATGGCACTCGGGGAGGATGGGAAAATATCTTCCAGGCCACGAAACACGGCAGGAGCGCATGGAAGACTTCTCATTCAAGGACCGTAATGAATCAGCGGAAAGATCGGCAGACAGGCAGATTCGCATGAGAACCCGTTCGCGTGAGCAGGCAAGGCACACACACGGAGGTCCCAGTGTCTATTCAGACCTCGGTTATCGCGACCCCGATCGCATGCTCGTCAAAGCTCAGCTCGTCAGCAGAATCGCCGAGCTTTTGGCAGAGAGGCGGATAACCCAGACCCAGGTCAAAGCCTCGCTAGGCATCCCACAACCGGTGCTATCGAAGCTGCTTCGGGGCCAGTTCCGCGGATTCTCAATGCACAAATTGGCGAACTGCCTCAGGCAGCTTGGACAGAACGCTCAGATCGTCGTCCGGCAAGCACTGGATAACGACGCTGGCGCGGTGTCCGTGACCTTCAAGTAACTGCATAGCGAAGGCAGCGGTTCGAAGTCTCCCCTAGATAACAGAAGGCCCCAGCATTCGGTTCAACGGGTCGCCACCGCAGGCGGATCGCGTCAGCAATAGGACGAAGATACGAGCTGGATGTGGAGTGTTGTTGACATACTGATCCGTGCATTAAATAGTGCGTAATGTGCTAGAATCTTCTGCATGAAGAACAGGCCAGATGCTCGGAAGTTGGACATCGCGACGCAGACGCATTTGCGGCGCACTGTGGTACGGGCGGTGCGCGGCGGCATGAGTCAGACAGAGGCATCGAAGGTGTACGGGGCGAGTCTGCGAGCGGTAAGCAAGTGGATAGCGCTGGAGCGAACCGGCGGTCTGCGGGCGCTGAAGCAGAAGCGGCGCGGACGGCGGGCCGGCGAAGGACACCTGCAGCCGGCGCAATCGGCGCGCATCCGGCAATTGATCATCGACTCGCTGCCGGACCAGTTGAAGCTGCCGTTCTATTTGTGGACGCGGGCGGCAGTGGTGAGCCTGATCGAGCGCGAGTACGGGATTTCGGTTTCGCTGACCACGGTCGGTCGCTACCT
>JAKBCE010000205.1 GCA_021808195.1 Pseudomonadota bacterium
CCAGGTGATCCGCACCTTCGCGCTGCACCTGAAGCACAAGATGCCGAAGCTCAGTGCCGTGCAACGGGCCGAGCGCACCCCGCATCAGGCCCGGCGGGCCGCGGAGCGTAAGGCGACCGGCATCGCCCCGGGCAACAACCGCTTCCAGTGGAACCTGCGCTACCCGGACGCCACCGACGTGACTGGCTTCTGGGTCCCGGCGGCCGCCGGCGGATTGCCCGACTCGGTCGAGGGCCCGGCGGTGCTGCCCGGCCGCTACACGGTGGTGCTCGATTACAACGGCACCTCGCTGCGCGAGCCGTTCTCGGTGCAGCTCGATCCGCGCCTGCACCCCACCGCGGATGACCTGAAGGCCCGCCTGGCGCTCGAGATGCGCATCCACGATGCGCTCAATACCCTCGACACCACGCTCAATCGCGCCATTGCGCTGCGCAAGAAGATCGAGGCGGCACTGAAGACGCACGCGGCCCATGCCACGGCGCTGAAGCACTCGCGTGCGGCACTCAGTGCGGCCATCGCCCGCATGGTGCAGCTGAAGACGCGCTCGAGCGAAGGCACGCTGCTCTTTGAGACGAAGGTGCGCAGCCACCTCGCCTACCTCGCCGCCGAGGTCGACCAGGCCTATGTGCGCCCGACGCGCGCCGAGGAGCAGGTGTTCGGGTATCTCTCGGCCAAGGCGCAGGCCGGCGAGCAGCAGCTGAACGCGGCCATCGCCGCCGGCCAGCACGCGCTCTGAAGAGGCGGGCAGACTGCCGGGCACGGCGCATCCGCGCCGTGCCCGGTGCCGGCGCAATCACGGGCGGTGGCGTCGGGGCCTTGCTAAAGTGCCGCCATGTCGAACTCCAAGCTGCCTTCGCTGCTCGACCGCCATTGGGCCGAGAGCGCGCTCGCCATCGGCGCCATCGTCATCGCCGCCGCCTCGCTGTGGGTCGGCTACGACACCATGCGCACCAATCACAAACTCGTCGTCGCCGCTTCGTGGCCGTTCCTGGAGCAGGACTTCAGTGACGTGACGTATGCCGCGCATGCGCCGCAAAATCTGCTCACGGTGAACGTCACGAACGCCGGCATCGGGCCGGCCAAGGTCGAGAGCGTCGAGCTCTTCTGGCACGGCAAGGCCTACCGCTCGGCGCGCGAGCTGCTGCACGACTGCTGCGGCTATCAGCCGCAGCCCGCCGGCGGGCTCATCACCAGCACCCTGCAAGGCTGGGTGCTGCGCCCCGGCGCCGAGCTGCACCTGATCTGGTATCCCTATCCGGACACGGACCCGGCCCCCTGGAAGGCATTCCGGACGATCCTCGAGTCCGGGTCGGACACCCCGAAATTCCGGATCTGCTACTGCTCGGCGTTCAATCAATGCTGGCTCACCGACGGCCACAACCTCGATCCGCCGCGCGTGAAGATCTGTCCGGTGCCCAAGGTGGCCTTCATTCGCTGAGGCCGCCGTTCTCGCCCCCTCCGAGCGCGTCATCGCTCGGAACCATCGTCTCGCCGCAGCGACGGCAACCTCGACGCCCGACGCGTGTTATCACCCGCGCCGATCGCTCAGGGGGATGTCTTGAACCGCACGCTCACTCAGGCCTGCGCCGCGCTGCTGGCGCTGCTCGCCGCCTTTACCGTACCCGCCCGGGCCGCACCGGGCCCCGGCGCGCACGCACCGGTCATTCCGGATCTGACCCCCTGGCTCGGCCGCAACGGCCGGCCCGGACCGGCCGCGTGGGCCCACGCGGCGCACTTCTCGATCGGCTATGAGATCAACCCGGCGCACGACGCGCCGGCGCCGGTCGCCACCGCTGTCGCGGTCGGCTACACCTCGCGCGCGCTGTGGCTGCGCTTCCGGGCTCAGGATCCGCATCCGAAGCAGATCCGGGTGCGCTACCGCGAGCACGACGACATCTCGAGCGATGCGGAGGACTTCGTCGGGGTCTTCCTCAGCCCGTTCAACGACACTCAGTGGGCCTACGAGCTGTTCTGCACCGCCGGCGGCGTCGAGTGGGACGCCTTCCGGCTGCAGAACAATGAGTACTCCTCCTGGAACGCCGTCTGGCAGTGCCACGCGCAGCGCACGCCGCACGGTTATCGCGTGGTCATGCGCATCCCGTTCGCGGCCATCAAGTTCCCGCACAGCCCGCGCCCGCAGCACTGGGGTGTGATGTTCTTTCGCAACTGGCCGCGGAGCCTCCGTCACCAGCTGCTCAGCCGCCCCGTCGACTACAACAGCAACTGCACCCTGTGCTCGCTGCAGGTGGTGCGCACCGCCACGCCCATCCAGGCCCGCTCGGCCAACGTGCAGCTGATCCCGGCGCTCACCCTGATCCGCACCGACCGGCCGCGCACCCCGAACGGGCCGCTGGCCGCCGGCGCCCCGAAGCTCAAGGCGAGTCTCGATGCGCGCTGGGTGATCCGCCCGGATCTCGAGTGGTCCGCCACCCTCGATCCGAACTTCTCCCAGGTCGCGCCCGATGTGCTGCAGCTCTCGGTCAATCGGCAGTTCGCCCTGAACTACGCCGAGAACCGCCCGTTCTTCGAGCAGGGCACGCAGGTGTTCAACACGCCGAACTTCCGCCTGAGCTCCGATTCGTTCTCCCCGTCGGGGGCGCTGGTCGACACGCTGCAGATCGTCGATCCGCGCTGGGCGAGCAAGCTCGTCGGGCAGGTCGGACCGAACGCGGTCGGCGCCCTGGTCGCGAACGACTCGGCCACCAACATCCTGATGCCCGGCCCCGAGTCCTCCGCGGTGAATAGTTTCGGGTTCGCCACGCATGATGCCCTGGTGCGCTACCGGCGCGACGTGGGCGCCTCGGCGTTCGGCCTGATCGCCACCGACCGCTCCGGCAGCGGGTACCAGAGCGCCATGTACGCCTCCGACGGGCTCTGGCAGATCGACCCGAGCGACACGGTCACCGCACTCCTCGGGGCCTCGCAGACGACCTACCCTTCGGCCGTGGCGCGCGCGTTCGGGATCCGACCCGGGCGCATCGGCGGCGGGGCCTGGCTGCTCGATTTCGCGCGCAGCCGCCACAACTACAACTTCGACGTCAATGCGGTGCATCTGGGCTCGAGCTTCCGCGCCGACCTCGGCTACCTGCCGCAGGTCGGCTACAACCAGCTCGCCGTCACCGGCGAGTACGACTTCTACGCGCCGGACCGCGACTGGTGGCAGAACAGCGGCTTCGGCATCGTCTCGAACTGGACGGATGCGCTCGCCGGGCCGGGCTCGCTCGATCGCAAGATCAAGCTGTACGCGTTCGTGCACGCCCAGGCCCAGACGCACATCATCCTCTACGCGACGCGCGAGGATCAGACCTACGCCGGACGGACGTTCGCACTGAACCAGTTCGAAGTCGACGCCACGGCCCAGCCGACGGACTGGCTCAATGCCGAGGTCGACGTAGTGGATGGCGACGGCGTCGATTACGTCGGGGTGCGCAAAGGCGCGCTGCTCTCGGTGGATACCACGCTCGCGGTGACCCCGGGGCGGCACCTGAAGATCAATCTGGTCGATGACTATCAGCGCCTCAGCGTCGCCGGCGCACCGCTCTACACGGCCAACCTATACGACGTGCGCGTGGCGTGGTATTTCACGACACGGCTGTTCGTCGACACCATTGCTCAGGCCCAGGACGTGCGCAATCACGTCGCGCTCTATCCAGTGGGCACTCCGGTCCGCACGCGCAACCTCGCCACGCAGTGGCTCATCGGCTACCAGGTGAACCCGTGGACGGTGTTCTACGCCGGCAGCTCCGAGGGCTATCAGGAGAGCGGCGAGGCGCCGCTCTTGCCGCAGCAGCGCACCTACTACATCAAGGCAAGCTACTACCTGCGCCCGTAAGCTTCAAGGGATGGACGAGGTCGCATGCCGCGCCGCTTCGCTGAGCGTTTGCTGTGGCCCGCAGGCGCCCGAAGGGCCCTGGGACAGGGAGACTTGCCAGCACGGTGCAAAAGCCTGGAACATACCCGCTCTCGACAGACAGCTGCGGCGCCCATCGGCGCCGCCACGGAGGCGGGTTTCGGCATGGGCAAATCGATCGTGGCGATCGGAGTGGGCGCGGCGCTGGGTGCGCTCCTGCGCTGGTGGCTCGGCAATAAGCTCAACAGCCTGTTCCCCTCGCTCCCGCCCGGGACCCTGGCGGCGAACATCATCGGCGCCTACGTCATCGGTTGCGCCATCGCCTTCTTTGCTCGCTACCCAGCCGTCTCCTCCGAGTGGCGCCTCGCCATCATCACGGGCTTCTGCGGCGGCCTGACCACTTTCTCGACATTCTCGGCCGAGGTGGTGGCCGGCCTTCAGGCCGGACGGACCGCCTGGGCGCTCACCGAGATCGGCACGCACGTCATCGCGTCCCTGGTGATGACCGCGGCGGGACTCGCCACCGTGGCGTGGGCCCTGGGCTGAAGCAGGCACTTCCTCTCCCCAGCGGCACGGGACCGCCCGCCCCCTACTCGGCAAGCGCCTCGCCCGACCCGCCCATCTCCCCGGGAAGATCACGCATCTTCGGCTGTCCGTCGTGGATGCGCAGCACCGCCTCCTGGTAGTGCACATGCACCGCGGGCCGAAATTCGAGGGTCGGCAGCAGGGCGGCGTAGACGTCGGTGAGTCC
>JAKBCE010000206.1 GCA_021808195.1 Pseudomonadota bacterium
CGCGCGGGTTCGGCTTCGTGGAGATGTCGAGCGCCGATGCCTCGCGCGCCATGCAGGCGCTGAATGGCAAGGACTTCGACGGGCGCGCCCTGAAGGTCAACGAAGCCCAGGAGCGTGAGCGCTCGGGCGGCGGCGGTGGCGGCGGCTACCGCGGTGGCGGCTCGCGTCGCTACTGATACGCTCGCTTGAATGTGCACCGCCCCTGGCCTGAACGGCCAGGGGCGGTGCGCCTTCCGCGGTGAGGCGACCAGGCCGTTCGTGCCTGGCGCTGTGGCGTCGGCTTCGCAGCCGAGTCGCCAGAGACGCCGGAGACCTCGTCGAATGGACGATGTCAGGATTTTATCGATCCGTGCGTGCATTTCCGACGAGGCGGCTATGGCCCGCCTTCTCCAGAACGTTCCCGATGCCGAGGCGATTCGCGCCGAGCTGGCGCAGCCGTGTTTCACTTGGCGCTGCCAGGGTCCGACGCAGCACAGCTATTGGCTCGCCGGGAATGGCGAGACCGCGCTGTGCCTGACGGTGCTCGGCCTCAATCTTGATGAAGTGATTGCGGTATGGCTGGCCGTCGATGAGCGTCGCGGGCAGCCGGGATTCACGCTAAGCGGCCAGGTTCTGCGGGACATCATCCGCGAGGAACTCGGGGTCCGGGCCGAGGTTGTCGACGGCGGGAACGCCTGAGACGTTCCGATCTCGCAGGCGCCCTCGAGCCGGGCAGGATTGACTCATCCCCTCGCGCCGTGTCGCGTGTGCGCTATTGCGCCAGCGCGCTCAACAGATCCCTCACACACGTGCAGTCGGATTGCGGCCGACGGTGTGCACCTTGAGTCCCCAGGGCGTCGCGCGCCATGAGGTCGCTCCCGAGCGCCCGCCGCGCAGACTGAGTGGCAAGCTCAGATCGACGTCACGCGCCGGTCACGGCAGATCGCCCACGTCATCGATGATGGCGCCGCATTCGACGCATTGGAAGTTTCCGTCCCCGATGGGCTTGAACGCCTCGCATCGATGCCGCTCTGTCGGCGAGTGCTGCGATGCCTTACTTCTACGAACAGTTACTGTGATCGTTCCCGCGACACACACGCCGGCCAGTATGGCCAGACTTCCCCAGACCCACAATGCCGCTCCCCTCGCTGTTGTTTTTTCCAAAATCCCGCGGCGGGCGCGTGGAAATGTCGCACAACTGCGACCGGGGAGGCAAGATGGGCGGGGAGCGTGTCGCGCGCATGGAGGAAACCATTAGGCGATCCGGTGTGCCCCGATCGGTGTTCGGCACGGTCTCGAGAGATGCTTGATGTTGGAAGAGCGCCGTCTCGTGCACCCGGCGAGCGCGCTTCAGCCCTTGGGCAGCTTGCGCACCGGTACGGACATCCCGCAGACGTCAATCTTGCCGGGGGGCGTGACGAAGAACGCGTCATGCCGGTCCCGCTTGGCCTCGAGCAGTTGTTGGAACGTGTGGCTGCGGGTGCGCAGAATCTCCACGTTCGGCCGCTGCGAGGGCGGCAGGTCGGCCGCCACCCGGATGCTCAGGATCGGCACGCGATGCGCCGGGTGCGCATAAAAGCCGAGCGGCCCGTGTCCTCGCGGGAGCGAGGAGAGTCTCGGCATCCCCTCGATGACCCGGCCCACCACGGTGAGGTTCCGGTCGAGCCAGCGCGGGGCCTGACCGATGACGACGTAGAGGGCGCTTCCATTGCCGGAATCCGGGGCATCGTCGCGCGCGACCGCCAGTGTGCCGTAACAGTGCACCAGCCACGTCTGGTGGGTGGCCGGATCACGGGCGGCAGGGAAGTCCCGGCTGAATCCAACCTCGGGGGCATACACGTCGCCGTCGGGAAGCCGGACCCAGGGCAGTGACGAAGAAATAGTCCGGGTGAATTCCGGCGGCAGGGTCCGCCGGGCGCGCCCGAGCGAGCGGATCTTGCGCGGATCGCCGCCATCGTCGCCCTCGGGATCGTCCCATTGCGCGACGAAGTTGTCCTGAACTCTGACGATCGCGAGGCCGTCGAAGTAGTGCTCTCGCACCAATGTTCGGATATTGGCGATGTGCAGGGGTGCGTAGGCCGGATCGAGTTCCATGACGACCCGGCCGCTCGGCAGTTGCATCACCAGCAGGTCATCGGGATTCGGTGTGCGCCAGTCCGAGGGCCTAGAGGTCGCGAGGATCTGAGCCACCGACGGGGTGGCCTTGCCCCGGGCGGTGGCGCCGAGCGCCGGCGCGCAGAAACACATCGCCAGGATTGCGAGAATCTTGCTCGTCTTCTGCATGGCCTCCCCCGGAACGCGCCGCGATCTGTGCCGCGGATGCTGGGATGGATTCTGCCAGATTGGCGAGCGGGGAGCCGGCCTCGCCGCTCAGGCCGGGCGCTTCGCGGCCTGCGTCAGCCGTACTGCCTCGGCATGTTGCTCGGCCACGAAGTGGGCCGCCTGTGCAGTACCCTCGGGCGCTGACCACGCGGCCACGGCGGAGGCGGGAACCGGGACGTACGGCCCCTCCTTGACCTCGAAGATGATGCTGCCCGGCTCCAGTGAGGTGACCGTGTGCCACGTCCCGGCCTCGAACTCTAATGCTGCGAGCCCGTTGCCGCCCCCGAGCAGATGACGGGCGAGCACGGCGCCGCGCTCATCGAAGGCCGTGAACAAGAATCGTCCACGCAGGGGAATGAGCAGCTCCCACGTGTGGGGGTGACGATGGGGCCGCACGTACGTCTCCGGTTCCATGGCGATGGCGAGGCGCTGGATGGGCGCCTCGAGGGACGGATGCAGATTGTGGTGGCTGCGGTGCCGTGCACTGGCGCGGGCCGCGTCAGTGAGCGTGTCCAGGAGTTCCGGCATGAGCATTTTCAATGGGTCGGCCTCGATTGATCCCGCCGCGTCGAACGCCTTCATTATAGAAGATGCGGACCGCGTACAGTCCTCGGAGCGGGCATTGCGGACCCGTGGTGCCCATGCCGGTGTGGCCTGAGGCGTGCCGGGGGCAGCCAGACGTCTCCGGACGGGGGGTGTCGATCTGGCGCCCGGCCGTTCGTCGTGGGTAACGGGCACAATGCTTGCCCGCGTTTGCCGGTCGCATCCTCCGAGCACAGAGAGGCTTCGGTCCTCCTGTCATCAACGCAGTGGAGACACCTTATGACCCCGATCATTACGGCCTTCGAGCACTCCCCCGATCGCGGCAAGGGGTTGGCACGCGACATGCGCGTTCGCTGGGCGCTCGAAGAAGTGGGGCAACCGTACGACGTGCGCCTGCTGTCCTTCCAGGCCATGAAAGAACCGGACCATCTTGCCCGAAACCCATTCGGACAGATTCCGACGTACGAAGAGGGCGAGCTGGTGCTGTTCGAATCGGGTGCGATCGTATTCCACCTCGCCGAGCGTCATGCGGGTCTGCTGCCACGACAAGCGCATGCGCGGGCCCGTGCGATCGCCTGGCTGTTTGCGGCGCTCAATACCGTCGAACCCCCGATCATGGAACTCAGTCTCGCCCGCATCCTCGAGCGCGATGCGCCCTGGTACGAGCAACGCCTGCCCGTGGTGGTGGCGCGCGTGCAAAAGCGGCTCGATGCGCTGTGCGCCTCCCTGGGGGACGCGGACTGGCTGGACGGTGCCTTCAGCGTTGCGGACTTGATGATGGTGTCGGTGCTGCTCAGGCTGAAGCCTTCCGGCATGCTCGAGTCGTACCCGTCACTCGCTGCGTACGTCGCCCGGGGTGAAGCGCGACCGGCCTACCAGCGGGCCTTCGCCGCACAATGGGCCGTGTTCCAGGCCGGAACGAATGCCGGATGAGGATCCACTTCCGCTCGCACTTCGCCTGGAAGCGCAACCGGCCATCAAGCGCGCGGCACACGCACGCGGTTACCCTGGCATCCGCTCGAGCGGACTCTCAGGGGATATCCACCGCGGGGTAACGCTCGGTATACGTTTCCTCATTGCAGCCGAAGTACGTCACGGTGCGCTCGATCAAATCCACGTCGTACCGAACGACGCCGGCACGCCAGGATGCCGCGAGAAACTCAGGGAAGGTGCTCTCACCGGCCTGATCCGTGCGCAACGCAGCGATCAACGCCTGCGGGTCAAACGCCGGCACATCAGCCGCGCCCGTCAGTAGCGGGGTGCCTTGCATCACCACTGGGCCCGCCTCCGTGAGGTACAGGCTCTGGCACGCAGGCAGGATCCATGTGTTGCGCCTGACGCCTGCGCGCCGAAGGGCTTCGGCCAGATAGGGGAATCCACCGACTTTCGGGCGGATGGCCATGGCGTGTTCCTGGGCGGCCCGCAGGGTGTCCATCGCCTGGCTCATGAGCATTGTCCTGTCGGCATTTGTGGGTTCATTCAACTGGAATCCGGACGATCTGACCGGTTCGAGCCACCTTGCGCAGCAGGTTCCGAAGCGCAGCCTGCTCATCCGCGCTGAGTGCGGCGAAGAACAGCGCATCGTTGCCATCGGCGATGTGGGTCAGCTGCGGGAGCATCCGTCGGCCCTGTGCGGTCAGGGAGAGGATTTGGACGCGGTTGTCGAGCGCACTGACCGAGCGTGCGATCAGCTGCTTCGCGCTGAGCTTGTCGAGAATTTTCGAGATGGCCCC
>JAKBCE010000047.1 GCA_021808195.1 Pseudomonadota bacterium
AGTGGCCGCCGACCGGGATACGGATATCGAGTCCCATGAAGCCTCACCAGAACAGCAGGTTGAGCACCACGGCGGCGCCGAGAACGCACGCCCCGAGCACGGCCGGGCGGCGGTACCAGTGGGCCGCACCGGTGGGCTGGCGCGGCGTGAGCGAATACACCAGCCCGACGAGATCCCGCTCGGGCCGCGGCCGGGTGGCGAGGCTGACGCCAACCGTGACCAGGAAGCATGTGCCGAACGCATAGATCGCGGTCCAGAAATTCTGCGCCATCGGACTCGGGTACAGATGCATCACGGCGATCCAGCCACCTTTGATGCCGGGGGCGGCGCCCGCCGGCAGCGTCAGCCCGTGGTGCACGGCCGCCGCCGCCGTTCCGGCCAGCAGTCCCGCGAACGCGCCGTGGCCGCTGGCACGCTTCCAGAACATGCCGAGCAGGAACGTGGCGAACAGCGGCGCATTCACGAACGCGAACAGCAGCTGCAGCAGGTCCATGATGTTGTTGAATCGATTCGTCACGTAGGCCGCTGCGACCGAGAGCGCGATACCGACCACGGTCGCCACGCGGCCGACCGTGAGGTAGTGCGCGTCAGAGGCCTCGCGCCGCAGGTATGCCTGGTAGATGTCGTAGGTCCACACCGTATTGAAGGCCGTGACATTGCCCGCCATGCCGGTCATGAAACTCGCCATCAGCGCCGTGAGGCCAAGCCCGAGCATGCCATTTGGAAAGTATCGCCCCAGCATCAGCGGGACGACCATGTTGTAGTTGAGGTGGCCATCGGCCTGGCGCGGCAGCGTCAATCCACTCGCCCCGCCGTGCACGGTGGCGGCAATGGCGATCATGCCCGGCAGGATCACCAGGAAGGGGAACAGCATCTTCGGGATCGCGGCGATGAGCGGCGTGCGCCGGGCCGCGTCCATCGATTCGGCCGAGAGCGCCCGCTGCACGACCAGAAAATCCGTGCACCAGTAGCCGAAGGAGAGCACGAACCCGAGCCCCATGGCCATGCTGAACCAGTCGATGCCCATGGGGTTCTGATGCGGGCTGCCCATCACGCCCCAGGTACTCAGCCACGCATCCGGCGCGAAGCCGCGAGCGCGCGCCACCGTGTGTAGCCCAGCGACGAGGCCCTGCCAGCCGCCGACGTCCTTCAGACCGATCAGCACCAGGGGGGCGAACCCGAAGACGATGAGGAAGAACTGCAGCACCTCGTTGTAGATCGCCGAGGTCAGCCCACCGAGGAAGATGTACACCAGCACGATCAGCGCCGAGAGCGACACGCTGGTGTTGAAGTCCCAGCCGAGCAGCAACCGCAGCAACAGCGCGAGCGCGTACAGGGAAATCCCGGAGGAGAACACCGTCATCACCGCGAACGTGATGGCATTCAGCCCCCGGGTCTTCTCATCGAAACGCAGCTTCAGGTACTCCGGCACCGAACGGGCGCGCGAGCCGTAGTAGAACGGCATCATGAACACCCCGAGAAACACCATCGCTGGGATGGCGCCGACCCAGTAGAACTGGCTCGTGGCCATGCCGTACTTGGCACCCGAAGCGGCCATCCCGATGACTTCCTGTGCACCGAGGTTCGCCGAGATGAACGCAAGCCCGGCGATCCAGGCCGGCATGGCACGGCCGGAGAGGAAGAAGTCCGTACTGGTGCGCATCGAGCGCTTCAGCGCCGCGCCGATACCGAGCACCACCGCGAAGTAGGTGCCCATGATGATCCAGTCGATCGCCTTCGGATGCATGTCGGCCCCTTCAGGCGCGCCGGATCGCCAGATGCCGCACCCAGGCCGCATGCAGGGCCTGCGCGCGTTCGCGCACGACGGGCGCGGTATCTCCAGCCTTGTAGAGTGCGCCGCCGACGCCAATACCGGCGGCGCCAGCTTCGAGCCAGTCGGCAAGATCATGCGCGCCGGTGCCGCCGACCGCCCAAACGCCGGCCGTGCGGGGCAGAATTTCGCGCAATGCCTTCAGATAGGCCGTGCCGACGGTGAGGGCCGGGAACAGCTTCAGCTGCGTAGCGCCGGCCCCGAGTGCCGTGAACGCTTCGCTCGCGGTGAAAAACCCCGGAAAGCTGTCGAGCCCGAGTTCCACCGTCCGCCGGATGACCTGCGGATCCGTATTCGGCGAGACCACGAGCCGCGCGCCGGCAGCAGCGACCTCCTCGACGTCCCGCACCGTGAGCACGGTGCCGGCGCCGATCAGTGCCTGCTCGCCGAACGTGCGGGTCAGCCGCGCGATGCTCTCGAGCGGCTGCGGGGAATTCAGCGGCACCTCGAGCATGCGGATCCCGCTGTCGATCAGCGCAGCGCCGATGTCAATCGCGTCGGTCGGCGTCACGCCGCGGAGGATGGCGATCACCGGCGGGGTAGCCGCGCCGGCCCCATGTTTCATCGTCATGTCATGACCCCTGCAATATCCGCAGCGTCGTGCGCGGCTCAACGGACCCCACGCGGCACGCTCCGAGCACTCTCAGGGCGAGCGTTCGTCGCGACGGCTTGGAAAGGACGGCGGGGATCCGGTGTACCGGCGAGCTGCCCCCGTCCTATTCATAAGATTAATCTGCTTTAGCTCAAAAGTCTGCCCCCTGCGTGCCGCGGGCCGCACCGCCCGACCGCGCCAGGACGGCCGGGCCGAAGGCCCGGCCGTCCTGCGTGCCTCACCGTCTCGCCGCGACGGCCGGCGTGGTCGAGAAGGTATACACGATGGTGTTGCGGTAGACCTGTCCGGGGTTCAGCCGCGCCGAGCCGAAGTTCGGGTGATTCGGCGTGTCCGGGAAGATCTGCGGCTCGAGCACGAATGCATCGCCCTGGCGATAGATGTGCCCGGAGGTGCCCACGATCGTGCCGTTGAGGAAATTGCCGCTGTAGAACTGCAGCCCCGGCTGGTTCGACTGCAGCGTGAGCACGCGGCCCGAGGCCGGGTCGACGACTCGCGCCATCAGGCGCAAACCAGCAATGGGTCCGCGGCCGAACACCCAGTTCATGTCGTAGCCGCGGCCGAAGACCAGCTGGCGCGAATGGCCGTCGAGAATGTCGCGTCCGATGGCCTTGGGCGTGCGGAAGTCGAACGGGGTACCGGCCACGGGCCGGATCACGCCCGTCGGGATCTGCGTCGCGTCCGTCGGCGTGATGTCCGCCGCAGGAATCATGAGCCGCTCATTGAGGATACTGCCGGAGCCCTCGCCCGAGAGGTTCCAGTAGGTGTGGTTGCTGAGGTTCACGATGGTCGGGGCATTGGTCGTGGCCCGATACCGGATGAAGAGCTGGTCGCGGTTCGAGAGCGCGTAGGTCACCGTCACGGTGAGCGTACCGGGATAGCCCTCCTGGCCGTTCGGGCTGACGTAGCGCATCGTGACGCTGCCGAGTGACGGGCCGCTGTGGACCGCGAGCACCGTCCACAACCGCCGGTCGAACCCCTTCGTGCCGCCGTGCAACGAGTTCGGGCCATCGTTGATCGGCAGCTGATAGGTGTGGCCGTTCAGCGTGAAGCGGCCCTTGGCGATCCGGTTGGCGAACCGCCCGACGCTGGCGCCAAAATACGGATCGGCCTTGCTGAGATAGCCGCGCAGCGTGCGGTAGCCGAGCGCGACGTCGGCGAAGTGCCCGTTGCGATCCGGCGTGAGGATCTCCTGCACGCGAGCGCCATACGTCAGCAGCCGAACGGTGATCCCCTGCCGATTGCGCAGCGTGACGGCATACACGGCTCTGCCGTCCGGCAGGTGTCCGAAGACCGCCTTCGCCGCCGTCACCGCGTAACTCGTCTGCGTTCCGAAAGCCCCCAGGAGTGCCGTGGCCGCCACGGCGTAGTACATGTGTCGCATCCCGCCATCCTCTCTATGAAGGTGGCCGCGCCCGCAGCGATACGCTCCGGGCAACCGAACGCCCGCGCAACCCCCGCCGCAACCCGCTGCCAGAAGCTCTCCCCGGCGACCATTGTAATGACCTCGGTGGCGCAATGCAGAACGACGCCAGCACTCACTGCGGACCACCGCCCGGTCGACGTCGCCGCAACTTGGATGCATCAGCACCCTACTGCCGTCGTGATCCGGGTCTGCGAGCGAACGCGGCGCAACGTACTCTCTGAGCGCCCCATCGCCCAAGGCAGGCCAGCAGCGTGCTTCGCCGCGCCGCAGGTCGACGCTCATTCCAGTCGTTTCGAGCCCCCTTTTGATCGCGATCGTCTTGCTCTTAGCATGCCAATCGAATTCTCCAGGCCCTGCCATGGAACAGTTCGCCGAACATGGCAGCGTGGATCCAGCCGCTGCGCCACGGTCATGCGCTTCAAGCACGGACGATCTAGAATGACGTGCGGCTCGCGCGCCGTCGCGCCGGAGCCTCGGCTCGTCGCAGGCCGCACGGGCGTATCACATGTGCGCAGGCATCATTTGCACAGCGACACGAGACACGCTCGTTTCGGAGCACCGGGGACACCCGAGGCACTTCTCGTCACGCATTGCACAACGAGGTCAATTCATGTCGATGTCAAATGCAGCGCTCTCATCGTTCGAAATCGGACTCAACGCCCTCTCCTCGATGCTCGACAAGGCGGACGCCTATGCCTCGGCAAAGAAAATCGATGCGGCGATACTGCTCAACACACGGCTGTTTCCCGACATGTTCCCGTTCACGCGCCAGGTGCAAATCGCCTGCGATGCGGCCAAGAACGGTGGCGCGCGGCTCGCGGGAGTCGAACCGCCCAAGCACGAAGATACCGAGCAGACGATGGCGGAGCTGAAGGCGCGGATCGCCAAGACGATCGCCTTCGTCAAGACGCTCGACAAGGCCAAAATCGACGGCTCCGCCGAGCGTGAGGTCATTTTTCCGATGGGGCGCGAGAACAAGGCAAAGATGCGCGGCGTGGATTACTTCAACCACTTCGTGCTGCCGAACTTCTACTTCCACATCAGCACCGCCTACGGAATCCTGCGCCACTCGGGCGTGGAGCTCGGCAAGCGCGACTATCTCGCCGGTATTCCGATGACGATGATCTGAAGCCGCGCCCAATGGCCGTCCGGCGACAACTGCGTCGGACGGCCGGATGCTGTGCGAATTTCGCTCCGCTCACGGCACGCTGATGCATTCCGAGGTCGCGCATCTCGACCCGAATGTGCTGAGCGCCCGCGTCGTCCATTTCCGCCACGAACCAGCGGGGTGCGACATTCAGGATTTGACAATGGCTGAGCGCACACGCGAGTGCCGCAGGATCGCCCTGCGCGATGACCGGCAGGCACAGCACTGTCGGGCGCCCGCCCGCTTCATGCTCGCAGGTCACAGGAGTCAGGCTCCCGATCCGCTCGGCAGCCTGCGATGCCCGCTCCCGCCTCGGCCGCGGACCTCAGCTCGAAGCCCGATGATCGAGAGGAAACCCCCAAAGCTGGGGGCAGCACACCGTGCCATCACGATAGATCGCCCCCGGCGCGCGGTCCTTCCGAAGGAACAGCGGTGCGTCCAGATCGACCAGATCACACAGCTGGCCGACGACGCAGGCCGGCGCGATCCCGAGCGATGTGCTCGACATGCATCCAACCATCGGCCTCATTCCGAGCCGCCGGATCTCACGCACCATCAGCAGCGCCTCGGTGAGACCACCGCATTTATCGAGTTTGATGTTGATAACGTCGAAAATGCCCTGGGCACGGCCCAGATCGGCCAGCGACTGGACACTCTCGTCGGCCGCCAGTTCAATAGGTGAATGCAGACCGCGCAACTGCGCCTCCTGTCCCACCGGCAGCGGCTGCTCGATCAGCTGCACGCCGAGCGCCTCAAGATCCGGCAACATCGCCTCGAGGGAGCCGCGCGTGAGCCCCTGGTTGGCGTCAACGCCGATCCACGCTGCGGGACGCGCGGCGCGCACGGCCCGCAAGCGCTCCAGATCATTCTCGCCCGTAAGCTTCAGTTTCAGCCGTGGTGCCGCCGCGAAATCCCGCGCAGCCTGCGCCATGCGGCCCGGGGAGTCGGCGCCTATCGTGTAGGTAGTCGACAGTGCGCGGGCAGCGCCGACCTCAGCCAGAGCGTAGACGGAGACCCCCGAACGCTTAGCCTCGAGATCCCACAGCGCAGCATCGAGCGCGGCCCGCGTTCCGCCCGGGGGCAGCATCTCGCGCAGCGCCGAACGGGACAGGCCGCACTCGAGCTGTGAACGCATCCGCTCGATCTGCTCGGCCATCCGCTGCGGAGTCTCCGCGTGGTAGTACACCCCGCTCGCCTCGCCACGTCCGAGAATCCCATCGTGCTCCAGCTCCACCACCAGAACGTCGAAATGCGTGAACATGTACCCGGAGATGCGGATCGGATCCTTCATGGGCCAGCGCTCAGCAATGACGGTGACGTTCAACATGAGCTCCTCATGAACCAGAAACTGTCGTGAACGGCTGGGCGCATCCAAACGGACTGTGCCGCGCAGCCTCCAGCGTCGACCCGATATCCAGTGCCGTCGTACGTCAAGGGATGAGTCTTATCCGGTGCGCCGGAAGCGTACGTTGCGCATCCGATCCGAATTCAACGTGAAGGCCGCGGCGCTCTCTGCAAATGTCAGCATGCCACCAATCGGGCAGAGCGGATCGAGCGACTGTGCCTGCCAGAGGTCGGCCGCGAGCCGCGTGAGCGCATAGCGGGCCTCGCCGAATCGGCCCGTCGTGATCAGCCGCATCTCACCGCTCGCCTCCAGCACCTGCGCCGTGACCGCCAGGGCGTCGCAGCAATAGCGACCCGACTGCCGTCCGAGTGGTGTTGCGGATGCCGGAGGTAGACGCTCAAGCACATCGACTGCCCCGAATTCCTGCAATAGGAGATTGCCGCTCTCGATGCAGACCGTCTGACCGAGAAACGAGAACATCGGCGAGAGCTGCCAGGCGTTCGGGCCCACAGCGCAAAGACTCATGGGCATGCCGCCGTCGACCCGCAAGCTGGCGCGTCCGCCGAGCGCCATGAGCTCCACGACTCGACCGGATCTTGCGCACCGGTAGACGCCGCAGACAGCCGAATCGATGGCATCGGTGGCCGCCGCTTCAAGGCCCGGCACGCAGGCATCGATGACCCGGAAGGCCAGATCGATTGCATTCGCATCCCCACGATTCACCGCGACCGAAATGTCGAGGCCCGCCGCAGGCACTTTGATCATCTGCGAGTTTCCGCCGAAGACGCCGCCCGCATGTGAAAGGGTCGCAATGCCACGATAGCGATCAGAGACGAGCCCGAAGCCGTACCGCGTGGTAGTACCGTCCGCCAATCGTCCGGGTGAGCGCAGTTCGCGCCAAGTTGCCGGCGACCCGATTACCGGTGCGTCCATGTGGTGCAGCCAACGCAACATGTCGTCCATACTCGAAACGATGCCGCCGGCGCCCGTGAGCTCCATACCGGATGTTACCCTGGTGTATCCCTGGTTCGGATGGAACATGTGCAATGCAGCGCTGTTGGACAGAAAGTCGCTGTCCCAGCGTCGCAGCTGGGTGTCGTACAGACCAAGCGGTGCAAAGATCCGCTGCTCGAGCACCTCCTCGAGCCGCTGGCCCGCAATCCGCTCGATCGCCGCCGTCAACAGGAGATAACCGCCGTTGTTATAGCTCCAGCCTGTTCCAGCCGGAAAGTCCCTATCATCGATGTGCTCGTAGTATTCGAGCAGCTGCACGTCGGTTATCGTGCGGCCGATGCCGTGCATGAACATCGACGCCTGGAACACATCGCGCAGTCCACTGGTGTGTCCCATTAAGGCGCGCATCGTGGCACCGGCATTCGCGGGATGTAAGCGCGGCACGTACTGCCCGATCTGGGCATCGGCGCTGGCAAGTCCGTCTTCACAGAGCAGCAGGTACGCGAGTGCAACGAAGTGCTTGGTGGTCGAGCCGATACGCATGCGCGTCGCTGGCGTCAGCAGCACGGGCAAGTCCATATTGGCAAGACCGAATCCACGTCGATACACGGGCCGGCCCTGAATCGCCACACCCACGACGGCGCCGGGCAGCCGGCCTTGGTCATAGGGCGTGAAGATTGCATCGAGTACCTTTGGATCACAGACGGCCGGATGCGCACGCTCGCTCATCGGTTACTCCATCGAATACCAACGATGCCGCCCCTGCGCGCGGCGCCGCAATGAGCACATCGTTCACCCGCGCGCGGGCCCGGCCCGCATTGCCGGGAAGCACGGCATGCACCGGCTACCGGGCTGCACCGCGGAACGCCGGGCGCCCCGAGGCCATTGCCAAGCTTCGGGCACATGGCGCTCAGAAATGCAGCGTGACGAGCGCGCCGATCGTGCGGGGCCGCTGAATCGTGATTTCAGTCGGCCCGAACGATGTGGTTGCCGCCAGTTCCGCTCGATCGTTGGTCACGTTGTCGACGTACAGCGTCACGGCCGTGTGCCCATCGTTGAGTCCTGCACGTAAATCCAGTAGCACGTAAGAGGGCAGGACATAGTCGGGAATCTGCACGCTGGAAGTGAATCCGGAGTAACGCTCGCCGTCATATTTTGTGGTGGCGCCGAACTCCGCCTGCCAGCGACCCCAGGCATGCACCCGATAATTTGCCGACAGCGATCCGCTCCAATGCGGATCGTACGGCAGCGGATCACCGGCGCCCAGCGCACCAGCCGCCGCCGCGTCGGCGTGGGTTATTTGTGCATGAGCCTCCGCAAGCGTCAGATTAAAGGTAAGCGCATGAATCGGTTCGAGCATCAGATCGCTCTCGACGCCGTAGGATTCGGCGTTACCACCGTTGCCGAGACCGGAAACACTGTGCGCAGAAATCGGCACCAGGATGCCGTCCCACTTCATGTAATACGTAGTCAGATCAAGCGCCGCTTTGCCGTGCCAGAAATCAGACTTCAGGCCGACTTCATAATCCTTGGTCGTGTCCGGCTGAAAGGTCGGCGGTAGACCATTGACACGAGCATTCGGCCCACCAGGGCGAAACCCAGTCGCAAACCGTGCATAGAGCATGGTCCTCGACGTGAAGTGGTAGCGGGCCGTGGCTAGGTAATTGGTGATGTTCTGGCTCGAACGAGTGAGTGGAATGCTGTACGGCGTCGCGGCGCCGCCGAGAGCGCTCAGAACGAAATTGTAGGCTGCCGCATCGCTGCCGCCGAAGATCTGCGAGTATGCCTGCTGGATGTGTCCCAGCCGAATCCCGCCGGTCAGTGAAAGCGCCGGCGTGATCTCGTAGGTCAGATCGCCAAATGCGGAATACTCGCGATAGCGGCTGAAGATGTCGAAGAAGATTGCGGGATTCAGATCGGGGAGAACTGCACCTGAAGCGCTCCGTCCGACCATGGGCTCCTGATCTGCATCACGCTCATCGGAGTAATACCCTCCCAGCAGCCAGCGCCAGGGTCCGCGACCGATGGAGTTCACGCGCAATTCCTGGGTGAACTTGCGCACGCTGCCGCCGGTGCCCATCGCCAATGCACCGGGGGCCGGAAAGGGCTGGCCACCGAAGGCCGGCAACAGGCCGAGCACGGTGGCGAGGCCGCCGCCCGTGCCATTCAGCACGTCGGCGGTCTGAATGCGTTGATATGAAGTTACGGAGGTGAGAGTAGCGGCAGACATGCGGTAGTGAACGTTCGCGAGTCCGACGCGGATCTGCTTGTTCGAGGTGGGATAGACGTAGGCGTCGTAGGCCAACCCTCCGGCGACGGGCTGATGCGTCTTTGGGTCGTAGATCACTTTGTCCGCGACCGCATCGAAGTTCTGGAAAAATCCGGTCAGCATGATGCTGAGCGCCTCACTCGGCCGATACAGCACCGACAGCAAGGCGCCCCAGTGGGACGCCTCGTTCTGGTTGGCAATGCCGCGGGTCGCATTGTCGATGAATCCGCCGTTGAAGTCGCGATAAGCGGACACCCGGACGGCGAGCTTGCCTTTGACGATGGGCAGGCTCGCCGCCCCTCGTACGGTATAGCTTGGCTCGCCGTCTTCCGTGGCACTGCGCCCGCCACGCAGGACTGCGCTGACGTGATGCAAATCGGGCTTGCGCAGCGTGTAAGCGATGATGCCGGCGAGCGTATTTGCACCATAGAGCGTTCCCTGCGGGCCTTTGAGGATCTCGACGTTAGAGAAGTCGATTGGATCTAGATCGAGCGCATCGAGCGCGCCGCTGGAAGTCAGGGAAGAACTTGCACCGATCGGCGCCCCGTCGACGACGATTCCGACCAACGCGCCGGTGTCGGCCCCCGAGGTGATGCCACGGATCACGGGCTCACCGGAGCCAAACGAACCCATCACCTGCATGCCCGGCGTGAGCCCGGCAAAATCTTTGAAGCTCGTATACCCTTCGTCGAGCAGCGTATTGCCGCTGAACACGGTGAGCGCAGCCGCGACGTCACCAGCGCGTTCGGGTCGCTTGGTGGCCGTCACGATGACTTCGGTGAGTTGCTCTGGACCCGCTGGTTCTGCAACGGACCAGGGGCTCTCGGCTGCATCGATCGGTGTTGTCGTGCCCGCCGGCCGCATGCGGGCACCACCCGTAGTGTTCTGCCGTGCGCGGCCGGCGCCCATGCGGTCGATCCCGATGGTGTTGACTCCGACAGGATGAAAGCCGAGACGGGTTCCGGACAGCAACTGTCGCAATGCCGCGTCGATCGGCATGCGTCCGCGGATCCCCTCAGTGGTGAGATCCTCAAGCAATGCAGCCGGCGCGGCTATCTGCACGTTGGCTTGGCGCGAGAACATGATCAGCGCGGTCGCCAGCGCTTGCGGCGCGATATCGAATCGGACTTCGCGGCGGAAACTGGCAGTCTCGGCCGTTGCAGCTCGGGCAGTCACAGACCACGGACCGCACCCCATCAGGCCGGCCAGCAGTACCGCGTACGCGAAGCAGAATTTGCGCATGTAAGAGCCTCCCCCGAATGCAGCGGATCGTGTCAGGCCCGACCCTGTGCAGACCAAGACGAGTGAGCGGGCGGATCCGGCACTCGCGGGGTGTGTGCCCGCCTACCGGGCGTTCGGAGTGTGGCTATTCGGCCTGCTCGCCAGGATCAGAGTCGTGCCGCCCGTGGAGATCAGTTCGACCGGGAATTCGTTCGGCAGCGCCTGCACCCATGCGTCGACGGAACGCGTAAAGACGGTGCCGGTGAAGCGGATTCGACCCGCCGCCCGATCACCGATGATCACGGGGCGCTTTGCGTACCGGTTGACGTCGGCAATGACGCTGGAGAGCGGCTGATCGACATATTCGAGTCGCCCCGTTCGCCAAGCCAGCACTCGCTCAGTGTTCGCCTCGCGCAGCACCGGCACCGCACGTCCATCCCAACGAACTTGTTCCCCCGCAACGACGCGCACTCGCAGCGGCTGCAATGCGCCGTGGGTGTGTCCTGGCGTCGCTTCAGAGACGACTTCGAGCGAGCCACGAACCACTGTAATCACGGTGCGGGCGCCCGCGTCACGGATATTGAAGGCCGTACCGACGTCCCGGATCGTCAAGTGATTGACCGTCAGAATGAATGGCCGTGAGAGGTTGTGCACGACGGAGAAGTACGCTTCACCCGAACTCATCGTGACTAGGCGTTTGCGCGCCGTGTAATGCACCGTTACTACGGAATGAGGCGCCAACTGCACCGTGGAGCCGTCCGGGAGCACCGTATTGCGGACCAGCGGCGCAGCCTCGGCAAGGGGCGGTGAGAACATCCTGCCGCGCTGCGCTCGCTCCAATGCATGCAGCCCGAGGACCAGCATCGCCAGTGAAGCCGCCACCGCGAGCCCCCAACCAAGCTGCGCAAGAGGCCGGCGGGCACGAACTGGGCTGCGCGGTTTGCCGCCACTTTCGCTCAAGCGCAGCAGGCGCTGCCTCGCCGCAGCATCGGGAACGAGGTCGCCGGAGGCGAGCCAGAACGCTTGCATGTCGTCGAATGCGCGCTTGTGGCTTTCGTCGGACTCATACCAGAGCGTCCATTGCGCCAGATCCCGCTCCGAAAGCCCCTCGTCCCGCATCCTCAGCAGCCAGCTCATCGCCTCATCCAGGGCGCGAATGTGTGCTCGGACCGATCGCGTCCGTGGTCCCTCGCTCCCACTCATGCTCTCACCCTCGCAGTGGCCTCGGACGGCGGAACGCCATCCAGGCGCAGCTTGCAGTAGATCGCCGCGCGACTGATGTAAGTGCGGGCCATTCGCTCCTGCACCCCGAGTTCCCGTGCCACATCTGCCGTCGACCATTCTTCGAAGCGATGCAGGATGAACGCCCGCCGGTACGCCGGGGAAAGCTCACGCAGCGCCTGCTCCAAGACCGCCAACTCTTCGGCAGCCATCAGCCGCCGGTCCGGACTCAGCCGATCCACGAAATCCCGTTCAGGGCCACTGCGGTCGAGGCGCTCCCGGTTAACGCGCTGGCGAATCCGGTCGACGGCGAGATTGGCTGCGGTCTTGAACAGGTAGGCACGCAGGAAGCTGACGGTGCCGGGCTCGTGCAGCTGCAGGAGGCGGACATAGGCCTCCTGGGCCACCTCGCGGGCCTCCTGCTCGTTGCCGAGCCGCGCCACCAGGAACGATTGCAGCGTCCGATTGTGTTCTTCGAACAGATGCGAGAGCGCATGCGCATGCCCCCGCGGCCGGTCCCCAGGACCCTCGGAGAGCGGCACGTCAGGTTTGCCACGCACTCGCCTGAACATCGGAGCGTCACACCGGCTGCAGACAGGACCGTCCTAGAGGTAAGACGAATGAGCCGCTGCGCCCGGCACTGTGCGGCGGGTCGCCTGTTCCCTTCAGCTCTTCGGGGCGGGAGCCGCGCTGTCCATTCGAGGGACTCTTCGCAGCCCGTCCATCGCCTTTTTTGGAAATACGAAGGTCTGAGCCCACCATGCACACCGATCGTGCCGAGCGCCGCAGGCCGCCAGATCCGAAGATCGCCGTGACGCCGAAGTCGCGGACACCCCTTGCGTTCCGTCGCGCCCTGGGGTTGCGAGCGCAGACGCTCAGTTCGATCCTGCCGGAGGGGAGGCCTGCGGCTCGGGCACCGTGGACGGCGATGTCCTCAACGGCGTCGGATTCGTCGGACCCGGCAGCGTCGCCGACTCACTCGATGCGCGCTTCGCTGCGATCGCCGCGCTCGGCGCCGACCTGACCGCAGGCGCAGCCGGTGCGAATGCGGACGGCCGAGCCGCCGAGGCGTGCCCGCCTGCACCGCTGCCCTTGCGCGGCATCGAATGCGAGGACGGGCCATGGAGCGGCGGCTGCGCAGCGTTCTGAGATGCTTCGATTCCAGAGGTCTTGGCTTCAGAGATCTTCAGCACTGGCGTCTGCAGCGCGGGCGCCTTCTGCTCCCGCTTCGTCTGCGCAGCCGTCTGCGGTGACTTCTTACGCGCCGCAGGGTGGACCTTCCCGGTCGCCGCCTTGTGCGGGGCCGGCAGCTGGTCCACCGCGACCGTCGCCACGTTCACGACCGACGGATCGTCACGGAGCTTGACGTAGAGCTCACCGTCCGCCGGATGCGGCACCGGCAGCGCGTAGCCCGGAAATCCGTCCGGCACCTGGACGGCATGGTGGAACGCAGGATCATTGGCAATGGCGTCGACCAGGAACAGGTCCGAGCCGGTCAGCTTGCAGGCGAGTTTCGGCGTGGCGGGGCAGACCATGTGGTGCAGTTGCGGCAGCCGCACCAGGGTGGCCAGAGGCTGCCAGCCGCCCTTGACCCCCTCATCAATGACCCGGAACTGCAGTGGCCCGAACGCCGAAGGCCCGAAGGCCCGGGCGGGATCGAGCGTCGCGATGGCCACCTGCTGATTCTCGAGGGTGATGCCGCCGTTCGTCAGACTGAGGGTGGTCGAGTACAGACCATCGGTCGTGGCCACCTGGATCGATTCGTCCTGGTCGAATGCCATGGGTGCCACGGCGCGCACCGAGAATGTCAGCTGCGCATGTTGGGGCAGCTCATTGCCATTGCCGAGATGAATGTGGCTGGGCGCATCCGCACCCGAGAGATACACGCTCTTGGCCATGAGCGCGACACTCGGCCGTGGCGCGGCGACGGCCGCGTCGAGCGTGAGCACCCGACCGTCCTTCAGCTGCACGCGTACCGTGCCCGCTTCGCCCGCCTTCAGTCGCGCCGCGGCCTTCGGCTCCTCGGCCGTCACGGTGAGCTGATCAACGCCGTGATGCGTCTTCAGCGCGCCCGGGACGAAGACGACGCGGTCGAGGGTCAGGCGAGCAACCTCGTCGAGTCGACTACCCTTGAGAACTCCCTCACTGTCTCCGGCATGGAGCACGAAGCTGTCGAGGCTGGCGGGCATCGAGTAAGCATCCAGCGGCACGCGCACCGGCGCCGCCGTACCGAACTGGCTCAAGAGCACGGTGAGCGGACCCGGCTGCGCATCCTTCAGCGGAAGCTGCACCTTCACTTCGTTCGCATGCACCACCGTCCAGGCCGCGGATCGCTCGGTGCCGGCCGAATCGCGCACCGTGATGCGCTTCAGGCAGCTCAGGCTGGGCGCGGTGAGGCGGACCGAATCCTCGCGGCCGACGATGACGGCCGCATCGCCCGGCGTCGCCACGCTCCATCCCGCACCGGAGGCATTCTCCAAACGGAAACGCGGCCCCTGGTAGCGCGAGAACCCCCAGTCCCCATGCAGCACGCCCTCCACCGCGTCGCGAAACGGCGTCCCGCGGATGGGGCCGGTATCGACGACGAAACCGCCGACCTCGGCGTCCGCCCACGCCGGCAGGTCGATCGTGTGACCGTTCGCCTCCGTCAACCGCAGCCGCATGCGATGCGCGTAGTTCGTCGAGAACACCAGCGGGGCGCCCTCGACGGGCAGGATCAGGCGCTTGTGGCGGATGCAGAAGCTTTGCTGCGGGTTCACCGCATGCAGCGGCGGAAGCTCCGGCGCCTCGATCGCCGGCAGTGCCGTCACCAGCACCGACTTCGGATCATGGAAGGACGGCGGGGTATTGAGCGTGAGCGCCAGCACGTCGCCATGCTGGGCGGCGAGCGCCGGGATGTACTCGTACTGCGCCGTGGTGAACGAGCTGAAGATGCGGGCGATATCGATGACCGAGGCGATGTACGGGCTGTAATAGCCATAGCTCAGCTGCGGCGTATAGCTCGCTTCCATGGCCAGAGCAGAGGCCGGGCCGGAGGTCAGCGCGTCGACGATCGAGGTACTGTGCCCGTCATTGAGGATCAGCGACTGACCGCCGCGCATCAGACACGGGGCCTGCAGCTGTGGAATGCGCTGCAGACACTTCGTGTTCACCTTGATCGCGAGACTGCGGGCGAGCTTCGGCGCGGCGTCCTTCAGGCGCTCCGGGGCGTTCACTTCCAGGAACTGGATGGCGTCCAGGTAGCGATCGAGCCGCGCAATGTCCAGCGTCGCCTGGTTCAGGTCCTGCGACGTCCGCACGAACGCCCCGGGTCGCCCGCGCACGGCACCGACCAGCGTTCTGTAGTCCCCGTTCGTTTCCGGCGCAAGGAACACCAGCACCTGCTCGGCCCCGCGGGGCACCGTCAGCGTCAGGCCCCGCCGCGCACACTGTGGCTCCCAGGTCGAGCAGCCGTGGAACCAGCGCTCCGGCGGCGGATTGGTCGCGCCGCGCAGGAACGCCACGATCAGCAGGTAGCGCTCCGACTGGGTGGCAGGCAGATCGGCACGAATCCACAGATGGTCTCCCACCGCGAGATTCGGCACGTCGGAAATCGGGAGCGTCTCGTGGTGCCGGGTGACGGTCACCTCGAGATTGGGACCGGCGAGGTCAAACGGTGCCACGCCGGCTCGAACGGCCACGCTGAGGAACAGGGAGAGGATGGCGCTGAGCGCCAGCAGACGGGGGACGCGCATGGGGACATTGTACGGGGGCGGGCGGCTGGCGAAACAGCCCTTTTGAATCGCTATGTGGGGAGCGCCGGCAACCGTCTGCTGCCGCACACAGTTCCAGGGTGATCGAGACCCTGCGCACACGACCGGCGGACCCTGGTTCAGGGGTCGTTCATCGCGCCCGCATCGCCCCCGGAGTGCACGACCCCGGCGCCATCACACGGCAGCGCAGGAGCGCCCCCTGCCCGCGGCACGACCGGCGCACCGAAAGACGCCGAAGCGGCGTTGCGGCGTCTCCGCACGTCACACCGGCTTGTTCCGCCAATCCGCAGCGCATGTCACAGTGCAGCGGGCGCACAACACTCTCGCGCACGAAACACCGTACACTCACCACCGCCCGCACGGACACTCGGACCTTTTTGACCACAGACTGGATCCGCCGACATGAATGAACCCGACACGCCTCCCGAGCGACTCATCGATGTGAGCGGCCTCGTTGCCGCGCTGCGGCAGTTCGCCGCGGAGCGGGACTGGGACCGGTTTCACTCACCGAAGAACCTCGTCATGGCGCTGACCGGCGAAGTCGGCGAGCTCTGCGAAGTGTTCCAATGGATGAGTGCCGAAGCCTCCTGCGAGGCCGCGCGCGATCCGGCCACCGCCACCGCAGTCCGGCATGAATTGGCCGACGTTCTGCTCTACGCCGTTCGTCTCGCCGACGTCCTCGGCGTTGATCTCAACGCCGCTGCGGCCGAGAAACTGCGATTGAACGCGAAGAAGTATCCGGTGCACGCAGCGCGCGGCAGCAGCAAGAAATACACGCAACTCTGAGCGCACTGCCCCGGGAGAGAGAGCCTGATGATCGTCTACCGATCGGAAAAAAACGCCTTCCTGCGCGACGTCCGGCGAGGAGACATCGATGAGGTGATCCTCGAGCGATTCAAGGCAACGACCGGGCACTCCGTCGCCCGGTCGGAACAGCGCTCCTGGGGGAATTCTCTCCAGCACGTCGCGAACGTGCTGGATGACGATTCCGTTGCCGATGACCTTGGCATCGCCGTCGAGTTCGTGCTCCCGTTGTCATTGAAGCGGATCGACGTGACCGTCGCCGGTCACACCGACGCCGGTCAGCGCCGCGCCATCATCATTGAATTGAAGCAATGGGAAACCGCCCGCGCATCGCCCAGGGATGCAATCGTCTTCACCCACGTCGGCGGAAGGGAGCGCCCGGAAGTTCACCCCTCGTATCAGGCGTGGTCCTATGCGGCATTCCTGCGCGGCTTCAACGAAGCGGTGTATGAGGAAAACCAGGGCATCGGTCTGCAGCCTTGCGCCTATCTGCACAATTACAGGCGCGACAGCGTCATTGACTCGATGCATTACGATGCATATCTGCGCGAGGCGCCGCTTTTTGCCAAGGGAGAGGGGGAGAAGCTCCGGGAGTTCATCCGCAAATACATTCCGCGCGGACGCGGCAATGAAGTCCTGGTGGCACTCGAGAACGGCCGCATAAGACCCTCCAAGGCCCTCGCAGACGCCGTCACCGGCATCGTCCAGGGTCAGCCGGAATTCGTCCTGCTCGACGACCAGAAGGCGGTCTTCGAGGCCTGTCTGGAGGCGGCACGCAACGCGACGCCCGGCGCCCCGCGTGTTCTTATCGTCGAGGGCGGGCCGGGCACGGGCAAATCCGTCATCGCCGTGCATCTGCTGGCGGCATTGCTGGCGAAGAAAATCTTCGCGATGTACGTGTCGAAGAACGCCGCGCCCCGGCATGTCTTCGTCGAGCAGCTCGGTCGCCTCAGGCAGGACAAGGTCAAATTGGCCAGCTTGTTCACCGGCCCCGATCGCTTCCTGGACACCGAGGTGAACGCCGTCGGTACGCTGATCGTGGACGAGGCGCACCGGCTCACCGAAAAGGTCGGCTTTTTCGGCAACAAGGGCGAGCACTCGGTCAAAGACCTCGTCCGCGCCGCGCCCTGCTCGATTTTCTTCCTCGACGAGCGCCAGCAGGTGACGTGGAAGGACGTCGGCTCGACCGAAGTGATCAGTCGATTTGCGGCTGAGCGCGGGGCGCAGCTCGAAGTGCTTCAGCTGGCGTCTCAGTTTCGTTGCGCCGGATCCGATGGCTATCTCGCGTGGATCGATGACGTGCTCGAGATCCGCCCGACCGCAAACCGAACGCTGGCGGGCAGCCCGCTCGAGTTTCGCGTCTTCGACGATGCCGGTGAAATGCACGCTGCGATCGAAGCCAGGAACACCCGAAACAAGGCTCGCGTCGTCGCCGGGTACTGTTGGCCGTGGAAGAGCAAGAACACGCCCGGCGCGTTCGACATCATCATCGGCGAGTATGAGCGCCGCTGGAACCTGACCACGGACGGAAGTCTTTGGATCGTCGCGCCGGAATCCATCCGCGAAGTCGGCTGCATTCACACCTGCCAGGGACTCGAAGTCGATTACATCGGCGTCATCATCGGACCTGATCTGGTGATGAAGGAGGGTCGCCTGAAGACGGTCCCTGAGGCTCGCGACCGCTTTGACAAATCCATCAAGGGGTACAGGAAGGATCTGGCCATCGATCCGCGCGGCGCTCAGGAGAAAATCGATCGCATCATCAAGAACACGTACCGGACACTCATGACTCGCGGCATGAAAGGGTGTTACGTGTACGCCACGGACCCGGCCCTTCGCGAGCACCTGCGGCAGCGCAGCGGCCGTTCCTGAGCCGACTTACGCTGCGCGAGGGGTGGGCGAGCTGCCGTGCGGCGTCGTTGCCCCCGCGCCCTAGCCGGCGGCGCGACGAGATCCGCTCAGACGGAACACCTGATCGGCGCCCAACCCGTCGAACAGCACGTCGTGGCAGCTGAACACGAGCACCTGCAGAGTATCGGCCGCCCGGAACAGCACCCGATGAATCTGCCGAATCCGCAGCGGATCGGTATTCACCAGGGAGTCATCCAGGATCAGAGGCAAGGTTCCCTCCCCGGCCAGCACCTCGGCGAGCCCGATCCGGGTCAGAAGTGCCAGCTGTTCCTGCGCGCCGCCGGAGAGCTCCTCGAACGGCTCGCTCAGCGAATCGCCGCGCAACCCCACCATCCCCAACGCTTCGCCCAGATCGAGGTCGCAGCCGGGGAACAGGCTCGCCAGATACGGCCTGACCCGCTGCATCACCGGCGTCGTGAGGCGCTCCACCACGCGGTTGCGCTCTTGCGAGAAGACTTCCCATAGACGCTTCGCCGCGGCCGCCTGCCGCTCCAGGCGCGCAAGCTGCACGCGCGTCAAATCCGCGCGCGCCTGAGCATCCTGCAGCGTGTCATATGTTCCCACACCGGACGCGGCATGCAGGGCACCGGTGAGCTGCTGCACGCGGTCCCGGATCTCCTGCCCGCGCCCCTGGAGGCTCTGCAGCGCCTGCGCGAGCCGCCGCGCATCGAGCTCGGCCTCCTCGCCCCCCAGGTCGGTGAACGCCTCTCGACAGAGCTCCACGGCCTGCTGCGCGCGCGCGCGATGTCCGATGTGTTCCTGCAGCGTCTGGTTCAGTGCCTGCGCAGTCGGTCGCGCCGCCCAGAGCTCCGCCAGACGCTGCCGCTCGAGCTGCTTGTCTCGGTGGACTGCATGCTGCGCTGCGATCTGCGCGCGGATGCCGGTCAGTTCGGCATTCACCGTGTCGCGCGCACCGCGGGCGGATCGAACCTCCTCGTCGGCCGCAGCAAGCGCCGCATCCAGCCCTTGCGCGCTGTCCGTCACCGGCTTCTGCGGCCCGAGCCGCTCGAGCTCCGCGTCGGTGCGCAGCAACTCTTCCCGCAATGCGTCCCGTGATCGGGACCACGTGGCCCGCGCCTGCGCGGTCAGCTGTTCAATTCTCTGGGTGATCCGCTGGATGCGCTCACAGGCGCCACGCGCCTGCGCTACCGTTGCGACACCCGAACGCGTGAGCGCGTCCGCGAGTTCGGCATCGGCCTTGACCTTTGCGTCGCGCAGCGCATCGAGCGTGCCGCGACCGGGCTGGACCTCGACGTCGGCCAGGTCGCCGAGTTGGATCGTCCGGTTCTCGACCACGTCGAACGCCAGCCTCGTCCCTGCCGGATGCGGCGTTCCATCGACGCGTGCGACCTGCTTGAGCGTCACCACGACACTGACGGCAGCACCGTGCAGATGTGCCTCTGCCGTGCGCGCCGTCGCCTCGAGGCGCTGCAATTGTGCGAGCGTCTCCTCGCGAATGTCGGGCTCGCCGGCGCGCAGCTGTTGCGCCTCCCGCAGCGCCTGGTCGATGCGATCGAGTTCCGAGACCTTGTCCTGCAGTTCCCGGCGCCGCTCGCTCAATTCCCCGCGGCGCGCTTCCCGCCGCGCCTGCTCCAGGGCGGCACCGGCTGCTCTGAGTGATTGTTCCGCGACTGACACGCGTCGCACCGCAGACTCGGCGTCCGCCGCCAGCACTTGCTGGCGCAACGTCAGTGCTTCCAGGCGGGCATCCAGCTCGGCGGATTCCCCGGCCAGTCGTCGCAGCGTCTCATCGGCCTGCTGCCGCGATTTCAGCTCGTGCTCGGCGCTCGCGGCGGTCACGACCGCAGCCTTGAGCGCTCCCTCGGCAGCGGCCAACTGCGTGGCGGCACGGCGCGCGGCCGCGGCGCGCTCTTGCGCCGCGGCCGCCTCGCGCCTTGCGGTCTCCAGTCGACTCGAGAGCGAGGCCAATTCCTCTCGCGCACCGTGTAGTTCGGCGGCCGTCTGTTCGCGAGCCTCGTGCGCCTCTTGCGCGGCCTGCTGCGCGCTCTGCGCTTCCGCGAGCGCCTTGCGGGCATTACGCAGCAGCGTCGCGTCCTGGCCGGTCGGGGTGTAGTAGCGCTCGTACACCTCGTGGATGCGACTCATCAGCTGCTGGCCCTGCGCCGAAATCGCCGCCACGCCGATTTCTGCGGACAGCCGCTCCTGGAGCCGGGCCCGACCGTCTTCGTTCAGATCCTCACTCGTCCCGCGCCGCGAGTCCCCTTGGGCCACCATCAACAGCGGCCAGATCCCCAGTTCGTCTGCGTGTGGCGCACGCGAGCCGCTCGCGCGGGTGCCCAGGAGGCGGCGCAGCCCATCTTCAGCCTCCTCGGCGCGCAACGTCGTGCCGCCGCCGGCGAGCTGCGCCGACGCGCCCTTGAGGAACTGCTTATGCAGTTCGTACTGACGGCCCTCGACCTCGAACGCGAGCCGCACCGATGGAGCCTCTGAGGCGCTCCAGCTCTGCAGCCGCTGTTTGTGCTGAGCCGCACCCTTGTACGATTCGAACAGCGCGAACTGAATGGCCTGGAACAGCCGGCTCTTGCCCGCTTCGTTGGGGCCGAGCACGAGGTTGAGCCGGGGCGAGAGCGGCGCGAGGGCGCGCGTGAGACCTCGCCAGTGACGCACGTCGACTTCAAGGAGCCGCATCGGAGGCCTCCCGCTGCAGCCGGTAGAGCAACTGCAGAGCGTCCGCATCGGCGGCGTTCGTTCCGGACTGCAGGCACTGGACACCCGCCGCCATGAATCCTTCGCCCGTCAGGGCCGCCAGGTCCTGTGGGCGGGGCTGGGCGACCAGGGCATCGAGATCGGCATCGAGGTAGGCAAGCCGCTCGCCGTATTCCTCAACGAGTGCGTCGAGTGCGTCCCGGGCCGCCATGGAGAGCGTGCCCCGTAGGTGCAAATGCACCAAGGTCTGGGAGCGATCGGGCAGCGCCTCGAGTTCGGCGCGCAGCTCGCCGATCTGTGCATCCTCGGTGACCTCGCGATCCAAAGTCAGCCAATGAGTCTGGGCGACTCGCCACCGCTGCACGCGCGGTTCGCTGCCCGGTGCGTCGATGTCCACCACCAGAACTGCCCCCGGCTCCATTTCCTTGAACCGGGTCGGTTCCGGGGCGCCGGGGTACCACGCTCGCGCGTTGTAGCGGAACGTTCCGTGCCAGTCCCCGAGGGCCAGGTAGTCAAAGCCCTTCGCAATCACCCGATCCGCGTCGATGAGATTCGGCACGGTGCTTTCGGCGTCGCTGGAGAAATTGATGACGCCGCCGTGCGCCACGGCGATCCGGATGCCCTCGCCGGCAACCCGCTCCGGCAGCCACCCCGTCGGGTCTTCCGTTTCATGCCGGCGAAACAGGGGGCAAGGGTAGATCAGGGCCTCACCGAAGCGCAGCGGCTCGCGGGTGACCAGGAGACGGACGTTCGGGGGACGCTCGAGTCGGCTCAGGGCCCCATCGTCAGTCGCTGCATCATGGTTCCCCGGCAGCAGTCCGACCGGGATATCTCCGAAGCTGCTGAGCGCATCGGAGGTCTGCTGCAGCGCATCGCGACCGAGCGCATTGTCATCGAGAACATCGCCGGCGACGAGGACCGCGTCGGCGCGCAATTCGCGTGCGAGCGCGCCGATGGCACGCACGGTCTGGAACCGCAGCAGCCGCAGCTGTGCGGCCCGCTCAGGGCTCACGTAGCGCAGCTTCAAGCCGAGCTGCCAGTCTGCCGTATGAATGAATCGCATCCCTCAGTCTCCCCGAAGACCGGCGGCTATTCCAGCGGATTGTGGGCGGGGATTCCAGAGGGTACGGGAGCGCTCGGGCCCTCACTCATCGGTGTATCGCCACGCAAAACGGGCATCCGGATGCCGCGGCAAGCAGCGGCGCAGTGGGACTGCCCGCGCGAGCCCGTTCTTCACCAGCTCACATCCGGCAGAAGGTATCCGCGCCCCGCACCTGAGCGTCACAACGTCTGC
>JAKBCE010000018.1 GCA_021808195.1 Pseudomonadota bacterium
TTCCGGGGATTGCTCCTCTCCTCAGGGAAGCTACGGCTGCGGGCCCTTCCCTGCCGTAGGCATTCCCTGCATCGCCTGCATTTGGCCCATCATCTGCTCCATCATCAGTTGCATCATGTCGAGACGGTTCTGCATCTGATCCCGCATCCGGTCGTGCATCCGCTGGCACTGTTGCGCGGAGGGTGCATTCCGACTGCCGCCACCCATCATGCCGTTACCCATCATCCCGTGTCCCATCGAGGGACCGCCCATCATTCCCCGAGGCATCATGCCGGACATCATCCGCCCGCCCATGGCGCGCATGGCCTGCATCTGCTCCATCATGGTGTGCATGTGCTCGCGCAGCAGCGTCGCCCTCACCTCGGGACTCTTCGTCGCGCGGATACGCCGCATCTGCTCCTGCATGAGTTTCATCCGAGCTTCCATCTCGTTGAGATGCTGTGCGGCCATCGCGGCCGGTTCGGTTGCTTGAGCCGCCGGCGGCCGGGGTGAAGGGGGCGCGGCCTGCGCGGCCGTGATCGCCAACAACGCCAGGGCAATGCCCGGCAACGCAATTGAGAGTCTGGATTTCACTTGAGTCTCCTGGCTTGAGTGATGCCTCGACACCGTGGGCCGCTTAAGGCTTGGCCTGCTCGATGAGCCGGTGCCAACCGCCCCGTCTCGGGAAGAACATGGGCACGCGCCGCCGATACTGCTCGTATCGGTCGCCGAATTTCTCGATCATGTCCCGCTCTTCCCGGTACGCGAGCAGGGTGTAGGCAAGCACGATGATCGGAAAGAGTGTCACGGAAAAGACGGTCGGCCAATGAACGACGCCCTCTCCGAAGAGCCCCACGAAAAGCCCGGCGTACTGGGGGTGGCGCACGAGACCGTAGAGTCCCTCGGATGCGAGTCTGCCCGCCTGGTGCGCTCGGTAGAGTTCTCGCCATCCCTCGATGAACAAGCCGATGCCGAAAAAAAGCACCAGATACCCGATGAGCATGGAGATCAACATTCCGGTATCGCCCAGTCCGAGCAGCGTCGACCACAAGTTCGCGTTCAAGCCGCGGCGGTCGAGATGGAAGAACCGCACGAGAAGATAGATCGTCAGCGGGAAGCCGTACATTTCCGCGTACAGGGCGATGATGAACGCCTGAACCAAGCCTGCGCCGGCCCACTCGCGCCAGCCCTTGGGCGCGAAATACCGGTAGAAGAGCCAGGAGGCCACCACGATCATGATGATCGCGAGACCCCATGCGCCAGAGTGAGCGATGTGCAGATTCATATTGCTCACGCGTCTGTTCACCGGCCGGCGCGCAGCCTCTTGACCAATGATGGAAAGTCATGGTTCCTACGCCAATGGCATCATGCAGAGCGGGCGATATGCGGTGTATTCGGGGATATACGTAATGTCCGACCTTACGCTTTTTGGCCCAGGCGAGCGCGTGTACGTATTCTTTCACGTGACCGTTGTCTGTCCCAGGCGATACGCTTGACGCTGGACCATGGTCCAGGGTGTAGGCTGCCCTTTGGGACATTCACTGGAAGTACACCATGACATCCCTCGGCATCGGAGCGCTCGCCAAACGGGTGGGCGTGCGCATCGACACAGTGCGCTATTACGAGCGCAGCGGCCTGCTGGCTCCCGAGAGTCGGCTCGAATCCGGCTACCGCCGCTACAGCGAAGCCGAGCTGACGCGGCTGCGCTTCATTCGGCGCGCGCAGGTGCTGGGTTTCTCCCTCAAGGAGATCGGCGAGCTGCTGGCGCTCTCCAAGGCGCGCAACGTTGTGCGCGTCAAGCGCGCCGCCGAGGTGAAGCTTGCCGACGTCGAGGAACGTATCGCCGCCCTGGTCCGGATGCGGGACGCCCTGTCTACTTTGGTGAGCACCTGCCCCGGCCACGGTGAACCCGCCGACTGCCCGATCCTGAAATCACTAGGAGGCGAGGACTGCAATGAACACTCGTGACACACATTCGAATGAGACAGAGCCCGCGCGACACCGGCTTGAGCCAGGCGGCCCCATGGACGAGACGCTCGTACAAGAACCGAAGGACCCCGTCTGTGGCATGACGGTCTCACCCGGGTCGGCTCATCGAATCGAGCGCAGCGGACTCACCTATCTCTTCTGTTCGAACGGGTGCCGGGAGAAGTTTCGAGCACACCCCGATCAGTACGTGCGGAATCGCCGCGAAACGGTGGCTGCTCCTTCCGCGCCCACTGCGGAATCAGCCGGAAAGCCCACGGCACACGCATGCGACACCCACCCGGATGACGCTACCGGCTCATGCGCCGTACTCTCGCCTCCTGCAGGCACGCTTTACACCTGCCCCATGCACCCGGAGATCCGGCGCAGCGAGCCCGGCAGTTGTCCGATTTGCGGCATGGCGCTCGAGCCCGTGCAGCCGGCCGCCCAAGTCGAGTCGAATCCAGAGCTACGCGACATGACGCGGCGCTTCTGGGTGGGAGCGGCTCTCGCCGTGCCGCTGCTCTTTCTCGACATGGGCGCGCACATCCGGGCGCTGAACTTGCACCATTACGTCCCGCCGCTCGTTTCGGCGTGGATTCAGTTTGCACTCGGGACTCCGGTGGTGCTTTGGGCCGGCTGGCCACTGCTTCAGCGCGGCTGGGATTCGGTGCGCCGCCGCTCGCTCAACATGTTCAGCCTCATCGGGCTCGGCGTCAGTGCCTCCTATCTCTACAGCCTCGTGGCGCTTTTCGCCCCGGACGTCTTTCCGGAAAGTCTGCGCCGCGCCGGCGGGGTTGTTCCCGTTTACTTCGAGGCCGCGGCCGTCATCACGGTCCTTGTGCTGCTCGGGCAGGTCCTCGAGCTGCGCGCACGCGCGGCGACCGGTGGGGCGATCCGCGCGCTCCTCAATCTCGCCCCCAAGGCCGCACGGCGCATCCGCCCGGATGGGAGCGATGAGGAAGTCCCCCTCGAGACGGTCCAGCTCGGGGACCAGCTGCGCGTGCGACCGGGCGAAGCGGTTCCGGTCGACGGCTCGGTGCTCGAAGGGGCCAGCGCGGTCGATGAGTCCATGGTGACCGGCGAGTCCATCCCTGTCGCCAAGGAGCCGGGTGCGAAGGTCATTGGCGGCACTATCAACGGCACGGGCGCGCTCGTCATGCGCGCCGAGCACATCGGATCAGACACCATGCTCGCGCGGATCGTACAGATGGTCGCCGAGGTGCAGCGCAGCCGTGCACCGATCCAGCGACTCGCCGATCGGGTCTCGAGCTGGTTCGTCCCCGCCGTCATCCTCGCGGCCCTCGGGGCGTTCGCCATCTGGATGCTAATCGGTCCGTCGCCGCAGCTCGCCTATGCGCTGGTCGCCGCCGTGTCGGTGCTCATCATCGCCTGTCCCTGCGCGTTGGGACTGGCGACCCCGATGTCGATCATGGTCGGAGTGGGCAAAGGCGCGACGGCGGGCGTCTTAATCAAGAATGCCGAAGCGCTGGAGCGCTTCGAGAAGATCGACACGCTCGTTGTGGACAAGACCGGGACCCTGACTGAAGGCAAACCGCGGGTGACGGTCGTGCTGCCCGCTCAGGAGTTCGATGAGGCCACCCTGCTGCGCCTGGCCGCAAGCCTCGAGCGATCGAGCGAGCATCCGCTCGCGGCGGCCATCGCCGCCGCGGCACTCGAGAGGCATCTGGTCCTCGGCAAGGTGGCAGATTTTCGCTCCGTGACCGGGAAGGGTGTGACCGGCACTGTCGCCGGCCGTCCGGTGGCGGTGGGCAACACCGCGCTCCTCCAGGCGCTGAGCATCCCGGCGGACGACCTCGAATCGCAGGCGGAGAGCCTGCGCCACGAAGGGGCCACCTCCATGTTCGTGGCAATCGATGGTCGCGCCGCCGGACTCATCGCGGTCGCCGATCCGGTCAAAGCGAGCACGCCCGCGGCCCTCGAGAGCCTCCGGAACGACGCCATTCGTATCGTGATGGTCACAGGTGATCATCGCGCTACGGCAGAGGCAGTCGCGCGCAAGCTCGGTATCACCGACATCGAAGCGGAAGTCCTCCCCGACCATAAGAATGCCATCGTGCGCCGCCTGCGCAGCGAGGGGCGCGCCGTGGCGATGGCTGGAGACGGCGTGAACGACGCGCCGGCGCTAGCCGAGGCGGAAGTTGGAATCGCCATGGGCACGGGGACCGATGTAGCGATGCAGAGCGCTGGCGTCACGCTCGTCAAAGGCGACCTTGCGGGCATCGTGCGCGCACGCACTCTCAGTCGCGCCACGATGCGCAACATCCGCCAGAACCTCTTCCTGGCTTTCGTCTATAACGCGATTGGAATCCCGATCGCCGCCGGTGCGCTCTATCCGGTCTTCGGACTGCTGCTGAGTCCAATGATCGCTGCGGCGGCGATGAGCCTGAGCTCGGTATCGGTGATCGGCAACGCGCTCCGCTTACGGTTCGTTCGCCTGTAACGCCTGGACTGATGTTCGTACTCGTCGATTCCGCTCGCATCACGCTCCCAGTCTGATTCGAAGAGAGACGCGAGGAATGATCGAAATCATGAAGGAGAGCGCCGGGAATGCCCTAGGAATTCGCTCTACCGGAACGCTGACAGCCCCCGACTATGATCAGGTGTCGTTTCGAAGCTTGCGGAGCGGTCCCATCAGTTCGACAGATTGCGCGCCCTCTTCTACATGGATCCGGATTTCCGAGGTTGGGATCTATCCGCGGCATGGAAAAAAACGAAGGTAGATTTTCGATTTCGGCACAACCTCGATAAAATCGCCATCGTCGGGGCACCACCATGGGATGAGTGGTGCGTCAGGGGGGGTGTTGTGATGAAGGGTGAATTGCGAACCTTCGGGACGGATCAACTCGACGACACGTGGAAGTGGGTGAGATCCTAATCTGCGGGCTCGATGTTTCCGAGCCCCGTGTTCGAACAACACGAGGAAATGGCTGGACACTGCCTGCCGCAGTGACTCATGTTGGTCTAATGGAGGCTAGGAGCGGAATCGAACCGCTGTACGCGGCTTTGCAGGCCGCTGCATGACCACTCTGCCACCTAGCCTTGAGTCAAATATCCCTCGGGGTGGATGCCGAGGCACACGCGGAAACCGACAAAAAGGCGGCAGTCCGACTTTTGGGCGCAGATTTGATTTCTAAGTCATTGAAAATCAATGACATCTTGCGCCAGAATGCGTGGGAATGCTACACCAGCACTGCCCCGCTTGCCAAGCGCAGCGACGCGTTCCGTTCACTGCGCTGGCGACTGCATGTGCGCGTCCGATCGAGCGACGCTCGACACGATCATCCGCCTCACACGATAAGCCCGCGTTGCTACCCGTGGCGGCGGACCTGCCGCACCGGCAAGCAATTAAGACCTCGTTGCCAAAGCCGACTCTGGCGCGGCCTCCTCAGCATCAAGACCGTAATTCATCCAATCCGGTCCCCACAACTCCACCGGGTGCTGCGTCCGATCCGTGCCATTACCGCAGCGCATGGCGTCGGCCGGGCAATACTTCTCGCATCCCCAGCAGATACGCTCGGGATGTCCGGGGTGCACAGGGATCTTCGCCGCCATGTCACCATGCTACGCGCGAGAGCCGCGGCAGACCTTGACGAAGATCAATCGGCACCGCTTCGGTACTGAATATGCCGAATGTCTCCCCTCAATTGTGTGCCTCGGCCAGCAGACGTCGAATCACTGCAAGCGCCCGTTCAGCATAGCCGCCGCCGAACAGACTGGCGTGGTTCAGAAGGTGGTACAGGTTGTAGAGATCCGCCCGCACTGTATGGCCGGCAGGCAGCGGTGCCGCAGACAGATAGCTCTCATAAAATGCCGGGCCGAACCCACCGAAGAGGCGCGTCATGGCGAGATCCGTCTCCCGGTCCCCGTAGTAGACGGCGGGGTCGAAGATCACCGGTGAGCCATTCCCGTCCGCGCACCAGTTGCCGGCCCACAAATCCCCGTGCAACAGTGAAGCCTCGGGACAGTGGCCATCGAGAAGCGACGCGGTCAGCTCGAGCAAACGACGGCCCGGGGCCTCCAGCAATGCGCCCCATCCACGGCGGATCGCCAGGTCTAGTTGCGGACGCAGCCGGCGCTCTCGCCAGAAGGTGGGCCAATCTTTCGACCATTCGTTCATCTGTGGCGTCGAGCCAATCGTGTTATCCGTATGCCAACCGAACCGCTCGGCACACACGTGATGCAGCGCGGCAAGCCCCTCGCCAAGCTTGCCGTGGCTGAGCGCAGTTGGCTCTGCGGCTTCGATCCACTCGAGGGCGAGAAAGGCATCCGCGCCGACCACTCCCTGCGCTCTCACGCGAGGCACACGCAACACCCCAGCCCCAGCCAGCTCAGTGAGGCCGAGCGCCTCGGCTTCTAATTGCGCGTAGGCCTCGGCTGGCACGACTTTCACGAACACCGCCCCGCCTGTGCACTGCCAGCGATAGCAGCCGAGCCGCTCGACTTTCCCAGCGACCTTGGCGGGCTGTGCAGCACACTCGACTCCGAGCTGTGCTGCCAACGCACGTGCTAGAGCCCGCATCGGGACAGTCTCTGTCGCCACCACAGACCCGAGCGCGCCGCCGCTTCAGCGCCGCCGCTGACAGAACTGATCGTGCAATGTCTTGATGACCTCTGCGACTTCCGTACTCGCCAGTCCGTAGTAGACCGACTGGCCGTCACGGCGTGTGCTGACCACTCGATGCTTACGCAGCAGCGCAAGGTGCTGTGAAACCGCCGATTGCGCCAGTCCGATCATGGCCGTCAGCTCGCCTACGGATTTCTCGCCCTCCGCCAGCTGACACACGAGCATCAATCGGGCACCGTTCGCAATCGCCTTGAGGACATCGGACACGCGATCGGCATTGGCCTTCATCTCGGCGAGTTGCTGCGGATGCAGAACGCCTACCAACGGTCCCGGCCGACGTTCGGGCAAGCGTGCTCGAACCGGGCGGCTCATCCAAGAACTCCTGCGACGGTTCCCCGGCCCCTGCTTACTGCGGCTCGATGACCGCGTGCGCGGGGCCTCGCGTAACGCTGCCGATTGCACAGACACTCGGAATTCACGGCGTTAGACCCCGATCGCACTGTTCCCGGCATCCGCATACGCTACCAGTCTTTCGCGAGCACGGTGCAGATGCGGCTAAGCCCATAGACATCCCGGGTATCGGATTGTTCGGCCGGGGAATGAGAGTACTTCGTCGGCCAACCAAGCGCCACAGCATCTGCTCCGTAACGCGTATACACGGCCGAGTCATTGCCACCGCCTGTGATGCCGTATTGCACCGGAATGTGGTGCGTTCGCGCGAGTGCAACCACCCGTGCCACGTCGGCGGGTGAATCAATGTGCGACAGATCGACCGCGCGCACCACGAACCCCTTGCCGAGGGGCTGATCGCCGTAGCGCCCAGTCTCAAGCGGCGACTGACTGCTAACGAACATGTCGACCGCGAACACCACATCCGGCTCACGCCCGAGCTTGGCGACCCGTGCAGCGTAGGCCGCCGCCCCCTCGAGTCCGACTTCCTCGCGCGTTGCCCAGAGGAACGTCAGCTGCCGTCCCGGGTGCCGGCGGGCAAAGTCCGGCCCCAGCGCGCGAACGGTCTCAATCAACGCCGTATCGCCTGCCCGGTCATCGATGCTGCGAACCTCGAAATGCGCACCGAGAAGGGGTCGGTAGGTTTTCGGCATGGTGAGAAAATCCCCGACGGTAATGCCGAGGCGCTCGGTCTCGCTCCGAGAATCCGTGCCGACGTACGCCTCGGCTGACTCGCTGAGCGTGCTCAACGCCGCCGGCCACTTGAACCCAGGTCGGTCCCAGCCCGAGGGCAGACCGAGCACCGCGCCGACGCTGCGCCCGTTGGGTAGGTGCACGAGCATCACGTGACCTAGGTAGTAGCGGCCATAAAAGCCGCCGAGCTCGCGCACGACGAGCTCTCCGTCACGTCTGATGTGGGTGACCTGGTAGCCGATCTCGTCCATGTGCGCGTCAAAGAGAATGCTCGGTGCGTGTACGCCGGGGACGGCATGTCCGATATGCAAAACGAGGTTGCCAGCCCGATCGACGTGTACTCGGCTGCGCGCCCAAGCCGGTAGTCGGCTGAGGATGGCCGCCCGTGCGCCCTGCTCGTGGCCACTCGCGCCGTACGCGGTGGTCAGAGTCTGCAAAGTCTTCAACAGGGTCGGATCCGGTGCCGTCGCGTGATCGAGCACCGGCGGCCCGTCACCGGCAGCTGGCGCGCGAGCGGCATTGAACGGGTCGTGCGTCGCACTCATCGGCGTGACGGGTTCACCGAGATAATCCTCGAGCAAGCGGGTGAGCTTGCGCAGGTCACTGCGAGAGAACGTCTCCGCCGGCGTGACCGGGAAAACGGTGGGCACGCCGAGCGCGGCAAACCGCGCGGGCAACTGCGCCCTGGGTCCGAACCCGCCGATCACGGGCGGCCGCGCTGGTACCGCCTTCGCTGCGATGTGGTGCCTGAGCGCAAGCGCCAACAGTCTGGCCGGCAGGCCAGCCGTAGCGCTCGCCCCGGTGGTGCCGATCAGCACGCCCTCGCCCGGCAGCATGCCAGCGACCGTACCGTCAGGACCAGGAGCACTCGACACGATGCGCCCCACGAACAGCACCTCGTCGGCGGGCAGCTCTGTCAACACGCGGGCCAAACCCCGTCCGCCAAGCCATTGCTGCGTCATGAACACGATGGTCGTCGTGCCGTGCGCACGCGCGTGGGTCAACCCCTGTGCCGCTTCGAGCAGAGCCTCCCAGCCGAACCGATCGCCCGCCGAGGCACCTGCCTCATCGTCCGCACCAATGGTGATTGGCGGCTGCGCGAGCGCCACCGGCTCGAGCAGATCCGCGCCGGCGTCACGGGCCTCGGCGGCCGAATCCGCCCCGATGTCGACGTAGAGATTACCGAGTTGCGACATCGAGGGCGGATTGAGATGTCCGGGAGCTAGATGGATGCTGAGGCCGGCAAAGCCACCGTTGAGCAGTCCTTTGGGCGTCACGACATAAACGGGCTGCGCGAAGCTCAGAGTATCGAACACCGGATTCGGTTCACGCTGCGGCAGTCGCTGCACGCGCAGATAGCCCTGCGAGTTGATCGCACCGACCACGTAACCGGGCTGATCGATCGCGGCGACGATGAGCCGGTGAGGCGGGCCACTGCCGCTCGTCACCCAGACATCATCCATATTATCGCGTTGTGGCCGCAGTCCCTGCCCCTGCAACTGCGTGAAAATCGCCCCCGAGAGACGCTGTTCGTAGCCGGATACTGCAACGATTCGACTGAGCGCCGCAAAATCCGGCGGTGTGCCGGCGATCACCGGGGAGGAAATACTGCCCGCCATCACCGCCAGCGCGACCCAAGATGCCGATCTTCTCATAGCGACGACTCCCCGCGGCCCCGAAGGGCGAGTTGGCCTTTATCCGGTTATTATGGAACAACCGTCCGCACCTGCGGCCGCTGCGATGCGCCGGGCGCCGCCGATGCGCCGACCCGAACGGATCGTGCGGTAAACCGGGCGGAACCGCCGGCACGCGACGGCCGCTCCCGAGGAGCGATGGAGGCTGATGTCCACACACCCATTGAACGTCTTCCTGGCCGAGCACCGCCGGCTGTTCGTGCTGACCGGAGCCGGTTGCAGTACCGAGTCCGGAATTCCTGACTACCGGGACGCTCAGGGTAGCTGGAAACATGCCCCACCAGTCACGTACGCGGCATTCATGGGCAGCGAGGCGATTCGCAAGCGCTACTGGGCCCGCAGCCTCGCCGGCTGGCCTCGCGTGCACGCCGCGAAGCCGAACGCGGCGCATCTGCGGCTCGCCGAGCTCGAGCGCATCGGACGGATCGAGCTGCTGCTGACCCAAAACGTCGACGGTCTGCATCAGCGCGCCGGCAGTCAACAGGTCCTCGATCTACATGGCCGGATTGATCGCGTCCGATGCATGGGCTGCGCGCGGCTGAGCCCAAGGGCGGCACTCCAGCAACAGCTCGAGCGCCTCAATCCCGGTTGGAGCGATGTGACCGGGCGCAGTGCGCCCGACGGGGATGCAGACCTCGAGGGGCTCTCGTTCGAGCAGTTTGTCGTGCCCCCCTGCCCGCATTGCGGCGCGATACTTAAGCCAGACGTGGTGTTCTTCGGCGAAAGCGTACCGCGCGAGCGTGTCGAGGAGGCGCTGCGACGCCTCAAGCGGGCTGAGGCCATGCTGGTCGTCGGATCCTCCCTCATGATCTATTCCGGATATCGCTTCGTGCAGGCGGCCGTCGGCTTGAAGCTACCCATTGCCGCGATCAATCTCGGCCGCACGCGGGCCGATCCATTGCTCAGTTTGAAAGTGAGCGCCCCGTGTGGTGAGGTGCTCGGCGGACTGTGACCAGCACCGGTGCGCTACCGCCAAAACCACTGCCGCGTGTCACATCGTGAGCACCACGCGGTACTGCGCCTTGCCACTCATCATGCGCGCATACGCTTCACCAGCCTTCTCGAGCGGATAGGTCTCGACCATGGGACGCACGCCGCTGAGTTCTGCGAAGCGCAATGTGTCCTCCGAATCGCTTGGTGTTCCAGAGGCCCAGCCGCGGATTGATCGGCTGCCGCCGATCAACTGCAGAGGCGTCACTTCGATCGGTGCAAAATCCGCGCCGACCACCATCAGGGTGCCCTCGGGACCCAATCCATCGATCACCTCACTCATCGCCTTCGAATTCGGCGGCGTTGCGAGGATCACGCGCGCCCCGCCGAGCTTCTGCAGCACATCGGCGGCACGTTCAGCAGTACTGTCGATGTACACGCTGGCGCCGAGTTTGCGTGCCAACTCGGCGTTCTCCTGGCCGCGGCTGATTGCGACCACTTGGTAGCCGAACTTGCTTGCAAACTGGATCCCGAGGTGACCCAGTCCACCAATGCCGAGTACGGCGACGCAGTCGCCCGGACGTGCACCACTGTGTCGCAGCGCGTTGTAGGTCGTGATCCCAGCACACAGCAACGGCGCTGCGGCGATGGGATCGAGACTCTCGGGCATCGCAGCCAGCGCTTCGACCGGCGCGATCATGTACTCGGCATACCCGCCGTCGTAGCTGATGCCGGGCACCCGCATGCTGCGGCAATTGCCGAAATCCCCACGGCGGCACGCCGGGCAGGTATTGTCATGTCCGCCGTGCCAGCCAACGCCAACCGCCGCCCCGATGCGCCAGCCCGTGACGCCCGCCCCGAGTGCATCGATGCGCCCGGCAACCTCGTGCCCGGGCACCCGCGGGTACTCGATGCCGGGCCATGATCCCTCCTGGGTGAAGGCATCGCTGTGGCAGATGCCGCACGCCAGCACCTTGATGCGCACCTCCCCGGCCTGCGGCTCGGCAACGGGACGCTCGACGATCTGAAACTCCCCGCCCGGGGCTGCAATTTGCGCCACTTTCATCGTTGCGACCGCTGCCTTGTGGGTTGCCATCTTGTCTCCTGAACGGTATTGCGGCCCGATGGGCCCTCAACCACGGACGCACACCCGCCCGGGTCTTCATGGGTCAACGGAAATTAGCAGCCGGGCGAGCGCTGCGCCAGCGCGAGGCGCTACGCGGCCGCCGCCGCACCCTGCGCAGCGCCGCCATCGCGTGGCTCTGCAGATGTCACCGCACCGCGCAGCAGGGAATCGAGCGCCGCGCGGTCGACCACCTCCTGAGCCAGCAACAGCCGAGCCAGCGCTTCGAGCGCGCCACGTTGCGCCGTCAGGGTCTGTGCGACCCGATCGTGTGCGTCGTGGATCAGCCGGCCCACCTCCTCATCGATGATCCGAGCCGTCGCCTCGCTGTAACTGACTGACTGAGGACTCTGCGGGACAGGGAGGAATGCGCCCCCGCGGGCAGAATCGAATGCCACCTGTCCGAGTCGCTCGCTCATGCCGTATTGGGTCACCATATGGCGTGCCATGTCCGTGGCGCGCTGCAGATCGTCCTGAGCGCCCGTGGAGACATCACCATAGACCAGTTCTTCGGCGACCCGCCCGCCGAGCAGCACGTCCAGCCGGTCGAGCAGCTCGCTGCGCTTCAGCAGGTACCGATCCTCCGTCGGCAGTTGCTGTGTGTAGCCGAGCGCACCGATACCGCGCGGAATGATCGAAATCTTGCTGACGCGATCGGCGTGTGGTCGATTTTCCGCGACGAGCGCGTGACCAGCCTCATGATACGCCACCGTCTCCTTCTCCTTGGGGTTCATGACACGGTTGCGCTTCTCGAGACCGGCGACCACCCGATCGATCGCCTCGTCGAAATCCTCCGGCTCGACGGCCTTCTTGTTGGCACGGGCCGCGTGCAGCGCCGCTTCGTTGACGATGTTGGCAAGATCCGCACCGGCGAACCCCGGGGTCTTCGCCGCGACAATCGCGAGATCGACGGTGGGACCGAGCACCACGTGCTTGGCATGTACCCGCAAGATCGCCTCTCGTCCTTTGATGTCCGGTCGGTCGATCGCCACGTGCCGATCGAAGCGCCCCGGTCTAAGCAGCGCCGGATCGAGGATCTCCGGGCGGTTCGTGGCGGCGAGAATGATCACGCCGTTCTGGGAGTCGAATCCATCCATCTGCACGAGCAGCTGGTTTAACGTCTGCTCGCGCTCGTCATTGCCGCTCAGGCCGGAAATGCCGCGCGCCTTGCCGAGCGCATCCAGCTCATCGATGAAGATGATGCATGGCGCCCGCTGCTGTGCCTGGGCGAACAGATCGCGCACTCGCGCCGCACCCACGCCCACGAACATCTCGACAAACTCCGAACCGCTGATGGAAAGAAACGGTACGCCGGCCTCTCCGGCGACCGCCTTGGCGAGTAGCGTCTTGCCCGTGCCTGGCGCCCCAACGATCAACACGCCTTTGGGAATCTTCCCGCCGAGACCGCGAACCCGCTCCGGATTGCGCAAAAACTGCACGACTTCCTCGAGCTCCTGCTTGGCCTCATCGATTCCCGCCACATCGGCAAAGCGCACCGCGGTCTTTGACTCGACATACAGCTTCGCGCGGCTCTGCCCCACGCCCATCATCAGTCCGGATCCGCCGCCGGCACCACGGCGCATCATCCAACCCCACAGCAGCACCAGCAGTGCGATCGGCACCACCCAGCCGAGCAGCATCCGGAGCCAGGGATTCTCGGCGGTGCCGGAAAAGCGCACGTGCGCCGCCTGCAGCTGCGCCGTCAGCTGCGGATCATCGACACGATCAGTCACGATGCCACGCAGCTCAGCGCCCTCGAGTGCCGGCGTCGCGACGATGCGGGAGTATTCGGCTGCCGGCAGCAGCGCCTTGGCACCCTGGATATCGATCTGCGCCGAGATGCTGGTCGGGCCGACGGTGGCCTGACGCACCTTGCCGGCGGCGAGCAGCGTCTTGAAGTCGCTGTAGGCAATCGTAGCCACCTGCGAGCCGAACAGGTAATACTGCATGCCGATCAGCAACGCGATCAGCCCCACCCAATACCACAGCGTCAGTTGGCCCTTGCGTTCCACGACACTCCGCTTTTCATCTGCCTCGCAAGACACTCATCCGCAGGTTCCTGTCAGTCGCCACATATAGCGCATAACCGCCGCGCAACCAAGAACGCAACTGCGAAGTGGACCTGTGGTCAATGCGTATCGACGCTGCGCAATGCGTGCTTGCACCTCGCAGAAGCCGGCATGCGTCGCGGTTACCCAAGTCGAGGAGCGTACGAATGGGAACAGTGCGTATTGCGCGCCGTGCCCTGACGCGGCGATTCTCTTGCAAGTTAATCTGCAAGCGCGGGGGGAACCATGGAACATCGCTGGGGTCGACGGGTGAGCCTGCAAATACCGGTTCAACTGATCAGTGATGGCGCTGCGCCCGCCCTCGGGCACTTGGAGAATCTCAGCGTCAGCGGCGCGTTTGTGCGCACCGGCTGGCGCGGGCCTCTCGGCGCGTGCATCGAGCTGGAAGTCCTGCCCAAAGCATCGCGCGAGCAAAGGCCAAATCGCGTGCTGGCCCATGTCGTTCGCAGCACGCACGAGGGTACGGCACTCGAGTGGTGCGAGCTCGCTCCACAGACAGTCCGGCTACTGCTTGCACGGGCGAGTGCCCCACTGGCGTGCGCTACCGGCGCCGAGTCCTTCCGCCGCGTGCGTCTCGGCGGTACGCCACGCCCGGCGCTCGGCAGCGACTCACGCTGCGCGGAGGCCGTGCAGCGCGCAACGGGTTGACCGTTCGCGCCGTACTGAAACCCATCGGTGCGAGCCCGAGCAGACGCTCGAGCTTGCGGTCCCGGTCGTAAAGATCGGGGAAGAACAGTACCTCGCCGCCGGCAGTAGCGTATGCGGTCTGATACACCACGATCACCCTGACGGGCTCGGCCACCTCGACGTGTCGATCGTCCGGACCGTCCATGGCCGCTTCGATTTTTGCCCCCGTCCACTCTCCCGGCGTGCGGCGCAGAACAAAGGTTGCGAGCGCCACCGGATCGCTGACGCGGATACAGCCATGGCTGTACGCCCGCCGCGGCACACTGAACAACCAGCGTGCCGGAGTGGAGTGCAGATACACGTCATAGGGATTGGGAACCAGGAACTTGATGAGCCCGAGCGCATTGGATGGGCCGGGCAGCTGACGCAGGCGCAGCTCTCCGGCGGCAAGCGCCGCGAGGTTTACCGCACTCGGCGGCAGCACGATCGTGCGCGGCCCGTAGCCGCGCACGATCTGCAGGTGCTGGGCAGAGAGAAAGTTGGGTTTACGGCGGATGTCAGGCAGCATCTCCTGAACCGTGATCCGGCGAGGTACATTCCAATAGGGTCGAAAAATGACCGTCTTCACCTCCGAAACGAACTCGGGGGTATGAGCACCCCGCCGCGTGCGTCCTACGATGACGCCCATTTGAATGGTATCTGTGGCCGCTTCGGCGGTCGCCTGGAACGCGAACAGTCGGAACTGCGGAACATTGACCATGATCAGTGGCGCATGCAGTTCCGGCAACCAGCGCCAGCGCTCGAGGTTCAATGCGATCTGCCGCACCCGCTGCGCAAACGGCGTCGTCAGTTGCCGGAACGTCGCCGGACCGAGGATGCCATCCGGTGCGAGCCCATGCCGACGTTGAAAGCGCTCAAGCGCACTGACCAGCTGGAGATCAAGTTGGTCGACATCGCTTCCCGAGGCGAGCTGCTCGGCTCCCGGTGGGAGATCGCCGACGGCGTGCAGCAACCGGCGCAGTGCCGGCGCCCCCGCGTAATGACCGCCCGGCCTGACCGGACGGTGTCCGAGCAAGGGCAGATGGGTCAGCGCAGCGTCCTCGGCGGCGAGTTGTCGATACCTGCCGAGGGCGATCTCGAGCAGCCTATAGGGGTAGAATGCGGGCTGTATCGCCGCCAGCGAGTGCCGCGGATGCGCCGAATGCGCCAGCAAGCGAACGATGGACACCCAGTCGAGCGTGCGCCGGGGTCGCGGCAGTCCGAGGCCACCCATCTGTGCCGTCACCCGTCCGTAGTGCAGATCCCCCACAAGGCGCAGCGCAGCGACTGTCAGCTCAATATCGAAGCGCGCCCAGAGCGGCCTGTGCTGCGGCGCTCCCGCAGGCGATCCACAGGCCTGCCGCTCAAGCGTCCACAGCGCATCGGTGCCATAGTCCGCCGGTTCGAGTCCGTACGCGCGCGCATCGCGAAGAATCTCCATCAGGCGGAGCGCCTGTGCACTCGGCTGCCCGTTCACGCTCCAGAGCGGCTGATTCGCATCGTCGGCATAGATCGCACCTAGGGCATGCCGAGCCCCCCGGTCCGGTACACGAAATCGCACCGACACGACGGCTTTCGCGAGCTGCGCGCCAATCAGGCTCGGCAGCGACGCAACCGATGTGGCTCGCGCCACGGGCATCCCGGCCGCACACATCAGCAGGTTCAGCAGGGCGAGGACGGTGGCGCGGCTCAATGCGGCAACGGCTCGGCGCGAACCGGCTAAGGCGTTAGTCATTAGAAAAATTATCTTCTATCAGGATCCGCCGACGCATCCGCACAACTACGCAGACGGCGCTAGATCTGCGAATCAATATAAGCCGTGATTCCATGCTCAGGCTGAAACTGAGGCTAAAGCCAGATCGGCACAAATCGGTACGTTGCAGCGGCAACTGGGGTTGAGTCACCCCTGCACCCGGCATAGACTCAATCAACTGTCGCATCGCGGTTGATCATGCACGGCTCGCTGTTACGATTTTACGTGCACGAGGACCATCGCCATCACGGCAGACTGGTCTGGGAGTGGCTGCTGGAGCAAGGCAACGCGCTCGGCATACGCGGCGGATCCGCGTTCAAGGCGATGGCAGGATTCGGTCGTCATCACTTGTTGCACGAGGCGCGGTTTTTCGAATTGGCCGGCTCGATGACCGTCGAAATCGAATTCATCGTCACCGCTGACGAGGCGCAAGCACTGTTTGCGCTCCTCATTCGAGAGAACATACGCCTCTTCTACGCGGACCTGCCGGTACGCTTCGGCGTCATCAATGCCGATGCAGCCGATCCGCCTGCTCTCTGTGACGGGACATAGTCCTGCCGCAGACGTACGGGTCAATCGGCACGCACCATCGAGAGCGCCCGGTAGCGTACCGCCGCTTCCGTGTCGACGATCAGCACCGTGCCCAGAGGCCATTCGTCTCGCCAATAACGCCCATCGCGAGCCAGCTGAGTGCAAACCCTGATCCATCCGGGGCGCCCCCGTGCTGCGCGGAGCAAGGTTCGTGCCAAATGTTCTGACAGCGGCGGCAGCCGCAGCGTGCACCATTGATCCGCAAGCAGGCGCTTCAACTGCTGGGAACTCGCCAGTGGCATGCGTACGGACAGCGCACCGTAGCGCCATGGCTTGATCTGGCTCTGCTCGCGTTCCTCGTCGACGTCGACTGCCGTGAGCACTCCTGCAATCCTTCCGTGCAGCCGACGAAGGAAGGACGTCATCGCCACTCCGGTACAAGAGAAATGATCGAGCAGGAGCACACCGGGACGATGCTCTGCGGCATCGCGCAGCCGCGCGCGCGCTGTGCGCCGCGCGATCCGTAGCGTATCCACTGCGGGATACGCGCGCTCGAGCGCACAGGTGATCTCATCGAGCGAATCCGTGCGCGCGCAATATCCACAGGGTACGGCCTGGCTGCGTATTCGGGCATGGAGCCGCTCGAGCAGCAGCGATTTCCCGCTGCCGCGCGGACCGTAGAGTGTCAAATGCTCCCCGCGCAGCAATCGCCTTTGCAGCGATTCGGTGAACGTGCTCAATCGCCTCCGCACGCTTTGACCACCTATCGGGAGTATGCCAATACGCCGGCCTTCAGTCGCAGCGAAGCACACCGCTCGCACAAGGCCCGCGGTCTTGATTCCGCCTTGCAGTCTAGATCTGCCTTATCCGGCGGACAAGCTGCGCGAAACATCCGTGCGACTTGCGTCGATGCCACGGGAGCGGCGTCATGTGCAATCCCCCGGGCAGCAAGCCCCACCTCGCTCGCAAAACGCGTCCACCATCGGCGAATGAATCCAACCCCTTGGTGTCGAGGCGACAGCGTAGCCAGTGGCGTCGCACAGCAGATGTGCCGCACGGAAATCCGTACTGTTTAACGCATCCGGCCAAGCGAAGCGTCAAAACGGCACTCTCGACACCACGAATGCGAACCAGAACAGCAGACCCTGAGGTGCGCGCCGAGCGAATGACAGGACGAACAGCAGCGCCAGTACGCCGACATTGACCGCCGTGCCACCCAGTACGCCGACGCCGAGCTTATCGCCAACCAAATCTCCCAATGCCGAGCCGAGGCTGCTCGCGCAGATCACCGCGACCCAGTAATACCCCTCGTCCTGCCGCTCACTCACCTCGCTTACCGCGAGCGAGCCACGGCGCCAGTACCAGGTTACGAGCACCGCAAGCGTGCAGCACAGCAGCACGAAAGTGCCAAGCGGATTGCCCCAATGCAGGGCCCGGTCGATGCTGTCGGATATTTCAGCACCGACGGCCGAAGCGCTGAGAATGAGCCCCCAGTAAAGTCCTGCAATGAATCGTCTCGACCGGAACTGAGCGATCAACAATGGGAGAAACACCGCCAACGCCACGAGCAGCGCCAGCACGTAACCCAAATGGAGTGAGATCGACAGTGCATCGCCCGACAGATCGCCTACCGTGGTGAGCACCACCTTCGCCACCCAGAACGCGACACCGACTGCGGCGACCTTACTCGCAGCCCTCGGCGCTGCACTGCCCGGATCGGGTGTGCGGATACGGTCGGTTCGCACTGCACTATCAGTCATGAGTCTGCGGCTCAACTGGCGGGGGTCATCCATCACGGCGGTGCATCATGGCCAACCCGGCAGGCCGGGCCCCACGCCGCTCCGCCAGCCCCGAGCCTAGCAAACCACCGCTGCTCGTGCCAAACGGCCGCTTGCTGGGTCGCTGGCCTGTGCTCCTCGCGCATCGATCGTGGGTCGCGCTCACCGCGCGCCTTCGTGGGGCAGTGAAATTATGTTCGCCGCGTTGCCCAGGGCCGTCCGTGCGATGTCCGTCAGATGACGGTGATGCGTGAAGCACAGAACCTGCGTCCGTGCGGCGAGCGTAGCAAGCGCGCGCAGTCCTGCAGTAGCACGCTCGTCATCGAAATTCACCAACAGATCATCGGCCACGAAGGGTACCGCTGCGCCGCTATCGAGGTACTCGTGAACCGAGGCAAGTCGTAGCGCGAGAAACAACTGATCGCGCGTTCCATCACTCATGCCGGCGGTGTCGAGCGGTGCGCCGTCGGCGCGCACCCCCATCAGCACGGGACGGTCCTGCGCGTCGTACTCGACGTTCAGTTCCCGGAACGCTTGCGATGTGAGCTGTGCGAAGATGTGTCCAGCCCGGCTGAGCAGCGGGGCTTGACGTTCGCGGCGAAACCGATCGATCGCCCAGCGAAGCACCGTCGCCGAACTCGCAACCCGCACGTACCGCTCGGCGACCTCGCGCATGGCGGCGAGCGCCTCCTGGCGTTCGGCCGCCGCTTGCACTGCACCGGCACCACCGCCTATCGCCTCCAATGCCTGCCGTGCGCTCTGGCGCCGCTCGGCACAGATCGCCAGACGCTCCTGCAGCTCGCGCTGCTGTGCGTGCAGGGTCTGCGCGCGTGCGGCAATCTGGTCAAGGTCGGCCTGCGCACACTCCGCCTGCAGCACACTGCGAGGCAGTCCATCGCCATCACTGGCGAGCTGGCTTTCGATCTCCAAGCGCTCGCTGCGCAGCTGGGCGATGCGCTCACCGCGCTGAATCAGCACCTGTAGGTGCAGCGGATCCGTTGCCCCGGCAAGGGTGAGTAGCATTTGAATTGCCTGTTCGGCTTGCCCCCGCGCCGCTTCACACTCCTGTACGCGGGTCTGCAGCGCCTCGATCGCCTGATCCATCTGGCGTTGTCGCTCGCGCACCAGTCGACTGGTCGCAAGACGCCTTTCGAGTTCGATAGCAGCCTGCTCGGGGTCCACTGCTTGAAGCTCGGGCGCTACGTTCGCGGTGAGGCGCGTCACCTCGACGGCGAACGCCGCAATGTCCTGTTCGATCTTCTCAATGCGCTCGCGCTGCAGCTGCTTCAGCTCCACAACCAGCGCGCGCATGCGCTCGAGAACCTCGATCTGCTCCATTGCACTTTGCGCCGGCAGCTCCCCGCTCAAGCCAAGCGCGCTCAACGCAACACGCCAACGCTCCTCCCAGAGTAATCGCCCGGCCTGTGCCTGCTGCAGCCGGGCCGCCTTGCGCGTCACATCGGCAGCGCCGGAGCGGATCCGCTCGGTGAGACTGGCACGATCTTGACTGAGGGCACGCTGATGCAGCTCAGCCGCTGCCGCCCGCTCCATCACGAAGTTGATGGACTGCTCCGCAAACCCCTCGGGCGCTTCGCCGATTGCCGTGAGCGCTGCGATCAGAGCAGCGCTCGCACGCGCCTCCTCGCGACGCAGTTCGTCACATTCGGACTGCGCCGCGGCCCGCGACTCCACGAGCCCGAGAATCTCGGCACGCGCCTCCAGCCATTCGAGCATCTGCTCGGGCGCCAGCGGCTCAAACGGCGCACGCGCCCAGAGCGCCCGCCAAGCAAGGGCGAAATCCTCACGTTGGCACCTCAAATCCTCGGCCAGTGCGCCCATTCGGTCCCGCTCGAGTGCCTGATCTGCGATCTGGCGCTCTCGCAAGGCCATCTCCCCGGCGGCCTGGGCGTTCTCGAAGCGCCGGTCCGCGAGGCTGTCGGCCGCATGCACACGCTCCTCATATGCACTCGCCAAATCGGCCGCGGCGCCCATGTAGGCGTCGAGAACGTCTGGCGGGACCGGCTCAGCTGCGATGTATCGTCTGCGGATCAGCTGCCATCCGCGCTCACGCTCCTCGCGCATTGAACGCAGTGCCTGCGGGGCCATGCCCTCCTGTTCGCGCGCGCGCCGTTCAAACGCCTCGCGCTGCAGCGTGAGATCGCGCTCGAGATGCTCGAGCTGATCACGGCACTCCTGCATACGCCGATTGAGCTCACGATCTTGCTCGCGGTAGGCCTCGACCGCAGTGCGCGCCGGCACCTCGATCGCGACCAGACTTTGCGTGTCATCGACGGACGGACGCAAGGCCTGAAGTCGAGTGGCCATTTTCGCCTCGCAGGTCCTCACCTCCCGTTCGCTCGCCTGCAGCCGCACACTTTGCTCTGCTCGCCCCCGCGCTGCACTCAATACCAGCGAGAGCTGCGTGATATCCCTCGGCGGCGGCATCTGCGCCAGTTGCGCGAGCAGCGCCTCGCGCTGCTCGCGCGCCTCACTCAGGCTGTCCTCTGCACTTTTCTCGGCCCCGAAGTATTCGGCCCGTTGGTTCAGCAGCGTGCGGGCGGTCGTCACGTGCACCCTCGGCGGCAGACGCGCCGTGATCGCCTCGCTCGCCAGCGCACCCCAGCCCAACCCCTCGGCGAGCTCGGCGAGTTCGGCGGCCTTGGTTGCATACTCCGCCTGGCGCTTCGGCAGATCGGCGCGCTCCTTGTGCACCTCGATGCGACTGCGGTGCATCCTCTCGATGGCCTCGCCGAGCTGCAGAAGAGTCCCATCGCAGTGCAAAGTGTCGCGCTCGCGGTGGTGCTGCGCGAGCTGTCCGAGCAGGACATCGATCTGCGTCTGCGCATTGACCTCGCTGGCGCGGGCGTCGCTCAAGCGCCGCTGCGCGTCCTCGGGCAACGGCGCCGGTTCGCCGAGCGCACCAAGTTCATGCTCGATGTCGGCCAGCTGTGCGATCCGCCGATACACGCGCCGGATCCGATCGAGCCTGCGCTGCTCGGCACTGCTCGACTCGATCTGCTCGCGCAGCTGCTCATAAGCCACCTCGGCCTGCTCATGGTCCCGCCGCAGCCGAACCCATTCGCTCGCCGTGACGAGCTCGGCGCGCTGACGCTGCTCGGCTGCTTCGAGCGCATCCAGCGCCACGTAATACCGCCGGTGAGCCGCGCGTCGCGGCGCCCAGAGTGCATCGGCTGCCTGCTCAAGGCTGCTCAGCTGCGCGCGCAGCCCGGAAAGACCGGTGCCCGCGGCAAAGAGCATCTGACCGATCTCGTTGCGGGCCTCGAGGATCTCCCGCCCCCCTGCATTGAGCCGCTCGTGATCCAGACTCATCATGCGGGTGAAGAATTCGCGCGTCACGCCGTGCAGGTACGGCGCTAATGCCTCCGGGCTCAGCGGTGTGCCGGCCGCGCTGAGCAGCGTATCTTTATTCCCCTTGCGCCGGACCATCTCGAGCACCCCGCCGTCGCTCTCGAGCACCCCACCGACGCGCAGACTCGCGTGCTCATAGAGAAAGTTGTACGGCGAACGCATCCCGATGCCGAACAGCCAGTCCTCGATGGCCGCGAGCGAGGTGGACTTGCCCGCTTCGTTGGGACCGTAAATGACATGCAGGTCCGCCGCGCCGCGCGGAAACGACAGGGAGACCCCGGCGAAGCGGCCATAGCGGACCAAATCGAGCCGGCCGATGCGCATCAGCGCTGCTCTTGCAGTTGTACGAGCAGCTCATCGCGCGTGTGCTCAAGGAGCGCACGATCATCTCCCCTCAGAGCAGCGCTCAGGATCACGTCGTCCGCTTCTGCGCGCAGATCGGCCGGCAGTCGGCGCAGAAACTCCCCGAGTCTGGCACTCATCTGCGCCCGCAGATCGGGGTCCTCGGGCGCCGCCTCGAACAGGGTGCGCAGCGCTTCGTGGCCGCTGTCGGCATCCACAGCGCCCACTGCCGGCACAGGGCGCGTCGCAAGCGCGACCTTCTCGATCCAGGCCACCTCCTCGCCGAGACCGAGAGCCGCGGCCTGCGCCTCGGCGAGCAGTTGCTCTGCGGCGCCCGACAGCGCCCCGTGCAGCGGGGTCTGTCCGGTGATCTCGATCCGACAGGCCAGCAACCGTCCATCGGCCTCGCTCGCCACTGCTCTGGCGAGAGTCTCGCGGATGCTCTGCAGAACCTGCTCAACCGTGCGGCACTCCTCGGCACTTACGCTGAGCATTGCCCAGCGCACGACGTCAGTGTGCACCGTCGACAGATCGATGATCTGTCCATCTTCCACGGTCACCACCCGCGCGCCCTTTGCCCCGGTCTCGCGGATGTGCCGACCCTGCAGATTGCCCGGAAACACGACGTGCGGATGCTCGTGCAGCAGCTGTCCCTGGTGCACATGCCCTAACGCCCAGTACTGATAACCCTTGGCGAGCAGATCATCGAGGCTGCACGGCGCATAGTTCAGATGCCCTCCCAGGCCGCCGAGGCCCGTGTGCAGCACGCCGATATTGAAATACCCCGTGAGCGGCTCAGGGTAGAGTGGCACCAGATTTGCGCTGACCGCCTGCTCGGGGAAGCTCTGACCGTGCAGTGCCACCCGCTGCGCCTCGAGCCGGAATGTTTCCGGTTTGCGGTGCGGGAAAACCTGGACGTTCGGCGGCAGTTGCAGACGGCGGGTGATCTGACTCTCGGCATCGTGATTGCCGTGCAGCACGAAGGCCGCAATCCGGGCCTGTGCGAGCCGTCCCATCTGCTGCGCGAAGAACAGTCCGGTGTGGAAATCCTTCCAGTCGCCGTCGTAGAGGTCCCCGGCGATCACCACGAAGTCGACCTGCTGCTCAATCGCCTCGCCGATCAGGCCCTCGAGTGCGGCGCGCGTGGCGGAGCGGATCCGCTCCGCGGCGGCACCCGTATGACCGCTCAGCCCGCGCAGCGGGCTGTCAAGATGGATGTCCGCTGCGTGAATGAAGCGAAACGAGCGCATATTCCCCTCCCATCCTGCTCGCTCGAGGCGTCGCGGGGCCATCCTACGCCCTGGGCGCACCGCCCACTACCGAGCGCCCATCGCCCCGCTCGGGACGGACCGACCGTACCGCGCTCGCGAAAAAAGGCCGCGGTTGCTCAGCGCCGTCATGCGCAGTGCGTCCTCCGTGGGCTGCGCATTCAAGAAGCGACGGCACCGGATGCGCTACGACGCGGCACACCGAGCGCCCGCTGACGCACAACCGCGGCGGCGAGGCGCTCCAGCACTTGCACCGAAGCCGTCCAGTCGATACACCCATCCGTGATGCTCTGCCCGTAGCGCAAGGGCCGCCCGGGATGAAGATCCTGTCGGCCCGCAACGAGGTTGCTCTCGATCATCACTCCGCCGATGCGTCTCTCGCCTGCCTCGATCTGCGCGGCCACCGCCTCAAGCACCACCGGCTGTTGCTCGGGGCGCTTGGCGCTGTTGCCGTGGCTGGCATCGATCATCAGCCGGGTCGCCACGCCGGCGCCGGCCATTTCGCGGCAGGCCGCCTCGACGCTGACGGCGTCGTAGTTGGGCGAGCGCCCGCCGCGCAGAATTACATGACAGTCCGGGTTGCCCAGCGTCGCGGCGATCGCGCTACGTCCCTGCTTGGTGACCGCGAGAAAATGGTGCGGGTGTGCCGCGGCCCGTACCGCATCGACGGCAACACGAATATTGCCGTCCGTTCCGTTCTTGAAGCCGATTGGACACGACAGTCCGGAGGCGAGCTCACGATGAACCTGACTTTCCGTGGTGCGCGCCCCGATCGCGCCCCACGCGACCAGATCCGAGATGTACTGCGGCGTGATCATATCGAGGTATTCGCACCCGGCCGGCAGACCGAACTCATTGATATCGACCAGCAGGCCGCGCGCGAGTCGCAATCCGTCATTGATGCGAAAGCTGCCATCGAGGTCCGGATCGTTGATCAGGCCCTTCCAGCCGACGGTTGTCCTTGGCTTCTCGAAATACACCCGCATGACGATCTCGAGTTCGCCGCTGAACCGCTTGCGCTCCCCGGCGAGCCGCTGCGCATATTCGCGCGCCGCCCGCGCATCGTGTATCGAGCACGGACCGATCACCACCGCGAGCCGCTGCTCACGGCCGTGCAAAATCTCTTGCAGCGCTCGGCGGGCCGCGCTGACCGTGTCAGCGGCCCGATCCGTGCACGGACGCTCGCCGATCACCTGCTCGGGCGTGGCGAGCTCGGTCATTGCGCCGATGCGCAGATCGTCAGTCTTCGAATGCATGCTGGGCTCCGGTCGCGAGTCCCCGGGGCCAAAAAAAACCGCCGAGGGACTGGCGGTTTTTCGGGTTTGGTTCGTCTCGACTACGTTATGGAATCGACAACAGCCCGCCAACCGCCTGAGTGCACGGCCAATAAAATCGATAATACCCGGGCTGGATGGCTTGGGACATCGATTCCTTTTACCATGGCCACGGCGTACCAAGCAAGCCGACGCACCGATTGTCCCGGCGCGACGGCGTCCCGTTCCCGCTCGGGTGCCGGCGCCTACTCGGGCGGGAGAATGGCCCCGACCGAGCGCCCGCGGGATCGGATCATGAGCACGAGGTAGAACAGCACTCCGAGGGCAATCCAACATCCGCCGAGTTCCTTGGCGAGCTGATTCATACCGACCAGTACGTAGAGAATCACGCCGAGCCCGGCGAGCGGAATGAGCAGATGACGCAGCCACGCACCGGTGCGCTGGCGAATGAAATAGTGATAGACCACGGCCACGTGCAGCAGCGCAAAGCTGCTCAGGGCACCGAAATTGACGACGCGGCTGAGATCATCGACCCGATGCACGAAGAACAGCCCGACCAGCAGCGAAACACCGGCCACGAGCAGCGTGCTGACGTACGGCGTCTTGAACCGCGGATGCACTGCCGCCAGTACCGCCGGCAGCTTGCCATCGCGTGCCATGGCGAACAGCACGCGCGAGACCGCTGCCTGGGCGGCCATCGCATTGGCGAGGCCGAAGGAGACCACCACGCCGAGAATGGCAGCCAGCCGCAGGCCTTCACCGCCAGCGCGGGCGGCAATCGCGTAGAACACCGTGTCTGCAGAACCGGCGGGCAGCCCGGGCAGCAGATCGGCTGCGATCCAGGTCTGCACGACGAACAGTGCACCGATCAACATCAGCGCAAGCACCGTCGCTTTCGCCACCGCCCCCTGCCCGCCGGCACTTTCCTCCGACAACGTGGAGATCCCATCGAAGCCGAGGAACGACAGCACGGCGATGGAGGTTGCGCCCGCAACCGTGCGCAACGAGAACTGCCGGGCGTCATAAAGGGGCGCCAGGGTGAGGCCGCCCGCGCCCTGCCCGTGATACAGCGCCAGCGCGCCCAGAATCACGAACAGTGCGAGCGTCAGTAATTCGAGCGCCAGGAGCACCTTGTACAAGCGCGCCGTGAATCGCACGCCGAGCAAATTGGCCGCCGCATTGACTGCAATGAACCCGGCGAGCCAGCCCCATGCCGGCACCGCCGGCAGCAGCGGCTGCAGCGCCACTGCCGAGAAAACGTAGAGCAGCGCCGGCACCAGGATGTAATCGAGCAGGATCAGCCAACCGGCCAGGAAGCCGGCCGAATCGTGCAGTCCGCGTTGCACATACGCATACACCGACCCGGCGAGCGGAAATGCGCGCGACATCGCCGCATAGCTGAGGGCGGTAAAGAGCATGCCGATCAGACCGATCAGGTACGCCAGCACAACCATTCCCTTGGCGTCCTGCCAGACGAAACCGAACACCGAGAACGGCGCGATCGGCACCATGAAGATCATGCCGTAGACGATCAGATCGCCAAGACCGAGAGCCCGATCGAGTTGATCCTCGTAGCCGAATTGCTCCAGGGACATAGTCGTGTTCGAAACGATACGCTGCAGCGGGGCTTGGCAGTCTAGGCGCGGGGCGGACCATGGTAAAGTGCGGGCAAACAGGACCCGGACCTCTCATGACGCAGCACCCGACAATTCATCATCAGCATTACGGCTGGGACAACAGCCTCGCCCCGGTCGCGCACATCGCACCCGGCGAATCGCTCGAGTTCGAAGTGCGCGACGCCTCCGGCGGACAGTTCTCGCCCGCCTCGAGCGCCGCGGAGGTCGCTCGGCTCGATTTCGCGCAGGTCAATCCCGTAGCCGGCCCGGTCTTTATCGAGGGCGCCGAGCCCGGCGACCTCCTCAAGGTCACCGTACTGTCGCTCGCCCCGTCCGGCTGGGGCTGGACGGCGAACATTCCCGGCTTCGGATTGCTCGCCGAGGAATTCACTGAACCGGCGCTGCATGTGTGGCACTACGACGCGCAGGCCCTGACCCCGTGTGCCTTCGGAACCCATGCCCGCGTGCCCTTGAAGCCCTTTATCGGCACGATCGGCGTTGCGCCCGCCGAACCGGGCAATCACAGCGTAGTGCCCCCGCGTCGCGTCGGCGGCAATATGGATCTGCGCGACATCGCCTGCGGCAGCGAACTGCACCTGCCCGTGGAAGTCGCCGGCGCCCTGTTTTCGGTGGGCGACACCCACGCGGCTCAGGGCGACGGCGAGGTCTGCGGCACCGCACTTGAAAGTCCGATGCGCGTGGCACTGAAATTCGATCTGATCAAACAGCACCGCGTCGCATTTCCCCGGCTGCTCACGCCCGGACCGGTCACCAGCCACCTCGATGTGCGCGGCTATCGGGTCACGACCGGCATCGGCCCTGATCTGATGAGTGCCGCACGCGATGCAGTGCGTTCCATGATCGACTGGCTGACCCGTGACCATCATCTGGCGGCGATTGACGCCTATATGCTGTGCAGCGTGTGCGGCGACCTGCGCATCAGCCAGATCGTCGACATGCCGAATTGGACCGTTTCCTTCTACTTCCCCAGGCGCATATTCGACTGACGGGCCTGGCGGTGGCACCGTATCCACCGTCAGGCCCGACTGCCAGTCCTCGCGAGCAGCCGGAGCGAGCGCGCCGGCTGAACACCGGCGCCGCCCCGATCCAATCGATTACTTGTCGAAGTTGTAGCTCACGTCGAGCCCGTAAGTAATCGGCTGATTCACGATGTAGCGCGTGAACTGCGGAATCGCCAGGTTGATCTGCGGTAGCGGGTCGAGCAGCGTCTGCTTATTGAGCGCGTTGTTCACGAACAGCGCAGCGGTCCAGTTCGCCGAGCGCAGACCCACACGCAGATTCAGGATGCCATAGGACGGCAGATTGATCGCAGTCTGGTTGATGTTGTTGAGATACACGGTAACGCCGTACGGCAAATCGTACCGCGAGCCCACGAAGCTGTAGTTGACATTACCGATGAACGCCATGTCATCGGTCAGACCGTGATGGTAATTGAGCGACATCGAGCCGGTGACCTTGGGCGTATCGGGAACCGAGTAGCCCTTCGGGATGCCGTCAATGGCGCTGTTGCTCAGGAATTTGCTGTGGGTGTAACCCCAATCGGTCGCAAAATCGAATCCGTCACCGAGATTGGCGCGAAATTCCCCCTCCAGTCCGTAGATGTTGGCGTTTCCGCCGTTCACCGTAAAGCCGAAGCCGGCGATGTTCGTGGCGATCTGCGGATCCATCCAGCGCTCGAAATACGCCGTCAGGTTGAGCAACGCCCGCTGGTGCCAGAAGACGTTCTTGGTGCCGATCTCATAGTCCCACACCGAATCGGAGTTGAACTGCGGCACGCCCTGCTTGTTGACGTTGGGAAAATTCGCAAGCGACGTGTAGATATTGCCCGGTTGCGTGGGGGTCGCCGAGAGCTTTGTCTGCAGGCCGCATTGCTGAATCTGAACCAGCGAAGTGGGCGCGTTGCAAATCGTCTGCGTCACCGGATAGTTGAAGCCGACGAACGGCTGATCGGTACCGCCGAGTCGGAAGCCTTTGGCGACCGTGGCGTACACCATGTGGTTCTTGTCGATCTGCCACCGCAGGTTGAAGCGTGGATTGGTGCCGCTGGCGCTGCCGCCCGCACTGGTGTTGAACGGCGCGGTGTTGCCCGCCACCGTCGGTGCGCCGCTCAGCAGATTGGCGAAGCCCAAGGGCGTGAAATCGCCCCACTCAGAGTTGGTCTGGGCGTACGAGTAGTGATACCAGCGAACACCCGCCGAAGCGGTCAGACCGTGGGCAAACTTCCAGGAGAGATTGCCAAAGAAGGCATTCTGCAAAATGGTCTGCGGCTGGTAGTCGACGTATACGTTGGCGACGGGACCGGCCTGGGGATTGACCGACCACATGTCCCATTCAGAATTCAGGTCCTGGTAATAATATCCGAGGAGCCATTGCAGCGGCGCGTTGCCGGTGGAGGCCACGCGAAACTCCTCGCTCACCTGCCGGGTGTAATCACGCTCCTCGACACCGGGTCCGAACGGCCCGGGGCCCGTCGGGCCGACGCCGCCCGCTGACGGATCGTACGGGAACGCCTGCGTCGCGGAGCCAAGGCCCGCGGAGCTGGCATTTTCCTCCGAGCCGTCCTGTGAGACCAACGCATGATTCGACCACAGCCCGGTGATCGAGGTGATGGCGATATCCGGCGTGACCGCATATTGGATCTTCAGGCTTCCCAACGTGAAGCGGTCCCATTGCGGCTCGGAAGTCTGATAGATCTCGAAATGACCTTTCTGCGCCGGCATGCTCGGATTGGTCGGTGAACCGTTGACATCAACCGCGTTCGGGGCATTTGCCGAGTCCTCCTGCCACATGAGCATCGGTGTCACGGTCAGCTGATCATTCGGCTGGTAACGCAAAATGGCCCGGAACGAGTCGTCGGTCGACGAGTTCACTCCCGACGTCGTTGAGATCAGCGGCGCGGTGTAGAAATTGCTCGGCCGATAGCAGGGCGTGCTCGGGCAGGTGTCCGTCTGCACCGCGCCATCGGCGAGTACGTAGCGATTGAGCCAGCCGCTGGTGGTGGTGTGCGAACCGACCAACCGCAGGGCGGTTGTAGAGCCGAACGGCAGGTTCACCATGCCGTTCTGCGTGAAATTGATGCCGCCGCCGGAACCGGTGTCCGAGACAGTCGTCTCTCCCGTGGCATCGAAGACCCCGAGCTCGGGACTGGCGGGAATCAATCGGACCGTGCCGCCCATTGAGCTCGATCCGTACAGAGTTCCCTGGGGGCCGTGCAGAACCTCCACCCGCTGCAGGTCGTAGAGGTTCGGATCGATGATCACCTTGCCGAGCTGTTCGGAGGCAGGCGCCGAGAGCGCGATGTCGCCGAGATACACCCCGACCATCGAGGTGTTGCCGCCGGAGGAATTCAAGCCGCGCATCTCGTATTCGGTCTCGTTGGGACCCGAGGTGCGCATCGAGAGGCCCGGGATGCCCTGTGCCAGCGTATTAAAGTCATTCACACCGCGATCGGCAATGTTGGCCGCGGTGAAGACCGTCATGCTGATCGGGGTGTCCTGTGCCAGCGTCTTGCGCTTGGTCGCCGTCACCACAATCTCGGCCAGCTGCCCGGAGGCGACATTGCTCGTCTGCGCATCGGCGGCGTAGGCCGCCAGAGCGCCGCTCGACCCGAGGATAGCCGCAACCGTCCAGGCGACCACTTGATTTCTACGGATCATAATCATGGCTCCCGAAATTTGATGTTCTTCCCCGCGCCGGAACGCGCCAGAAGCCGCCCGCCGAGGCGCCTTCTTCTGCCGCGTGCTCCCCGGCAACGACGCGTTTGACTGTAGCACGGACCCTACGGGGCTTGGCAAATCCGCTCAATGGCAAGACCGAAGACTGCAGAACGCCGGCCTTTTGTGGCCGGGCGGCGCGCGGGAAAGGCGTTGCGAGCAGGCAACGCCCGCCTCACCACAGCCGCCCCCCGGCCGCGGCGGCGCCGGTGCTGCCGAAGCATCCCGGTCGGCGCGCGGCCGAGCAGGTGGCCTTGCCTGACCGCGGATTCCGTGGTGGCATGGATCATCGAATGCACTGGAGAAGAGCATGCCGCGCACGCGCCCTGCCCGCTTGCAGCATATTGCAGGCATCGGTGTCGACCGGATGGGCGCTGTCGCCGACGGCTTCGGCGGCGAGCTGCTGCGCCTTGAGAATCTCGACACCGATATCCCGCCGCACCCGGCGGCGATCGAGCGTACGCGACAGGCCGCAGTGCACGACCCCGACAACAGCTACCTGCCCTTCATCGGTCAGACGCACCTGCGCGAGGTGGCGGCCCAGCACGTTGCGCGCATCTCGGGCGTGCCGTATTCCGGCGAGCGCAACTGCGTGATTTGCGCTGGCGGGCTTTCCGGCATCCTCAATGTGCTGCTGGGGACGATCGAGGTCGGCGATGAGATCATCGTCACCGATCCCACCTACGCCGGCCTCCTCAACCGCATTCGGCTCACCGGCGCAGTGCCGAAGTTCGTGCCATTCGCATTTACGCCAGGGGCCGAGTGGCGCTTGCAGCGCGCTGCACTGCAAGCGGCGATGGGACCGAAGGTCAGAGCAATGTTGCTGATGTCCCCGTCGATGCCCAGCGGGGGCTACCTCGACCGTGAGGACTGGGCGCTCATCGCCGAGCTGTGCCGCGCGCATGACCTGCTCCTGATTCTCGATGCCGCCATGGAACGGCTCGTGTTCGACGAGCGGCCCGTCCTGCATCCGGCAGCGCTGCCGGGTATGGCCGAGCGCACGATCATTGTCGGCTCCTCGGCGAAGGAGCTGCGCATGATCGGCTGGCGCGTCGGTTGGATCGTTGCGCCTGAGTCTTACATGCCCGACCTGATCGCCGTCTCACTTGCCAACGTCGTGGTACCGGTCGGCATCGCGCAGGATGCGGTCGCAACGGCGCTGGCGCATTCCAGCGCGGAAATGCCTGCCTATGTCGCTGAGCTGCAGGCCCGACGGGATGTGCTGATCGAGGAGCTCGCCGGGCTGCCCTTCGGTGTGCCGGGCGGCGGATGGTCGATGCTGCTGCGCGTTTCCGACTTCGGTCTCGACGGACAGACCATGGCGACGCGTCTGCTAGCGCAGGGTGTCTGCGCCACGGCGATGTCGGGCTGGGGCGAAACCCACGGCACACAGTTCATACGCTTCGTATTCTCCAATGAGCCGATTACGCGCCTGCGCGGCCTTCGCCGGCGCGTACAGGCTGCATTGAGGGCCCCAGCGTAAAGCGAACCGACTCGCGCCGGACCGCACTGACTCGTTGTGCCAGAGACATCGCCGACCGCACTGTTGAACCCTATCGAGGGCCACCGGGCACGCCTGTTAGGATGTCAACGACACATCGAGCCGCTAGCGCGCTCGAGCATGCCACCGAAGTGCCTCTTGAGCAGTGGGCATGCGCCGCATCACGCCCCGGTAAGCGCGCGAGCCGCGCAGTAAGGAGACTGAACTCCCATCCCCCGCACCGGGGGGCGCAAGCATCCCTGCTTGCTCGGCAGCCGCACTCTCCCAGCGGCATGTTGTACGACTCGAGCCTACCCCGGAGGAAGCGTCTGCGGCGGACCGCAGAGTCTATTTGACGGTACCCGACCCTTTGACCTTCACTGCATTGGGGTTGCTCAATACTTTCATGACCACCCGACGATTCAGTGCACGCCCGGCCGCAGTACGATTGCTCGCGATCGGATCGGCCGGACCGTACCCGCGGGCTCGCAACTGACCGGCTGCCACACCGTCGGCGATGAGAAAATCGCGCACCGACTCTGCGCGGCGCTGCGAGAGGCGCAGATTGTACGCAACCGTGCCCACACTGTCGGTGTAGCCCTGGATTTCGACCTTCAGTAAGGGGTGGTGCTTCAGGCCCTCCGCCGCCTGGTCCAGTATCGAGCGGGAAGAAGCCGTCAGACGCGCGGAGTTAAAGGCAAACGTGACGCCCTTGAGGATGACCGATCCACGCGTGGGCAGCGTGAATGTGCTGCTCGCGGGCTTCGGCAGCGGCGTGGGCGCCGGTGCCGGCGCAGGGGCACGCGCCAGCGGCGCAGCAGGTTTCGGCGGAGCCGGTGGTGCTGGGGGCGGCGGCGGTGGCTCGAGCGCGGGGGCGGAGCTCGAACTCGGCGATCCTCCAAAGGAGTACTGGAAGCCGAGATCGGCAATGTAATCCTGCAGGTCCGGGGAGCGGCCGGGATTCTGCCAGCGAACCTTGATTTCCGGGCGCAACGCGAATGCGCGGGTTCCGCGCGGGCTGCGCCACAGATTCCAATACAACCCAACGCCCGCGTCTGCTGCGAAGTCCGTCTGATTCGAGGCTTGACCGCTCGGCACATTGTGGACGAAGCCAGCACCGAGCCTCAGATACGGCGAAAACATTCCGCTGCGATTCAGGATCGCCAGTGCATCAAGCGTCGTGCCATAGATGTGCATCGGCCCGACACCCCGGATGCCGGAGAGCCGAGTGCCATCGAGATTCAACTCGAGGTTGAAGTACCGATTAAGCTCACGCCCGAACGCAACGCCATAGAGCCAATCGTTTTTCTCGAGCGATCGCTGATAGTTCGGAGAGAAAACCCCGAGTTGCGGCGTAACGTACCAGTGGTCGGCTTGGCTGGCGCACGCCATGGCCGGAACAGCCAGGGCACAGAGAATCATGGATTTTCTTGAACGCACGAGAACACTCCTTGGATTTCCCAATTATTCTTACCGAAGGTCTCAGCCCGCTGCGCGCTGGACGGCCACGGACCGACGCTCGAGTTATTTACACGTCTGGCCGAACCATACCAGCCCGGCCATGAACAGCCACTGAAGGGCGATCGCTGGCAAAACGCTTTGCTTTGCGCGAGGCTCGGTCGGCGCCTCTTTGCACTTGACCGCTTGGCCCGCAGACACCGATGAGCCGGCAGGTGCTGGGCGACTCACGCGATTCCCCTCGGCGTGAGAATGACATCATGTGAGCATGCACGCCTCTTACGAAAGAGGTATTTCGGCAGGGCCGAAGGAGCAATGCGCGCACCTCGAGTCGACCGCGACGATCCGTGAGTCTGCTTCGGCACGAGCGGATCGCTCGATGCGCGCACAAAACCTACAGGCACACCATCGTCTTGGTTTGCTGCCCAAAAGCAACGAAACAATTACCGAACCACCGCGCCATCACCGCCGTGTCCTCATCGCGGATACCGGCCACCGCGCCGTCGGCCCCAACCAGTTCTGCGCACGGACAAATGCTCTCGAAACGCCAACAGATTGTTAAGAGCCAGCGCATGGTCACCGCGCCAGCTGAGCAGACTCACCTTCCGTGTAGACTGCACGATTCTCAAAGCTCTCATTGCAGCACGCAAACCGCCGAATGACGGCCCCACGGGCTGCGCAAGCTAGAGCCGACATCGATTTGGCTGCAAACAAGAGAGGCGTGCTCATCCAGGCCAGCCCCCTGAGTCGCTTCAGCTCACGGAGCACGGATCTCGTGCCGCCGCTGTGCGCACTCCAAGGGCAATCCGTCACCTGGAATAGCGGGGGTCCTCGGGGGTGCAATCCTGAAAGCCCGTGCATCGGATCTAGCTGTTTGACACTTGACTTCACCACGTCTTGTTCGAGCAGCGTTGGCGAGCAGAACTTCTCCCGGCTCTCGATCATCTTGTACCAGAGCGCAAAGCCGTTGCGATCCCAGTAGAGGATCTTCACCGCCTTGTAGTGGTTGCCGACGAAGATCGCCATGACCGCGCAGAGTGGATCGACCTGCATCATCTCCTGGGCGAGCGCCGACAGGCCGTTGCGCCCTTCCTCATATCGATCGGCTCGCGATACTGGAAGACCTTCAAGCCATCGCCACACGGCCGCATCATCCCCGCACTTCCAGGTATTCGAGCAGGCATCCACGTTCCCGGCGCGGAGCTGTGTTTTTCGTACAGTCACTGCGCTGTCCTTCTCAGAACCGCACCAACGTCCGTTAACGCATCTGCTCTGGAGGTGCCTCACAGCGCCAGAACTCGCCATCATGCGCTGCAGCTGCACCCCAGTACGTCGAATTGAACCCGCGCAACCAGACGTACTACTACAAGAATCCAGCGATGCCGGGACAGGCAAGGCTCGGCAGGGTCGAACAGGACGCCCGTCGACTCGCCTCTCCGCTCCCTGAAATTGAGCACAGTCCGACTGCGTCGACAGCGAAGCCAGCGCCTCGCCAACGCGCTCGGGGAGATTCGGGCACCGATGCTCGATGCGCCGATCCGATGACCCTGGCCTTCCATTTGGCCCTGAGGCGCGTTGGCTCCCTCAGCTCCGCTTCGATGACATCGCAGGCGAGAGGATCATCAGTCCAATCCGCAAGACGGACTGACAGGCTCGCGTCATGGAGACAACGCGCGTCGACTTTCCGATCCATCCGGACGTGCGTAACGTCCTGATGGAGGCTCGCCGCTCGAGCCTGCGAGTCGGCCGGTGCCCCTTTGTCGTGCACCGTGAGCCGGATCGGCAAACGGGGCGTGCCGCCGGCGCGCTGGATGGAGGCCGCATGGAGCACCCCGCTCAAGTGCTTCCGGATTACGCATCGAAGGCCTTCTACAAAGCCCGGGATCTGGCCCGCGACCGGACTCGCCTGTTCGACGGCATGAGCGTCCGGCAAACGCCGACCTTGCACGAAATCCGGGCGCTGTCTTCACACCTCTACGCGACAGCCGGCTACGAAGTGGCTGCGGTTCAAGAGCTGATGGCGCACACGGACCCGGATATGACGCGGGCGTACCAGAAGAGGCACGCCCGGAAAGTGCTGCGTGTCGAGATGATGCTTCCGTACCGCGTACCGCAGCCCGACAATGCCGTCAGAGAGACGCGCGCCGTCTATCACGTGGCGGGATCACCGCCAGCTCAGGGACAATTCCCTGAGAATTCCCTGAGCGGAAATAGCATCGCCGCGTAAGTCTTTGTACAGAAAGGAAGTTTGGAGCGGGAAACGAGACTCGAACTCGCGACCCCAACCTTGGCAAGGTTGTGCTCTACCAACTGAGCTATTCCCGCACCGCGAGGCGAGCCGGCATTTTAGGGGGCGCAGAGGCGAAGTCAAGCTGGCACGTTCAACGCTTGAGCTCAGGCCAGGCGGCCCGCAGGTAGGCCACCATGGAAACCAGCGTCGCGAGGGCCGCCAGCTCGGTCATCATCACACCGGTCGCGTAGACCGGCAGACCATGAATCGGTTCGCGGTACAGCATCATCGCGAGTCCCACGATCTGCAGCACGGTCTTGACCTTACCGAGCTGGGAAACGGCCACCTTGCGGCGCTCGCCAATCTCGGCCATCCACTCGCGCAGTGCTGAGATGGTGATCTCCCGTCCGATGATCACCGCCGCGGTCAGCACAATGAGCGGCCGCGTATCGCGGCTGACGATCAGCACCAGCGCGACGGCGACGATGAGTTTGTCGGCCACCGGATCGAGGAACGCCCCGAGCCGCGAGGTCTGCCCCAGGCGACGGGCAAAATATCCGTCCAAGGAATCCGTGATGCCCGCAGCGGCGAACAGCAGACCCGCGGCGGGGTCCGCCCAGTGATACCGCATGAAGAACAGCAGCACGATGAGCGGAATGGCGCCGATGCGCAGCCACGTCAGCGTGTTCGGCAGGTTCCAGGGCATTCGAGGCTCATGATCCGGGATGCAGGTGATCATAAAGGGTGCGCGCCAGGCTTGCTCCAATTCCGTTCACCTGCGCCAGATCGGCGAGTCCGGCGCGCAACACCCCCTGCAGCCCCCCGAAATGGGTGAGCAGCGCGCGGCGCTTGGCCGGTCCGAGGCCCGGGACGGCCTCGAGCACCGACTCATTGAAGCGGCGGGCACGCTTGCGCCGGTGGCCGGTGATCGCAAAACGATGCGCTTCGTCGCGAATGCGCTGAATCAGGCGCGAAGCGGGTGAATGCGCAGCCGGAATGCGCGCGGTTGGCTCGCCGTAGCGGAACAGTCGTTCCTGTCCGGGCCGGCGGTCCGGCCCCTTGGCCACCCCGACCAGCGCCACGCCGGTGACCCCGAGCGCCTCGAGTTCCGCATGCACCCCCTCGATCTGGCCGAGCCCGCCATCGATCAGCAGCAGCTGCGGGGCCGGGATCTCTTCGTTGCGCACGCGCGTGTAGCGACGCTTCAGCGCCTGGCGCAGCGCCCCGTAGTCATCCCCCGGGGTGATCCCCGTGATGTTGAACCGCCGATATTCCTTCTTCAGAGGTCCCTCGGGTCCAAAGACCACGCAGGAGGCCACGGTGCCCTCCCCGCCCGTATGGCTGATGTCGAAGCACTCCATGCGGCCTGGGAGGGTCGGCAAGTCGAGCTCCTGGGCGAGCGCGGCCAGCATCTCCTCCATGCCCTGGCGGCGTGCCTGGCGCATCCGCAGAGCCTGCTCGGCGTTCTCGCGCGTCATCCGCGCCCACTTCAGACCCAGACCGCGGCTTGGGCTGCGCACGGTGACGGCGTGGCCGGACCGCTCGGCGAGCGCCTCCCCGAGCGCCGCAGCATCCTCGAGCGGACGGCCGAGGAGCACCTCCGCGGGCGGATCGTGGTTGGCGTAGTACTGCATCAGAAATGACGACAGCGCCTCCTCAGGCTCGGCGAAGGCCGCGCGGGGGAAGCTGCTCGTGGTGCCGAGATTGCGCCCGCCGCGCACCAGCATGGCGCTGACGGCGTACTCGCCAGGCTCCCCGACGATGTCAAAGACATCGACATCGCGCTCCTGCTCGGCAGTGACGACCTGCTGCGCCTGGATCTCTCGCAGTGCAGCCAGCTGATCGCGCACCTCGGCTGCACGCTCGTACTCGAGGTGCTCGGCAGCGGCCTGCATCCGCTGCTTCAGCAGCTCATTGACCTCCTCGCTGCGGCCCTCAAGCACCTTAACGGCCGCCTCCACGTCCTGCGCATACGCCTCGGGACTGATCAGCCCGACGCACGGCGCAGAACAGCGCCCAATCTGATACTGCAAACAGGGGCGGCTGCGGTGCGCGAAGAAGCTGTCGCGACAGCTGCGGATGCGAAAGAGCTTCTGCAGCTGGTTGAGCGTCTCGCGCACCGCGGTACTGCTTGGGAACGGCCCGAAATGGCGAGCTCCCGGGATGCGCGCGCCCCGATAGAGCGACAGACGGGGGAAGGCGTGGCCGCTGCCGAGCAGGATGTACGGGTAGCTCTTGTCATCGCGCAGTACCACGTTGAAGCGCGGCCGGTGCGCTTTGATGAGGTTGTACTCGAGCAGCAGCGCCTCGGTCTCCGAGTGCGTGACCGTGACTTCCATGTCCGCAATCAGCTGCACCAGCGCCTGGACCTTGGGACTGACATTACTGCCGCTGAAATAGCTCCCCACCCGGTCCTTCAGACTGCGCGCCTTGCCGACGTACAGCAGCTCGTGATCCCGGTCGAACATCCGATAGACGCCGGGCCGCCGCGGCAGCGAAGCAACGAAGGTCTTGGCGTCGAACGCGGAGCTCACCCGCGCATTTTAAACACCCGCGAGCTCGCAGGCGCGGGCAACCACACGGGCGAACATTTCCGCAGTCAGCCGCCGCGTCGAGGTGTTGTAGCGGCTGCAGTGGTACGAATCGAGCAGCGTGCGTCCCGCGGCGAGCGCGTGCTCGCGTCCGTGACCGAATGGAAAGGCAGCTGGCTTGAGCTCACTCGCCCGCAGGAACGCCTCATGGGCGATGCGCCCCAGGGCGAGCACCACCCGTACCCGCGCGAGCTTGCCGAGCTCGGCACGCAGGTAGCCGTTGCAGGTGCGGATTTCGGCCGGCGTCGGCTTGTTCTGCGGCGGAACGCATTTGACGGAATTGACGATGCGGGTCTCGCGCAGCCGCAGCGCATCCTCGCGCGATTCGGAGTGCGCGCGGTTTGCCAGTCCCGCCGCATGCAGCGTCTCATAGAGCAGGATTCCCGCATAGTCGCCGGTAAAGGGCCGACCGGTGCGGTTCGCCCCGTGCAGCCCCGGGGCGAGACCGACGATCAGGATACGCGGATCGTCGACCCCGAACGAGGGAACCGGTCGCGCCCAGTAATCCGGGTGGCGCGCGCGCACCTGCTCGAGAAACCCGGCGAGGCGCCCACAGCGGGTGCAGCGCGGATCGTACAGAGCGTGCTCACTCATCCATGTGACGGATGATGGCGGTGGCGAAACCCGAACAACTCATCAGCGTCGCACCCGGGATCAGCCGCTGCAGATCCTCCTCGACGCTGTTGCGGGCGGCGAGCTCACGCTTCGGCGCCTTGATCGCCTCGCGCAGTCTCGCCAGATCGTAAGTGAGCTCTTTGTGCGCGATGGTGTTGGTCACACCTTTGATGATCAGATCGGCCGCCTCCTTCCAACCGAGATAGCGCAGCATCATTTCGGCCGACAGGATCAGCGAGCCCGGATTGACCCGGTCCTTGCCCGCAAAGCCCGGCGCGGTGCCGTGTGTGGCCTCGAAAACGGCGAGCCCGTCGCCGATGTTGCCGCCCGGGGCAATACCGATGCCACCGACTTGTGCGGCGAGCGCGTCGGAGACGTAATCACCATTGAGATTGAGCGTGGCGATGACGTCGTATTCCTCCGGTCGCAGCAAGACCTGCTGCAGGAAATTATCCGCAATCACGTCCTTGACGACGATGTCGCTGCCGGTGAGTGGATTGCGAAACTTCATCCACGGCCCACCGTCGATCGGTTCGGCGCCGAATTCCTCCTTGGCGAGCTGGTAGCCCCAATTGCGGAACGCCCCCTCGGTGAACTTCATGATGTTGCCCTTGTGCACCAGGGTCACCGAGACGCGATCGTTGTCGATCGCGTACTGGATCGCCTTGCGGATCAGGCGCTGGCTGCCTTCCTTAGAAACCGGCTTGATGCCGATTGCCGAGCTTGCCGGGAAGCGGATGGCGGTGACGCCGAACTCCTTGTGCAGGAAGGCGATCAGCTTGTGCACGTCGGCCGAGCCGGCCGGCCACTCGATGCCGGCGTAGATGTCTTCGGTGTTCTCGCGGAAAATCACCATGTCGGTGAGGCTCGCGTCCGCCATCGGACTCACCACGCCGGGAAAGTAGCGGATCGGGCGCACACAGGCATAAAGATCGAGGCTCTGGCGCATCGCCACATTCAGCGAACGGATGCCGCCACCGATCGGCGTGCCGAGTGGCCCCTTGATCGAGACCACGAAGTCGCGCAGCGCGTGCAGCGTCTCCTCCGGGAACCACTCCCCGTAGCGCGCATTGGCTTTCTCGCCACAGAAAACCTCCATCCAACAGATGCGCCGCGCACCGCCGTAGGCCTTCTCGACCGCCGCCTCGACGACGCGCAGCATCGCCGGCGTAACATCAACGCCGATGCCATCGCCCTCGATGTACGGGATGATGGGGGTGTCCGGAACGTTGAGCGAATGATCCGGATTGACGCCGATCTTGCGTCCCTCGGTGGGGACGGCGATATGTTCGTACTGCATGGGCGCATTCTACCGGCAAAGCCTGCTGCCGATGCGCATTAGTCATTCAATTCGTCGGGCCGTTCACAGCGCCCGGCGCCCCGGGATTCACAGGTGCACGAGCCGGCGGCTCTGGCTGCGCTCAGCGATCAGCATCGCCAGCTCGAGGGCCTGCTCGTGATTGAGCCGCGGGTCAACGGTGGAGCGGTATGCGCGCTGCAGGTCGGCATCGGTCAAGCCCCGCGCCCCACCGGTGCACTCGGTGACGTCATCGCCGGTGAGTTCGATGTGTACGCCGCCGAGACGTGAGCCGAGCTCGGCGTGAATGCGAAACGAAAGATCCACTTCCTTCAGGATGTTCTCGAAACGGCGGGTCTTGAGGCCCGCGGTACTGGTCTCGGTATTGCCGTGCATCGGATCACACACCCACAGCACCGTCTGGCCGCTTTGACGCACCGCCTCGATCATTCTCGGCAGCGCCGCCTCGATGTCCTTCACCCCGAAGCGATGAATGAGGGTCAGCCGGCCCGGCTGGTTCTGCGGATTGAGCGTGGCGATGAGGCCCTGCAGCCACGCCTCGTCCATCGCCGCACCGATCTTGATGCCGATGGGATTAGCGATGCCGCGAAAGAACTCGACATGGGCCCCATCGAGCTTCGCGGTACGCATGCCGATCCACGGCATGTGCGTCGAGAGGTTGTACCAGCGATTCTGGCGCGGAATAAACCGGGTCTGCGCCTGCTCGTAGAGCAGATGCAGCCCCTCGTGGCTCGCGTAGAAATCCACCAGCGTCGCCTCGTGCACCGGCCGCCGGCTGATGCCCTCAAAGAAATCGAGCGCATCGCCGATCGACTGCACGATGCGCTGGTAGGCATCCTTCAGCGGTGCGTGCTTGACGAAACCCAGATCCCAGTACTCCGGGTGATGCAGATCCGCGAAACCGCCATCGACCAACGCACGCACGAAATTCAACGTCAGTGCCGCCCGTTCGTACCCGCGCAGCAGCAGCTGCGGGTCGGCCCGGCGTGCCTCGGGACTGAACTCGGGTCGATTCACCAGATCGCCCCGGAAGCTCGGCAGCGTCACGCCCTCACGCGTTTCGGTATCAGTCGAGCGTGGCTTGGCGTACTGGCCCGCCATGCGTCCGAGACGAATGATCGGCTTTTTCAAACCATGCAGCAGCACCAGACTCATCTGCAGCAGGATCTTCAGCTTCTTCGCGATCGAGTCCGACTCGCAATCGGCAAAGGTCTCGGCGCAGTCCCCGCCCTGCAGCAAAAACGCCTGGCCGCGCTGCGCGGCGGCCAGCCGCTCGCGCAGCGCCTCGACTTCCCATGACACTACGATAGGCGGCAGGCGTGAGAGCTCCGCCACCACCCGCTCGAGCGCGGACGGATCGTCGTAGAGAGGCTGCTGCTGGGCCGGTTTGGCGTGCCAGCTGGCCGGATGCCAGGCGGTGCTTTCGGGCGGGCGCATGATAATTGTAATCCTAGCACGACTGGCGCTGTGGCCGCCGCGGAGCGACAATAGTCGGCTTCACGCTTACTTTTCGAGGGCGACATGCACCGCGTACTCATTCTCGGCGCCGGCAAGATCGGCGCGTTGATCTCTGGATTGCTCGCTGGCTCGGGCGCCTACCAAGTCGATCTCGCCGATGTCGACCCGAGCGTCGCCGAGGCGGTCGTCAAGGCGCACGGCATGAACGGCATGACCGCCTACGGACTCGACGCTCAATCGCGTGAGGCCATCGAGCGTCAGCTCGCCGCTCACCCGGTCGATGCGGTGATTTCGAGCCTGCCCTTTTACTGCAACGTCACGGTGGCCGAGGCGGCCCGCCATGCCAACGTGCATTACTTCGACCTCACCGAGGACGTGGCAGTGACGCGCGCGGTGCGCACCATTGCGACGGGCTCGAGCCGCGCGTTCGTGCCGCAGTGCGGACTCGCGCCGGGCTTCATCAGCATCGCCGCAGCGGAGCTGATCAAGCACTTCGAATCGCTGCGCGCGGTGAAGCTGCGCGTCGGCGCGCTGCCGCAGCACCCGAACAACGTGCTCAAGTACTCCCTCACCTGGTCGACCGAGGGACTGATCAATGAGTACGGCAATCCCTGCCAGGCCATCGTCGATGGACGCAGCGTCGATGTCGCCCCCCTCGAGGGACTCGAGGAAATCGAGATCGACGGCACGCTGTACGAGGCGTTCAACACCTCCGGCGGCCTCGGCTCGCTTGCCGAAACGCACGGTGCGCACGCCGAATCGATGAACTACAAGACCATCCGTTACCCGGGCCATTGCGAACAGATGCGCCTGCTGATGAACGACCTGAAGCTCAATCAGGACCGCAGCACACTCAAGCGCATTCTCGAGAATGCCGTGCCGCAGACGCTGCAGGACGTGATCATCGTCTATGTCGCAGTCACCGGCATGCAGGACGGCCAGCTGCGCGAGGAGAATTACGTCAACAAGATCTACCCGCAGCTGATCGGCGGGCGGCTCTGGTCGGCGATTCAGGTGACCACCGCAGCCGGTATCACTGCCGTGGTCGATCTGGTGCTCGAGCAGCCGAAGCGCTACAGCGGTTTCGTTGCGCAGGAGCAGTTCAGCCTGACCGACATTCTGGCCAACCGCTTCGGCCGCCACTACGCGCCCGGCGGAACGAAGGACGTCTCCGGCGAGGTGATCGTGGCCGGCAAGACCGGCCAGCAGCGCTCGCACACCACTCATAAGGCAGCCTGAGCTATGAGCGCATCGATCGATGTCGGTGCTCTGCTCGAGCGGCTCGGACTCGAGGCCGAAAATCCCGGCGCCTGCGCAGGCCCCGGACACTGGCGTGCCGGCGGGCGAGTGCTGACGGTGCACAACCCGGCAAGCGGTGCGCCGCTTGCCACGGTGCGCACCGCCGATGCCGCCGACTACGAGGCAGTGATGCACTCGGCGCACGAGACCGCCGCCCGCTGGCGCAGCGTGCCGGCCCCAAAGCGGGGCGAGGCGGTGCGGCTGATCGGCGAGGCGCTGCGAGCGGCCAAAGGCGACCTCGGCGCACTCGTCTCGCTGGAGAACGGCAAGATCCTCGCCGAGGGTCTCGGCGAGGTGCAGGAGATGATCGACATCGCCGATTTCGCTGTCGGCCAGTCGCGCATGCTCTACGGCCTGACCATGCATTCCGAACGTCCCGGCCACCGCATGTACGAGCAGTGGCACCCGCTCGGAGTGGTCGGGATCATCTCGGCCTTTAACTTTCCAGTCGCAGTGTGGTCCTGGAACGCCTTCCTCGCGGCCATCTGCGGCAACGTGTCGGTCTGGAAGCCTTCGCCGAAGACACCGCTCACCGCAATCGCGGTGCAGAAGCTCGTCAACCGCGTCCTCGAACAGCACGGACTGCCACCGGTGTTCCAATTGTTCATCGACGCCGGGACCGATCTGGCCACTCGCTTCGTCGATGACCGGCGTGTCGCACTTGTGTCCTTCACTGGCTCGACGCCCGTCGGCCGCAAGGTCGGCGAGCGCGTGGCGGCCCGGCTCGGCAAGAGCCTGCTCGAACTCGGGGGCAACAACGCCATCATCGTCGATGAGTCGGCGAGTCTCGAGCTCGCGGTGCCGGCCATCGTGTTCGGCGCGGTCGGTACGGCCGGCCAGCGCTGCACCACCACCCGGCGCGTTATTGCACACCAGGACATCGCCGCCGAGCTCGAGCGGCGCCTGATCAACGCGTACCGGCAGGTCCGCATCGGCGATCCGCTCGATCCGGCCACGCTGATGGGGCCGCTGATCGATGCGCATGCGGTCGAGCGGTTCAAGACTTCGGTCGCCGCGGCGCGCGAGGCCGGCGGTACGGTGCTCGCCGGCGGCCAGGTGCTCGAGCGGCCCGGGCATTTCGTCGAGCCGACCCTGATCCGTGCGCGCAACGAGTGGCCCGTCGTGCAGAACGAGACATTTGCTCCCATTCTGTATCTGATACCGGTCGACTCGCTCGAATCGGCGATCGCGCTGCAGAACGAGAGCCACTATGGCCTCTCCTCAGCGCTGTTCACCGAGCGGTTGCGGGCGGCCGAGACGTTCCTCGGCGCCTGCGGCAGCGATTGCGGCATTGCCAACATCAATATCGGCACCTCGGGGGCGGAGATCGGCGGAGCCTTCGGCGGGGAGAAGGACACCGGCGGGGGCCGCGAGTCGGGCTCGGATGCCTGGAAAGCCTACATGCGCCGGCAGACCAACACGATCAACTGGAGCGGCGCGACGATGCTTGCCCAGGGCATCCGGTTCGACCTGTGACGTTGCGGCGCGGGGTTCGCACGCCGCGAACCCCGCGCCCGCGAGGCTAGGCGTGCCCGCCGAGCACCCGCGCTGCGGCCCGCACGAGCAGCGGCTCTTCCGCCACCCGCACGGTCCAGACGGCAACCGCACTGTCCGCGCCGCTGATGCGCGCTTCACGGCCGACTGCGCTCGCATTGGCCTGCGCATCGAGAGTAACGCCAGCCCAACTCAGTCCCGCCAGAACCCGGCGGCGCACATCCGCGACGTGCTCACCGACGCCGCCGCCGAAGACAATGCCGTCACAGCCCCCGAGCACCGCCCAATAGGCGCCGATGTACTTGCGGATGCGGTAGCAATAAAGCTCGAGCGCACGCTCGGCGCGTTCATCGCCCGCCTCGAGCAGCTCCGTCGGGCTGGCATGTCCCCCAAGGCCGAGCAGTCCCGCCTCGCGATTGAACGATTCGATGAGCGCGGCGGCACCCACGCCGAGCCGGCCACACAGATACGGCACCACCGCCGGATCGATATCTCCGCAACGACTCGCCATCACCAGTCCCTCGAGCGGCGAGAAACCCATCGAGGTATCCCGTGGCTGCCCCCGCTCGAGCGCGGCAATCGAGCAGCCTCCGCCCAGCTGCAGAGTAATCAGGCGCCCACCGCGCTCGAGCAGCGGGTTGAGCTCGCACCAACGGCGCCACATCGCCTCATGCGCCAGCCCATGAAAGCCGTAGCGACGCACCCCCACGTCCCAACCGAGCACCGGCGGTAGCGCATACTCGGCCGCGACCCGTGGCAGCCCGGCGAAAAAGGCGGTGTCGAACACTGCCACCTGCGCAACCTCTGCACCACACAGGTGCGTGGCGGCATCTATCCAACGCAGGGCGAGCGGATTGTGCAGCGGCGCGAGCGCAGCGAGCTCGCCGATACCGGCGCGCACGGCCGAGTCGATCCGCACGGCGTGCGTGTAGCGATCTGCGCCGTGCACCACGCGGTGTGCCAGCGCGCTCGGCAAACCCGGCAGCTCCTCGAGGAACGCCGCGAGCTCTGCGGACGGCTCAAGATGCGTGCCGTCGTGATGCACTGCAGCGATGGGATGCAGATCCGCCAGCGCTCCCGCGCCTTCCTCCGGCAGCTCATAAGCGGCCAGTTTGATCGAGGTACTGCCGCTGTTGACGGTGACGATACGCATGACGGGCAACCGACGGCGCGCCGCTCAGGGCCGCGCCGCACTGCCGTCGGGCCAGAGCCAATCGGCCACCACCGGCATGTCCCGGCCGTGCCGGCGAATGTAGGCGGCATGCTCGATCAGCAGCTTGCGGGCACGCTCCTTCAGGTACGCGCCGCGGTCGCGCAGTTGTGGCAGCCGATCGATCGCATCCTGCACCAGATGGAATCGGTCCATCTCGTTGAGTACGGTCATGTCGAACGGCGTAGTGATGGTGCCCTCCTCCTTGTAGCCGCGCACGTGGATGCCGGCGCTGTTGCGTCGACGATAGGTCAGGCGATGGATCAGCCACGGATACCCGTGGAAGGCGAAGATTACCGGCTTGTCGATCGTGAACAGCGAATCGAAGTCCGCATCGCTGAGGCCGTGCGGATGCTCGCTGCTCGGCTGCAGGCGCATCAGATCGACGACGTTTACCACGCGGATCTTCAGCTCCGGCAGCGCCGCGCGCAGCATCGCCACCGCCGCCAGCGTCTCGAGAGTCGGGACATCCCCCGCGCAGGCCATGACCAGATCCGGCTCGCATCCCGCATCGTTGCTCGCCCACTCCCAGATGCCGATGCCGGCGGTACAGTGCACCGCCGCCGCCTCGATCGAGAGCCACTGCGGCGCCGGGTGCTTGCCGGCGACCACGACGTTGACGTAATGCCGACTGCGCAGACAGTGATCCATTACCGAGAGGAGACAGTTCGCATCGGGCGGCAGGTACACCCGCACCACGCCGGCTTTCTTGTTCACGACGTGATCGATGAAACCCGGATCCTGATGAGTGAAGCCGTTGTGGTCCTGGCGCCAGACGTGGGAAGTGAGCAGATAGTTGAGCGAGGCGATGGGGCGGCGCCAGGGGATGGTGGCGGTGACCTTCAGCCACTTGGCGTGTTGGTTGAACATCGAGTCGATGATGTGGATGAACGCCTCGTAGCAGTTGAACAGACCGTGCCGCCCGGTGAGCAGATATCCCTCGAGCCAGCCTTCGCACTGGTGCTCACTTAAGATCTCGAGCACCCGGCCGCTTGGGGCGAGCAGCTCATCGCTCGGCAGCGTACGGCCTTCCCACTGGCGATTGCTCGCCTCGAAGACCGCCTGCAGTTTGTTCGAGAGCGTTTCATCGGGACCGAACAGGCGGAAATTGCTCGGATTCAGCCGAATGACGTCGCGCAGGAACGTTCCGAGCACGCTGGTATCGGACGCCTGCACCGCTCCGGGGGCACTCACCGCCTGCGCATACTCGCGAAAATCCGGCAGGCGCAGATCGCGCAACAACATCCCGCCGTTGGCATGCGGATTGGCGCCCATGCGGCGCGTGCCGCGCGGGGCGAGCTCGGCCAGTTCCGCGCGCAGCCGACCATCCTCGAAGAGTTCCTCGGGCCGGTAGCTGCGCAGCCAGGCTTCGAGCGCCGCCAGGTGCGCGGGGTTCTCGGCCGGATCAGTGATCGGCACCTGGTGGGCCCGAAAGCTGCCCTCGATGGTCTTGCCGTCGAGCTGCTTCGGACCCGTCCAGCCCTTGGGGCTCTCGAGCACGATCATCGGCCAGCGCGGCCGGGCCTGAGTGCCTCCCGGGGCACGTGCAGCCCGTTGAATCGCGAGGATCTGCCCGATCACCGCATCGAGCGTACCAGCCATCAGCTGGTGCATCGCCATGGGCTCATCGCCACTGACGAAGTACGGCTGCCAGCCGCAGCCCTCGAGCAGCTGTGTCAGCTCGCTGCGTTCGATACGCGCCAGCACCGTGGGGTTGGAAATCTTGTAGCCATTCAGGTGCAGAATCGGCAGCACCGCCCCGTCCTGCGCCGGATTGATGAACTTCGTCAGGTGCCAGCTGCCGGCGAGCGGCCCGGTCTCGGCCTCCCCGTCGCCGACGACGCAGGCGGCGATAAGCTCAGGGTTATCGAGCACGGCCCCGCAGGCATGGCTCAGCGAGTAGCCGAGCTCCCCGCCCTCGTGAATCGAGCCCGGACACTCCGGGGACACATGGCTCGGGATGCCGCCGGGGAAGGAAAATTGCGTAAACAGGCGCTTCAATCCCGCCTCGTCCGGGGCGACCTGCGGATACAGCTCGCTGTACGTGCCCTCAAGATAGGTGTTGGCGACGAGCGCCGGTCCGCCGTGACCGGGACCGGAGATGTAGATCATGTTCAGGTCCCGCTCGCGGATCACCCGATTCAGGTGCGCGTAGATGAAGTTCTGCCCCGGGGTGGTGCCCCAGTGCCCGAGCAACATCGCCTTGATGTGCGCGGCGGCAAGCGGCTCGCGCAACAGCGGGTTGTCGCGAAGATAAATCTGTCCGACACAGAGGTAATTGGCGGCGCGCCAATACGCATCGATGCGACGCAGTTGCTCCGCCGAGAGCGGTTGTGAGACCGCTTGCTTGTCTGCTTGCGACATTGCCGACTCCTTCACTGTCCAGTCCGTCGCGGCCCCGCAGGCGGCGGCGCCGAAATTTCTAGCTCACAGTCTTGCCGAGCCCCTGTAAATACGCAATTTCCGCGCCAGACGGCGGTGCGGCGCATTGACCCCTGGGGAGGTGCCGCCTACCATGCCGCCAAACGATGGATGAGGGGACCTGATGCATCCGGCCTCGAGCGGTGGACGACAGATTCTGCGGCATATCGCCCGCGTTGCCATGCTCGAGCGGGGACTGCAGCCGGAGTTTCCGCCCGCGGCACTGCGTCAGGCGGCGGCACTCGGTGCACCCGCGCTCGCCCCACATGGCGCGGCGATTCAGGACCTGCGCGCGCTGCCGTGGGTCTCGATCGACAATGACGACTCGCGCGATCTCGATCAGATCTCGGCTGCCGAGGCGCTTGCCGACGGCGCGACGCGCATCTGGGTCGCAATCGCGGATGTTGATGCGCTGGTCGGCCTCGACACGCCAATCGACGGACACGCCCGGCACAACACCACCTCGGTCTACACACCGGCGCGGATCTTTCCAATGCTGCCCGAGCGGCTCTCGACCGATCTGACCTCACTCAATCAAGCCGAGGAGCGCTTGGCGCTCAGCATCGAGATGACCGTCACGCGTGAGGGCCAGGTGCGCGACTCGAAGCTGTACCGGGCCTGGGTGCGCAATCAGGCCAAGCTCGCCTACCCTTCGGTGTCGGACTGGCTCGAGAACGGTGCGGCACCGCCCGACGCGCTGCGTGATCCGCTGCTGCAGCAGCAAGTGCGCCTCCAGGATGCCGCCGCGCAGGCGCTCCGTGCTCAACGGCACGTGCACGGTGCGCTCACACTCGAGACGCTCAAGACGCACGCAGTGTTCGATGGTGACGCACTCCGTGACTTGCAGCCGGATCGCAAGAATCGCGCCCAGGAACTGATCGAGGATCTGATGATTGCCGCCAATGGCGCCGTGGCTCGCTTTCTCGAGCAGCACGGCGTTGCCTCCCTGCGCCGGGTGCTGCGCACGCCGCGTCGCTGGGAGCGCATCGTCGCCCTTGCTGCGGAGCTCGGGGAGGCGCTGCCGGCGCAACCCGATGCGCTCGCCCTGAACACCTTTCTCGCCCGCCGCCGTCAGATCGATCCGGAGCGCTTTGCGGATCTGTCGCTCGCGGTGGTCAAGTCGCTCGGTTCCGGGGAATACGTGGCGCAGGCGAGCGGTGCGGGACCGACCGGCCACTTCGGTCTCGCCGTGAGCAACTACACGCACTCGAGCGCTCCGAACCGCCGCTTCCCCGACCTGATCAGCCACCGCCTGATCAAGGCGGTGCTCGCCGGGCGGCCGCCGCCTTACGGCTTCGAGACCCTGAGCGCGCTGGCGCGCCACTGCACCGAGCAGGAGGACAAAGCCGCCAAGGTCGAGCGCCGGGTGGCCAAGTCCGCCGCCGCGCTGCTGCTGTCGGGGCGGATCGGGGAGACTTTCGACGCGCTCGTCACCGGCGCGGCCGCCAAGGGGACCTGGGTTCGCATCCTGCGCCCGGCGGTCGAGGGCCGCCTGGTGCGCGGCTTCGAGGGCGCCGATATCGGCCACCGGCTGCTCGTGCGACTGGTGCGGGTCGACATCGAGCGCGGCTTCATCGACTTTGAGCGAGCACACTGATGGCACAAGAGTCGCCCCCGCCGAACCGATCCGACGCAGCACCGCAACTGGCGTACGAAGCCAGCGAATTTCTGGAAAGCGATGCGGCCCGCCCGCTGCGCATCCTGGCGGAGTACCTCGAGCCGCTCGAGCGATTCAAGCGCACCGGCGTGCATGCCACCATCGTGTTTTTCGGTTCGGCTCGTCTGCGACCCGACGGTCCGCTCGGGCACTACTACGAGCATGCGCGCCAGCTCGCCGCAATGATCACGCGCTGGTCGGCCTCACTACCCGATCACACCCACCGCTATGTTGTGTGTTCCGGTGGCGGCGGCGGCATCATGGAGGCAGCCAATCGCGGTGCTACGGAGGCGGGCGGTAAAACCGTGGGGCTGAACATCAGCCTGCCACGCGAGCAGCACCCCAACCCATACCTCTCCGGTGAGCTGACCTTCGAGTTCCACTACTTTTTCATGCGCAAGCTGTGGTTCGCCCACCTGGCGCGCGCGCTCATCGCCTTTCCGGGCGGGTTTGGTACGCTCGATGAGCTCACCGAGATCCTCACCCTTGCTCAGACGCGCAAGCTCGCGCGCGACATTCCGGTCATCCTGTTCGGACCGGAGTACTGGAACGAAATCATCGATTTCCAGGCGCTCGCCCGCCACGGGGTGATCGATCCGCAGGACCTGAACCTGTTCGAATTCGCCGAGCGGCCCGAGGAGGCGCTCGCCATCCTGCAACGGCGGCTGAGCCCCGAGCCACGCGAAGCGCCCGGCTTCGCGCACTCCCGCGTTCGCCACCGAGGGCCGTGAGCGCCCCCGGTGGACCTGAACGATCAGCGACCGAGCGAGCCCTCAACGCGCTGCAGATGACGCGCGTGTGAGGCCATGCGCTGATCGAGCAATCCGTGGGTCGCAACCTTGACCGTGTTCGCAACCATGAACGACACGAGCGTATAACCCCACACGAACAGCGCCAGTCCCCAGCCGATCGGTGCCATCGCGATGCCGTACACCACGATGAGCGTACCAAGGATCTGTGTCAGCTCGCACGGCACCACCAGCTTCCAGTTCGGCCAGGGCCGCTGCCAGACCCAGCCCTTGTTGCGGGTCAGATAGATCGTCATATGCCCCGACACCAGCAGCTTCAGGAAAATCACCGCCTGTAGAACCGGCACCGGCAAGTGCAGCACGCTGCGCGCGATCCAGTACAGCACGAAACTCTCGAAGACTCCGTACAGGCCCAGCGCCGAGGCGATGGTGAGCACGCGAGGCATGTCCCAACGCACCGGGTCTTTCGCCACCGGCGCATTGTCATAGGCAATCATCATGATCGGAATATCATTGAGCAGCGCCAGCAGCACGATCATGATCGTCGTGACTGGATAGAAGTTGTAGATCAGGATGCTGGCCGTCATGAACAGGATGAGTCGGATGGTCTCGGCGATGCGGTACGTCCCGTAGCTCGTCATGCGCTCGAAGATCCGCCGTGCCTCCCTGATTGCCGTCGTGATCACCGACAGTCCGGGTGCCGTTAGGATCAGCGCTGCCGCGGCACGCGCCGCATCGGTGGCCCCACTTACCGCGATACCGACGTCCGCCTGCTTCAGCGCCGGGGCGTCATTCACCCCATCTCCGGTCATCCCGACGATGCGGCCACTTGACTGCAGTGCTTTGACGATCTGGTATTTGTGCTCGGGAAACACCCGCGCGAATCCGTCGGCTGCAAGCACCTGCTCGAGCGCCTGCGGCGAGGCCTGCTCGCCAAAGACCGCATCGGCCACGAGGATGTTGCGACCGAGATTCAGCTCACCGGCAATCTGACGCGCGATGGCCTCGTGATCGCCAGTGACCATCTTGACGTCAATACCCATCGCACGGGTCGCCTCGATGGTTGCAGCGCTGTCCTCGCGCGGTGGGTCGAACAGCGGCAGCAGTCCGAGGTAGCGCCAGCCGGCGCCGGTATCGCGCGCCACGGCCAAGGTCCGGTATCCCTTAGCGGCCGCGGCATCGACCTGCGCGAGAATCGCCGCGCGCAGCTCGGGATCGGGCTGGCACAGCTGCACGATGACCTGCGGGGCTCCCTTGGTCACCTTCAGCGGATGGCCGTCGTGCTCGAATTCGGCCTCGGTGCGCTTGCTCACCGGATCGAAGGGCCGGAAGCTCCTCGGGCGATACGCCGCGAATTGCCCCGCTGCTGGCCCAGCGGCGGCGAGGATCGCCCCGTCGATCGCATCCGGGGCCTCGCGACGCGAGGCCAGCGCTGCGGCACCGAGTAACTCCTCGACCGTCACACCATTGGCCGGCAGCGTCGTACCGAGCGTGAGCTCATTGCGGGTCAGCGTGCCGGTCTTATCCGAGCACAGCGTATCCATGCCGGCCAACTCCTCGATCGACACCAGACGCGAAACGATGGCCTTCAGCCGGGCCAGCCGCTCCGCACCCACCGCGAGGGTCACCGACAGCACCGCCGGCAGCGCCACGGGGATGGAGGCGACGGCGAGGATCAGGGCGAACTGCACCATCTCGAGCAGGGGGTTGTGCTGGAACAGCCCCGCGATCACGATCACGATCACGAGCGCCGCGGTCGTCAAAATGAGGAAATTGCCGATGCGCAGCACGGCGCGTTGGAAGTGCGAGACGGCACCGGCCTGCTCGACGAGCTTGGCGGTGCGGCCGAAATAGGTGTTCATGCCGGTAGCGCTGACCAGCGCGGTCATCTCGCCCTGGCGGACGATGGAGCCGGAATACGCCGCGTCGCCGGCTTTCTTGTCGACGGGGAGCGACTCCCCCGTTAGCGCGGACTGATCGACACTCAGGTATTCGCCCTCGAGCAGCGTCACGTCCGCAGGCACGATGTTGCCGATCTTGATGGCGATCAGATCCCCGGGCACGAGCTGGCGCGCAGCGATCTCACGCCACTGGCCGTCGCGCCGAACCCGTGCCGAGAGGGCCAGGCGCTGCTTGAGCGCCTCGATGGCCGTGTCCGCCTTGAATTCCTGCCAGAAGCCGACCCCGGCATTGATCAGCAGCATCACTGCGATGACGATCAGATCGTCCCAGTGCCCGAGCACCGCCGAGAGAATCGCGGCGGCCTCGATCATCCAGGGAATCGGTCCCCAGAAAAACGCGAGCAGGCGCCGCAGGATGCTGATATGCACCTCGCGCAGCACGTTCTCGCCGTATTGCCCGAGACGGCGCTCGGCCTCCGCTTCGCTAAGTCCCGAGGTCTGCTCGCTCGGTTCCAACCCGCCGGCGGCCGGTGCCGCTTCGCTCACCTGTGGCTGCATCATCTCTCCTCGGAGGCGATGCGGCGCGCTGCTCGCCGGGACTACGCACACAGCGGCGCAGCGGGCCGCAAACTTCCGAGGCTGAGGCATTGGCAAGCGCGAGGCAATCCGCATTTGTGCGGACCGGGGGACGCCTCCTACAGTCGCCCGGGCAGATGCAGCGCGAAGCGCGCCCCACCGAGGGGCGAGGTGTCGACGGCAAGGGATCCGCCGTAGAGCTCCACCGTCTCTCTCACCATCGCCAGACCGAGGCCGTGTCCGGGCACGGTTTCATCCGTGCGCACGCCCCGCTCAAGCACACGCGCGCGATTCTCAGCGGAGATCCCCGGCCCGTCATCCTCGACAAGGATCGTCATGTTCTCCTGAACGGCACCGGCCGGGTCGACCTCAACGGTCAGGCGCACGCGCTGCGCGCACCACTTGCAGGCATTGTCGAGCAAGTTACCGAGCATCTCCATCAGATCGGCGCGGTCACCGGCGAACTGACAGGCCGCGCTCACCGCGAGTTCGAGCGAGAGGTCCTTGTGGCGGTAGACCTTCAGCAGCGCAGCGCGCAGATCGGCCGCCACCGGCGCCACCGGCACCGGCGCCTGGCCGAGCAGCGCCCCGCCGGAGGCAGCGGCGCGCTTGAGCTGGTGCTCGATGATCCCGCTCATGCGGTCGATCTCCGGTGCGATCGCACCCTGTGCCTCCCCGGCCGCCGGCAGCGCCGAGCGCATGACGGCAAGGGGCGTCTTCAGACTGTGCGCAAGATTGCCGAGCGTGTTGCGATACCGCGCGACACGTTTTCGCTCCCCGACGAGCAGCGCGTTGAGATGGCGTGCCACGCCGCTCAATTCGCGCGGATAGCCGCCGCCGAGGACCTCGGTGCGCCCCTCCTCCACCTCATGAATCTCGCGCTCCAGGCGGCGCACCGGTGCCAGCACGGCACGCAGCAGCACCGCCAACGTCGCCAACAGCAGCAGCATCAGTGCGCTGAACCACAGCACCATCCGGCGGCGAAACTCCCACAGCTGCTGCTCGTAGGGCGTCAGACTCACCGCCACACTGAATGTCACCGGGCCACCGCCGCCCGGGTCGTCCGCGAACGCCACGCCGCGGCTCTCGATCGCCAGGCGCCGATGGCCCGCCAAGGCGTAGAAAAAACTACGCTCGCCCTGTGTCAGCAGCGGCCCGAATTGCACCCCGGCTCCGGCCGTCGAGGGCGAGCGCCACTCATGGTGCACCGAGCGGATCTCGGCGTACAAACCCGAGCGGGGCGTCGCGAAACGCGAATCGAGCGCGCCGAGCGGCGCCACATAGCCCTTGTGCGGTTCACGTTCAGCGGCCGCGATCAGCGCGATGATTTGCGAGTCGAGCAGTTCGTGCAGCGAGTGCTCCGAGAGGGTGCGAAAACCACTGTCGAGCACCAGGGTCATGAAGCCGAAGAACAACGCCAGCGGCACCGCCACGGACAACAGCAGCCGTTGGCTGAGCGAGTGCATGGCTCCGTGCCGGGCGGTGCCTAACTGGCCGCTTGGCGCGCGAGCGAGAAGCGATAGCCACGCCCGCGCAGCGTCTCGATGGGCTTCAGCGTGTCGTGCGGATCGAGTTTGCGGCGCAGCCGCCCGACCAGCACCTCGATGACGTTGCTGTCGCGCTCGTAGTCCTGGTCGTACAGCCGCTCGGTGAGTTCAGCCTTGGAGATGACTTCCCCGGCTCGCAGCATCAAATGCTCGAGGATCCGGTACTCGAAGGTGGTCAGTTCGATCGGCGCGCCGTCGACGGCGACGGTCTGCGCGCGCGTATCGAGCGTCACCGGCCCGCACTTCAGTTCGGAACTTGCCCAGCCACCGGCGCGGCGCAGCAACGCCTGCAGCCGCGCCAGCACCTCCTCGAAGTGAAACGGCTTGGCGACGTAATCATCGGCGCCGGCCTGCAGCCCCTCCACCTTGTCCTGCCAGTTATCCCGTGCCGTGAGAATGAGGATCGGATAGGTCTTATGCGCGGCGCGCAGACGTCGGATCACCTCGAGTCCGGAGAGCTGCGGCAGCCCGAGATCGATCAGTGCCACATCGAGCGGATACTCCATTGCCGCGAACAGCCCCTCCTGCCCGTCCTGCGCGACATCGACGCTGAAGCCGGCCGCGGCGAGCTGTGTTCGCAGGCTCTCACGCAGCGCTGCCTCATCTTCCACTACCAGTGCCCGCATCGCCCCCTCCCGGTCCCGCTCAGAGAATCTGCCCGCTCGCCGCATCGACGCGCACGGTGAAGACCCGCCCGGAGCGATCCAGCACCCGCAGCACGTAGACCGTGCGCCCGTCCTGCTCGGTGGTCTCGGCGCGCACCACGCGTGCGCGAAAGCGCTGCTCGACCATCTGCACGGCCTGCGCCATGGACAGGCGCACGGGGGCGAGCGGCCCGCCGTGCGCTGCAGCAGATGCAGGCCTCTGCGCATAGGCCGGTAGGCCAGCCAGCGCGGCCACAACGGCGGCCAGCAACCCCACGGGCACACGTTTCATGATAATTGTCGCATTTTGAGCAGCCAACTGCAGGCCGCCATCGCAGGGCCGGCCCGGCAGCGCTGACCCTAGACTAGCACCGGTGAATCGCCGCTGAATATGGCCGGGGGCCGCACTCAATCGTGCCGCTTGGCCTCAACCCACAGCGCATCCCACTGCGCAGCATCGAGAGCCGTCAACGTCAGACCCCGCTCGCCGGCCAGCTGCTCCATGCGCCGGAAGCGCCGCTCGAATTTGTCATTCGCCCTGCGCAGGGACTCCTCGGCATCGAGCGCCAGATGGCGGCTCCAGTTGACGAGCGTGAACAGCACGTCGCCGAACTCCTCGATCACGTGTGCATCGGCCGCACCGCCCGCGGCGGCCAGCGCCGCTTCGAGTTCCCCGAGTTCCTCGGCCACCTTCGGACGCACCGCCTCACCGTGCGGCCAGTCAAAGCCCACCCGGGCGGCGCGCCGGCCGAGTTTGGCCGCCCGCATCAGCGCCGGCATCCCGCGCGGGATATCGGCAAGTGCACTCGCATCCGCCCCGCCGCCCGCGGCGCGCTCGTGCGCCTTGATCTGCTCCCACTGCGCAGACTGTCCGGCCGCATCGCCTGGCGCTGCGGCCGGCATCGAGTGCGCCCCGGCGCCGAACACATGCGGGTGGCGCCGCACGAGCTTGGCGTGAATCCCGTCGGCGACTGCCGCAAAGTCGAACCAACCGCGCTCCTCGGCCATGCGTGCGTGGAAAACCACCTGGAACAGCAGATCGCCGAGCTCCTCGCGCAACTGCCCGGCATCGGCGCGCTCGATGGCATCGCGGACCTCGTAAGCTTCCTCGATCGTGTACGGCGCGATGCTGCGAAAGTCCTGCGCCAGATCCCACGGGCAGCCGCGCCCCGGCTCGCGCAGCCGTGCCATCAGCGCCAGCAGCGCCGAGAGCGCAGCGGCCGGCTCAGTGCGCGCCACGGCCGAGCTCCCCGCGGCACAGCCGCTGCAGGGTCATCAGCATCCCGGCGGTGGCGCCCCAGATGTTGTGCTCCCCGTAGGGGATGTCGATCAGCTCGACCTCGACGTCGGTGCCGCGAAAGCGGTGTCGGCGTGAACGGTGATTGCGCACATCGAAGAGGTAAGCGAGCGGCGCCTCGAACACCGCATCGACCTCATCACTGGCAATGGTCAGCTCGAATCCCGGCGCTACCCGCGCCACGACCGGCGTGACGCGAAAGCCGCTGATGACCACGTGATCGGGCAGGTACCCAATGACGCTGACGAATCGCGCCTCGAGCCCGATCTCCTCGTGCGCCTCGCGCAGCGCCGCGGCCGCCGGATCGGCATCCTCGGCATCGATCTGACCGCCGGGAAAGCTGACCTGGCCGGCATGATTGCGCAGCCCGCGCCCGCGACGCGTCAGCAGCACGGTGGGCCCCTGAGGGTGATCGACGAGCGGCACCAGCACCGCAGCCGGGGCGGGTGCGGCGGGAAAATACGCTCGCAATTCACGGCTGCGCTCGGGGCTTTGCCCCGGCACCAACCACTCCTCGGGCGCATGGCGTGGCCGCGTTCCGGCCAGACGCGCTGCAATGCCCCGCAGCGTCACGGCGCCCTCAGCGGGCGCTTCGGCGCGCGCGTTGCCGCCGCCCTCAACCACCGCCGCCGCCACCCCCTTTGATGCCACCGCGGGTGAGCTCCTGCGGATCGAGTAGTTTATGCAGCTGCTCGCGCGGCAGATCGGTCATCTTCTCGGCCATCTCGCGGATCGGTCGCCCTTCGGCATAGGCCTTCTTTGCGATCGCCGCGCCCTTCTCGTAGCCGATCACCGGGTTCAGTGCCGTCACCAGGATCGGATTGCGCTCGAGCGCCTCGGCGAGCCGCTCGGGGTTGACCTTGAACCCCGCGATCGCCCGCGAGCCGAGCAGCCGCGCCGTGTTGGCGAGCAACCGGATGCTCTCGAGCAGGTTGTAGGCAATGACCGGCAGCATCACGTTCAGCTGAAAGTTGCCTGACTGACCGGCTACGGTGATCGTGGCGTCATGACCGATCACCTGCGCGCACACCATGGCGGTGGCCTCCGGAATCACCGGATTGACCTTGCCCGGCATGATGCTGCTGCCCGGCTGCAACGCCGGCAGAGCAATTTCGCCGAGCCCGGCGAGTGGTCCGCTGTTCATCCAACGCAGGTCGTTGGCGATCTTCATCAGGCTGACTGCGATCACCTTGAGCTGTCCGGACAGCTCGACCGCCGTGTCCTGGCTCGAGAGCGCCTCGAAATAATTGCGTGCCGGCTCGAACGGACAGCCGGTGAGCTCGGCGAGCGCCTGGCAGAAACGCTCACCGAACTGCGGATGGGCATTGATGCCGGTGCCGACGGCCGTGCCACCCTGCGCGAGCCGATGCACGCGAGGGGCGCTTGCTGCGAGGCGCTCGAGCCCGCTCTCGATCTGCGCGCGCCAGCCGGAGAGCTCCTGCGCAAAGGTCACCGGCATCGCATCCATCAGATGGGTCCGGCCGGTCTTGACCAGCGCGCCGATCTCGGCCTCCTTGGCGCGCAGCGTGGCGCACAGTGCCTCGAGCGCCGGGGCGAGTTCGCGCCGGACTTCGAGCGCGGCGCTCACGTGCACGGTGGTCGGAATCACATCGTTGCTGCTCTGGCCCATATTGACGTGATCGTTCGGATGCACCGGCGCGCCGAGGCGGCGTGCGGCGAGCGCCGCGATCACCTCGTTGGCGTTCATGTTCGTGCTGGTGCCCGAGCCGGTCTGAAACACATCGATCGGAAAGTGCGCATCGTGGCGGCCCTCGGCGACCTCGGCGGCAGCGGCCGCGATGGCCTCGGCGAGGTTCGCGTCGAGCAATCCGAGCCGACTGTTGGCCCGGGCGGCCGCCTGCTTGACCAGGCCAAGCGCGCCGATGAAGGCCCGCGGCATGGGCCGGCCGCTCACCGGGAAGTTCTCCACGGCACGCTGGGTCTGTGCGCCCCAGAGGGCCTCGGCGGGCACCTTGAGCTCGCCCATGCTGTCGTGCTCGATTCGAAAGGATTTCGTCATGCAACTGGCTCCGTGGCCCACGAGACGGTTCGACCGCGCCGCGGGGGGCCGCCAGCGGACGCGCTACGGTATGCGATATCATAATCCATCCGAGCCCCGGCCCTTTTTGTTTGACAGCGCATGAGCGACACACCCCACAGCGATCTGCCCGCCGTTCTCGCCCTCTCCCCGGTCGATGGCCGCTACCGCGCGGCCACCGAGCCGCTGCGCGCGCTGCTGTCGGAAGCGGGTCTGATCCGCGCGCGCATACGCGTCGAGGCGGCTTGGCTCGCACATCTGACCGCTGCGGTGCCGCAGTTGCCCGGAGCTCGGCTCGCCCCCGAGGTGCGCGAGCGGGCGCGTCGCCTCGCCGAGAATCCCGATGCGGGCTGCGCGACGGCCGTCAAGGCCATCGAGGCACGCATCAATCACGATGTGAAGGCAGTCGAGTACTACGTGCGCGGGGAGCTCGCCGCCGCCGGGGCACCGACGGCGACGCTGGAACTGGTGCACTTCGGCTGCACGTCCGAGGACATCAACAACCTGAGCTACGCGCTGCTGCTGCGCGAGGCGCGCCTCACGCTGCGCAGCTCGCTCGCAACGCTCGACACCGAGCTCACCGCTCTCGCCCACCGCACGGCCCGGCACGCGATGCTCGCACGCACCCACGGGCAGCCGGCGAGCCCGACCACCCTCGGCAAGGAGGTGGCGAACTTCGTCGCTCGCCTGCGCCGCGCCGAGCACCGCTGGGCCGCGGTGGACATCCTCGGCAAATGGAACGGCGCGGTCGGCAATTTCAACGCCCACCGCGCCGCGCTGCCCGCGGTCGACTGGCGCACCTTGAGCGGCGAGTTCATCGCCTCGCTCGGCCTCGAGCGCAACGCCTACACCACGCAAATCGAGCCGCACGACTGGATCGGCGAGTACTGCGATGCGCTCGCCGGGCTGAACGTCGTGCTGCTCGATCTGAGCCGTGACTTCTGGGGTTACATCTCCCTCGGTTATCTCAAACAGCGAGCCGTGAGTGGCGAAGTCGGCTCCTCGACGATGCCGCACAAGGTCAACCCGATCGACTTCGAGAACGCCGAGGGCAATCTCGGCATCGCCAATGCGCTGCTGCGCCACTTTGCCGAGAAGCTGCCGGTGTCGCGCTGGCAGCGCGACCTCACCGACTCGACGGTGCTGCGCAACCTCGGCGTGGCGCTCGGCCACACGTTGATCGCCTGGCGCTCCCTGAGTCGAGGTCTCGGCAAGATCGAGGCCGATGCGCCGCGCATGCGCGCCGACCTCGATGGTGCCTGGGAAGTGCTCGGCGAGGCGGTGCAGACGGTACTGCGCGCCGCCGGCATCGCCGAGGGCTATGAGCTGCTGAAAGCCTTCACCCGCGGGCGCTCGATCGATCAGCGCTCACTCGGAGAGTTCATTGACACCCTCGCGTTGCCGGAGGCGGACAAGCGCCGGCTGCGTGCGCTGCATCCGGCCGATTACATCGGCTGGGCGGCGGAACTCGCCGGCGAAATATGACAAATCGGCTCATCCGACGCTGATCGGTCGGGCGATTTTGTGACCGGCTCGGTAAGGCCCCTCCCCCTGGCCTCTCTAAGATGCCCGTCAAGGTCTGCGCGGCAGACGTGGATGACGGACCGCAACAGTGTCGTCGGGTGTGGAAAACACAAACGTGCTCGCCGGGCTCGCACATGCCCGCTACGCACCGGAGTCGGACGCGCCGGAGAGCCCCTGCAGCCTCGATGCACTGACGGTACTGACCTCGGTCACGGAGGCGCGCGCCGCCATTCATCAGGTCGCTGCCCGCGCCCAGCGACTGCTCTCCATCTACACTCCCAACCTAGAGCCGGAACTGTACGATCAGAGTGAGTTTCTCGACGTGGTCAAGCGTCTGGTGTTGGCGCGTCCCTTTGCCAAGGTGCGCGTACTGATCGGCGAGCCCGGTCGCGCCAGCACCGACGGCCAGCGCTTCTTGGCGATGGCGCGCCGGCTCTCGAGCTGCATCGATATCCGCAACCTCCCGGTGCGCAGCGGCGCGCCGCACTGTGCGTACCTCATCGCCGATGAGCGGGCGATCGTGTATCGCTTGCGCGCCGACTGCTGGGACGGCATCGCCGACCTGGACAACGCCCCGGTCGCGCGGCTGTACCTGCACGAATTCGATCAGCTCTGGGACACCTGCTCGCCGCCAGAGAACCAGCGCCTCGCCCGTCCCGCCTGAGCGTTGCGGCCCGGGCGGCTATAATTGCGCCCATGTCTATCCCCGAGATCACTGTCGCGGCGCTCGCCGAGATCGACGGCCGCTTTCTGTTCGTCGAGGAGCGCATCAACGGGCAGCTCGTGCTGAACCAGCCGGCCGGCCACCTCGAGCGCGGTGAGACGCTGCTCGAGGCGGTGGTGCGCGAAGTGCGCGAGGAGAGCGCCTGGCGATTCAAGCCCGAGCAGCTGCTCGGGGTGTACCTGTGGCGCCAGCCGCACACCCAACGGCTCTACAAGCGCTTCGCCTTCACCGGAACGGTGAGCGACCATCGGGCGCAGCAACCGCTCGATCAGGGCATCGTCGGCACACTGTGGCTGAGCGCCGATGAGATCCGCGCGCGCCTCGAGCATCTGCGCAGTCCTCTCGTGCTGCGCTGCGTGCAGGATTACCTAACCGGGACGCGCGCCCCGCTCGATCCGATCGGACAGCTGCAGCTCGATGCGGCCCTCACGATTGCGGCCGAGCCGCTATGAAGCGGGTGATCGTCGGACTCTCCGGCGGCGTCGATTCGGCGGTTGCGGCGCTGTGCCTGAAGGAACAGGGCTGGGATGTCCAGGGACTGTTCATGAGCAACTGGGAGGAAGATGAGGACGGCTACTGCACCGCTGCGCAGGACTTCCAGGATGCCCGTGCAGTGGCGCGCGAACTCGGCATCCCCCTGCACCGCGTCAGTTTCGCAGCCGAGTACCGCGCCCGAGTCTTTGCGCACTTCCTCGCCGAGCACCGCGCCGGGCGCACCCCCAACCCGGATGTGCTGTGCAATCGGGAGATCAAGTTCGGTGCGGCCCTGCGCTATGCTGAGCGCCTCGGTGGGCAGTACTTCGCCACGGGTCACTATGCACGCCTCAACGAGGGGCCCGACGGCCCCGAGCTGCACAAAGCACGCGACGCGAGCAAGGATCAGAGCTATTTCCTGCACGCGGTGGTGCGCGCTGAGCTCGCGCGCACACTGATGCCGCTCGGGGAGTTGGCGAAGACCGAAGTGCGTGCGCGAGCGCGCGCGGCCGGCCTGCCGGTGTTCGACAAACCCGACAGCACCGGGATCTGCTTCATCGGCGAGCGGCCGTTCCGGGCCTTTCTCGCGCAGTTTCTGCCCGAACAGCCGGGCCCGATCGAATCGAGCGACGGCGAGCGGCTCGGCATCCACCGCGGGCTCGCCTTCTACACCCTCGGGCAGCGCACCGGGCTGAACATCGGCGGGCACTGCGGCCGCAGCGAGCTGCCCTGGTACGTGGCGGCCAAGGATCCCGCGCGCAATGCGCTGATCGTCGTACAGGGGCAGCATCATCCGCTGCTGCTCAGCGAGGCACTCAGCACCGGACCGCTCAACTGGCTGGCCCCGGCCCGCGCTCAGCCGCTCGAGTGCACCGTCAAGGTGCGCTACCGCCAGGCCGACCAGCCGGCGCGGCTCGAGCCGCTGCCCGACGGCACCGCACGCATCGTGTTCGAGCAGCCGCAGCGGGCGGTGACCGCAGGTCAGTACGCCGTCGCCTACCAGGGCGAGCGTTGCCTCGCCGGTGCGGTGATCGAGCGGGTCCACGCACGCGCCGCTGCAGCCTGAATTTGTATGAGGAATGGCGGCCGAAACCCGCTCCGCTCGCGCACGCGTCGCGCAGCGCACATGCGCCAGAGCGACTATAATCCGCGCCGCCTTTTCCTGGCCCCTCCCGGAGAGCCCCACTCATGACGAACAGCTTCAAGGCGCGCACCAGCCTCGCGGTCGGCAGTCGCTCGTACGAGATCTTCAGCCTCGCGGCCCTGCCGCAGGCCCAGGTCGCCCGACTGCCGTATTCCCTGAAAATCCTGCTCGAGAACCTGCTGCGCTTTGAAGACGGCCTCAACGTCACGCGCGCGGACATCGAGGCGCTGCTCGAGTGGAATCCCTCGGCCGCCCCCTCGCACGAGATCGCCTTCACGCCCTCGCGCGTGATACTGCAGGACTTCACCGGCGTGCCGTGCGTGGTGGACCTCGCGGCGATGCGCGAGGCGATCGTGCGTCTCGGCGGGGACGCCGAGCGGGTCAATCCGCTCGCGCCGGTCGAACTGGTGATCGACCACTCCGTGCAGGTCGATGAGTACGGCACCCCGGGCGCTCTGGCGGCCAATACCCGCATCGAGTTTGCGCGCAACGGCGAACGCTACGCGTTCCTGCGCTGGGGCCAGTCGGCGTTCCGCAATTTCGCTGCGGTCCCGCCGAGCACCGGCATCGTTCACCAGGTCAACCTCGAGTACCTCGGTCGCGTCGTGTTCGATCTGGAGCGCAGCGGCGTGCACAGCGCCTACCCCGATACACTGGTCGGCACCGACTCGCACACCACGATGATCAATGGACTCGGTGTGCTCGGCTGGGGCGTGGGCGGCATCGAGGCAGAAGCGGCCATGCTCGGCCAGCCGGTGACCATGCTGATCCCGCAGGTGATCGGCGTGCGCCTCACCGGTCGGCTCAAGCCCGGCGCCACCGCCACCGATCTGGTGCTCACGCTGACGGAAATGCTGCGCAAGCGCGGCGTCGTCGACAAATTCGTCGAGTACTTCGGCGAGGGGCTCGCCAACCTTCCGCTCGCCGACCGCGCCACCATCGCCAACATGGCGCCGGAGTACGGCAGCACCTGCGGCATATTTCCCATCGATGAGGAGACCGTGCGCTATCTGGAGCTCTCCGGCCGCCCGCGCGAGCGCATCGAACTGGTCAAGGCCTACGCCCAGCATCAGGGCCTGTGGCGACGCGCCGAGGCGCCAGCGGCCGCCTACACCGATGTGCTGGAACTCGATCTCGGTTCGGTCGAACCGAGTCTTGCCGGCCCGCGCCGTCCCCAGGACCGCGTGCCGCTGAAGTCCGCCAAGAGCGTGTACGAGAGCCACGCCAAGAAGGCCGCCGAAGAGCGCGCTGCGCGCACCCCGCAGGCCACCGGCGGCGCCGAGGCCCACCTCGATGGCAAGCCCGTCGAGCTCAAGGACGGTGCGGTGCTGATTGCCGCCATCACCAGCTGCACCAACACCTCGAACCCCTCTGTCATGCTCGGCGCGGGCCTGCTCGCTCGCAAAGCGCGCCAGCGCGGCCTGTCGGCCAAACCCTGGGTGAAGACCAGCCTCGCGCCCGGCTCGCGCGTGGTCACCGATTATTTCCGCAAGGCCAACGTGCTCGCCGATCTCGCCGCGGTGGGCTTTGAGCTGGTCGGCTACGGCTGCACCACCTGCATCGGCAACTCCGGGCCGCTGAAGCCGGAGATCTCAGCAGCGGTCAAGGCCGGCGACCTCACCGCCTGCTCGGTGCTCTCGGGCAACCGCAACTTCGAGGGGCGGGTGCACCCCGAGGTGCGCATGAACTTCCTCGCCTCCCCTCCTCTGGTGGTCGCCTACGCGCTCGCCGGCACGCTCGACATCGACCTCACGAGCGAGCCGCTCGGCACTGGCTCGGACGGCAAGCCGGTCTATCTCGCCGACATCTGGCCGAGCGATGCAGAGGTGCAGCAGACCCTGGCCCACGCCATCGACTCGAAGATGTTCCAGGATAGCTACGGCCACGTCTTCGAGGGCGATGAGAACTGGCGCGCCATCCAGGTGCCGGCCGGCAAGCTCTACACTTGGGATGAGAGCTCGACGTACGTGCGCAATCCGCCGTATTTCGACGGCATGACGCGCACGCCCCCGCCCCCGAGCGACATCCGCGCCGCCCGCGTGCTCGCCCTGCTCGGCGACTCAGTGACCACCGATCACATCTCCCCGGCCGGCAACATCGCCAAGACGAGCCCGGCGGCCCGTTATCTCGAGCAGCACGGCGTGGCGCCGAAGGACTTCAACTCCTACGGTGCGCGCCGCGGTAACCACGAGGTGATGATGCGCGGCACCTTCGCCAACATCCGCCTGCGCAACCAGTTGGTGCCGGGCGTCGAGGGCGGCGTGACGGTGCATCTGCCGAGCGGCGAGCAGGCATCCATTTACGATGCGGCGATGCGCTACAAGGCCGACGGCACGCCGCTCGTCATTCTTGCCGGCAAGGAGTACGGCACCGGCTCGTCGCGCGACTGGGCAGCCAAGGGCACGATGCTGCTCGGGGTGCGCGCGGTGATTGCCGAGAGCTTCGAGCGCATCCACCGCTCCAACCTCATCGGCATGGGCGTCGCGCCGCTGCAGTTCCTGCCGGGCGAGAGCGCCAAGTCGCTCGGACTCAGCGGCAAGGAGATCTTCGACATCAGTGGCCTCGCCGCCGGTGAGCGCGAGGTCACGGTCAAGGCGAGCGAGCCTGAGGGCGGCAAGACCCGTACCTTCAAGGCGCGCGTGCGTATCGATACGCCGAAGGAGCGCGAGTACTACCTGCATGGCGGAATCCTGCAGTACGTGCTGCGGCAGCTCGCCGGCGTGGGCCACGCCTGAGTGCGGCTCGCCGGCCGCAGCCCTGCCGAGCCGGCAGACGCTGCGGTCGGCATCAAGCCGTGCGAAGCCGAATCGATGCGGCTTGCCATCTTCGATCTCGACGGCACGATCACCCGCCACGACACCCTGGCGCCCTACGTCGGCGGGTTCCTGCTGCGCCACCCCTGGCGCGCCCTGCGTGCGCTCGGGGTCATACCGGCGCTGCTGGGTTATGCGCTGGGAATATGTGGTCGCGGCACGCTCAAGGCCGCCCTGATGCGCTCGGCGCTCGGCGGCGTTTCACGGCAGGACCTTGAGCGCTGGACCGAGCGCTTCGTCGAGCGGCTGCTCGCGCGCGGCACGTTCGGCGCGGCACGCGCCTGCATCGAGACGCACGCGCGCGCCGGGGATCATCTGATCCTGATGAGCGCCAGTCCGGATCTGTACGTGCCCGCCATCGCGCGCGCGCTCGGCTTTCAGGAGTCGATCTGCACCGGCGTGCGCTGGCGCGGACAACGGCTCGACGGGCGGCTCGCCACCGCCAACCGTCAGGGCGAGGAGAAGGTCGAATGCCTGCGGCAGCTGCGTGCTCGCCTAGCGGGCGAGGCGAGCGCGTACGGCAACTCCCACTCGGACATCGCGCACCTGAAGCTCGTCGAGCACGGCGTGCTGGTCAACGGCAATGCATCGGCTCGGCGCGCCGCGCGCCGAGTCGGCCTCGAGTGCGTGCGCTGGCGCTGAGCGCGCCCGCTCACATCGAGGTGCGCACCTGCCACAGTTCGGGGAAGAATTTCAGCTCGAGCGCCTTGGCGAGATAAGACACCCCGCCCGTACCGCCGGTGCCGCTTTTGTAGCCGATGATGCGCTCGACGGTCTTCAGGTGATGGAACCGCCAGAGCTGGAATTTGTAATCGAGATCGATCAGCCGTTCGGCGAGTTCGTAAAGATCCCAGTCCTTTTCGGCATTGTGATAGATGCCAAGCCAGGCGCCGGCGACCTGCTTGCTCGGACGGTACGGCTCGCTGAACTCACGGTTGAGGTACTCCTCGGGGATGCCGTAGCCGCGGCGGCTGAGGAGCCTCAGCACCTCATCGTACAGCGACGGGGCACGCAGCGTTCGCTCGAGGCGCGCATAGACCACAGGATCGCGCCGATGCACTTCGATCATCTCGGCGTTTTTGTTGCCGAGCAAAAATTCGAGCAGCCGGTACTGATAGGACTGGAAGCCCGAGGAGCGCCCGAGCGCATTGCGAAATGCAGAATAATCCGCCGGGGTCAGCGTCGAGAGCACCTCCCAGCTCGAGAGCAGCTGCGACTGCACGCGTGAGATGCGCAACAGGCTCTTGAACGAAGGACCGAGATCATCGCGCTGCACACGCGCGAGCACATCGGCGAGCTCGTGCAGCATCAGCCGCATCCACAGCTCCGAGGCCTGATGCACCACGATGAAGAGCATCTCGTCGTGCTCGCCCGAGAGCGGCTTTTGCGCATCGAGCACTTTGTCGAGCTGCAGGTATTGCCCGTAGGAGAGCGAGCTGCCGAGGTCCCAGTGAATCGCCTCACCGGTGAGATCGACGCGCTCGCTGTTATCGAAAGGCCGCTCGCTCATGCTTCGCCTTCGCCGAACACCCACGCCGGGACGCTGCGCCAGCCCTCGATGAGCTGCCGGTCGAGGCGCCGATAGTCCGGACAGCAGCGCGCCACGCACTGCCAGAACTGACGCGAATGGTTCATGTGGCGAGTGTGGGAGAGCTCGTGGATCAACAGATAGCGCACCGCGGCAGGCGGCAGGAACAACAGGCAGGCATTGAGACTAATGGTGCCGCGCATCGAACAGCTGCCCCAGCGAGTCCGCTGCCGACGGACCACCATCCGCTCGTACGTGAAACCGAATTCGCGCGCGCAGGCCTCGAGCTGCGGGCCAAGCACCTCGGCCGCACGCTCGAGCAGCCAGCTCCGCAGCGCCTTGCGCTGCGCCTCGCGCAGTGCCACATCGCCACTGAGGGTGATCAGTCCCTCGTGGCTCGTGAGGCGCACCCGGCCGCTGCCGCCGGCGAGGTGCACCCGCCAGCGCTGCGCGCAGGCGGGCAAATCGATGCTGGCCGGAGGGAACGGCTCGGGCGCCACCGCCGTGCGGCGCGCTTCGGCCCGTTTGCGCTCGATCCACAGTCGATGCCGCTCGAGAAACGTCGTGATCAGTCCCGGTGGCGTCTTCACCGGCACCACTACTTCGACCCGACCGGAATGAAATACCCGCACCACCATGCGCCGAGCGCGCCGGCTCTCGCGCACGCTCCAGCTTGCGTCCTGCTCGGACCACAGCGGCAATTGCGCTGCCGCTCCATCGCAAATCACAGCAACTCCGCCGCGCCCATCGCGCGCCATGTCGGTAACCGGTGCATTCTACCAGCCACAAGCCGCGCTGCGGCGGGCAGACGCCGCGGGGGCGATCGGCTACGATGCCGCCTCCCGCCGAGTGACCGAGCGGCCCATGAACGAACCGATTCTCGAAGTCCGCAACCTGATCAAGCAGTACCCGGGCGTGAGGGCCGTCGACGGCATCTCCTTTCGCGTGCCGCCGGGAATCTGCTTCGGGCTGCTCGGCCCGAATGGCGCCGGCAAGACCACCACCATCGAGATCATGGAGGGCATCCTCACCCCGACCGCCGGTGAGGTGCGCTACCGCGGCGAGCCGCTCGGCGAGCGCTTCCGCGAGGAAGCGGGCATCTTGTTTCAAGCGACGGCACTGCAGAACTTCCTCACCGTGCGCCAGAGCCTCGCGATGTTCCGCGGCCTGTACGCACGCGGCCGGGACATCGAAGAGCTGCTCAAGCTGTGCTCGCTCGAGGGCCTCGCCGAGCGCGACAACCGCAAGCTCTCCGGCGGACAGCTGCAGCGGCTGCTGCTCGCCATCGCGCTGGTGAACGATCCGGCGGTGCTGTTCCTCGATGAGCCGACCACCGGGCTCGATCCGCAGGCACGGCGCAACTTCTGGGCGTTGGTCCGCTCGATCAAGGCGAGCCGCAAGACCATCATTCTCACGACGCATTACATGGAGGAAGCCGAAATCCTCTGCGATGAGATCGCGATCGTCGACCGCGGGCACATCATCGCGCAGGGCTCCCCCGGAGCGCTGCTGCGCGAGCACTTTGCCGCCGTGCTGCTCGAGCTGCCGAAGGCGGACTTCCCGCCCGCCGCCCGGGCCCTGCCGCTGCAGCTGATCGAGGCCGAGGATCGCATCGAGATCACCAGCGACGATCTGGATGCGACGCTGCGGGCGCTGATCGGCGCACAGGTGCCGCTGCGCAACCTGCGCATCCGGCCAGCGAACCTGGAGGATTTGTTTCTCGAGCTCACCGGCCGGGAGCTGCGCGCATGATGCGCCGGCTGCTGGCCGTCTGGCACGCGCGCAACCTCGAGTTTCTGCGCGATCGCGGTACGCTGGTGTTCACGCTGCTGTTGCCGCTGTCGATTATCGTAGGCATGGGTTTCATCTTCGGTGGTCCGCCGCGGCCGCTGTTCAAAGTGGGGGTGCTGGGCGGAACGAGCGCAGCGCACGCCGATCCGTTTGTGCACACCCGCTATGTCCAGTTCCTGCCAGTGCACAGCGCCGCGCTCGGCCTGCACGCACTGCGCCGCGAGCAGATCGATCTGCTGCTCGCACCGGGCACACCGCCACGTTACTGGGTCAACACCGATTCCCCGAAGGGCTACATCGCCGAGCGGCTGTTGCTTGCGGCCGACCCGCGCGCGCAGCGTCTGCCGGTGCACGGCCGGTCGGTCCGCTATCTCGACTGGCTGTTCCCGGGCATCCTCGGCATGAACCTGATGTTCAGCTGCCTGTTCGGCGTCGGCTACGTCGTGCTGCGCTACCGCCAGAGCGGCTTTCTGAAGCGCCTGAACGCCACCCCGCTCACCGCGTTCGAGTTTCTCAGCGCCCAGGTGCTCTCGCGGCTTACCATCATCGTGCTGATCACGACGCTGTTGTACGCGGCGGTCGGCGCGATGATTCATTTCCACAATGCAGGCAGCGTCGCGCTACTGTTGCTGATCACCGTGCTCGGGGCGCTGTCGATGATCGCACTCGGACTCACCGTCGCGGCCCGCTTCGCCAGCGAGGAACTCGTCAACGGCCTGCTGAACCTGCTCACCTGGCCGATGATGCTGCTCTCGGGGGTGTGGTTCTCCCTCGCCGGCTCACCCCGCTGGGTGCGCTGGGTGGCCGATGCGCTGCCGCTGACGCAGATGCTGCATGCCGCCCGCGAAGTAATGCTCTATGGGGCCGGCATCGGCACCGTCGCCCCGAGCCTGATGTACCTCGCAGCGGTGACGCTGGTGTTTCTTGGCTTCGGCGCCTGGTCGTTCAAGTGGCGCACCTAGGGGAACAGAGACCAATGGGCAAACAGACGATGCGATTCATGAGCGACAACACGGCCACGGCCTGTCCGCAGATGCTCGCGGCGCTGGCCGCGGCGAACCACGGATTCGAGATGGCCTATGGAGATGATCCGTGGACGCAGCGCCTCGATCAGGCACTCGGCTCATTCTTCGGCGCCCCGGTCCGGGCCTTTGCGGTGGCCACCGGTACCGCGGCCAATGCGCTCGCGCTCGCGACGCTCAGTCCGCCGTACGGCGCGATCTTCGCGCATCACGAGGCGCACATCGCCTGCGATGAGTGCGGCGCGCCCGCCTTCTACACCGGTGGTGCGCAGCTGGCGCTGCTACCCGGGGAGCACGCCAAGCTCACCTCCAGCACCCTCGCCGCGGCGCTCGATGCGCATCCGGTTTCCGTGCACACGGTGCAGCCGGCGGCCGTTTCGATCAGCCAGGCGACGGAGCTCGGCACAGCCTACCGCCCCGAGGAGCTCGCCCGGCTCACCAAAGTCGCGCACGCACACGGCCTGAAGGTGCATATGGACGGGGCACGCTTTGCCAACGCGGTCACGTTCCTCGGCTGCCACCCGGGGGATGTCACCTGGCGCGCGGGTATCGACGTGTTGTCCTTCGGTGCCACCAAGAACGGCGCGCTCGCCGCCGAGGCGGTGGTGTTCTTCGATGCGAGTCTGGTGGCCGATTTCGAGCTGCGCCGCAAGCGCGCCGGGCATCTGATCTCCAAATCCCGCTTCGTCGCGGCACAGTTGCTCGCCTATCTCGAGGACGATCTGTGGCGGCGCAACGCTGCGCACGCCAACCGCTGCGCGCAGCACATCGGCCTCGCCGCAGGCTCGCGCTTGCTCGCCCCGGTCGAGGCGAACGAGGTATTCGTGCAACTCGGCGTCGAGGGCAAGCGCGTGCTGCGCGCCGCGGGCTTCGAATTCTACGACTGGGGCGCCGAGAGTGCCGGCATGGCCCGTCTCGTGGCGGCTTGGGACCAGGACGAGGCCCATGTGGAGGCACTGTGCAAGGCGCTCGAGGCGCTGTAAACACGCTCATCCGTCACAACTGAGGCACTCGTCATGGTGGCCCGTCACTCCCGCATGCTGCCGCTCGGCACGAGCGCGCCCGAGTTTCACCTGCCCGACCCGAGCGGCCGGCTCTGGAGCCTGGAGGATGTCAGCGATTCGCGCGCCCTGCTCGTCGCCTTCCTCTGCAATCATTGCCCGTACGTGCAGCACATCCTCGATCGCTTCGTCGCGTTCGCGCACGAATACCGTCCCCACGGCCTCGCCGTCATCGCCATCAATCCGAACGACTCGAACGCCTATCCCGATGATGCCCCTGAGCACATGGCGCGCGTTGCGGCGAACAAGGGCTTCACGTTTCCGTACCTCATCGATGTCACGCAGGGCACGGCAAGAGCGTACGAGGCGGTCTGCACACCGGATTTCTTTCTGTTTGACGCCGCGCGACATCTGGTCTATCGCGGTCGCTTCGACGCCAGCTCACCGCGCAACGGCATCCCGGTCACCGGTGAGGAGCTGCGCGCCGCACTCGATGCGCTGCTCGCAGGCCGCGAACTCGAGCAGCAGCACGCGAGCATCGGCTGCAGCATCAAGTGGAAGCCCGGCAACGCGCCCGATTGGGCTTGAGCCCCAGGGCAATTCGCCGTCCCTGCCAATAGTGAACGCTCCTCGCCCAGGGACCATCGCGGGATGCGTTGCCAAATCGCTTCTGCAATGCATCTGCGACTGACCTGCGCGGGATCGGACATACTAGCCGCACTCGCAACACACACCGCCGCACCGCCGCATGAGCATGCCCCCGCCCAGTCTGATCGACATCGGCATCAATCTCGCACACGACAGCTACGATGCAGACCGCGACGCGGTCATCGCTCGCGCGCAGGCTGCGGGGGTTGTGCAGATGATCGTCACCGGATCCTGCGGGCCGAGCAGCCGCCAAGCCATCGAGCTCGCTCGCACGCACCCCGAACGCCTGTTCGCCACGGTGGGCGTACATCCGCATCACGCCTCGGAACTGACTGCCGAGCTGCTGGGGGAACTGAGCGAGCTCGCGCGCGAGCCGCAGGTCGTCGCCGTCGGCGAGTGCGGTCTTGACTACTTCCGCAACTTCTCGCCGCACGCCGACCAGCAGCGTGCCTTTCATCATCAGCTCGAGCTCGCAGCCCGCACCGGCAAGCCGGTCTTTCTGCATCAGCGCGACGCGCACACGGACTTTCTCGCCATCCTGCGCGAGCATGCCGCAACGCTCCGCGGCGGGGTTGCGCACTGTTTCACCGCCGGTGCGCAGGAACTCGACAGTTACCTCGAGCTCGGCCTCGCAATCGGCATAACCGGGTGGCTCTGCGACGAGCGGCGCGGGGCGCACCTGGTACCGCTCATGCGACGCATCCCCGCCGAGCGGCTCATGATCGAAACCGACGGTCCCTATCTGCTGCCGCGCGATCTGGCGCCCAAGCCCCTCTCGCGCCGCAACGAGCCGCGGTACCTGGCACACATCGCAGCCGCCGTGGCCCGCGCACGAGGCGAGACCCTCGAGCAGTTCGCGCGCTCGAGCACCGCCGCGGCCCGCAATCTGTTTTCCCTGCCAGAGGTGCCGCCGAGCCCTCAGCCCGACTGCAGTGCATAGCGGGCGTGCGCTGCGGCGCGCACTTGCACAGCGGATGGGGCATTTCCATAATGCGCCCGTGGTCGATGCGCAAGCGCTCGACGGGCCGTTGCATCGCCACAGTCTCAAAGCGAGCTGTCCGGGAGAGAACGAGTGGACGTTGCAAAGCTCCGTGCGCACATCGCCGCGACATGGCGAGACTCGATTGTCGAGCGTCTGGCCGCCTACGTGCGCATTCCCAACAAGTCACCGCTGTTCGACCCGGAATGGGAGCAGCACGGCCACATGGAGGCTGCCATCCAGCTGATGGCCGAATGGTCCCGCGCACAGCCGATTCCGGGCCTCACGGTCGAGATCAAGCGCCTGCCAGGCCGCACGCCGGTGCTGTGGATTGAGGTGCCCGGCGAATTACCCGGATGCGCTCTGCTGTACGGGCATCTCGACAAGCAGCCTGAGTTCACCGGCTGGCAGGCCGGACTTGCGCCCTGGGAGCCGGTGCTGCGCGCGGGCAAGCTCTACGGCCGCGGGGCGGCCGATGACGGGTATGCGCTGTTCAGCTCGCTTGCGGCAATCGCGGCACTCAAGGCGCAACGCATACCTCTGGCACGGTGCGTCGTGCTGATCGAAGCCTCTGAAGAGAGCGGCAGCGTCGATCTGCCAGCGCATCTCGATGCGCTCGGGAAAGCCCTCGGGGAACCCTCGCTGGTGGTGTGCCTCGATGCCGAGTGCGGCAATTACGATCAGCTCTGGTGCACCACCTCCCTGCGCGGCAACCTGGTCGGCGAGCTCACCGTGCGGGTGCTCGAGGAAGGGGTGCACTCCGGCATGGCAAGCGGCATCGCACCGAATCCTTTTCGTATCCTCGGACAACTGCTGGCGCGACTCGAGGAACCCACCGACGGCACGCTGAAGCCCGCGGAACTCTCGGTGAGCGTGCCGCCGGATCGGCTCGCACAGATCCGCACCGCCGCGCAGGTGCTCGGCGATGCGGTCGCCGGTAAGCTGCCCTGGAGCCCCGGGGTGCACCCCGTCAGCGACGATCCGGTCGAACTGCTCATTAACAGCACCTGGAAGAGCACCCTGTCGGTGACCGGCGCCGACGGACTACCGCCGACGCTGTCGGCCGGCAACGTGCTGCTGCCGGCACTGACCGTGAAGCTCTCGCTGCGTCTACCGCCAACCTGCGAGCCGCAGCGGGCGGCACGCGCGGTGAAGTCGGTCCTCGAGCATGATCCGCCGTATGGAGCGCAGGTGCGCTTCTCGCCAGGCACGCCGACCGCGGGCTGGAACGCCCCTTCATTTGCGCCATGGCTCGAGACTGCAATCGACGCAGCCTCGAGCCAGATCTACGGCGAGGGCGCGGTACACGTCGGCTGCGGCGGCACGATTCCGTTCATGGCCATGCTCGGGGAGCGCTTCCCGCACACGCAGTTCTTCATCACCGGCGTGCTCGGTCCGCATGCCAATGCACACGGCCCGAACGAGTTTCTACATCTCGATTACGCCGAGAAGCTCACCGCGTGTGTCTCGCTGGTGCTCGCCGAGCACGCGCGCGCACTGTCTCACTGAGCGCACGCGAGCTCCTCAACGCATGTGCGCCATGCTGCTCGGGCGCACGTGCGCGCGCAGCCGCTCCCAGGCCTCGCGGTACACCGCAAGGCTCGCCGGTTCGACATCCCCCTCGAGCGGCGGAAATTCCGCCCCGAGCGAGTCGAGCGTCACGGTCCACTTCGGCAGTCCCTTCGGGAAACTGCCCTCACGCGTGAAGACCACCCGGCCTTCGATCGGTACATCACCGGTGATGGCTTTAACCGCTGCAATACGGTCGTACAGGCCGCCCTGCGGATTGACAAAGGTGAAGCGGTGCGGCCCGTCCATCACGGTCCACTCGGCCATCTGATCACCGCCAAAAATGTTACCGCGTACCTGACGCACATCGATGATCAGGATGCCGTGCACGCTGAGCAGGAGAAAATCAACATGGTATCCGCCCCCCATGCCATCCGGCACGGACATGTCGATCAGGTGCTCGATGCCGGCGGCGGCGACTGCCGCGTGCAACGCCTTGCGCGCGCGCCGCCGCCGATGCCAACGAATCAGCCACGCGAGCGCAATGATCAGCGCCACCCCCAGCCCGAGCAGCGCCCACGGAACGAACGGCTGGCGCACGAACTGCCCCACGGCCTGCTCCCCTAGGCAACCTGCTCATCGAGCGCGGCGCGCAGCGCACTGAGATCGGCGTCGATCTCCTCGAACTGGCTCGGCCGCTCGTACAGCTCGGCCAGCTGCGCCGGCACCGGTACCGGGCGACCGATCAGCGGCTCGATGCTCTCG
>JAKBCE010000207.1 GCA_021808195.1 Pseudomonadota bacterium
CCCCTCCGATAATGCGGCTCTGCACCCGGTCGAGCCGGTAAGCCGTTCATTCCACGCTGTTTTCTCTTCGACGGCGAACGTCCGTCGCATCTCACACCGCCCAAGAACCGAAGCCCCTCACCGGCATCGCCCTCCCCAGTCCAGGGACACACGGGGAGAAGCCCCGTCAGGATTCCGTCAGGAATTCCTGACAGCCTTGCACTGGACTCGCGTGCGGACCCCCCACTCCGCAACTCGGCCGCTCACCGCGACTGCAACGCCGAGCACATCGCGATGCACACGCTTGCACGCCGCAGCGTGACCGGCGGTGCGCGCCCCATCGAAATCCGCGCCGCCGGCCCACTCTCCCATCCGGCATCAGACTCCTGACTTACAACACAACATACCCTGCACGCCGTAGGTACGCGCATTCACCATTTCGTCACGAGACTGACACACTAACGCTGCAACATTCCCCGCCAGCCGGCCCTCGGCATTCCCCACAGGACGCCATGGGACCGTTTGTGACACAACATCAGACGGGGAGTTCTCGATGATCAGCACCGCACCAGACGCCGCGCGCAGGAATCCACCGCGCGGCTCACGAATCAAACTCGCAGTTCGTGCCGCCATCACCGGCACGCTCGCCACCGGAGCGCTCGCGCATGCTGCGTTGCCGAGTCCGACGCCGATCGCCTCGGCCGGACCGGCGTCGATCGCGACACTGAACGAAATCCTCGTCACGGCACGTATCCAGCGACATAAGAAGGACTTCATCAGCAGCGAAACCGTCAAGACCCTCGATCAGGACCAGATCCGCGCCAGCAGCCGCGTGGGCGGTGTCGCTCAGGCGATGATGCTCGTACCGGGCGTCAGCGTTTCCTCCTACGGCGCGACCGGCTCGCAAAAGTCCACGATCAGTATCAACGGCATCAAGATCGGTTGGGCCGGCTATTCGGGCGGCAATCCGGACAACGGCAGCGTTCAGCCGACGTTCGATGGCATCCCCATGAACAATCCCGGCAATGACCTGTGGCAGGCGACGCTGATCCCGCAGACCTCCATCCTGCAGACGATCAACGTGACCTACGGCCCGGGACAGCCCAAGGACCGCTGGTGGACCAATATCGGCGGCTCGTTGAACTTCGTCCCGCTGCAGCCGAGCGCAAAATTCGGCGGCGATTTCGCCGTGACCTACGGCAGCTACCAGACCAAAAACGTCTCATTCGACGTACAAACGGGTGATCTTGACGGCTGGCGCACCGTCATCGCCGGCGGCTGGAACAACGCCAATAACTTCATGCAAGGGTCGGACGGCTACAAGAACCCGAGCTACAACTACGCCTATTACATCAAGACACGCCACCGGTTTGCCGACGGTGACGGTGACTTCAGCATCGGCGCCTATGTTTCGCGCTCCAGCGCGCAGCGTCCCTTCACCATTCCCGTGAGCCCGATTCCCGGCGTGTACCTGACAGGACCGGCCACCCCGGGGCCGCTGTTCAGTCAGCAGACCACCGGCTTCTACACCACGCTGCCGTACGCGGTGAACTGGAAGCTCGACACGAACGCCATCGAGATGCTCTGGAGCAAGCTCAACGTCCGGCTGTCCAAAATCACCTCGGTGCACAACGTGGTGTATTTCTACCATGAGCACCGGCTGCACTTCACGCCGCTGCACGATTATCTGCCGCCGAACCAGTCGAGCTGGGAAATCAACCGACCCTCGGCGCACGTGCTCGGCGACAAACTGACCATGGACTTCAATCTGCCGTACAACGATGTCGCCGTCGGCGGCTACCTGCAGTTCAGCAAATATTACTCGCAAGAGCAGCTGTATTATCCGTACCAGACCTTTGCACAGACGGTCTCCCCGGGCCCCACGCCGCCGCCGAACCTGTATGGATCGCCGAGCGCGCCCAATGGACAGTACGACAGCGACATTTTCAACCAGCTCAATGCCGACCTGTTCCTGCAGGACACGATCAAGCCGATCCCCACGCTCAGCATCACCCCGGGCGTACGCGAAGTCAGTTACACGATGGACTTCTATCCGAACGAGACGTCCGTATTCCCTCTGGCCACCCAGTACAATCCCTGCGGGGACCTCAGCCAGATCAATCCGGATCCGAACTGCCTGACGGTCAACCCCTCACCGACGGCACACAAGGCATTTTTCCGCGCCGAACCGTTCGTCGGCGCGAACTGGCGCGCCTTGCGCTGGCTCGCGCTCTATGCAAACTACGGCTGGTCCTACCGGTATCCGGAAAACGGCGGCGGCACGGGACCGTACGTGGTCATTCCGGCGCAGAACGTGCATCTGGAGAAAGGCACCGACACCATCGTCGGCTTCAAGATCCACAAGCGGCGCTGGGGTCCGGTGACGGATATGGAGTTGGACGTCAGCTACTCGCACCTGGACTACTCGCACGAGACCATCCCGACCGCACTCGCCAGTGGCGGCGCATTGCTGGCATACGCCTCCTCGACGTACGACGGTGTGAACATCTTCGGCGACGCCTCGCCGCTGCATAATTTCTACGTCTTTGCCAACATCGGCATCGTCAGTGCCAAATTCAAGAACTATCTGAATGGGAACACGAATTCCGACGGCAGCACGATCATTTATCACAACGTGCCGATCCCCTACACGCCGACATCGAATATGAGCTTTGGCATGTACTACATCGGACACGTCGGCAGTGTGCTGGTAGAACCCCGTCTGACGTATCTGCGCACCGGCTCGCAGTACGCCTTCGACAACAACAACAATATCACCGCCGCCGGTGCGTTCAATTCCGACTCGTACGTCGGAGTCAATGGACAGACCATCGATACCAGCAACGTCAACATACCGAGCTACGGTCTGTTGAATTTCTCCACCAGCGTCGATTTTCCGACGTCCTGGACCGACGGGGTACGTGATCTGAAGGCGACCATCGAGGTCGATAATCTCGCCAACAAGCGCTACAACGCCTTCGAATACGTGACCGCCGGAGGGTTGTACAACACCGGAACGGGCGCCGTGCTCGCCTTCCCGGGCGCGCCGCGCACCTGGTATCTCACTTTGACCGCGAGCTTCTGAGGAAGCACGCGCGGGGCGTTGCCCGGACGGTGCGGTCCGGGCAACGCTTCTTTTAGCGCACGCGGGGAAATCAGGCGCAAACGCGCCCGCCGCCGGATTTGATCCGAAGCACACAGGAATCCCCTCGAGGCACACTGGCCTCGCACCCTTCCCAGCAGTCCTCGCGGCACCGCCCAGCGCTGCGGGTACGCGGCAGTTGACCCGGCTGCGCTGACGCATCGGCCGCATTCTTTTCCGATGGCGCAGCCCGTGGAGCAAGAGCCGGCAGGTCGGCGATAGTGCAAACCGCTGCGGCACTCGAGCGGACGGCACGCTGGCGCCCGCACATCGACCACGTCGATGGCCCACGGCCCGTGCGCGTAGTGCGCCCTCTGCCGTCCCGGTCACCCTGTCGGCAGCGAGCGCCGACCCGCGCCGGAATGGCGAACGGCACTGGACTCAGATACGTGGTTTTTGTATTATACATATTGATACAGTGTTTACTGAGCATTATCCGTGCAGACCATCAGCGCCACGTCGCTCGCTCGCAAAACGCGCGAGATCCTGGATGCCGTCGCCGGCAATGGGGAAACCGTGAGGATCGAGCGCAATCACATCGTGATCGCGGAGATTGTTCCCCCCGAGCGAAGAATGACGGCCGCGCAGGCGCTCTCAGGGTTGCAGCCCATGCTGACTGCGAAGCAAGCAGCGGCCTGGCGGGAGGACGCCCGTGGCGCATTTGACGAAGCGACGCGCGATCCTTGGGCATAATCTTTGACAGCGGTATCTGGATGGCGCTGGCTGCGGGCCAGCTCGATCACCAGACTGTGATCGGGGCCGCGGGCGAGGAACCCGTCTTCACATCCGTGATTGCACTGGGTGAACTCCGGTTCGGTGCCGAAGTGTGCGCCGACCCCGCAGAGCGCGCACGGCGGGCCGCCTACCTCCGTCAGATCGAGGATCGACCGATCCTGCCAGTCACGTCCAATACGGCGTCGGCCTTTGGCGTACTTGCCGCTGCCGTCAAGCTGGCCGGGCGCTCACCGCGACCGCGCTACAATGATCTGTGGATCGCAGCGCAAGCCATTGAGCTCGGCTACGCGCTGCTGACGCTCAACGCCGGCGACTTTTCCGGCCTGCCGGGCTTGCGTATTCTCCCGCTGGCCCCGCCAGGCATCCACGATCCGCACCCGTCGGAGTATCCACGCGCCTGACGCGACCCCACGGGGCCGGTCCGACGGGGCCGGCGCACCCGCACCGCAGAAGGCCCCGGGGACCTACCGCGCTCAGTCATTCCGCGGATCCATGCGCCGGCGACTCGCGGCTGCACCCCTCATTTCGGAAACTCCTTCGACGTCAGCGCCACCTCGCCGCTCTCGAGCAACGACTTGAGGTTCGAGAGGATCTTCGGCCAGCCGCCGGATACCGCCGTGATCAGCTTCGAACCCTCGCGGGCCATCGTGTGC
>JAKBCE010000208.1 GCA_021808195.1 Pseudomonadota bacterium
TGCTCTTGTAGTCTTTCATGCCCCGGATGCTATAGCCGGCCGACCTTCCCGTCGCCTAAAGGCGAGGGGTTTACGGATCCCCGATGGGGGACTCTAAACGTCGAACCGATGCGGTCACGGCCTAGCCTTCCGCGACTCGCTGGCGCAGGCGCTTCTTGTCGATCTTACCCGTGGCCGCCAGCGGCATCTTGTCCACTAAGATCACTTGGTCCGGCAGCCACCACGAGGGAATCCTGCCGCGCAGGCCCTCCAGGATTGCCTCCCCGTGCAGCGTCTGCTCCGCGCGTGGCTCGACGACCAGCACCGGCCGCTCGCCCCACTTCGCATCCGGTCGTCCGACGACGGCGACGAGTCCAACACCGGGCAATGCGCTGACCAGGTCTTCGATCTCACGCGGATTGATCCACTCGCCGCCGGACTTGATCAGATCCTTCGCGCGCCCCGTGATGGCGAGATTGCCGTCGGCATCGATCAACCCGAGATCCCCGGTGTCGAAGTACCCTTCCTCATCGAGCGCCGGCTCACCCTCGGCGAAATACCGCTCCGCGACGCTCGCACCCTTGACGCGCAGATGACCGACGACACCACGCTGCTCGGGCAGGGTCCGGCCTTCGGCATCAACCAATTTCAGGTCGAGCCCCATCACCGGCCGTCCCGAGGCGCGTGCCGCCGGCCCCGGCGGCACGTCCGGCGCCTCAATGGTGCCCAGCGGCGAGAGTTCCGTCATGCCCCAGCTGGTCTGCACGCGCGCGCCGAGCCGCTGCTCGAGCCGCCTCAGCAGCGACTCTGGACAATGCGATCCTCCGATGAGAATGCGCTTCAGCGACGGCAGCTCGCCACCTTCCCGCTCGAGCAGATCGACCAGCCCGAGCCATACGGTTTGCACTGCCGCTGCGACGGTCACGCCTTCCGTCTGGATCAGATGCCGCAGATGCGCCGGATCGGTGCTACGTCCCGGCAACACCATCTTTGCCCCGACCGCCGGCGCGGCAAACGGGAACCCCCAGCCGTTGGCATGAAACATCGGTACCGCCACCAGTACCGTGTCGGCTGCCGTCAGAGCGATCGCGTCCGCCTGCAGCGCACGCAGCGTGTGCAGATAGTTCGAGCGGTGCGTATACAGCACACCCCGGGGGCTGCCGACCGTTCCGGACGTGTAGCACAGGCCGGCGGGCCACTCCTCCTCGAGCGCCGCCCACTCCCCCTCAGGAGCACAACGCTGCTCGAACCGGGTCAGCGTGCCGTAGGTCCCGGCATCGTCTTCCTGCACATCGCCTGACTCGGCATCGAGCAGCACCACGGTCTGAATGCTCGGGCACCGCGCCAGAAGCTGCTCAGCGAGCGGCTGCAGACCCTCGGCGACGGCTAGCCAGCGGTCCTCGGCCTCGTTCACCATCGTGGCGAGGTGGCTCACGCTCAGACGGGGATTGAGGGTGTGGCACACCAACCCAGCCCCCATCACGGCATACAGGACGGCAAGATGATCCGCACTGTTCCACGCCAACGTCGCGATGCGTTCGCCGGGCGCCGGACCGAACGCACGCAGACCACCCGCCAGTCGCCGGCATCGTTCCCCGAGCTGCGCATACGCGACGCGACTGACGCTGCCATTGCCGCCTGCGCAGACCACCTCCGTCCGGCCATGCCACTTGGCCGCGTGGTCGAGAAACTTTTCTACCGTCAACGCATATCGCTGCATCGCTCAATCCACGCCGTCATCGAAACCTGATCATGCCGCTGGAAACCCTCCCGAGCGCGCAATCGTTCAAAATGTCTTCATGAAGCGCAGCCCGTACTGCCGCGGATATCCCGCATAGCGAAGTTGCGACATCATGGCGCTCACGTATTGATCGTTGGTGAGATTCGTTCCGTAGGCGGTGAGCGACCATGATCCGCGACCGTAGGAGATCTGCGCCGACAACAAATCCCTGGAGCCGAGGAAATCCCCAAGCGGCGCGTTATCGAACAATGTCGCCCACTGCGAACCCACGTGCGAGTAATTCGCCCGTGTCGTCACGGTGCGTCCGCCGCCCAGATTGAACACATACTGTGCGCTTAAGTTGTAGGTGAATTTCGGCGCGTAGGTCTGCGGATGTCCGGCAAGATTCACGCAATTCGCCGTCGCAGGACCGCTGAGCGGCGCGCAGGTCAGGGCACCGGGGATGCGCGGATCGTTGGCAAAGAACAACCCCAGGCTCGAATGATTGTACGAGGCGTTCGCGTCCACCGAGAAGTTACCCAGCAGCGCCTGCACCGAGGCCTCGACACCATACAGCGTCGACGGCGACGGATCATTGACCTCGAGCGACTGAGTCGGCAGGAGAGGATCGCCGATTGTGACCTGGAAGTTCTTGTACTTGTCGTAATACCCGTCGAGCTGCATCCGGACATGATCTTGCAGCGCCGAACCCTTCCATCCCAGCTCGTAGTCCGTCACGTACTCGGCGCGGAACGGCTTCTGCAGCTGCGTGCCGATCGGCGTGTTCAGACCGCCCTGCTTATAGCCCGTCGCAACGAACGTATACAGATAGTTCGTGGCATCGACCCTCCAGCTGAGCGCCGCCTTGCCCGTCAAACGGTCATCGTGTTCAGTCTGGTGATCCGGCTGATTGTAGAAGAACTGCGGAATCTCGATATGCACTCGATTCGTAGAATCATTGTACGAATAGCGCATGCCGAGCTGAAACTCGACCCCGTGATTGAAATGAAAGCTCAGCTGCCCGAAGGCTGCCGCAGTATCGTTCAGCACGGTTCCATTGATGTTCTCGTCGAACACGCCGGGCGGATATCCGATGTAAAATCCGCTGCGCAGCGGATAGTAGTAATCGAGACCCTGGTAATACACGCCGCCCACCCAGGTCATAAATCCCTTGGCGGGTGAAATCAGGTCAAATTCCTGCGAATAGAGCAGCCCCGGGACCTTATCCTTGAAGACGTAATTCAGTTTGTCCGTCCCATCCAGGTCGGCGTTATAGGCCGTGCGGCCGTACTGAACCCCCGAGATCGAGCGCAGCGTGATGCCCGAGTGCATGGTGTAGTCGACATTGAGCGTGGAGCGCGCAATCTGATTGATCGCCAGCTGCGGACCGTTGGCAGTGATGTCGTACAGGGGCGTCGTGGCGGTCGCGGGCGAGGCCGGGTATCCGCCCTCGTCTATGTACGCATAGTCATTGCGCCAGATCGCGCGCAGCGAGTGCGACGGCTGCCAGAGCAGGCTGTAGCGGACCGCCGTTTCCTTCAGCGTTCCGTTACCGCCGGTGTATGGCCCGGAGATATTGAAGAACGAATCCCGATATTCGTCATAGAAGGACACCCGGGACGCCAACGTGCTGCTGATCGGGATGTTGACGCCCCCTTGCAGCATGGTGTCGTTGTAGTTGCCATACTGAGCGAGAAAATAGCCATGGTGGCCTTCCAGGCTGGGCGGCGTTTCCGTGACATAGACCGCGCCGCCGATGGCGTTCTCGCCAGCGAAGGTACCCTGCGGCCCACGCAGGATCTGAATGTCGGAGATGTCGTAATACGGCTCATTGGGCACGAGACTGAGGTCGGCGACGCCATCGCGGTACGTGATGACGCCCGGCTGCGTCTGGGTGTTGTGCTCACCCTCGCCGATGCCGCGGATGTTGAAGTCCGCCCCCTGCCCGAAATCGTTGACCGTAATGGACGGGGCGATGTTCTCCAGCTGATCGACGTCGACGACTCCGGCGTGCAGCAACTGAACGCCGGTGAGCACGGTGGCAGAGACCGCCGTGCGCTGCAGATTCGTGGTTCGCTTCTCAGCCGTCACGATCACTTCGGCGAGCGCCGGCTGGGCTTGCCGGGCACTGGTATCGGTGCCTGCGCCTGCGGCGTCTGAAGATCCGCTGCCGACGGCCGCCGCGGGCCGAGCACAGGCCACGCCGCCGAGCGCCAGCGCAACGCACACGAATGACGAAATTTTCATCGGACCCCCCAACGTATTTTTATGCCGCACCCGATGAGGCGGCCGGCAGAGGCTCTCAGCATCCGAATCGGTTGTCAAGTTCATTCACATGCGAAATAATATCTTCATCGGGCATCTCGGTGGGGGGCACTGTGAGCCGTCGTCAATCGTGCATTTCTGCGGTGAATGATGCCGCTTCGACTGCTCATGCCGCGGTGGTCGCAACGCGGCCCCGCGCATTGCTCCTCCCCGGAATTTTCATTCAATTCAGTGTTTATGACTGCGTACGGCCCGCGGCAACCCCGCTGGCGGCCGCAGGGCACGGAACACCTTAGAGCCGCCGGACTGATTGGCGCGCACGGCGAGCCGGTTCGAGCGGACGTTGCGCGTCCAGAGGAAACTTATGAGCCGATTACTTGCAGAACGGGTTGCCATCGTCACCGGCGCGGGCCGCGGTCTCGGCCGCGCACACGCCCTCGCCCTTGCCCGCAGCGGTGCGCGCGTCGTGATCAATGATCTCGATGCGGCCAATGCCG
>JAKBCE010000209.1 GCA_021808195.1 Pseudomonadota bacterium
CGTCACATGGCGAGCGTCGGTGAACCCCTGAACGCCGAGGCCGTCGAGTGGGGCGTGGAGGCGTTCGGCATGCCCTTTCACGATACGTGGTGGCAGACCGAAACCGGCGCCATCATGATCGCGAATTTCCCGGCCTGCGACGTGGTGCCGGGATCGATGGGACGGGCCGTGCCCGGCATCGAGGCCCGGGTGGTCCGTCGCACCGGCGCCGGAACCCTGGAGATCATCGAATCCCCTGAACAGGTCGGGGAGATTGCACTGCGGCCCGGCTGGCCGTCGATGTTCAGCAGCTACCTCGAAGACCCCGACCGCTACCGGCAATGCTTCATCGACGGCTGGTACCTCGCCGGCGATCTGGCGCGGCGGGACCAGGACGGTCAGTTCTGGTTCGTGGGGCGCGCCGACGACATCATCAAATCCTCCGGCCACCTCATCAGCCCGTTCGAAGTCGAAAGCGCGCTCATGACGCACCCCGCTGTCGCACAGGTCGCCGTCATCGGCGTCCCGGACGCGGTGGCCGGACAGGCCGTGAAGGCGTTCGTCGAGTTGCGCAGCGGCTTCGAGTCGAGCGATGCGCTGCGCCTGAAGATCCTGGGCCACGCGCGCCGCCTGCTCGGCGCCGCGGTCGCCCCCCGGGAGATCGCCTTCAGCGACAGTCTGCCTCGCACCCGCAGCGGCAAGATCATGCGGCGCCTGCTGCGGGCCCGCGAGCTGGGGTTGCCCGAAGGGGATCTCTCGACGCTCGAGGGCCGGGAATGAGCGCGGCCCCCGCGGTTCCGCTCGACCGCGAACACGCGCTGGCGTTGATGCGCGAGATGCTGCGCATCCGCGTCTTCGAGGATCGCTGCTATCAGCTGTACGGCCAGATGAAGATCCGCGGCTTTCTGCATCTGTACAACGGGGAAGAAGCCGTTGCGGTCGGTGCGCTTACGCCCCTGCGCGACTCCGATGCGATCGTCGCGACCTACCGAGAGCACGGACATGCCATCGTCCGCGGCATTCCGATGACCCGACTGATGGCGGAGCTCTATGGCAAGCAGAGCGGCTGCAGCCGCGGCCGCGGCGGCTCGATGCATCTCTTCGACGCCGAACGCCGCTTCTTCGGCGGCAACGCCATTGTCGCCGGCGGGCTGCCGATCGCCGTGGGCCTGGCACTCGCCGCGAAGCTGCAGGCCCGCACCGACGTCGCGGTCTGCTTCTTTGGCGATGGGGCCGTGGCCGAAGGCGAGTTCCACGAATCGCTCAATCTCGCCTCGCTCTGGACACTGCCCGTCCTGTTCATCTGCGAGAACAACCTGTACGCGATGGGCACCGCATTGCAGCGGGCGCAGGCCGAGACCGACGTCACGGCGAAAGCGGGCGCCTACCGGATCGAGGCCCGGGCCGTCGACGGCATGGACGTGCTCGCGGTCGAGTCCGCCGTCCGCGACGCCGTCGAAAAAATGCGTCGCGACGGCGCGCCGGCCCTGCTCGAGATGCGCACCTATCGCTTCCGCGCCCACTCCATGTTCGATCCGCAACTTTATCGAGACAAGGCGGAAATCGACGCGTGGCAGAAGAAGGGCCCCATCGTCACCCTGAGCACGCGTCTGCGGGCGTCCGGTCTGATGAGCGAAGACGACTATCGGCGACTCGAGAGCGACGCCCTGACCGAAGTCGACGCCGCCGTGCAGTTTGCCGAAAGCGCTCCCTGGGAAGCGGTGTCCGATCTGGAGCGGTATGTCTACGCCGAACGCACCACCTGAGCCCGAGGCCAGGATCGCCTATCGCGACGCGGTGCGCGAGGCGCTGCGCGGCGCCCTCGCAGCCGACTCGCGCGTTTTCCTCATGGGCGAGGATGTCGGCCGCTACGGAGGGAGTTACGCGGTCAGCAAAGGACTGCTCGAGGAGTTTGGACCGGAGCGCATTCGCGACACGCCACTCTCGGAATCTGCGTTCGTCGGCGCCGGCATCGGGGCCGCGCTCGGCGGGATGCGCCCCATCGTCGAAATCATGACGGTGAACTTCAGTCTGCTCGCCCTCGATCAGATCGTGAACAATGCGGCAACCCTCTGTCACATGTCCGGCGGCCAGCTGAATGTTCCGCTCGTGATCCGTCTGGCGACCGGCGCCGGTCGACAGCTCGCGGCGCAGCACTCGCACAGTCTGGAAGGCTGGTACGCACACATCCCCGGACTGCGGATCGCTGTGCCCGCGACGCTCGAGGATGCGCGGTTCATGCTCGGCGCGGCGCTTGCCTGCCCGGACCCGGTCCTGCTGTTCGAACATCTCTATCTCTACAACCTCGAGGGTACGCTCAGACCCGGTGTCCGCCAGGTCGATCTCGACCACGCGGCCATCCGCCGGCCCGGACGGGACGTCACGCTCATCACCTACGGGTGGAGCCTGTACAAATGCCTCGACGCTGCCGAAACCCTGGCCCGAGAAGGCATCGAAGCCGAAGTGATCGATCTGCGCACGCTGCGCCCGCTCGATGACGCAACCTTCCTCGAGAGCGTGCGGCGCACCCGCCGGGCTGTGGTGGTCGACGAAGGCTGGCGCAGCGGCAGTCTGTCGGCCGAAATCATCAGCCGCATCATCGAGCAGGCCTTCTATGACCTCGATGCACCACCGGCGCGGGTGTGCACCGCAGAAGTGCCGGTCCCCTACGCGAAGCATCTCGAAGAGGCCGCGCTGCCCAGCGCCGAGCGCATCGTGACCGCGATTCGTGCGGTGCTTGCCGGCGGCGGGAGCACCTGATGGACGTCGACTTCGTGCTGCCCTCACTCGGCGCCGACATGGAGGGCGCGACGCTCACGCAATGGTTGAAGCAGCCCGGCGATCGGGTTCGCCGCGGCGAGCCGCTCGCCACGGTCGAGACCACCAAGGGACTCATCGACATCGAATCCTACGACGACGGTCAGGTGCTCCGACACCTGGTGCAGCCCGGTACCCATGTGCCGGTCGGACACCCCCTCGCCCGCCTGGACGTCGAGACAGGTCCCCATTCCGCCGCTGCACCGGCGCCACCGGTCACTCCGGCCGTGACCAGTCCGCCGACACCAGTGGCCTCGGAGCGCGTGACTCCGACTTCCGCTGAGACGCATGCCACTCGAACGCGGATGTCTCCGGCGGCCCGACGTCGCGCCCATGAACTCGGAGTGCCGCTCGCGGCCCTCGAACACGCTGCCGGCGGCGGCATCGTGCACGTCGCCGAGGTCGAGAAGCTGGCGGCAGGCGCCCCGGCCGGCTCGAGCGACGCGCGGGTCGCAATGCGCGCCACCATCGGCGCAACCATGGCACGCTCGAAACGCGAGATCCCCCACTACTATCTTGCGCATGACGTCGACTTCGGTCCGGCACGCGAATGGGTGACGCGCTACAACGCGGCGCACACCGTGAAAGACCGGCTCCTCGAGGGCGTACTGATCGCAAAGGCCGTGGCGCTCGCGGCCGCTCGCCTCGAGGGTTTCAGCGGCACCTTCCGCGACGGTCGATTCCATCCGGCTGCCGCCGTGCACCTCGGCACCGCCATCGCCCTCCGCGGCGGCGGCCTGGTGGCACCGGCACTCCTCGACGCGCACCTGAAGGATCTGCCCACCCTCATGCACGAGTTCAGCGCGCTCGTCGAGCGGGTACGCGCCGGACACCTGCGCTCCGGGGAATTCACCGCCGCCACCCTCACCCTGACGAGCCTGGGCGCCGACGGAGTCGACGTCCTCTACCCCATCATCAACCCGCCGCAGGTCGCCATCGTGGGTGCCGGTGCCATCCGCGAGCGCCCCTGGGTCAACGAGGGGCAACTCGCCGTGCGCGCCGTGTTGACACTGACCCTCGCCGCCGATCACAGGGTGACCGACGGTCGTTCCGGTGCCCGTTTTCTGCGCACGGTCGCCGATCTGCTCGCCGATCCGCAATCCCTCTGATCCGCGGAGCCCATCCCCATGGACCGAAACCAGATTCACACCCAGCTGCTCGCGCTGCTCACCGGCGTCGCACCGGACATCGATCCGGACGGCGTCGATCCAGTGCGCAACCTGCGCGACCAGTTCGATTTTGACTCCATGGACGCCCTGCACTTTGCCGTCGCGGTGAGCGAAACGTTCGGCATCGAGATCGCCGAGACCGACGCCGCGGCACTTGCAAATCTGAAGTCCGCGGAGCAATTCGTGGAACAGCGGCTCATGTCCCGGCAGCACGCGTGAGCGACTGAACCGGCGCCCGGACGGCACCCTCCGCAGGCAAGCGCCGCTGCACCGATTCGGCCCGCTCCTGCGATCGGCGTCACGCTGTCGCTGCAGCCGCCAGACACGGGCCTCATTTTCCATCCGAACGGCGATCTCCCCCCGGCGCCCTCCGAATGGCGCGGGGCGGCCTCGTCAGTCCATTGACGTGGCTTCGACAGGTCCCAGATCCGAGTGCCCCCGCACTGCACCTTCTCCCCGTCGCCGTGTTCGTGCAACCCAGG
>JAKBCE010000210.1 GCA_021808195.1 Pseudomonadota bacterium
CCGGTCGGAAACTCACCGTGCGGGTGCGTCCCGCAGTCCACGCGACGAATGGCGATCTGCTGCGGCGGCTGGCCGTCGCCGGCGGCGGAATCATTCTGCAGCCGGCCTTCATCGTCGAGGAAGATCTGCGCCACGGCCGCCTGCTGCGGCTCCTGCAGGATCTGCAGGCACCCGCCTTCGATCTGTACGCGGTCTACCTGAGCCACCAGCATCTGCCCGCGCGGGTTCGGGCGTTCATCGATTTTCTTCTCGAACGGTTCGGTTCGAGCCGCCCTGAGAGCATCTCTGCACCCGGCGGCCCCCACCGACAACCTGCTGCTGCGGCCGTGCGCCGCGCCAGCGGTCCGCGCGTCAATACCCGACGGTGAATCGCTGCCGGACGTGGGCAGGATTTTCGATTTCCTCGACCAGGGCAACCGCAAAATCCTCCATCGAAATGCGGCTGTGGCCTTGCGGATCCACCAGCAATTCGTCGCCCCCCAGACGGAAGTGCCCGGTGCGCGCCCCGGGGGCAAATTCCGCCGACGGGGAGAGAAAGGTCCACTCGAGACCCTGCTCGCCTCGCAACACCTCAAGAAACGCCCGGCCGGCGAGCGCCTCAGCCCGGTAGGCTAGCGGAAAATCCGGCGCATCGACCAGCGCCTGACCGCCCGGTCCGGTGCGCAAACTGCCGGCACCGCCGACCACGAGCACACGCATCACCCCGCTCTGGTGCGCCGCCGCAATCAGTTCCCGCGCACCAATACCGTCCACGAATCGGGTTGCGCTCACGAACGCGTCGTGCCCGCGAAGCGCTGCCGCCAGCTGTTCGGTGTCAGTACCGTCCAGCGCTGCGAGCGTCAATCCCGTCATTCGCGCCACCCCCGAAACCGAGCGAGCAAACCCACTGACCCTATGTTTGCGCCGCAGCAATTCCGCGCCTACGCGTGACCCCACGCGACCAGTAATGCCCAGTACAGCGACCCGCGCCATCGTTGAATCTCCTCCGCGCCGCAGTAGAGCCTGACCTTTCGCCTCGAACCGCCGCAGGACTCACTCGGCAAAGCTCCGCGTCTGGGTTCGCCCCACGTTCAAGAACACTCGACGCACTCACCGCGCGGTGTGGCGCCGGGACACGAGATCATTATCTCCGTCGCTCCATGAAGGTCAAAGAGATGCGATCACGGCCGCCCGTTCGTCGGGATTGGAACAGATGACAGTGCAGCCGCCAGCGGCCGCTCCGCCGCAGCCAAAGCACGTGATTCATCTCATCACGGGCGCAAATGGATCGGTCTTATCCTGAACCGTCTGACGTCATGACTCCCGCTTCCGTCTAACGCAGGGCGATGGAAGCCGAAGATCTCCCCGCGGTCAAACCCGATACCGCGATCAGTGCGCCAAATAACACGTCGTCGTCCGCGCTCAGGAGACGTTCCCCGGGCGCAGCGCATCATGCGGTCGAGTCCCATCATCGGACGTCGATGCCCATGAGAAACCCGCTCACTCTGATTTGCATAGTGTATATATTTACTATATACAGTTGCGGTGCCGGAAGAGACCTCAACTCTGCGTCTCCCGCCCCTTTCCACGGGGGGCTCGGCCCCGCTGTATCAGCAGATCGTCGAGGCGATCCGGCGCGAAGTCGCCAGCGGACGCATGCCCCCCGGCAGCCCGATGCCTTCGTTTCGAACGTTCGCAGCGCAGCTGGCGGTGAGTCTGATTACCGTCAAACGCGCGTATGAGGAGCTTGAACGTGACGGGATCATCCTGAGGCACCAGGGTCTCGGGACCTTTGTCGCCCCGGACGGCGAACGCCGATCCCGAGGCGATCGGCGAACCGCCGCCGTCCATGCACTGCGCAGCGCAGTTCGGGCCGGCCGCGACGCCGGGCTTAAAGATCGCGAGCTCCTGGAAATCCTGCAACGAGAGCTCGCCGGCTCCCCGCAGCCTGCGGATCAAGAATTGGGAGAACGATGATGAGTACGGCGGTCGACCTGAAACACGTCTGCACCCGGTACGGCCGGGAGTTTTCACTCGGACCGCTCAACCTCTCCGTACCCCGTGGCGCGATCTACGCCCTGATCGGGCCCAACGGGGCCGGCAAGAGCACCACCCTGAACCTGCTGATGGGCGCAAAACGTCCAGAGAAGGGCACCATCGAATTGCTGGGGCTTCCCTTCCCGGCACAGGACGCCGCCATCAAGCAACGCATTGGCTTCGTCAGCCCCGAACTCGATTATTCCGCATGGCGGACCGTCGGCACAGCAATCGACTTCGTGCGCAGCTTCTACCCGGACTGGGTGCAGTCGCGTACCGAGCGACTGCAGATGCTCCTCGATATCCACCGGACCCAGCGCATCGCCGAGCTGTCGTTCGGACAGCGCACCAAGCTTGCCCTCATCATGGCGCTCTCGCGCGAATGCGAACTGCTGATCCTGGATGAGCCGACGATCGGGCTGGACCCGGTCTCAAAACGCGTGATTTTCGTCGAATTGCTGAGATTCATGGAGAATGAATCGCGTACCGTCTTGATCTCCTCACACCAACTCTCGGACATCGAGCGCATCGCCGACCACGTCGCATTGCTCAATCACGGCACTTTGCTCACCGCAAGTCCCGTTGACGAATTGCTCGAACGTTACCGCTGGGTCGAACTCGTCTCCGACGATTCCCAGACGGCCGTCATTCAAGGTACCACTGTGCTCGAACGGGGCGAAGATCGCGAACGGCTGCTGCTCGATCTGCGCGTGACAACGCCGCAGATGCTGCGCGAACGTGGTCTGGACATCATTTCCAGCACCCCCATGACTCTCGAGGAGCTCTTCCTGACATTGATTCAAACGGACGACGCCCGTCGTCCATGGCGACCGCGGTGAAGGTCGCCATGGACAGCAATGTCACCCGCCTCCTGCGTCAGCATCTTCGCGCCTCCGCAGGCGTCTGGCTGTTAGCCGCGACGGCCGTTCAATTTCAGATCACCACCGCGACCTGGGCCGTCGGCAGCTCCCAGGAATTTCTCCCCGGGGTATTGCTGCTCGCCGTTGCAGCAACGCGCTCCGCGCCGGCGCGTGCAATGGCCTGGCAGATACTGCCGATCTCGCGACGCGAGGTCACGCTCGCCCGCTGGTGCGCAGCGGTGCTCCTGCCCGCACTCGCGTTGAACGGAGCGCTGCTGCTCGCGGATCTGAACAACCGCAGTACCGCGTGGACCGCACCGGCGAGCTCCTCGCTCGTCCTCCAACTCGCCGGCATATGGTCGGCATTCGGCTATCTCGCCTGGATCCCTCTGCGAATGCCGCTCGATGCGAGTCCGCGGCGCGCACTGACACGCATATTGACCTGGGCCGTGCCTCTAGTGCTCGCGGGCTATGGCTACCCGCTGCGTCCCGGGGCGCGCGTCATTTCCACCGTCATCATACTCATCGGATGCGCGCTGCTGCTCCTTTCACTGGTGAGAGCCCACGGCGGCCACGCGCTGCCCGCAGAGAAATCGAACGCCAATGGCGCCCGCGTTCGCAGTGCTGCGCCTTCCTCCACAGCCGATACGGCTGCCCGGAGCCCACTGAATTCATCAGTGAAAGCGCAAACCGCGTGGATGCTGTTCGTCGGATTGGGTGGAAGCGCGCTGCTGAGGCTGCTCTATCCCCATGCCGCACAGTTGCTGCTCTGGCCCTTTCTGCTCACCCTCGCGATCTGGTCTACTCTGGCGGCCCAGCGATGGACGCGCTCGCTGTGGATGTGGCGTTGCCTGCCGCTCACGGCACGCCGCGCGACGCTATTCATTCAAGGAATTCAGCTGATCCCCTTGCTCGTCACCCTCAGCGCAGCCTGGGCGCTCGGCCGACTCGCACCACGCGCAGCACTCCCGATACCCGGCTGGCTGCCGGCAGGAACCGTAGCGCTGGTAGGAATGGCCAATGCCCTGGCGCGCATGACCACGCGTCGAGCCGGCGAAGCGGCCTGGGTGACGCACTACCTTGCCACCTTCATCGCTGTTTCTTATCTAAGTATTCTCATCGACATTCAACCGATCGCCCAGGAATTCATCTGGTTTCCAGCACTTGCGTGGCTCCTCTCCAGCGCCCTGGTCGCCATCAGCTACCGCATGACCCTAGACGAATTAAGAATGGCAGACGGTGCGCGCGGCGTGGAAATGCACGCGATTCATTGACACCCCCCACATTTGGCATTGACTTTCACTCGATGCGGGGCCCGTGCTTACATTCACGGCGCCGCGAAGAGGTGCGCTCCTGCAGGTTTGGGGTAGGCCCCGCCGATCAGCAGTGACCTCAAGGCGAACTGCTCCGGGTCGAGCAGCGCGATATCGGCGCGGGCGTTCGGCCGCAGGCAACCATGCTCCGGATAAATTCCGGCGGCGCGGGCGGGAACGGACGTGACCATGGCCAGCGCGTACTTAAGCGGCAGTTGAACCCGCTGCACCAGGCGCTGCAGCACGCCCA
>JAKBCE010000211.1 GCA_021808195.1 Pseudomonadota bacterium
GTCGCAGAACACCTATGTCCTGGCGCAGGCGTTTCGCACCGTGGTGCGACCCGGCGAGGACATCATCGTCACCAATCAGGATCACGAGGCCAACAGCGGCGTGTGGCGCCGGCTGGCCGAGCGTGGCGTGCAGGTGCGCGAATGGGCGGTGGATCCCGAAAGTGGATGCCTGGAGCTCGGCCGTCTCGAGGCACTGCTCTCCAAGCGCACGCGGCTCGTAGTCTTTCCGCACGCCTCCAACATCGTCGGTGACATCAATCCAGTCGCTGACATCGTCGCACTGGCCCACCGCGCCGGCGCGTACGCCGTCGTCGACGGGGTATCCTGGGCGCCGCACGGCCTGCCTGACGTGCGTGCGCTGGGCGCGGACATCTATCTGCTCTCGCTGTACAAGACGTATGGCCCGCATCAAGGCGTGATGGTGGTTCGCCCGCAGCTGCTCGAGCAGCTGGCCAACGAGGGACACTCGTTCAACGCCGGGTATCCTCTGAAGCGTCTGGTGCCGGCCGGTCCGGATCATGCCCAGGTGGCCGCTGCGAGGGGTATCGCCGAATACTTCGATGCGCTCGATGCGCACCAGCATCCCGGTGCGCCGCGCGAGCAGCGGCCGCAGCGTGTTCGCGAGGCGCTGCGCGCCGTTGAAGTGCCGCTGCTCGAGAGACTCCTCGACTATCTGCGCGGGCGCGGGGATCTGCGATTGCTCGGGCCGGGCACCGCGGCGCAGCGGGCCGCCACTGTGTCATTCGTGCCGCACCGGGTCGAGCCGACGGTTCTGAGCGAGCGGCTCGCGACCCGCGGATACATGGTCGGGTGCGGCGGCTTCTACGCCGTACGGCTGCTGCAAGCGCTGAATGTCGATGTCGATCGCGGCGTGGCTCGGGTGTCGTTCGTGCACTACACCACCGGGACGGAACTCGAGGGACTGCTCGAAGCGCTGGATGCGGCACTGCGCCCCTGAGCGTCACGGGGATTTGCGCGCACCGCGGTGCTGACACCCGTACATGGGCGCCCGGGCTGCCGGCAGCGAGGACACTGAACTCGCGGCGCCTCACCGCACGCACGTGCGGGGGTTGTCTTGCAATTGCAGCAGGGCCCCCGTAGTCTCGATCACGCATCCGTAATCATGGGGTTGCGCGCCGCGGGCGCCGCCTTCGAGGTCACATTCTTGGATACGCTTCACGCGCTGTTGTTCGCCGTTCTACAGGGAGCCACCGAGTTGTTCCCGGTGAGCTCGCTCGGTCATGCGGTCATCGTGCCGGCGCTGCTGCACTGGCCGATCAACCTGGCCGCGCCAGGATTTCTGCCGTTTCTGGTCATGTTGCACGTCGGGACCGCAACGGCACTGCTCATCTATTTCCGCGCCGACTGGCTGGCGATGCTCGCCGGGTTCTTCGGGCGCAGCGGCGCGGCCGAAAATGCCGTGCAGCGCGGGCTGATCGCGCGTCTGATCGTGGCCACGATTCCGGCAGTCATCGTGGGGTTCACGCTGAAGAAGCCGTTGGCACATCTGTTTGCGAACCCTCTGGCGGCCTCCGTGTTCCTCGCGGCGAACGCCGGGCTGCTGTGGCTGGGTGAGGCGCTGCGCCGTGCCGCCACCCGCCGCGCCGAGCAGCTGTCGTATCTGGACGCGGTGGTGATCGGGCTGTATCAGTGCCTGGCGTTTCTGCCGGGCATCTCGCGCTCCGGCGCGACCATCGTCGGCGGCCTGAGCCGCGGGATCAGCCACGAGTCGGCCGCGCGCTTCACCTTTCTCATGGGCACGCCGGTGATTTTCGCCGCGGCCGTCCTCGAGGTGCCGAAACTCGTGCACGGTCATCTGCTGCATGCGCTGTTCGGTCCCGCGCTGCTGGCGGCACTGGCGGCCGGTATCGTGGCGTATGCCAGCACCGCTTTTCTCATGCGCTATTTCCGTAACCACGACGTCTGGGCGCTTTCGCCGTTCGCGTGGTATTGCCTGGTCGCGGGCGGACTGTCCGCGATCGCGTTCGGGTTCGGCTGGTGAGGGCCGCTGAGTAAGGTCCGCACCGCGCCACGGATGACCATGCTGAGTGCGAACGCCGCGCAGGCACACGGGAGAGGGTAAGCCGCAGTCCACCAGGAGGTGCTGATGAACACGCCCGATGCCGAGTACGCCGCGCTGCTGCCGTGGTCCATGGACGCCATCCGGTACGATGGCATCGATCGGGAGACGCTCGAGGGCGAGGAGGCGCTGTTTCGGCTGCTGGCCTGCGCCTCGTTCATCGAGATCACCTCCGATCTGTACACGGCAAATCTCGGCGAGTATTTCCGGGACGATGCGCAGGTGGTCGACTGGTTGCGCCACCACTGGGAGCCGGAGGAACTGCAGCACGGTGCCGCGTTGCGTCGCTACGTCCAAACGGCCTGGCCACAGTTCGACTGGGACCGCGCCTATCAGGGGTTCTACGCCGAATATTCCCGCTGTTGCCAGCTCGAGCGGCTGGCGCCGAGCCGCTCGCTCGAGATGGTGGCGCGGTGCGTGATCGAAACCGGGACGGCGAGCTTCTATCGGTTGCTGGCCGAGAGCGCACCGGAGCCGGTGCTAAAGGACCTCGCCGGGCGGATCGCCGCCGATGAGGTCCGGCACTACAAGAACTTCTACCATTTCTTCCGCTGCTACTGCCGCCGGGAACGGCCGGGGCGGGCGGCGGTGATGCGTACGCTGTGGAGCCGGGCCAGCGAGATTGATGCCGAAGACGGCTTCATCGCCTTCAAGCACGTGCTGCGGGTCAGTCATCCCGAGATGGGTGTCGATCGGCACGAGTACGAGCAATTCCTGCGCAGCATCCGCGGCATGGTCCGCGCGCATTTTCCCTACCGCATGGCCCTGAAGATGTTCCTGAAGCCCCTGGACCTGCCACCGGTCATGGGGCGCGTGATTCTCGGCTCGGCATCGGCGGCCACTCGGATGCTGCTGCGCTGAGGGGGCGCTGGGGGATCCGTGTCGAGGCGGCCGCGGACCGGCGGCGGTGGGAAATCATGCGCCGCACGAAAAAATACCCGTAATATTATGATTAATGGGAATTTCCTTTGAATCCCGCGCGTCATCCACAGCCGTCGCATTGACGCGGCTCGACGGACGGGCGCACGCTGACCGGCATGAACCGCGGCGACCGGCGTTCCTGCTCGAGTTCCTCGGCACGGCCGAATCTGGACGTGAACGCGTGCGTGATCGAGTGACTCGTCCGAGCAAGAAGATCCGCGGCCGACGCCGCGCCCCTGAGCGCACGCCCGCTGACGGCGCTGCGGAGCCGGTCGGGCATTTCGCCTCTGCGGCGTGCCTGATGCACGAGTTCGTGCTCGACCCCCTCGAGGCCCGAGAGGCGAGCGCAGCGACACCCGGGGCCGATGTACCGCCGCACCGGCGGGCGGGCCGATCCGCGAAGCGATCTTCCTGACGGGCCGCCGCCGGCGATCGCTCGCCCGGGCCTCACGTCATCTGCGTTGCAGACCGCAGTGTGAGCGCTGAGCGAAGGCGTTTATGAAGGCTTACGCACATAAATATCGGAATACGATATAAAATACCCGGCTCGACCTCACGGTATGTACTTGGGAGAATCATGAAGTCTGCTGCTTCCAGTCACGGTCCAAACGACACGCTGCGTGACTACACCGCAGACCGGCGTCTGTTGGTCCTTTCGGTCATGGCACTCGTCACCGGAACCTTCGGCGCGTTTGCTGCGTGGGTGCTGCTGAAGCTGATCGCACTGGTCACGAATCTCGCCTACTACCATGTCCTCTCGACGCACACGTCGTACCTGAGCGACGCGCATCTGGCGCCGAGTTCGATTCTGATCCCGGTCATCGGCGGGCTCATCGTCGGGCTGATCGGACGCTACGGCTCGGACAAGATCCGCGGGCATGGCATTCCGGAGGCACTCGAGGCGATCCTCATCGGACAGAGCCGTATACAGCCGAAGGTCGCACTGTGGAAGCCCTTGTCTTCGGCCATCGCCATCGGAACCGGCGGTCCGTTCGGTGCCGAGGGGCCGATCATCATGACCGGCGGGGCGCTGGGTTCGCTGTTCGCCCAGTTTTTCAAGCTGAGCGCAGCGGAGCGCAAGACATTGCTCGCCGCCGGGGCCGCCGCCGGTATGACCGCCATTTTCGGCACGCCCGTGGCGGCGGTGCTGCTGGCGATCGAGATCATGCTGTTCGAGTGGAAGCCGCGCAGCTTCGTGCCCGTGGTCATCTCGGCCGTTGTGGCGATTGCCTGGCGCCCTTGGCTGGTGGGCTCATGGCCGCTCTTCGCGCACACCGGTGCTCCGGTCATGCCGTGGTGGGGGCTTGCGGTCTGCGCGCTGGTCGGGGTGATCGCCGGCCTGCAGTCCGCGCTTACGACGGGGGCGCTCTACTGGGTCGAAGAACTGTACGAGAAGCTGCCCATGCACTGGATGTGGTGGCCGGCGCTCGGG
>JAKBCE010000212.1 GCA_021808195.1 Pseudomonadota bacterium
CAGCACGCATGGATCAGTCGGCTGCGCCGACGCTGCGCGAGCTCTACACGCAGCAACTGGGCACGCGCGGCTACCGGAGTGACCCGGCACAGCTCGCCGTGCTCGCACGCCTGGAGAACCTGCGCGCGCGCCTGATCAACGCGCACGCGGCACAGGGGTCCGCCGCGCGGCGCATATTGCAGCGTCTGACCCACCGCGGCGGTGCCGCACCCCGCGGCATCTACCTGTGGGGGCCAGTCGGCCGCGGCAAGACCTGGCTGATGGATCTGTTCTTTCAGAGCCTGACGTTTCCCGAGCGGCGCCGCCGGCACTTCCACCGCTTCATGCACGAGGTGCACACGGAACTGAAGCGCCTCGGCGAACACGCCTCGCCGCTCGAGGTGCTCGCCGAGCGAATCGCCGCCGACACGCGCGTGCTGTGCTTCGATGAGCTGTTCGTGAGCGACATCGCGGATGCGATGATCCTCGGCGGACTGTTCGACGGGCTGTTCAGACGGGGCGTCACCCTGGTGGCCACCTCCAACAGCCCGCCGGGTGAGCTGTATCGTGACGGACTTCAACGCCAGCGATTTCTGCCGGCGATCGCGCAGCTCGAGCGGCACACTGAAGTCGTCCCGGTCGACGGCGGCAGCGATTACCGGCTGCGCCAGCTCACACAGGCGGGCACCTACCTGCCGAGCGATGCGGCGGACACCGCGGCCCGACTCGGGGCACTTTTCGATGAGCTCGCACAACACGCCGACTGGACCGAGGCGCCGCTCGAGATCAACGAGCGACCCATCCCGGTCGTGCGCCACAGCGACGGTGCGGTGTGGTTCGGCTTCGAGGCCCTGTGCGCCGGACCGCGCAGTCCGGACGATTACATCGAGATCGCGCGGCTGTACCCGGCCGTACTGCTCGAGCAGGTCCCGCGGCTCGACGAGAGCCGCCACGATGAAACCCGACGCTTCATCGGACTCATCGATGAGCTCTACGACCACAACGTCAAGCTCGTGGTCTCGGCTGCCGCCTCCCCGGACGCTCTGTACCACGGCGAACGGCTGCGCTTCGAGTTCCAGCGCACTGCCAGCCGGCTCATCGAGATGCAGAGCACGCAATACCTGGCGCGCGAGCACCTGCCGTGACGCACGGCTGCGGCAGCTACCTATAGCCGGCGGCGAGGGCCGTGACAGACTCCAACACGCCAGCTGCGCACCGTCACGAGCGACGGGTGCGAGGAGACACCGCGTGTTCAATCTGCGCAATCGCCGCCTCGGCATCGTCGGCCTCGGCTACGTCGGCCTACCGCTCGCCGTGGAGTTCGGCAAGCGTTTCCCGACCATCGGGTTCGACGTCAAAGCCCGCCGCGTCGCGGAACTGCGCGCCGGGCGGGACGACACCCTGGAAGTGAGCGATCGGGAACTCGCGCTGGCGAAACACCTGGCTTTTACGACGCAGCTGAACGATCTGCGCCACTGTCGCGTCTACATTGTGGCGGTACCGACGCCGATCGACATGTACAAGCGGCCCGACCTCGGCGCGCTCAATGCAGCGACGGCCAGCGTCGGCTCGGTCCTGAAGCGTGGCGACGTGGTCATCTACGAATCCACCGTCTACCCCGGCTGCACCGAGGAGATCTGCGTGCCGCTGCTCGAGCGGACCTCCGGCCTGATCTTCAACCGCGATTTCTTCGTCGGTTACAGCCCCGAGCGCATCAACCCCGGCGACAAGGAGCATCGCCTCGCCACGGTGCGCAAGATCACCTCCGGATCGACACCGGCGTGCGCCGCGTTCGTCGACTCGCTGTACCAGGCCATCGTGGCCGCCGGCACGCACCGGGCCTCGAGCATCAAGGTGGCCGAGGCCGCCAAGGTGATCGAGAATACCCAGCGCGACGTGAACATCGCGCTGATCAACGAACTGGCACTGATCTTTTCACGGCTCGGGATCGACACCGAGGAGGTCCTGCAGGCAGCCGGGTCAAAGTGGAATTTCCTGCCGTTCCGGCCGGGACTGGTCGGCGGGCACTGCATCGGCGTCGACCCCTACTACCTCACCCACAAGGCCCAGGAGCTCGGCTACCACCCGGAGATGATCCTGGCCGGACGACGCCTGAACGACAACATGCCGATCTACATCGCGGCCGAGATCGTCAAGCTGATGAACCGCAAGCGGATCCCCGCCAATGGTGCGCGCATCCTGATCCTCGGGGTGACCTTCAAGGAGAACTGCCCGGACATCCGCAACTCCAAAGCCGTCGACGTGGCGCATGAGCTCGCCAAATACGGCGCCGAGGTAGAGATCTACGACCCATGGGCCAACCGGCAGGAGTGCTGGAGCGAATATCGACTGCGCCTGCTGCACGATTTGCCCCGCCGCCGCTACGATGCTGCGGTCGTCGCGGTCGCGCATGACCAGTTCCGCTCGCTCGGTGCCGATGCGGTCCATCGGCTGTGCCGCAAGACCCATGTCTTGTACGACATCAAGCATATCTTTCCGTCCGCCCGCGTCGACGCGAGCCTTTAAGTCGCATCGTCTCAGCGCGTCAGCCAGCCACGCGAGCGCACCGTAACCAGCGCGTACGGAAAGATCCAGAAGAGCGCAAACGAATAGAAGTAGGCGTACAGGACGCCGTAGATGAAATCGAGCGAGCGCTCAGAGCGCAGGTAATAGAGCATATTGAACACGGAGAGCGCGCCCATCACGATGAACATCGAGCCGGCGATCGCCGGATCCCGCTCGAGCACCACCGGCAGCACGATCAGCCCTGTTATCGAGATCGGGTAGCTCGCGTTGGTGATGAACCGGTCGAACGCGGCCAGGATGCGCGTTGGCCATGGTCGCTTCCACACGATGCGCGCGAAGCGCAGTTCCTCGCGTACGTAGGATCGATCCCAGCGCAGGAACATCTTGCAGAGCTTCTCGAAGGCGTGCGGCACGACCGTGTGCACCACGGCGGTGCGCTGATAGAGTGCATCGTATCCGCTGTCGAGCAGATAGTTGGTCATCGCGCGGTCCTCGCCGAAGGTGCAGTGCGTACCGAGGAATCGCTGCGCACGCCAGCGCGAGAGCACGCTGCGCACCGCATCTGCTCTGAGCGCGGTGAGCGCGCCGGGGCAGCAATACACGTTGCGAAAGACCGACTCGGCCGCCCGCTGGATGTCGAACGAGAGAATGAACCGCACGTGCAACATGCGCGGAATGAGCCCTCGCGATCGGTTGTACACCATGACCTTGCCGGCCACGGCCCCGACGCGCGCATCCCGAAAGGGCCCGGCGAGCGCGAGCAGCGCGCCGCGCTCGATGACGCTGTCGGAGTCGATGGTCACCAGGATCTCCCCGCGCGCGCGCGCGAATCCGAGCGCGAGCGCCTCGCGCTTTCCCTGGTTGCGCTCCTGACGCAGCGCGGTGACCAGCCCCGGATGGCGCTCGGCGACGCGGCTCACGTACGTCCAGGTATCATCGGTGCTGCCGTCATCAATGACCAGGATCTCGAGTCGCTCGCGCGGGTAATCGGCACGCACGACGGATTCGACCGACTGCAGCACCATCGCGCCTTCGTTGTAGGCCGGGATGATCACGGTCAGTCGCGGCGCGTTGTCGAGGGTAGCGGCCGGGGCGGGCCGATACGCCACCCACAGCACGGTGCGCACCACCACCAGCGCAAAACCGAGCACGACCCAGGCAATCGACAAGTACGCGACCGACTGGATGCGCTGGCGTGCGGCCACGGCTGCCAGCACGCGCGGAGTGATGTCTCCGAACTGGTACAGCGCAATCGCGAGCAGACCGGCGCAGATCAGCCCGTACACGCTGTACGCCCAGACTTTGCTCGGCTCCCGGCCTGCGGCGGCCAGGCGTGCGTGCAGAGCGGCGGCCGCGTCCAGGTTTGTCATAGGCGATGTTCCGCGTGCGAAGGGTGGACCGTCGGGCCGCGGAGGCGGCGTCAGGACGGCCGGACATCCGCGGGCTCCGCCATAGGATGTTCGCTGGCCGGCAAAAATCCATTACCAACTCTACGTATGCGGCGGCTGCCGCGCCCCGCCTTATCCCGGCTGCGCTCGCGCCTCGGCTCGCGCCCGCTCGAGCTGCTCGGTCAGGCGTCGCTCCGACACCGGCACGGCGGTCCTCAGCTCCTGCGCGAACAATGACACGCGCAGCTCCTCGATCATCCAGCGCAGCTGCTCTAATTGCGGACGCTCGGCGTCCTCGGGCTGCTCCTCGCGCAAGGCGCGCCAGGCGGCGACAAACGGTGCGATGCGCGCGCTGAGCTGCGCATCGCGGCGCACATCGGCAGGCAATCGCGCGGCGCGCCGCCCGGCGGCCTTCAGGTAGCGCGGCAGGTGACCGAACCACGGGTCGGGCGTGGCCGTGATGAACTGCGGCGGCAACAGCTGCGCGAGCTGCGCTTCGATATCGGCTGCAGCCG
>JAKBCE010000213.1 GCA_021808195.1 Pseudomonadota bacterium
CCTGGATGGTCCGGTCCGTCCGTTGTCCAGGCACAGAGTCGCCGCTCAGACCATCGAAGCCAGGGACTCGTCAAAGGGGGGCGCCAGGAGAGTCATGAACGCGTGGCCCAGGAGCCAAATCACCGCAAAAGCGCGTTGTTTTGATCTTTCTGTTCGCGTAAGCTGCAGCTATCGATATTCCCAAAAAGCATGTTGTTCGTCATGCTTCATCGCCACCTCAACCATCAGCGCTTCACCCTCGCCGCGATCGACGACGTGATCTCACGTGGTCGGTGGCGCGAGTGGACTGAGCTGCGGCAGGCGGTTTTGTCCGACCGCGCTCTGCTGGACAAGGTGGCGCGCGTGTGTCGCCCCTACGCCTGCGATCCATACGCTCAACGCCATCATTTCTGGCTGCACTATGCCGAAGAGCACCGCTGCGCCGCCTGACTGGGAACTCGTCTTGTCCTCCGCCGCACGGCTCCAGAGCATCCTGCCGGATGCCGTGCTCGTTGGCGGAACCGCCTCTGCAATCCACGCAGCGCATCGCTTTTCGCGTGACGCCGACCATGTGCTGGCCGATCTGCGGCATCACTTCGACGAAGTGCTTGCCGAACTTGAATCGGTCGCAGGCTGGAAGACGGCCCGCGTACGGCGGCCCGTGCAAATCCTTGGTAGCCTCGATGGCATTGAAACCGGCATTCGTCAGTTGATCCGCGACGAACCGCTGGAAACAACTGTAGTGGACTATCACGGTGCGCGAATCACCGTTCCGACCGAAGGTGAGATTTTGCGGATCAAGGGTGTGCTGATTCTCAAGCGCAACGCCACTCGGGATTACCTCGACTTCGTGGCATTGGCCGATCACATGGGCGATGCCAAAGTTGCACATGCGCTGCAATCATTCGACCGACTCTACCCGCAGGACAACGGGGAATCACCACTACAGCAGTTGCAGGTGCAACTGGCCAACGCGCTGCCCTACGACTTGGAAGGTATTGAACTTAGCGAGTACAAGAACCTTGATCCTCGCTGGCACGAGTGGCGTGCGGTTAAAGCAGTGTGCGCACACCTTTCGACTGTGATTTTCGACCGGGTGTGCGAGATGAATGCAGTTCGGCCCGATGAATGGAAATTAGATCGATGAGCGCCTCTGTCGGAGAACCCTTTCATTTAGGGTGCTGCGGCCGATGATTTCGGGTCGGCCGCGCTCGTTAAGCTAATGGCGTGAAGTGATCGGGCGGCGCCCAAGATCGACCCATTCCGTGGCATAGCGCCCGGCGTGGTCGTCACCGCCGGGTCGGTGGGCATGACCTCATCCTGCCCGCGCTGCCAGTCCGATCGCCTGACCTCGTGGGGCACTCTCGAGCGGGTGTCCAAGGACTTGCCGATGCACGGCAGATGGCTGGGAATCTCTATCGATACCAAGCGGCTGCGCTGCAAGGCCTCTGGTAGGACGTTCTCGCAGGCGCTCCGGGTGCTTGCCGAGAACCGGATGATGACCGACCGGTTGGCGAAGTGAATGAGGCCACCGGCGTTGACTTCCATGAAGCCCTCGGAACTCCGGTCAGGGTGCGGAACTGCGGTATGCTTGAGCGTCCGGGGGGCGCCGGCGGCTCGCCCGTCAGTACTCCACGCAGCCGGACATCTCAAGCACGTTGTGCATGCCTTTGGGCAGCCCCACCCGGGGCGGTTGCGCCCGGGCATGATCCTCGGCCACGTAGCGATTGAACCAGTTGATGAGCGGCTGGGCGAGGCCGGCGAAGTTCTCGGACATCTGGAGGTGCCCGAGACCCGGGAACATCTCGAGGTGCGCGTCGGGCGTGCGCTCGGCGAGCTGGCGGGCCTGGGCCGGGCTCACGACTCGGTCCCGGCCGCCCTGCAGATACAACACCGGGGCCCGGATGTGCGGTGCGGCCTCGATGGGATCGGCATCAGCGAGGCTCACGCCGGCCATCCGGCCCGCCTTGTGTTCCGCGGCCCGCCAGGACATGGGCGGGATGAACCGGGCATACCAGTGGGCGAGGCGCGCGTAGCGCGGGATGGCCGCAGTAGCTCGCTCGTACGGGGAGATCGCCACCACGGCGGCGAGCGGTTCGATGTGCGCAGCGGCGAGCAGTGCAGTGGCGGCCCCCATCGAGTCGCCGAGCAGTCCCAGGCGACCGCGGATGAGACCGTCCTTGCGCAACGCGGCGACCAGTTGCACCACGTCCTTTGATTCGAGTGCACCGTAAGTGACGTACTGTCCGCTCGACTGTCCCTGGGCGCGTGGATCGACGAGGATGCTCTGATAGCCCGCCTCCCCGAGCAGCAGTGCCCACGGCAGCATCGAGAGCTTGCCGACGCCGTACCCGGGCAGCAGGATCACCGTCCCGCGCGGCGGCTCTGTGCTGCGCAGTCGAACGATCGAGGCGCGGTAGCGCTTGAGGATGGGGGAGGAGGGCGGCGGTGCGGTGCACACCAGCGGCTTGCTCGGCGGGTCAACCTTCAGCGCCGACACCGTGAGGTGATGCTGGGCCAGGCACTCGCGGTCGAGCGAGGCGAACAGTTGGTTTTCCGCCGGGCCGGTCAGATAGATCGTCGTACAGCCCGGTCGCTGCGGCGCACCGAGCCGCAGGCTGTAATTCCCGGGCGGGATGACCTCGACCGCGAGCGTTGCAGGGGGTGGTCCCACGGCAATGCGGGGGCGCGCCGAGATGTACGGCGCGATGTTCGCCAGCACGAACTGGCCGCGCAGGCTCTTCTCGTAGGCGCCCTGCAGACCGCCGGGCTGCGGGGCGATGATCTGCGGTGCGATGAGACTGGCGCATCCTCCGAGGAGCAGGACGGAGCCGATGATGCCGAGGACACCGCAGGTCCCGACGAGGCGGGCATTCATTGGCGCAGGTATAGCACAGACCCTCCGTCGAGACGTACGCACTGTCCGCAAGCTTTGGGTTGGCAGCGGAGGGATGAGTGGACGGCTCCGGCTGCCGAATGCGCCGGAATCTGGCACACTGGCGGCCAACTAAGATAGCGCTACCAGACGCGGTGGCGCACGCAGGGGGTCATCGATCTATGGGTGCTCAGCAAATCCGTCGCGCCGCAGTGGCGCTGTTGTGGGTGCTGCCGTTGCTGGCGAGCACGGTGCCGTCCGCCGCCGGCGCGCAGGCGACGCTGACGATTCAGTACGACCGGCCCCTGCATGCGGTGAGTCCGACCCTCTACGGACTGATGACCGAGGAGATCAACCACGCCTACGACGGGGGGCTCTATGCCGAGCTGATCCGCGATCGGGTCTTCTATCGGCGTGAGCATCATGAGTTCATCAAGATCTGGTCGCTCGACCAGAATGCCGAGGACGGCATGTCCTGGGGGATCGATGATGCGACCGGGCCGAGTGCCGCGCTGCCGTACAGCCTGCGGCTGACCGCTGCCAAGGCTTCTGCCCGCGATCCGGGCGGCATCGACAACCCCGGCTACTGGGGCGTCCCGGTGTGGCCGCACACGACGTATCACGCCTCGATCTACCTCAAGGCCGACGGCCGCAATCCCGGTCCGGTGACGCTCGCCATCGTCAACGATCACAGCGGCAAGGTCCTCGCCCGCGCGAGTTTCCCGGCCGCCAGCGCGCACTGGGAGCGGTACACCGCGACGCTGCGCACCGGTGCGGTTCGGGAGTCCGAGGACAACTTCGTGCGCATCACGATCAGTCATCCCGGCTCGGTGCTGATGAACCTCCCGTCGCTGTTCCCGCCGACGTACGACGGTCAGCCGAATGGAGATCGCATCGACCTGATGGACAAGCTCGCGGCGCTGCATCCGAAGTTCCTGCGCTTCCCCGGGGGCAACTTCCTCGAGGGCAACACGCTCGCCGACTGGTACGACTGGAAGCTCACCATCGGCCCGCTGGTGGACCGTCCGACGCACCCGAGCCCGTGGGGCTACCAGTCCTCCGACGGCCTGGGGCTGCTGGAATTTTTGCAGTGGTGCCAGGACCTGCACATGCAGCCGGTGCTGGCCGTGTATGCCGGCTACGCGCTCGACGGGATGCACATCCAGCCCGGCCCGCAGCTCGATCCCTATGTGAAGGACGCGCTCGAGGAGATTCAGTACGTCACCGGCAGCCCGTCGACGAAGTGGGGCGCGGTACGGGCCCGTGACGGGCATCCGGCGCCCTTTGCGCTGAAGTATGTCGAAATCGGCAACGAGGACTTCTTCGACAAATCCGGCAGCTACGGCGGTGACCACGGTCGTTTTGCGCAGTTCGCCCGGGCGATCCGCAAGGCCTATCCGCAGCTGAAGCTGATCGCCACCATGCCGATCAAAGGGGACGTGCAGCCGGATGTCGTCGACGATCACTTCTACAAGAGCCCGCGGGTCTTCTTCAAGGAGGCCGATCACTTCGATCACGTAAGCCGCACGGGACCGAAGATCTTCGTCGGCGAGT
>JAKBCE010000214.1 GCA_021808195.1 Pseudomonadota bacterium
GACGTGTGCTGGGTCGACTCTTTGGTGCTTCGCGCTTCGTGTGGAACTGGGGACTGGCGCGGCGCACGAGCGCCTATCACGCCGATCAGACGCGCCTGAACTGGATCTCGCTGTCGCGGGCGTTCACGGCGTTGCGCCAGGCCCCGGAGACGCACTGGCTCTCCGATCTCCCTCGAGAGCCGTTCAATCAGGTGCTGCGTGATCAGGAGCGGGCGTTCCAGAACTTCTTTGCCCGCCGGGCCCGCTACCCTCGCTTCCGGCGCCGAGGCGGACGCGAGCGCGTGCGCTTCACGCTCGATCAGCGCCGGGTGCAGGTCGAGCGGGACGCCACCCCCCGGTGGGCTTTTGTCGACCTGCCGGGCTTAGGACGCCTCAAGCTGCGCCGCAGCGAGGGCTTGGAGGGCCGGCTGCGCTCGGTGACGCTGTCCCGGGATGGGGCGGGCCGATACTTCGCTTCGATCTGTGCCGATCAGGTGTCTCAGGCCGTATGGCCTGAGCCTCACACCGAGGTGATCGGGATCGATCTCGGGCTGCGGGATCTGGCAGTGGTGAGCGATGGAGCACACGTCCACACGCTGCGCGCGCCGAAGGCCCTGCAGCTGAAACTCACTCGGCTGCGCCGCTACCAGCGGCGCCAGAGCCGCCAGCTGGCCGCGCAGATGCGCGCCCAGGGTCTCGATCCGATGAAGCCCTGCCCGAAGGGGGTGCGGCTGGGGATGTCCCGTCGGCGAGCGCGGACCCGGGTGCGCATCGCGCGGCTGCATGGACGGATCGGAGATCTGAGGCGGGATGCGCTGCATCGGGTGAGTACGGCGCTGGTCGGGCAGGCCCGCATCCTCGTTCTGGAAGATCTGAACGTGAAGGCCCTGGCACGGGGCGGACACCGCAGAGGCTTTCGCCGAGCGATGGGGGATGTGGCCCTCGGGGAATTGCGCCGGCAGATCCGCTACAAGGCGCAGTGGGCCGGACGGCAGGTGATCGAGATCGATCGATTTTATCCGAGCAGTAAGCGCTGCTTCGAGTGCGGGACGGTGCATGCCGCACTGGGCTGCGCAAAACGTTGGGAGTGTCCCGCCTGCGGAGTCTCCCATGACCGCGATGAGAACGCGGCGAAGAACATCCGGGCCGAGGGGTTGCGGCAGCTTGCTGCAGCCTCATCGCCCGCTACCGGCAAGAGGCCGGGAAGTAACGCACGAGGAGTGGCCTGCGCGGCGGAGCGCACACGGCGGGTGACCGTCGAGTGCGCTCAGCGCCGCCCCACGCAGAACCGTGAACTCGCCCAACGGCCCGTCAGGGCCAAGAGCGCTCGAGGACTGTCAGGAACAGCCCGATGAGCGGTCAGGGCGGGACTCTGAAGTACAGCGGTCAGCGCCATGGCGATCAGACCCGGGACGAGCATGGTGAGCGCGGAGGGATGCTGGAGTGCGGCCGGCAGCAGCGGGCGCAGTGCCAGCGATGAGAACAGCGCCGCGATCCAGTATTCGATCGCGAGCAGCATCAGCGAAATGGCGCGTCGAAACCGCGATTCCTGGCGGCCGTTCGGACCGTCTGCGTAGATCGGGCGTACCCAATGGGCCGTGCCGTACAGCAGCAGAGTCAGGGCGATGAGGGTCGCGGTGGCGATGAGCAGAGGTGAGAATACGGAACTGAAGCTGCGCATGGCCCACACGTCCGGTTGGCCGTCGAGTCTCCAGTGCAGGGGCAGGCGAGCAGGAATCCGATGCCAGTGCGCTTCGAGATAGGCGGCACTCGCGACGAGCAGTGCGTACGGGCCCGAGGCGGCGATCCACCCGCCGGGGATCCGGCGGGGAGGCGCGTCGATTCGAGCCTCACGGATAGTCGTCGGTGCGACCGCATGGGTCAGAACGAGACGGCGTGTCCGATAGTAGACGCCGAAGCAGGCGCCGTTGAGCAACAGAAGGGCGAGGGGCGTCCAGGCGAGCCGGCGCGTCAGGGTCAGCGCGAGAAGCAAGGCCAGTGCGGGAACTGCTACGGCCAGCAGCCATCGCCGGTACCGGGTGAGAATGGAGTGACCGTCGCTGCTGTCGCGAAATCCGGGCGCGACGGTGACGGAAAAATAAAGATCGGGCCGAGTCAGTCGCGGCATGAACCAATGCGCGATCACCGACAATGCGCCGAGCGCGATCAGGGTCGAGCCTATGGTGACGAAAGGATCCATGTTGAGGTCCCACTCATTGCGGTTCGGGTTAACGACGACAAGCGCATTTCACTCAGAGTGCGCCCTCTTCGAGCCGGCGTGCACTGTCCATCAATTCGCCGATCAGCGTCTGTCGCGAGAGTCCCTCGGCCAGGGTTTTAGCGAGCAGCTCGCGCAAGGTGCGGGTGAATTTCTCCGGACCCACGTGCCGGTTCTGGGCATGGCGCTTCTGAACGGTGGCGCCGCGGTGCCGTCGCAGTTCCAGCCATCCCTCATCGGCGAGTTGACGATACGCCTGCGCGACCGTGTTGTGATGAACGCCCAGATCGATCGCCAGCATCCGCACGGTCGGTAACTTGTCCCCGGGGGAAAACAGGCCGGCCACGAGTTCGGCGCGCAGGGCGTTGGCGATCTGCTCGTAGACCGGTACGTTCGAAGCCAAGTCGATGCGCAGCATGCCTCTCTCTACGCTCGGTTTCGCTTATTTGTACACCGATAACAGACAAACGGCAAGGTGAACCTCGGCGCGACTGTGCCGCGGCATCGGTCGAGCTGCGCGCTCGTCGCCACGGCCGCTCACGGCGGGTGTGCCAGGCGTGCGAGCGGCGTATGCTCAGCTGCGCCACACAAAAAACACGGACACGGATGGGGGTCGCATGAACTTACCGGGCGTCGTTCGCACAGGGCCGGTCAACGCCGGTGCCGTCGCGCGAGGGGTGTTTGCGCTCGCATCGGCGAGCATCGCCGTCTGGATCCTGGTGTTCGGGCAGTGGGTACCGCAGCCCCTGCCGGCCGCAACGCCTCTGCGTGAGCTGCTGACCTACGCGGTGGCTGTGGTGATTCTGGTGGCGAGCGCAGGTCTTTGTGTCGCCCGCACCGCGGTGGCGGGCGTGTTGACCCTGGGCGCCTACCAGGCGGCCTCGGCCGCGCTGGCGGTGCCGCAGTGGCTTGCCAAACCGCTGAGCGTCGGTGCGTGGTATCCGTTTTGCGAGGCCGTGACGCCGCTGGCTGCCGCGGTGGCCCTCTACCTGATGTTGCGGCATTCGAAACCGGGACTCGAGGGAGCACGCGTTGATCGAGTCGCTCTGCGCGGCGCGCAGATTGCATTTGGTCTCACCTGCGTCTTCTATGGGGACTCTCACTTCGTCTACGCCGCGTATACGGCCACCCTGGTGCCCGCGTGGCTGCCGGATCGATTGCTGCTCGCGTACGTCACGGGCGCGTGTCACGTCGCCGCCGGATTGGCCATCATTTTCGGGATCGTGCCTCGTCTGGCCGCGGCGCTCGAAGCCACCATGATGAGTCTGTTCGGACTCGTGGTCTGGGTGCCGAGCTTCTTTGCACAGCCGCGGCCCAGTTGGGCCACCCCGCCGTCGCAGCAGTGGTCCGAACTGGTCGTGACGTTCGTGGTGGCGGCAGCAGCCTGGGTCGTGACGCTCTCGTTCAGCGCGAACCGCAGGGCTCAGGCTTCCCTTGCCGGCGCAACGGATCGCTCACTCGGTGCCGCGTCGTGACCGCGCGGCGCACTGCGCCGGGACAACCCCGTATCGACAGTGGCCTCACCCGTGCGTATCAGTGGGGTCATGAACGAGAGTGAGCGCTTTCGGGTGACGCCGGGCAGCCGGGTCAAGCTCTCCGACGTCGACCCGGCATTCAAGGGGCACCATACGGATCACGCTGCGGCCACGGCCGAGCTGCAGCATTACACCGAACGACTGCGCGCGCTGCAGGAATTACTCTACGCCGACGGGCGGCACTCGCTGCTGATCTGTCTGCAGGCCATGGACACCGGCGGCAAGGACGGTGTCATCAACCACGTGCTCGGCGCGATGAACCCGCAGGGCTGCCGGGTGGCGCATTTTCGCCGCCCCTCGCCCGAAGAGGCGGCGCATGACTTCTTGTGGCGGGCGCATCGGGATACGCCAGCCCGTGGCGAGGTGGTCATCTTCAATCGCTCCCACTACGAAGACGTGCTGGTGGTGCGCGTGCACGAGCTGATCGACAAGGCCGTCTGGATGGAGCGCTATGCGCGGATCAACGAATTCGAGCGCAACCTTGCCGACGATGGGGTCGCGATCCTGAAGTTCTACCTGCACATCTCGAGCGAGGAGCAACTGGCGCGGTTCAAGGCACGACTGGAGGATCCGAGCAAGCACTGGAAGATCAGCGTCGCGGACTACGCCGAGCGCAAGTTCTGGCCGCAATACCAGCGTGCGTATGAGGATGCGCTCTCGCGCTGC
>JAKBCE010000215.1 GCA_021808195.1 Pseudomonadota bacterium
CCGGTGCTGCCAGCTGCGATGCCCCCGCGCACGCGGCCGCAACGGGCGGTACCGCTCCATGCCCCGGGTGCAGTGCGGCCCGGATTCGGCCCCGCACTGCGATGGCACTCGGCGCCGCCGATGTATCGGGCGCAGACCCGCATCGCGCCCGAGCGGCCGAGTCCCCTGTTCCGCTTCCGCAATACGTACGCACCGCCGCACTCGCCCCCGCCGATGTACCGTCCGGTCGAACCGCAGTTCACCTCCGGCGCGACGGCGCCGCCGGCCTATCATCCGGCCTACCACCCCGCCTTCCACCCGGCGCCCGCGCGCCCCTTTCACGCCCCGCATCCGCCCCGCTGAGCCTCATCGGCGCGGCGACTGATATTTGCCAACTGGCGCGGCGGGATCTTCGGTTTTGCGAAACGTCATAGCGGCGTTTGCGGCTTCTCCTTATGCGCCCAAAGCTCGTATCGTGCGCACGTTTCCGCCGGACATGGCGGATGGGAGGAATGAGATGCGAGTCCCGACAAGATTTCACCTGGCCGCGGCGGCGCTCGCCGCCGGCGTGCTGCTCGCGCCGGCGGCTCAGGCCGTCCCGAGCTTCGCGCGCCAGACCGGAATGGCCTGTGCCGCCTGCCACACGGTGTTTCCCGAGCTGACGCATTTTGGCCGCGTCTTCAAGGCCAACGGCTACGTGCTCGACAACCTCAAGCAGGTGCGCGCGGTGAACAGCGACCGTCAGCAGCTGCTTTCGCTCTCGCAGCTGCCGACGTTCTCGATCATGACCCAGGTGTCCTACACCTCGCTCAGCAAACGGCTGCCGGACACCAGCAATCCGGCCGCTCCGGGACTGACTCAGAACGGGACTGCGGGCTTCCCGCAGCAGCTGAGCCTGTTCTACGCGGGCAAGATCGCCCCGCACTTCGGGGTGTTCTCGCAGATCACCTACGGCAATGACAGCGGCACGATCGGCATCGACAATACCGATCTGCGCTTCGCGGACCTCGTCGTCCTGCCGGGAAAGAACACGTTGACCTACGGCGTGTCGCTGAACAATAACCCCACGGTGCAGGATCTCTGGAACAGCGTTCCGGCGTGGGGCTTCCCCTATGCGACGAGCAATGCGATCGTCTCACCGCTCGCCGGTACGCAGATCGATGGTGCACTGGCCCAGAGCGTCGCGGGGATGACGGCATACCTGTACTTCGATGAGTCGCTGTACCTGGAGTTCGGCGGCTACCGCTCCGCGCCCCAGGGGCAGACCAATCAGCTCACCGGGCAGGCCGGGCCTCTCGATGGGAGCTTCAGCAACGTGATCGAGGGGCTCGCGCCGTACTGGCGCGCGGCCTACGAATACGACTGGGGTGCGAACTCGCTCGAAGTCGGTACCTACGGGGCGGACTTCAAGCTGCATCCTGGTGCGGGACAGCCGCTGCAGGGACCGGACAACCGCTTCTTCGACGTGGCCGAGGACTTCCAGTACCAGTACGTCGGTGAGAACAACATCGTCACCGTGGCCGGTACCAGCATTCACGAGAAGATGCATCTGATCGCAAGCTTCCTCAACGGCGCTTCGGCCAACCGTGACGATTCGCTGACCACGAACCGGATCTGGGCGAGCTACTACTACCGCCGCCAGTACGGCGGACAGCTTAGCTGGTTCTCCACGACCGGAACCGTCGACAGCGTCCTGTATCCTCCGAACGCGACCAATGGTCCGGGCGTCACCACCAGCGCGAACGGGTCACCGGACACCGATGGCTTCGTGGCTCAGGTCAACTACCTGCCCTGGCTGAACGTCAAACTCGCGCTTCAGTACACCCACTACAACCGGTTCAACGGCGGCACGACCAATTACGATGGCGCGGGGCGTAATGCCTCGGACAACGACAGCGTGTACGCCTTGCTTTGGTACGCTTTCTGAGGTGGGAACCATGAACATGAGCCATACGGTAAGGATTTGGATGCGTCGGGCGGTGCTGGCCGCGTCGGCCGCGGTGCTCACGGTCGTGAGTCTGCCGAGCGGCGCGCAGGGCGCCCCCACGCCGCCGCAGCAGGCCCCGCAGCTGGCGATTGCGGTGTGCGGCACCTGCCACGGTGTCGACGGCAACAGCATCAACCCGATGTTTCCGCGGCTGGCCGGGCAGAAGGCCTGGTACCTCGAGCAGCAGCTGAAACAGTTTCGTGCCGAGACGCGCGGCGATCCGTACGCGGTCGCCTACATGTGGGGGATGGCGAACCAGCTGTCCGATCCGACGATCGAGGCACTGGCGAAATACTTCTCGAGCCAGACCGCCGGTCCCGGCACGCCGCATCCGGAGGCGATCATCGCGCGGGGACGAGCGATCTACGAGAACGGGATTCCCACCCAAGGGGTGCCTGCCTGTGCGGCATGTCATGGGCCGCAGGCGCTCGGCAGCGCTCAGTTCCCGCGTCTGGCGGGCCAGCATGCGGAGTACATCCTGAAGCAGTTGCAGTCCTTCCAGAACAACATGCGCAACGTCGCGATCATGCACGGTGTTGCCCAGACTCTGCACGGCTCGCAGATGCGTGCAGTGGCCGATTATCTCGAGTCGTTGCCTTAAATCGTTGAATCGACCGCCGCCGCCTCGGCGGACGGCGACTGATCGGGGTTTACCGCCTCCCCCCTTCGGCGGTAAACCCCGTCTTTTTTCTGCGCCGGTGAGCCGCTGCTCGCCTCAGTCAGCTTCTGCGCACGCCCCGCGCGCGATCTCCTCGAGCCACTGACGGATCTCCTGTGCACTGCAGGCGTCTTGTGCGTGCAGCGTGGCGAGCAGCCCCTGAAGATGCACCGCGAGCGCGGCAGCGACGGCCCGCGGCGGGTGATGCGAGAGCAGACCGGTGGTCTCATCGAGTGCCTCGATGCATGCCTCGATCGCCGCAGCTTCGTTGCAGGGCGCCGTGTTCATGGTGTGCAATCTCCCGTGATGCGATATCGGCGGAGCATATCCGCGCCCGGGCCGATGCCGCCGGCGCGGCGCGCATTTCTGCATCAACACGCGGGCAAACGCAGTTCCACGCGCGCCATACCTGCCTAGACTGATCCGCGCGCCGATAGGGCGCTCAGCTCCAGCGGGACACCGGCGATGAAAGTCACACAGTCGCTGCGCTTGGCTGCCGCTCGTGCAGTCAGAGTATTCTCCTTGCCCGCCGCACCGGCGGCAGTTCTGTCGCGCATCCCGGCACGGGCGACAGCGCGAGTATTCCTCGCTTTTGCGGTGGCGCTGCCGGCGCTCGCTGCGGCGCAATCTTCGCCATTTCTCACCGGCGCCACCGCGCTCGAGAGCAACATCCTGGCGTGGCTCACGCCGATCGCCGTCATTCTCGTGATGGTGCTCGGGGCCATGGCGATGGCGAACCGGATCTCCTGGGGTTGGTGCATCGGCGCCATCCTCGGGATCGCCATCGCGTTCGGCGCCCCGCAAATCGTCGGTTGGGTGCGTGGGATGTTCGGCGTCTGAGGGGGAAAGCTCATGAACTTGCGCAACCCCCCACTGTGTGCCGATCCGCTGTTCCTCGGAGCGACCCGTCCGCCGATGCGCTGGGGCGTCACGTACACCGCGCTGCTGTTCAATCTCGTCTTCACGCTCGAGGCCTTCCTGGTCACCCGCAATCTTCTGACGTTGCTGCTCGCGCTGCCGATCCATGCCCTGAGCGCTCTGCTGTGCGCCCGCGATGCGCGCTATTTCGATCTGCTGCTGCTCGCGGTGCGAACCGGCCTGCCCGCAATGCTCGGTAACCGGTGGGTCTGGGGCGCTTCGAGCTACTCGCCGCTCGTGCTCGATCTGCCGGATCGGGCCGGGCGGCGGCGCCGGGTCGCCGCGTGCTGGTGCGGCGCGTCCCGGGAGCGACTCGCATGGTGAGGCGCTCGGCCGGTGCACTGCGGCGCGAGATCGGACTCGAGCGCTACATTCCCTACCGTGCCCACGTGGCGAGCGCGGTGCTGAGGACCCGCGACGGCGACTATCTGCAGGTCTTCCGACTCGGCGGGCAGAGCTTCGAGAGTGCCGATACCGAGCAGATCAACGGATGGCACGAGCGTCTGAACGTGCTGTGGCGCAACCTCGCCGAACCGGGCGTGGCGCTCTGGACCCACGTGGTGCGCCGACGTGCCCCCCTGGCGCAAGGCGCGAGAGCGCCGGTGCAGTTCGCCGGCCGGCTGCTCGAGCGCTATCTGCAGCGCCTCAGCGCCGAGCGGCTGATGGTGAACGAGCTCTATGTGTCGGTGCTGTATCGTCCGGCACCCGGCCGCGCGCAGCGCTTGCTGGCCCGGGTGCTCGAGCGGACTCGACCGGCCGATCGGGCGCAGGAACTCGCCGATGCGCTGGAAGTCTGCGCGCGTCTGGCGCGCACATTGTGTGCATCGCTGTCGC
>JAKBCE010000216.1 GCA_021808195.1 Pseudomonadota bacterium
GAGCGGCGCGCGGCAGGAAGTTTCCTGGGGCGAGCTGCGTCGCCAGGTCGCGGCGCTTGCCGCGACGCTACGAAGGCTCGGCGTCGAATCCGGCGATCGCATTGCGGCGTACCTGCCGAACATTCCCGAGACGGTCGTTGCGTTTCTCGCATCGGCCAGTCTCGGTGCGATCTGGTCGGTGTGTGCCCCGGACATGGGCGTCGATGCCGTCCTCGATCGCTTTCGCCAGATCTCCCCGAAGGTGATCATCGCCGTCGATGGCTATCGATATGGCGGCAAGTCGTATTCGCGGCTCGAGGTGCTGCGCGATCTGCTCGCCGGACTGCCGAGCGTACAGCACGTGGTGCTGGTGCCGCACCTCGATCCCCAGTTCGACGCTGAGTCGCTCTGCGGTGCGCTCAACTGGGCGTGCGCGACTGCCGGAGATTCTGCGCTGAAGACGCGGCGCGTCGCATTCGAACACCCCCTGTGGATCGTGTATTCCTCCGGGACTACGGGTCTTCCCAAGCCCATCGTGCATTCTCAGGGCGGGGTAGTGCTCGAGCACACCAAGCTGGCCGCAATCCATCTCGACCTTGCCTCCGACTCGCGTTTCCTGTGGTATTCGAGCACCGGTTGGATGATGTGGAACGTGCAGGTGGCTGGACTGCTGGTCGGCAGCACGATCTGTCTCTATGACGGCAGTCCCACGTATCCCGATGGCGCAGCGTTGTGGCGCTTCGCCGGGCGCGAACGCGTGACGTTCTTCGGCGCCGGGGCGGCATTCTTCAAGGCCGCCGAGAAGGCGGGCATCGAGCCGACCCGGGCGGCCGATCTTGGGGCGCTGCGTGCGGTGGGCTCCACGGGGTCGCCGCTGGGTGCGGAGAGTTATGAGTGGCTCTATGAGCGGGTAGGGCGCGACGTGTGGGTCAATCCCCTCTCCGGCGGAACGGATATCGTCAGTGCCTTTGTTGGCGGCGTGCCGACCGAGCCGGTGTACTGCGGAGAGATGCAGTGCCGCTGTCTGGGTGCTCGCGTCGAGGCGTATGACGCGGCCGGACAGGCGTTGACCGATGAGGTCGGTGAATTGGTCTGTACGGCACCGATGCCTTCGATGCCCATCGGGTTCTGGAACGACCCGGGGCAGCGGCGTTATACGGAAAGCTACTTCGACGTGTATCCAGGTATCTGGCGTCACGGCGACTGGATACGGATCACGCGGCGCGGTGGTGCGGTCATCTATGGCCGTTCCGACGCCACGATCAATCGTCATGGCATCCGTATGGGCACGAGTGAGCTGTATCGGGCCGTGGAGTCGCTCCCCGAGATCCTCGACAGTCTCGTGGTGGACCTCGAGTATCTGGGCAGGCCGTCGTATATGCCATTGTTCGTCGTGCTGCGCCCGGCGGAATCCCTGTCGGATGATCTGCGCGCGCGGATCCAGCACCGGATCCGTGCAGCGATCTCCGCCCGCCACGTCCCGGATGAGATCTTCTCGGTGCCCGCCATCCCGCGCACATTGTCGGGCAAGAAGCTCGAACTGCCGATCAAGAAGCTGCTCCTCGGTCGGCCCCTCGCCGAGGTGGTCCATCCGGATGCGCTGGCCAATCCCGAGAGTCTCGCCTGGTTCGAGACGTTTGCGCGCGAACGCGGTTGAGGGTGACGCGCTCGCGCGCCGGCAGAGGACGCGTCGCTCCCGGCGTTGCCGCTGACCCTCAGGTCGGCTTTGCTCGTGACCACTTCTGCCAGGCATAGACGGGCAGGCCGGCAAGCATCACCAACGTACCCCAGTAGAGCGAGCGTTGTCCGGTTCCGGCCGCTGCCCAGAGGGCGAACAGGAATGCCGCGCACGCCAGCAGCACGTTGCGCAGCGGGCGCGCCTGTTCGCGGCTGCCAAGCACCTCTGCCACCGCGCACAGCATGTACGGCACGAGCGTGAAGAACGTGGCGATCAGGATGATGATGTCGAAGGTGCCGACCAGTCCTCGGCTGTAGTTCATCGCGATCAGACCGCTGGCGATGAGTCCGGAGAGTATCAGCCCGATCGCGGGGGTGCCGCGGCGGATTTCCCGGGCGAATACGCTCGGGAACAACTCGTCGCGGGCGACGGCCTGCGCAAACTGTCCGGCCATGAGCGTCCAGCCGTTGAGTGCGCCGAAGCAGGAAATCGCTGCGGCCGCCGCGATCACGCCGCCGGCCCAACTGCCCCAGAGTGCTTGCGCGGCGGCCGCAAACGGCGCATCGGAGCGGGCGAGCGTCGCGGCAGGGACGATGCCCATCACCGCCGTGGTGCAGGCGATGTAAAAGACCGCGGCGATGATGGTGCCGAGCAGGGTCGCTCTCGGAATGGTTCGGGCGGGATCCTTGACGTGGTCGGCCGGTACGGTGGCACATTCCAGACCGACGAAGGCCCACATCGTCAGCGCCGCGCAGGCATTGATCGACGCGAGGGGGCCAACATTGGTCGGTCCGGCCGTGATCAACTTCGGATCGAAATAAAAGCTGCCGACGGCCGCCAGCACCAGCAGCGGGGACAGTTTGAGGATCACCGTGATCAGCTGCAGCCGGCCCGCCGTGCGCACCCCCCAGATATTCACGCCGGTGAGCAGCCACGTCACGAGCAGCGCGGCGCCGGCTCCGGATGCGCGGTGCGAGGCCAGTGCCGGCACGAAGGGCACGAGGTAACTGACGAACGCAACGGCAATCGCGGCTACGGATGCGGCGATGCTGATCCAGTACATCCACGCAACCAGGAAACCGGCAAATTCGCCCAGCCCCTCGCGCGTGTAGGCATACGGTCCGCCGGAGCGGGGCATGCGGCGGGCGAGATCGCTGAACATCCATGCCAGCAGCAGCGCCCCGACGGTGCTGAACCCCCAGCCCCACAGGCTGTAGCGCCCGTATGCGGCGAGCGCCGCCGGCAGCAGGAAGACTCCTGAGCCCACCATGTTGCCGATCACAACGGACGTCGTGGTCGCAAGGCCGAGGCTGCGTCGCGGTTCGCTGCCGGAATGCATGTCGAGGAGTCCTCCGAAGGCGGGACGGAGAATTCGAGCACGTACACAGTACCTGATATTCTTCGTGGCGAGTATCGTTGCACTCGAGGTGTCCATGCCGAGCAGTCCGCAACAAGCGCGCATCGCCGTGACGCGCTCGGTGAGTCCGGCGATGGCGTGCTGTGAGCTGACGCATCTGCCCCGGACGCAGATCGACATCAGTCTTGCGCGCGAGCAGCACGCCGCCTACGAACGGGCGCTCGGCAGCCTCGGTTGTCACCTCGAGCGTCTACCCGAGGCGCCGGCGCTGGCCGACTCGGTGTTCGTCGAGGACACGGCGATCGTGCTCGATGAACTCGCCGTCGTGACGCGGCCAGGCGCGCCGTCCCGGCGCGCCGAGACCGACTCGGTGGCGCGCCTGCTCGGCCCATACCGCCAGATTGCGCAGATTGCCGCCCCGGCAACCCTCGATGGCGGGGACGTGCTGCGCGTGGACCGCACGCTCTATGTCGGTCGCTCGGGCCGCAGCAACCGTGACGGCATCGAACAACTTGCGCAACGGGTGGCGCCGTTCGGCTATCGGGTTGAAGCGATTCCAGTGCACGGCTGTCTGCATCTGAAGAGCGCCGTGACCCTGGTGGCCCCGGAGACGGTGCTGGTCAATCCCGAGTACATCGCGCCTGAATCGTTCCATCGGTTCGAGCGGATCGAGGTCGATCCCGCCGAGCCGCTCGGCGCCAATGCGCTGCTGCTCGGCGGCGAGGTGATGTATCCGGCCTCCAAGCCACGCACTGCGGAGCGGTTGCGCCGCCGTGGCGTGCAGGTCCGTGTGGTCGACGTCTCTGAGCTGGAAAAAGCCGAGGGTGCAGTCACCTGCTGCAGTCTGATCTTTACCGGCGACGGTGGTCGCGAGTTCTGAGCTGCGTGTGGGTCAGCCGTGGCCGCGGGGCGTGCCGGGACGGCGCCGGGCCGCTGCGGGTGCTGGCGACGTGCCGAGCAGACTCGGGAACGCACCTTCGCTGAGGGCACTGATCCAGTCTTCGCACAATGCGACGGCTTCGGTCGGCTTGAACGTGCGTGGGTTCATGCTGGCTTCGATCCACAGGCCATCCAGCAAGGCCGAGAGCGCGATGGCGGCTGGCCGCAATTTGAACGCCGGCGTTCCGTTTGAGCCGGACAGCTCCCCGAGCATCGATTCGAGCGCGGTGCGATAGGCGACGTAGGTGCGGTTGTGAACCGCGCGAACACTCGCGTCATGGGCCGTCATGCTCCAGAACACGAGCCAGGTATTGAACAATCCCGGCTCCAGCAGTCCCGGGGCGAACGAGGCTTCGAAGAACCG
>JAKBCE010000217.1 GCA_021808195.1 Pseudomonadota bacterium
CTCGTACGCCGAACCTCCGCCGACAGGGCGCACCAGCGCTTCGTGCGCATAGATGGCGCCGGAGTCGCTGTCGAGAATGGGCTGGAAGGCCATGGTGAACTCGGGCGCAATGCCCGGCTCGCGGCAGGCGCGGCAACCGACGGATGTGCGGGAATTTAATGACATGCAGGCATCCTGCGGGACGGATCTATCGAGGTTATCGGCTGCGGTGAGCGAGTGCTTGAGGGGTCGTCCTGCGCACCGGTCATTTGCCGAAGGCCAGACCGAGACCGATGTCTGCCTGCGCGGTCGCCTCGCATTGCAGGAGCGCCACCGGCGTCATGCCGCACAGGCTCGCGATCAGGGTCTCGGGGAGCATCTCGATTCGCGAGTTCAGTGCGCTTGCCGCCTCGTTGTAGCGGGTGTGGGCGGCCGCGATCGCCTGCTCGTGCGCCTGGATTCGAAAGCGCAGCGCGCGCACCACGGCCTCGGCATGCCCGTGACGCTGGCGCGCGGCGGCGGGGTACACCGGTGCAAGCGCGCGGCGCAGCGCCTCTTCGGTGTCGTTCACGGCAGACACGTCGCGCCGTTGACGTGCATCCTGCAGTGCTCCTCGGGCGTGCAGCACGCGCTCGATCAGTTCCCCGTCGCATGCGCCGTCCTGCCGGCACAGCTCGAGGAGTTTCAGCAGATCCCCGTCGCGGCGGTCCCAGGCAAAATCCAGGTGCAGCCAGGCGCGGGCGAGCCGTCGACGCGCGCGCCGCAGACCGCTGAAGAGCACGGCGGCATATCCGACGAGCAGCAGTGCCATGGTGGCGAAGACGGTGATGTCGATCATGGGTCGAACCCGGGGCAGCCCTTGGTTGCCTAGCCCGATGTCCCGCCAGTCTTACGGCGTGCGCGCCGGATTGGCCAGCGTTGCAGGCCCGAAGTGTGCGCGCGCTAACATTTTTCCTCTCTCTGAGGAGCGTTGCGGGGGTGCGGCGACCTGGTTTAAAAGGCCAGGGCGCACTGTAGCGCCGTCCGGGCCGGCGGAGATCCCCCATGAAACCCTATGTCATCTGTCACATGGTCGCGAGCGTCGATGGGCGCATTCTGCACAGCCGCTGGCGCCCCCAAACCCGCGACGGCGGGACGTTGTTCGAGCGCCTGCACGAGCGCCTGGCGGGGGATGCGTGGCTCATCGGGCGGGTGACCGGACAGGAGTTCGCCAAGGCGGGCGCGTATCCGACGCGCAGCGAGCAGGTTTATCCGCGTGAGCCCTGGCTGCCCCGGCGGCAGGCTCCGGCGTTTGGAATCGTGCTCGACGTGCACGGCAAGATCGCCTGGGGACGGGCCGACATCGGTGGCGATCCGATCGTGGTGGTGCTCGGCTCTGAAGTGTCCGATGCGCACCTCGAAGGGCTGCGACGCGACGGGGTGTCGTATTTCTTCGGTGGCGAGCGCACGCTCGATCTGCCCGCAGCGCTGCAGTTCCTGTATCAAGAGCTCGGGATCCGGCGGCTGCTGATCGAGGGCGGCGGGCACGTCAACGGTGCATTCCTGCGCGCCGGGTTGATCGACGAGATCAGCCTTGCGGTGTGCCCGGCGATCGACGGCGCCCAGGGGGCCCCGAGCGTGTTCGATTCGGTCGCAGAAGAATCCGGGCAGCGTGCCCCACTCACGGGCATGCAGCTGGCGAGCTGCGAAGTGCTCGACGGCGGCGCCGTCTGGCTGCGCTACCGGCTGGAGAATGACGCGCGGCCCTGAGGGGTGACGCCGGGGCCGGCGCAGAGGCTCCCGTGGAGTCTGCGCCGGCCCGTGCATCGCGGTGAGCTCAGCTGCGGTGGCCGGTCGGGCCGGCCTGCTGCTGTACCAGGGCGCTGGCCGCGTTGGCCTCCAGGATCCAGGTGGCCGCGGCATCGACCGTGTACTCATCCTCGTACCAGAGGAACCCGAAGTTCGTGATGCACTCGGGGAAATCCGGCTTGATGATGACGTAACCGGGGATCATGCCGCCCGGGATGAACGTGTTGTCGGCGCGGTTGTTGCCGTAGGCCTTGAGTTTCGAGGCCGTTCCGATCGCCGAGATGTACGAGACGCTGGAGGCCGGGTGGGTGCCGAGCAGGTAGTTGGCCGCCCGCAGGGTGTACTCGGGGCCGACCAGGTGCGGGTAGGCCTCGTGCAGGAAGTACATCGCGACCCCGAATTCCGCGACCTGCGAGGAGTCCCCCCAGGCCCCGAGCGAGGGCGGGACGCCGAAGGGCGTCGCGGCGAGTCTGCGATTCATCTGCGGGAGGTATGTCTGGACGGCGGCGCGCAGCTGCCGTCGCTCGGCGGTGTTCAGATACTGGCGCGCCTGGACGGCTTCCCAGCCGCCTTCGCCGATGTGGCCTAGCATCGCCGGCAGCATCGCTTCGAGCAGAGTCTTGTATGGCGCCGCACCGTGAGTCGCGAGGGTCAGCTCCAGGGTGGCGGTCCATTCGGGCGATCCCATGGCCCGCTCCCGATAACCGCCGGAACCCTCGTGGTCGGGGCGGAAATGCGCCTGATCGGTTTGAGATCGCGCCAGCGACCACATCCGCTTCGCGGCGGTGAGACAGCGCTTGGCCAACGGGTCGTTCCAGCCATGCAGGGCGCGAGAAGCGGCTGCGAGGGCGGCTGAGGCGCCGTATTCCATGTCCGGGGAGGTCATGGTCCAGGCCCAGCGGTCATCCGGGGTGCCCGATCGGTCGCCCTTGATCTGACCCGGGGCGAGCTTCGGATCATACCGTCGTCCATCCGTCTGCGAGGCGGCATCGCCGACGAAGGTGTAGCCGAGCAGGTAGGGGGATTGAATGCCGGTGAAGGGGTGGCCCACCGCATGAATCTGGGCGAGGGTCTGCAGCACGCCGTGCTCGATCTGCTCGAGCAGATCCGGTGCGCCATCGGGCCGATGCATGATGACCGAGCGGGTTTTCTCGTTCACCGACAGCTCATCCCATCGGGGATGGAACGTGGTGTACGTGGTGGCGAGGTTGATGATGGTGCCGTACTGACCGAAGGCATCATTGTCGAAGTCCCCCGCGTCGAACCAGCCGCCGACATTCAGCCCCGGAATGTGCTCGCCGGGCTTGTAGGGCGATTCGATGTTCGGGCCCATCCAGTAGCCGTCGAAATGGGTCAGGTTCGGGGGCGCCTGACGCGCATCGTCGAGGTGGGCCACGCCGTGCCACATGTGGTAGGCGTCGCGCACCGAGACGTGATCCATCTGCTCGGCGAGGAAGCCGTCGAGCGAGGTCTGCCAGGTGTTGGCGTACACGTTTTTCGCGATGGGGAAGACATCACTGCGCACGCCGGCGTACTGGATGACATACAGCCCCGGCCGTTTCACCGAGGAGAAATTGAACTTCACGTAGCGGTAGCGCAGCCAGCGCACCGGCTTTGACAGCCGGCCGCGGTAGACAACGTGATATGCGCCGTCGGCGTCGAGGCGGAGCACTTCGGCACGGTGCGGTCCCTTGAACCGGCGGTCGAGCTCGATGACGGCTACTTTGCGGAAAGCCGCCGCGTAGCCGGCCTGGCTGTGCGCGATCATCGGCGGGCGGATCCAGTGCGGCAGGTTGCTCGGGTGGATGTGCCACACGACCGCATCGCGGGTCTTGCCCGCGGGAATCAGTGTGCGCACCACGAACCAGCCGTTCTGCGCTTCGTCGCGCCCGTCATAGAGCATCAGCGGACCGCTCTCGGAGCGGATGCTGACGCGATCGAGCGCATCGTTCACGGCCAGCGTCAGGTGTCGGCCCTGCGCGAACGGCAGCGGCTCGGTCCAGCCGAGTGCGTGGTGCCATTGGCGCACGTACCAGGGCTCGCCGGGAACGCCGAGCTTCCCGGGCGCGCTGATCATGCGGTCCTCAGGGTAGCGCGGCAGCACCCCGAAGACCTTGCCGTCGATGGCATAGGCCTTGTCCATGTAGATCGAGGGGAGAAACTCCAGATTGAACCCGGCGCGCCCGATCAGCGCCTTCGGCAGCGGCTTGTCGAGGTCGACGCTGACGCGCACGCCGCCCGGTTCGGCCGACACCACGACCTTGTAGTGCAGGTGATAGGCGGGGTAGTCCAGGTGCGCGCTCAGCCGGTCCTGCGCACGGTCGGCGTGCTTGCGAATCAAATGCGGAATCGCATCCCACTGCTGGGGCGTGGGCAACAGGCGCACGCTGCCGTTGGTGGCGATGCGGTGACCGTGCAGGATGATCTGCAGGGCGGCGTCCTTCTGGTCGAAGAAGATCGGGCTGTAATTGTCGTCGTACAGCATGAAGCTCACGCCCGGGGCGCGCAGGTAGCCGCTGCGGGTCACTTTGAGGGC
>JAKBCE010000019.1 GCA_021808195.1 Pseudomonadota bacterium
CTCAGGCGGTAGCAGTCGCGCCACCGCTCGATCTTTGAATTCGCTGCTGTATCGAGCCACTGTCGTTCCTCAATGCCCCCAAGATTACAGAGGGATCGAGGCGACAACTACTGTGACACAGGGGGCCCACTCAAACGAGCACCTCTCAGGCGAAGATACACGCTCCAGCGTGATCTTTGTGAAAAGTCGGCGCGCCTCTCATGAATACCAGCTGAAAATCCGGCATTCACCACATTTGATTCGGAAAATGACTAGGTTGGCTCGAGTCCGACATCTGCAGCCGCAGCTGCGCGCGCGTCCGCATCAAGATCAATCGAGCGGGTAACCAGCAAATAAACCCCGGCGGAAACTGGCAAGCCAATGAGCATCGAAATGTCGACCCCGCCCAGCCAGCGAGCGACTGGACCAGTAAAGACCCCGGTGCTAAAGAAGGGAATCATTGCGGCAAAGCCGATGCCGTACGCGAGCAATCCATGCCAATTCCATCGACCGTACATTCCCCTTGGATTGAAAATTTCACGCACGGAATAGTGGCCCTTCCGCACGACATAGAAGTCGACGAGATTTATTGCGGTCCAAGGCGTGAACAGGTACAGCAGGATGGAGAGCAAATCAGAAAAGCGTTGCAGAAAATTACTCGAGGAGTCGAGCGCAATCACGCTGCTGATCACGACCGTGATGACTATAGTAACAATACGCTTTCCGGCGCTGGTCTTCAGCGGGCTCACTGTATCCCATACGCTGAGTAGCGTCAGCGACGCACCGTAGAAATTCAAGGTAGTGATCGTGACGAGCGTGAGCAGAGAGCTGATGAGCACCACTGGTCCGAAGTGGGGTGCAATCGCATCTGCCGTGCGCATCAAGGCCGAGGACAGGTCGAGTTTGGGATCACTCGCGGCGGCAACACTGCCCACGAGCATCATCCATGCGCCACCGATGAACGCGCCAACGTATGTCCACCAGAACGATGCTCGAACACTAATTTCCCTGGGAAGGTATCGGGAGTAATCGGAAACGTATATCGACCAGCTCAGCTGGTAAGCCGCTGCCGCGAACAATTGCGTGAGAAACGCGTTCAACTTGAAATCAGAGAGACTCCATTGCAGCGGCGGAAATTTGAATAGGAAAACGGCTCCAACAGAAAATACACACAGAACCACAATCATCAGAAAGGCAAGACCACGCTGCGCCAGGTGGATGGAGTCATATCCAATGGCAGCCAAGACCGCTCCGAACACACCGAAGCCAATTACGGCCATTGATGAATTGGCCGGCACGGAAGTGTTCAACTGATGAATGGCCTGGACAGCAAGCACCTGGTTAAAGGAGATATATCCCACATAAGTGATTAGCGCGAATGCCCAAACCAATAGCGCTCCCACGTAGCCGAACTGTGGCCGCGACTGAATCATCTGCGGCAGACCGAGCTGCGGTCCTTGGGTGGAATGGAACGCCATGAAGAACGTGCCTATGGCGTTTCCGGCGAGAACCGCTATGGCGGTCCACAGCAGATTCTCTCCGAGTGCGATGCCGATCATGCCAACGGCGAGTGTGGCAAGGTGGGCTTCCCCGGAAAACCACACGGGCCACAGATGCCATACTTTCCCATGCCGTTCGGCGAGAGGCACGTAATCGATGGAATGAGCCTCGATTAAAGTAGATCGTGTCATCTATGGTGATCCCCCGAGTCCCGACGTCTGGCCTACGCCAGCATCTCAGAAATCTATAATACGGCGGAACTCTTATAAAGTGCTTCGTCACGACGGCAGCATCCGCACTTCATGCGTTCCGCGCGACAAGGTGAACGGACATCAGCAATACGCAAGACGCTTCGGAACAGAAAAGACCATTTTTTGGCCATAGACGCCGTCCACCGCTAGCGGTCTGTTACCGCAAGCAGAAATGTCTATGACAACTGGGTCATTGCGGCGCAGCCAGATAAGTGGGGCGCCATCGAACGGTCTGCTCCATGCGCGTAGACGCCCCCAAGGGAAGGCCATCCATGGCCTGGTTTATGCGACCGGTCACCCTTGCAGTGAAGATTACGTATTCCGTCTCCTTGCGTGTGTTCCATTGAGCCAAGTTGCGTCTACTGGTGCGGCTAGGAAGCAACGCTCACATGCAGTCCGGTCGCGCCTGACCGCAGCTCGAAGCGCGTGCGATTCGATGCCTCACTCATGCTTGGCGAATCGATAACTAAACGTCAGCTCAATCACCCGGGGACGCATTGGCGTCTGGGTTTCCGTAAATAATGACGCCGAGGTGAACAAGCTCTTATTTACATCTGTAATGTTGGTGCCAACCAGAGACGCGGTCCAATCATCTTTCGAAACTCCGATGGATGCGTCGTAAGTGGTCCACGCTGGCATCGTGTAAGAGTTCACAAAGCCCGTCTGGGATTGCGAGTGCGCTTGATGCTGAAACCCAACTTGGACATACGGAACATATTCGCCAATCTCCCATTCGTAGCGAACCCTGAGATTTGCCTGGAAGGGCGGATTGCTCGCAAGCGGCCGGCCGGCCGTTCCGTATATATTCTGCTCCGGCTGCGCAACTCCATTTACGTATTGAGTCGTAATCGGCTGCCCAAACCCGGAACTTGCCGGATTGTTGTCGATCAACTTGGGCGAATTGACCAGTTCGCCGCTATTCCAAGCCGCAGATCCCTGGATCGTAAGGCCGGCAATCGGGCGTGCCGCCAGCTGTAGTTCAACGCCGCGGACCTGGTAAGTGGGTCCATTTGTAATGAAGAGCACATTTCCAAGTCCGCACTGCGGGCAGAAGACTTGCGTCTGGGCGTTGTCCCAGCGCTCCTGATAGACGGCGCCGTTGAGCTGCAGCCGGTCTTGGAACCAGAGGGACTTCCAGCCGATCTCATTATTGGTCACTAGATCGGATTTGTACGCGAGCGGCGAAAGGTAGCGTGGCGTTCCGTTGGCATCTGGCAATACCGCGTTCGAGCCGTGGTTGAAGCCGCCGGGACGATAGCCCTGTGAATACGTGTAATACAGAATCGTGTTCGGTGTGATGTGCCAATTCAAATTGGCGCGACCCAGATGGCCGGTGAGCACCTGGCTATGCGGATTCTGCGTGTTGAGGTTCGCGCCCGCCGGTGTGAGGCACGGGCCAAAGTATGTCGTAGTGCTGAACTGCTTGCAGCCGAAACTGCTCAGCTCGGCACCGACAAGACTGTCATACATGTCAAAATATCGTATGCCACCGGTAATCGTGAGCTTGTGTGGGATGATGTCGAAGCTCACCGATGTATAAGCGGCTTTCTGAATGAAGGTCCGCTGCAGATCGTCAACAAAGGACGTCGATGAATTTCGCACGTAGGGGTCGTTGACCGTCTCGCCGGGCAGCGCCTTCAGCGGAAGGAAGCAGTTTACGGTGGCGCCAGTAGGTGAGCAGTCGGGTACGCTGGTATACAGGAACTGCGTGTTGTCGTAGATCTTCTCATCTTCATAGAAGACTCCGGCTATGCCTCGCAGCCGCCAGCTATCCGGCGTGCTCAGGCGCAATTCTTGCGTGAGGTGTGTGTTCGTCTCAGTGTCTTGCCATACTGCGGCCGGACTGTAGCAGGTCGCATTCGCTTGGCCGGAGGTTGACGAGTATGACACTCCGGTGCACTGGTAATAATAGCCATATCGTCCACGGGAGTAATTGGTGTAATCGACTTGCTGTTGAACATGTCGATCGAGATAGGAACCAGCGTAAACTAGACTGAGAGGCCCTACTTTTCCTCGAATCGTCAGTGCCGTGTTCTCGAAGCGGTCGTGGTCGTAAGAGGGCTGGAACAAGTTCACAGACAGCGGGGGCAGAGGTTGACCACCGATTGGTCGTCCGGTGGACGACAATCCGGCGCCGATTTCTCCGCGCGGCATTTCATAGAACACCCCTTGGGCGTCCATGGTCTGGTAGGTCTGCTCGAGCAGTGCGGTCCAGTTGTCGTTTATCTTCCACAGCAACGATCCCCGTACACCCTTGTACGACAGGGGATTTATTGCATTCGCGGCGAGCGAGTAGTTGTTTATGGACGAGCTATTAGTTGGGACAACGCCGCCGTTGGCATAGCGAATGCCGAGGTCGGAGCTTCCGCGTGAGAAGGTCGCCGGAAGGTTGTTGATGTAGCCGCCTCGCTGGTCGGTATAAATGACTAGTCGAGCCGCGAGCTTGCTCGTTATCAGCGGAAGGTTTAACGTCGCATTGGCATTGGTGTTTGGATCGCCGTGCGCAGTTATCCCATAGCCGGCGTTTGCGTTTACGGAAAATGTGTTGAGACGTGGCTTGTTTGTGATGTAACGGATGACGCCAGCCTGTGCGCCGGCACCGAACAGTGTGCCCTGAGGTCCTTCGAGCACTTCGATTCGGTTCAGATCGACAGCGTAGACGTCTAGCTGCCTGCCTGGGAGTGAGGTGGGCTGATCGTCGAGATATAGGGATACATTCGGAAAGTATCCGAGGCCGCCTTGAGCATCTTCGTTCGGAGTGCCGTCACTTAATCCTCGCATATACAGAACGTCCATTCCGGGGCCCAGAGATGCGCTGGACACATTGGGGACGTACTTCAGGTAGCCGGATAGGGTGCGCACATTCAGGTGGCGCAGAGTCTTGCCGGTCAAGGCCTGCATGGTGATCGGAACGTCTTGAATGTTCTCGGCCCGGCGCTGCGCAGTGACGATGACTTCTTGAAGTTGATCCGAATTTGATCGAGTTGGAGTTGAGTTCAAGGAAGCCGCGGCGAATGCTCCGTGAAATGCGGAGACGCCGAGGATTGCAGCTATGGTTCGGGATAATGTGCTGTTTGAGTTCATGAGGTTGACCCCAGGTGCCTTCACTAAGCGATCTTGTGGGAAATTTCGGTGGTGCTGGTTGCTGCGACGATGGCTTGCTCAGTACATTGTGCGTGGCCGCAATGCGCAACGCGCGAGGAATTGTTGGTGCGAGGCGCTAGTGTGTGGCGGCATGCGAGACTCTCCTCAATCGTGTCAGGATGGAACGGAGGGGAAGTGCCTCTTGCGCCGCTCAGCCACTGGATGCGTAGCGCGAAACGTTCGCAGCGGGATTGAGGAATGCATTGATCACCGCGGCGCAGGCACGCGGTTTTTCCCAGAACGGGTTGTGTCCGAGTCCGGGGAATATTACGACCTTGGCGTGCGGGAGCGCGCGTTCGAGCGAGCGGCGCATCGGCGGCAACATGATCGGATCGTCCTGGCCCCAGACGAGCAGGGTAGGGGCCTTCAGCTGCGGCAGCGTACGCGCGAGATCGTTCAGCTCATCGGGACTGAGGCTCTGGCCGAGCACTGCGAGCCACACTTGCAGCGGAATCGCTGCCGCATTTTCTCGCTCGCGGCGCAGGAAGCGCGGATCAACCGGCGTCGGCGAGGACCACCAGGCGCGCATGAACTTCGAGTTCGGGTTAAGCGGCTCTTTCAGATGTCGAATCTGCGCCGTCCAGTCGTATTGCGGCTTGCCGTTGGCGGCGCGGGGCGCTGCCGAGGCGGTCGAGGAGATCAAGATGACGCGCAGAGTGCGTTGCGGCCAGTTTTCGGCGAATGTCTGGGCAACGATGCTGCCAAGTGAATGGCCGACGATGTCCGCCCGGCGCACGTGCAGCGCATCGAGTAGTAGCTTCACATCGTAGGCAAAGTCGTAGCGGCTGTAGCAGCACTCGGGCTTGCTTGAGCTGCCATGTCCGCGCAGGTCCGGCAGGATCAGACGGAAATGTTTCGAGAGGTACGGTACGAGCGATGCCCAATCGAGATCGCTGTCGGTGTAGCCGTGAATGAGCACCACCGGAGTCCCATCGCGCGGGCCGAGCTGGACGTAGGCGAGGCGGATCCCATCGGACAGCGAGATCGAATGCCGTGCGGCATCGAGCTCATGCAGATGTACGCGCGGCGGTGGGGCCGCGGTGGCGGTGAGGCTCGCCAGCGCGAGCGCGGCGGCAATCGGCCAGCGGGCCCGGGCGAGGACAGACCTGATCATGTACGCCTCCTGATTTCCATCCGGCGGGACCCGGGCCCGGCGAGCGCGCCGGGCCAGTCCTTGCGGAATTGCTCGATTGCCTGTGCGATCGCCGCGGGAAACGGTACCGTGGCTGGCGTCTCGCCCTGGTGCACATGTAGCAGCATCAACTCCGCGGTGGCGGCCGGCTCGGCCCGACGGGGGCTGGTGAGTTCCATGCCCACAAGCATCCGCTTGGCATCGCTGTCGAGGATGCGCACTCCAACGGTCACCGTATCGCTCTGATGCACTTCCTGTAGATAGTTGATGTGCATCTCGACGGTATACAGCGTGTTGTGCGTGCTCTGTCGATACGGCGCATCGATCCCGAGCCGGTCCATGAGCGCATCCGTTGCCTCGCTGAAGATCAAACCGTAGTACGCATCACGCAGGTGGCCGTTGTAATCAATCCATTCTGCGTGCACCGGTGTGCGGTAGATCTCGGCCGCCGGTTGTGCTGCGGCGCTCGCGGACGTCTCGGTGCCGCTCACTTCAGCCTCAGACGCTCGCGCGTTTCAGCTGCGCTCAGGGCCCGGGCACCCATCGCCTCGATGATGGTGCGTGCGCGCTCGACGAGTTGAGCATTGCTCGCATACACGCCGCGACTGAGATACAGATTGTCCTCGAGACCGACTCGCACGTTGCCGCCGAGCAGCACGGACTGCGCCACCCAGGGCATCTGCATCCGGCTGATGGCGAATGACGTCCAGACGCAATCCGGCGGCAGGGTGTTGACCATGGCGAGCAGGTGGCCGACGTCGGCCGGAACGCCGTACGGAATGCCCGCGCACAGCTGGATCAGTGCCGGCGCGGGGATCAGCTGCTCACTGATCATCTTGCGCACGAACCACAGGTTGCCGGTGTCGAACACCTCGAGTTCCGGCTTCACGCCGAGGTCGCGCAGGATCGCCGCGCCACGGCGCAGGTAATCGGGCGTTGAAACGTAGGCGCGGTTGCCGTCGCCGAAATTGAGGCTGCCGCAGTCGAGCGTGGCGATGTCTGGCCGGTACAGTCCCTCGTGGCACAGATCGATGACGTGGCGCATACGCCGCTCTTGGCTCACGAAATCCGTGCCCGGAGCAGGCGTGTCCTCCAGGCCATTCTCGCCGACACAGATGTATCCACCCATGCCGCAAGTGAGATTCACCAGCACGTCGACGCCGCTCTCGCGGATCCGCTTCACGACCTCTCGGTAGTGTTTCGTTTCCATGCTGAACGCGCCGGTATCCGGATCGCGCACATGGATGTGCACAATGGCTGCACCGGCGCGTGCCGCCTCGACGGCCGAATTGGCGATCTGTTCGGGCGTGACCGGGCAATGGGGACTCTTGGTGACTTTGGTGTCGTCGCCGGTGACGGCGCACGTAATGATGACGTCGTGGTTCATGCTGCAACCTCTGTTTAGGCCCCCGAGCGTTTTAAATATTATTGAAACCATAATTTAAACTGGCGCCGTCGCGGCTGCAACGCCTGTGCGTGCGCGGGCATGTGATGGAATCCGACCGGCGCGACGTCACGGCCTCACTGGAAGCCTCGGCGCGTGCGCTCAGGCGCAGGTGATTTGCGGCAGTCGGCGGGCGTTAAGTGCATGAAAAGTGGAGATATTTGTGTCCTGCCGCGTGCGCTGCATGAACTCAACAGGGATTGCCCGCATGCGCATCGGCGACCTCGGCTCCAGGCGCAGACGATTGCGCGTTCGGACACAAATTCTTGGCGGGGCGGCGGCGGAAGCCTCTTGGTTCACTCGCTACCGGGTGGTCGGGGCACGGTGCGCCCGGCGGGCTGTGCATGTTGCAGGCGGGAGTCATCGACGGGCAGGATGGTGCGGATCATGCACCGCCAGCCATCTGCCGTGACGAAATCGCGTCGCGCCTGCACCGTATCGAGTGTCGAGGTCACGCCGATGCGTCGTGCGAACAGCAAATCGGCACACGGATGGAAAACCCGCACGAGGTAGGGCCGCTCGAGACTCGTCCAGACGAGGAGCGTATCGGCAGACAGCGGCGTCCAGCGTTTGTACCCGCTCGTCCAGGTGAGCGAGCGGACCGGTTGGCCCGCGTGGGCTTCATAGCGGCTCAATTCGGCCGCCCGGCGCGCGCGCAACGGGATCCCCGAGCACGATGCACTCAGCAGTGCGGGGATGAGGAGCGCCGTGCAGAGTATTTGCCTGAGCGAGTCTCGCATGGGCCGTGCGCCGGAATTCGTCTGCTCTAGCTCAGACTCCCGAACTGGCGGGTGGTTCGCCGGTTGACCGTGCTTGGTCGAGCGAAGGCTAGCCAGGCGTCAACACGAGCACGGCCAGTGGCGGCAGGCGCAGCGCGAGGGAGTACGGCCGGCCGTGCGAGGACTGCGGCTCCGCCTCGGTCGAGCCAAGGTTGCCGATGCCGCTGCCGCCGTACTCTTGCGCGTCGCTGTTCAACCGCTCGGTCCAAGTGCCGCCGATCGGCACCCCAACCCGGTAGTGCTCGCGCGGCACGGGTGTGAAATTGCATGCGATGAGCGCCACCTCGTGCGGATCCACCCCGCGCCGCAGGTACACGATGACGCTGTCATCGGCGTTGTCGCAATCCACCCACTCGAAGCCCTCGGGCGCAAAGTCGCGCTGATGGAGCGCTGCGGTCGTCCGGTACAGGCGGTTCAGGTCGCGTACCCAGCGCCGCACGCCCTCGTGTGGTGCGTGCTCGAGCAGATGCCACTGCAGGCTGTGATCGTGCTGCCATTCGCTCCACTGCGCAAATTCCCCGCCCATGAACAGCAGCTTCTTGCCCGGATGAGTCCAGAGATAACCGTACAGCAGCCGCAGGTTGGCGAACCGTTGCCAGCTGTCGCCGGCCATCTTGCCGATCAGCGAGGCCTTGCCATGCACCACCTCGTCGTGCGAGAGCGGCAACACGAAATTTTCATTGAATGCGTACCAAAGGCTGAAGGTGATCTGGCTGTGATGGAATTTGCGGTAGACCGGATCGGTGGCGAAATATTTGAGCGTGTCGTGCATCCAGCCCATGTTCCACTTCATGCCGAAGCCGAGTCCGCCGAGATAGGTCGGGCGCGAGACCATGGGCCAGGCCGTCGACTCCTCGGCGATGGTGTGGGTGTCCGGATGATCGCGGTAGACCGCCAGGTTCAGTTGCTTGATGAACTCAACCGCCTCCAGGTTCTCGCGGCCGCCGTAGCGGTTGGGAATCCACTCACCGTCTTGCCGCGCGTAATCGAGATACAGCATGGAGGCGACCGCATCGACCCGCAGCGCATCGACGTGATAAGTCTCGAGCCAGAACAGAGCGTTGCTGAGCAGGAAATTACGCACCTCGGAGCGTCCGTAGTTGAAGATCGAGCTCTTCCAGTCCGGATGGTGGCCTTGGCGCGGATCGGCATGCTCATAGAGATGCGTGCCGTCGAAGAAGGCCAATCCGTGCTGATCGGCCGGGAAGTGCGAAGGCACCCAGTCGAGAATGACGCCGATGCCGTGCTGGTGCAGGTAATCGACGAAATACATGAAGTCCTGGGGCGTGCCGTAGCGGGACGTCGGGGCGAAGTACCCGGTGACCTGGTAGCCCCAGGAGCCGTAGAAGGGGTGCTCCATCACCGGCATCAGCTCGACATGCGTGAAGCCCATCTCGATGACGTGCGCGGTGACCGCCTCGGCAAGCTCGCGGTAGCTGAGCGAGCGATTATCTTCCCCCGGCACGCGCAGAAACGAACCGAGATGCAGCTCGTAGATGGACCAGGGGGCGCTCAGGGCATTGGTTGCGGCGCGCCTGGCGAGCCAGCTGGCGTCGCCCCACTCATAAGCGAGGTTCCAGACCACCGAGGCGGTGCGCGGTGGGGTTTCGCAGTAAAAGGCGAACGGGTCGCTCTTCTCGACGGTGTAGCCGTCCTGGCGCGAGAGAATGTGATACTTGTACAGTGCGCCGGTGCCGATTCCCGGGATGAAAATTTCCCAGATTCCCGAGGAGTCGGTGCGTGGGGTGAGCGGATGAGCGAGCCGGTCCCAGCCATTGAAATCGCCGATCAGCGCCACTGCCGCGGCATTCGGTGCCCAAACGGCAAAATGGGTGCCCGCCGGGTGGCTCTCGCCGGCCGGCAGCATGTGCGCGCCGAGCTTCTCGTAGGCCCGCCCATGCGTCCCTTCGCGGAACAGGTAAATGTCATGTTCGGTGAGCAGCACAGCCCGAGTGTAGCAACTGGCCTCAGCCGATGCCCGTCGTCATAGGTCACCGCGGCGCCAGCGGCTATCTCCCCGAGCATACGCTGGCGGCCTATTATGTCGCGCTCGAGCAGGGGGCCGATGCGCTCGAGCCGGACCTGGTCATGACCCGCGACGGGGTGCTCGTGGCGCGTCACGAAAACGAGCTCGGCGGCACGACCGATGTGGCCGAGCACCCGCAGTTTGCGTCCCGGCGGGTCACCAAGCAGATCGACGGCGAAGCGGTGACGGGCTGGTTCAGCGAAGATTTTACGCTGCAGGAGCTCAAAGGCCTGCGTGCCCGCGAACGTATACCGGCGCTGCGCCCGCACAACGCGCGTTTCGATGGACAATTCGAGATTGCCACATTCGAGGAAATTCTGCGGCTGCGTGCCGCGGCCGATCGCGAGCGGCGCGAGCGTGCCGCTGCGAGCGCACGCGCGGCACCGGCACCGATCGGGCTGTTTCCCGAATTGAAGCACCCAAGTCACTTTGAGGCCTGCGGGCTACCCATGGCCGATGCGCTGTTGCAAACGCTCGCCGCGTACGGCTGCGACGGCCCCGAGGCGAGCGTGTACATCGAGTCGTTCGAGCCCGGAATTCTGCATGTTCTGAGCCCGCGCACCCGCTTGCCCCTGGTGCAACTGCTCGAGGCTACCGGCTCGCCGTATCGCGCGGATCTCGCGGGCCGCGCGCGCACCTATGCCGAGCTCGCCACGCCGGCAGGCCTTGCGCAAGTGGCGGGCTATGCCGCGGCGATCGGTCCGGAGAAATCACTGATCATTCCGCGCGATGAGACAGGTCGGCTGCAGCGGCCGACGCGTCTCGTCGCCGACGCCCACGCACAGGGGCTGCGCGTTTTTCCATGGACGTTCCGGGCAGAAAACGCGTTTCTGCCGCTTGCAGCGCGCAGCAGCGCCGCGGAGCAGGAACGCGGTGATCTCGAGCTGGAGATCGGCGCGTTTCTGGCGGCCGGCGTCGATGGGTTTTTCACCGATCAACCCGACATCGGCGTGCGTGCCCGCGACGCATTCGTCCGGCGCGCAGCGGGCTTGACCTGAAGCGGGCCGCTGCGCCGCCGCCATGGCCACTGGTCGATTGCCGTATACTAGCCGGATGTGGGAGAACGAGGCCCATGACCGAAATCGCTGATACGTTTGATTCTGCATTCACCAAGGCCGTGGATCTTGGCAATAAGATCGCGGACAAGGACCGGGACGCTGATCTGTGGGATATCGCCGACGGATTGCTTGCGGGCGCGCTGCAGTATTGGCTCTATTCCCGTCAGCCGTGCGGTGATCCGCGCTGCCAGGAGTGCATGCCGATCAGCACGGCCGAGGGGCGCATGGCGGAGCTGAAGCGCCTGATCGAGCAGCTGGCCGCCGAGAGCGAGTACTTCCATACGCCGACGGACTCGAACGCGGGCCGTGCCTAGGGGCGCACGAGCGGCCGAAGCTCGTTAAAATGGTGACTTTGCACCCTGTGGGGGCGAAGTGAGCCAGATGAGCACGCAAAACGAAGCGCCGCACGCGACGATCGAGGCCGACGTAGTGATCGTCGGAGCCGGCCCCTGCGGATTGTTTCAGGTGTTTGAACTGGGCCTGCTCGGGATCAGCGCGCACTTGGTCGATTCGCTGAACCACCCCGGGGGCCAGTGCACGGAGCTGTACCCTGAGAAGCCGATCTACGATATTCCCGCGCTGCCGGTGTGTGGCGCCCAGGAGCTGATCGACCGGCTGCTCGAGCAGATCCGCCCGTTTCATCCGCAGTTTCATCTCGGCCAGGAAGTGACTGAACTGGTCCGTCGCGCGGACGGGCGGTTCGACGTGCGCACCGCCACGGGTACGCATTTCAATGCTGGCGCGATCGTGATCGCCGCCGGCGTCGGCTCTTTCCAGCCGCGGCGCATCGGGCTCGCGGGTGCCGAACCGTTCGAGGGCGGCGCGATCCAGTACCGAATCAAGGATGCCGGATCGCTCGCCGGCAAGCACATCGTCATCTTCGGCGGCGGAGACTCGGCGCTCGATTGGACGATCGAGCTCGCGACCAAGGCGGCAAGCCTCAATCTGGTCCACCGCCGCGCCGATTTCCGGGCTGCACCGGCGTCGGTGGCCAAAATGCGCGAATTGGAGGCCGCCGGGCGGCTGCGCTGCCACGAGGCTCTGGCGCACGAGCTGACTACCGACGGTGCGCGCCTCGCCGGGGTGCGCATCAAGCGACCCGATGGCACGATCGAGGCGCTCGCGGCTGAACAGCTGCTCGTGTTCTTCGGCCTGCATCCGAAGCTCGGACCGATTGCCGAGTGGGGCCTGGAGCTCGAGAAGCGGGCCCTGAAAGTCGATACGGAGAAATTCCAGACCAGCGTGCCGGGCGTGTTCGCGATCGGTGATATCAACACTTACCCCGGCAAGAAGAAGCTCATTCTCTCCGGTTTCCACGAGGCGGCGCTCGCGGCCTTCGGCATCCAGCACCATCTGCACCCCGAGAAGCGCCAGTTTCTGCAATACACCACGACCAGCCCGATCATGCATCAGCGGCTGGGCGTCCCGGACTGAGCGACACGGCGCGCTGGAGAGAGATTTCGATGGATCCCCGTCTTGCCGATCTAGTCAAACTGCTCGATCTGGAGCGCTTGGAGCTCGATCTGTTCCGCGGCGAGAGCCGCGACATCGGCAGTCCGCAGGTCTTCGGCGGGCAGGTGCTGGGGCAGGCGTTGAGTGCCGCAGCGGCCACGGTCGAGGGACGAATCGTGCACTCCCTGCATGCGTACTTCCTGCGCCGAGGCGACTTCAACGCGCCGATCGTCTATCAGGTGGATCGCAGCCTCGATGGGCATGCCTTCTGCAACCGCCGGGTCGTGGCCATCCAGCACGGTGCGCCGATTTTCAACATGGCCGCCTCGTTCCAAGTTATCGAGGAGGGCTTCGATCACCAGTTTGAGATGCCCGCGGTGCCGCCTCCGGAGTCCCTGCCGGACGCCAGCCGGCCACCGCCTGAATTGCTCGAACGGCTGCCGCAAGGCGTGCGGCGCTTCCTCGAACGGCCGCGACCGTTCGAATTCCGTCTGGTGCAGCCGATGGAGTTTCTCATGGCCGGGCGCGCCCCGCCGACCCGGCAGGTGTGGTTCCGGGCGGTCGACCGCCTGCCCGATGAGGAGGGACTGCATCGGCGGCTGCTCGCTTATTTATCGGACTATTTTCTGCTCGACACGGCGACACTGCCGCACGCCAAGACATCTTTCAGCGGCGCACTGGTCATGGCGAGCATTGACCATGCCATGTGGTTCCACCGCCCCCTGCGGGTGGATGACTGGCTGCTGTACGCGGTGGAGAGCCCGAGTGCTTCGGGTGCGCGCGGCTTCGCGCGAGCCGGCGTGTATGCGCGGGATGGCCGGCTCGTCGCCAGCACCGCTCAGGAGGGACTGGTGAGGTTGCGCAAACCCTCAACGTGATACGCGTACCGTTCCGGCCGCGATCGCGGCCGGAACGGTACGAGGAGACCGATCGCTATCAGGCCGCTCGCTGCGGCGCGTGAGCGATCTGGTTCATGCGCGCTGCGCGCGCAGCCGTACGGGTGCTGAGTGCACCGACGAACAGCAGGGCGGCAAACGTCACAGCGTTGAGTGCGAGTACCTGGAGCAGTATGCCCGCGGTAAACGCACCGTGCGCCGCACCGACCACGCTGCTGACGGCCCACATCACGCCTTCGTAGACCGCAAATGCAGTTGCAAACACGGCCAGCATGCCGCCGGCCCGCGTGCTGCGCTGAGCCACGGCGCTCGCGGCCCATGTGGCGGCCAGAATCGCCGCGCCGATCAGGCCGGCCCAGCCGAAAGCCACCGCCCGCGCCGGGAAGCCGAGCAGGGTGAATGCGATCAGCTCATCGGCGAGCCACAGCACGGCCATGAACAGCAGCGCCTGCGCACGGCTCTGACGCAGCGCACAGATCGCAGCGAATGCCACCAGCGGAACGGCACAGGTCAATCCTGCGCTGAACAGCGCTACGGACAGCACGAAAGCGCCGAGCCACGCTGCGCGCGCGCCCCAGGGTGAAGAAGAGCGGTGACTGTAATTCATAGTATGACCTCTTTTCTGATGGTACCACTTCGATGGCAATGTGACAGCCCGGGGCTGCACGGCTGAGCGGGGACGCCCGGGGTAATCGGTACGCGCGGCCTGTACCACCGTGGACGGTGGACGTTGGCCGGCGCGCTCAGGCTCCGAACGGCCGCCACGTCACCCCCACGAACAGGCTAAACGGCACGGAATTGTAGCTGTAGGCCGTCTCGTAGCGTTTGTCGAACAGGTTCTCGGCGCGCACGTTCCAGCGCAACGTCCGACTGATCGGCCCATCGGCGGTCAGTGTGACCGTCGTGTAGCTGCCGAGAGTCAGCGGGACGGTGCTGAACGTCGGGGAGTAGGTGACGTCCGGCCGCGGTCCGGTGTAATGGACGAGCAGGCCGGTGCTCACGTGGCCGAAGGCGTACTGGAGATTGATGTTGGCGATGCTGCGCGCCAGACGCTGCAGTGTCGGGTGACCCGGATCGCTGAGCGCAAGCGGCTGCTGCAGAGTCAGGTTCGCCTCGTAGCTCAGACGGTGCCAACCGCCACGGGCGGCGAGTTCCAGGCCGCGGGTGCGCGTCCGGGAGATGTTCTGAAACTGCGTCGCGAAGCTCGGCGTCGTGCCGTAGCCCCACAGGTCACGGCCCATGGTTTGAAAAAGCGTGGCACGCAAGACGGTCGAGCGCCGCGCCCACTGCAGCGCTGCCTCTACCGTGTGCGCCGATTCCGGTTTGAGCGCCGGATTGGCTGCCCAGTACGGGCTGCTGTAATAGAGGTAGCCGAGTGGCGGTGCGTTGAACGCGCTCGCGTAGCTCGCGATCGCCTTGAATCCCTCGCCGAGGTTCCGACCGTAGCCGGCGAAGAAGGTATTTTCATTGCCGGTGTAGCCGTCGATCTGATCGTGACGCACGTTGAGCTGCAGCTCGTTTCCGCGCAATGCGCCGTTGAGACCTGCAAACACCGCAGTAACCCCGCGCGAAGTGCTTGGAATGCCACCCTGACCGGTGCTGGTGACAGACTGGTGCTGATGCGTGGCGCCGCCGGTCAACGTCCAGTTCTTCGACAACTGCAGCACGTTGCGCCACAGCAGGTCGAGATTCGTGGAGCGGTAGCTCTCGGGGTAGCTGCCGAGGTTGATGTTTTCCGTGCGCTCACGCGACACGCTGAAGCTCGAAGTCCAGAATCCGGCGATGCGGTTGTTGCTGAACACCTGCAGCAGACTCTGCTTGGTGCGGCCCCCGGAAGTGTCGTTGTCGTAGCTGTAGCGTCCGTCACTGAGGAAAGCACGCGCGCCGAGCTGCTGGTGTCGGCCGAGTTGCTGCACGATCGAGCCGTTGGCCGTCAGGTTGTGATAGCCGTCGGACTGATTTGACGTCACGAACGTGCTTTCTGCCGGGTTGACCGACGGGATGCCGGCTGTGGTGTAGCGGCTGACGCCGACCTGCACTCGGGTGTGATCGATCTGGCCGCTGGCGTTCGCCGATACCGTCACGGTGTTGCGGCTACCACCACTCACGGCAAGATCCGCCTGCGGTTTGCGCCCCCCCTCGCGCGTGGTGATCAGAATCACCCCGCCGATCGCGCCGGAACCGTAAATCGCCGAAACGTTGCCGTGGATGACCTCGATGCGTTCGATTTGATCGGTGGTGAGGTTCTCCAGGTAATTGCTGCCGCCCGATGCATCCTGCGGGGTGACCGGTACGCCGTTCAGTAGCACCAGCACGCCGGCGTCGACGCCGCCGAAGCCCTCGAGGTAGGTCGTGGCCGGCTGTCCCGGGCCGCCGTTTGCGGTGATCTGCACGCCGGCCACCCGTTGCAGCAGGGTGGTCAGGTTCTTCACGCCGCTGCGTTCGATCTGTGCGCGGGTGAGCACGCTCACGCTCGGCAGCGCTTGGGTGAGCAACTGCGGAAACGTCGAGGCGGAGATAACCACCGGTGTCACATCGCTAGGCGCGGGCCCCGGGGCGGCTGCGGCCGGTGCGGCGGCCGCACCCAGAAAGGCGATCATCGCAGCGCCGCCGGCAAGAGTAGGCCGCAGTGCGGGCTTCGGCGAGTCGCTCAGACTCGCGGCTGTGCGAGCATCGAGGCGGCGTGCCCTGCGGGTACGGGAAGTAGGGATCGGAATCAATCGCATCGTCGTGCTCCGGACCAGCGCCCCGTCAGGGGCGTACCAACGACAGCCGATGCGAATGGCACACGCGAACGCCGTCGGGCCATGCCGAGCGGCTGCTCGGCACGCCTGTGCGGCGCCAGAATTTCCTGAAAAATATCCATGCCACGGCCTTCGCCTCGGTTACCAGATGTCACCGCTGCGATTGACCGCTCCGTGTGGTACGCCCCGCCCACCGGTTGGGTGACCGCACTGGCAGGTCTCCTGGCTCGCGGGTCGTGATCCTGCGTCCGGCCTTCCCAGGAATTCCCAGTGGCCGTGATGGACGCGGACTCGCCGCTTACAGTTACGGGGGTAGCCACGGCATCGGCTCCTCAGGAGCCTCACCGCGTTCCCTCTTGCCTCCCCGGTGCGAACCGGGGAACCAGTGCGTGGCCGGCAGTGTCCGCAATTCGTCTGCGCCCGTCAAGGCGCGCCCCGGGCAGTGCCTCAGAGCGGGGTGGCGAGCCGGCGGCGGCGGGCGATCCAGCACTCGTCGGCGAGGTTCATCGCCGAGACCGTGATCATGAGGATCAGGATGAGGCTGGTGGTGCGCGAGAGCGCGGTACCGAGCAGGAACCACGCTGCGCCCAGATTGAACGCGAACAGCAGCGTCGCGATCACTCGGATCGACCGGGGCGTGCCCTGCTGGTAGTTTCTGACGGGGAAGAACAGTGCAAAATCGCCCGCCTCGCCCCGGTGCAGCAGACGTAGGGCCAAGGATACCGCCCCCACGCCGAGTACCGTGGGCAGCACCATGTCGGCGAGCGCTGGCGCCCCGAGGCGCAGTCCCATGCACCACAGTGGCACCGGCCAGCTCGCCAGAGCGGCCGTCGCGAGCAGCCGATCCGTGAGGCGCGTGCGCCCGGCCATCGCGCTCATCGGTTCCCCCGCAACACCTTGCCGGGATTCATGATGCCGTTCGGGTCGAGTGCCTGTTTCAGCGCGTGCATCAGCTCCAGCTCCACCGGTGGCGCGTAGCGCTCGAGCTCGCCGACTTTCAGCCGGCCGATACCATGCTCGGCGCTGATGCTGCCGTCGAACTCGCGCACTAGGTCGTGGATCGCTCGCTGGATCTTCTCGCCCTGCGCGAGAAATGCAGCGCGGTCCGTGCCGGGCGCCTGGTTGATGTTGAAATGTAGGTTGCCATCGCCGGCATGCCCGTAGGCCACGAGTCGGCCGTCCGGCACGTGATCGGCGACCCACTGGCCGGCGCGCTCGATGAACGCGGCGATGTCTGCCACCGGCACGGAGATGTCGTGCTTGAGGCTGGCGCCATCGCGCCGCTGGGCTTCGGGAATGCTTTCGCGCAGCTTCCAGAACTCGCTGCGCTCGCGTGCATTGCGGGCGATCACTGCATTCTCGAGCAGCCCCTCGCCGAGCGCCGGCTCGAGACATTCGCTCAGCATCGCATCGAGCGGATCGGTGGCCCGCGCGGAAGTGAGCTCGGTGAGCACGTACCAGGCATGGGGTGAGTCGAGCGGGTCGCGCACGCCGGGGATGTGCCGGACCGTGAGCTCAACGGCGAGGCGGGGGATGAGCTCGAAGGAGCTCACTCGGTCTGCGCTGGTCTCGCGCAGCCGGGCGAGCAGCTCGATGGCGGCACCTGGGTCACGCACCGCCGCGAAGGCGCTGGCGGTGACGCGAATGCGCGGGAAAAGCTTCAGGCTGGCCGCCGTGATGATGCCGAGGGTGCCCTCGGCACCGAGAAACAGAGACTTGATGTCATAACCGGTGTTGTCCTTGCGCAGGCGGGTGAGGGACGACAGCAGTCGTCCGTCGGGCAGCGCCACTTCGAGGCCGAGAACCAGCTCGCGCATCATCCCGTAGCGCAGCACATGCACCCCGCCGGCATTGGTCGAGAGGTTGCCACCGATCTGGCAGCTGCCCTGAGAGCCGAGGCTCAGGGGAAAGTAACGCTGCGCTTCATCGGCGGCGTGCTGCACGTCGGCAAGCACGCAGCCAGCCTCGGCGATCAGGGAATAATTGAGTGCATCGACCGCCCGGATGCGCTTCAGTCGTGCCAGGCTGATCAGCAGCTGCGCGCCGCTCTCATCCGGTGTGGCGCCGCCGCAGTAACCGGTGTTGCCGCCCTGCGGCACCACCCCGATCCGCTCCGCATTGCACAGAGCGAGCAGCTGCGCGACCTGCTCGGCGCTCTCGGGCTGCGCGACGGCGAGTGCCCGACCGTGATAAAGCGCACGATGGTCGGTGAGATATGGCTGCTGTTGCGAAGCGCTCGTCAGCAACCGCCCGCCGACGATACTGGCGATGCGCTCGAGCAGTCGGGCCGGGGGCGCGCTCATGCGGGTCTCTCGTGGCGGTGCAGCGTCGGCATGGGTGCGCGACTATGCCGCAGGGGGCACCGGGGTGGGAAGTGCCTGCGCTTCAACGCAGCGCTGCGCCGAGCGCATGACCGAGCAGGTAGGTCGCCAGCCCCGCCGCGCCCCCGATCAGCACCATGCGCAGCGCTCCTTGCAGGGCATGTCGACCGGTGAACAGACTGATGGCCAAGCCGACGGCGAACAGCGTCGCCGCAGTGAGTGTCGCCGCTGCGATGAGCGCGCCCCGACCGCTCATCCCGGCGAGGAAGGGCAGCAGCGGTACCGCCGCGCCGAATGCAAATGCCAGAAAGGATGCGCTGGCAGCGGCCCACGGTGAGCCGAGATTCTCCGGACTCAGACCGAGTTCCTCGCGCGCCAGCACATCGAGTGCATGCTCGGGTCGGGCCAACAGCGTTTGACTGACTTCGCGTGCCTGGGGCAACGGCATGCCGCGCGCGGCATAGATCAGCGCGAGCTCCTCGGCTTCCTCCTCGGGGTACTCGGCAATCTCGGCGCGCTCGAGCGCAATCTGGTACTCGTACATCTCCCGTTGCGAGCGCACGGAGACGTACTCGCCGGCTGCCATGGACAACGCCCCGGCGAGCAATCCGGCCAGTCCGGTAACCAGCACCAGGCCTGCCGCGCTGCTCGCACCCGAGATGCCCATCACCAGGCTGGCGTTGGCCAGCAGCCCGTCGTTAACGCCAAAGACGGTTGCCCGAAGGTTGCCGCCGAGGCCGCCGCGATGCCGCGCGCCGACCTCGGCGAGCGTGGTCGGCATCTCGTGCCCGGAGAGGGCTGTGCCGCTGTAGACGGACAGGCCCCGCAGTTTCATGGCCGCCAGAACAGAGCGCAGCGCGCGGGGTCCGAACCAGCGCACCAAGCGGGCCACCACGCGCGCGCGCGCCGAGGGTCTGAATTCCAATGCACGGCCCGTCGCACCCGAGCGCTGCGCAGACTCGGCCCAGCGCCGCGCCTGCTCCTCAGCCGCTGCCGCGAGCTGTTCGAACAGGCGCCGATGGCGCGGATCGCGCTCGGCCACGGCGACTTGGCGGTATAGCCACGCGGATTCCTTTTCGTGCAGCCAGCTGGCCGAGACCTCCTGGCTCATGCTCGCCGCCGGCGCCGGGGAATGTGGCGATGCAACGTGACCGACAGCGCAAGCGCCGGGCAGGCCTCAGTGCCGTGTGACACCACGGCACGCAGGCACGACGCGTCCGGCCACCAAGGCGACGCGTCGCAGGGACTCAATACTCGTCCTGCTCGTCGTCGTCCCAGTCCTCGTCATCCTCGTCCTCGTCATCCTCGTCGTCGTCGTCCCAGTCCTCGTCATCCTCGTCCTCTTCCTCCTCCTCGTCTTCGTCCTCCTCCTCGGACTCAGCCCAGCCCTCAGGCTCCTCGGCTTCCTCGAGATCCATCTCGTGCCAGGTCTCCAGATCCATCTCCTCGATCTCCCCGTCGAGATGTTCGATCTCGACAAGCTCGGCGTCCTCGTCCACTTTGAGCACGCGGAATGATTCCTCATCTTCAAGGTTCTCGTACCACTGGCCGGGAACCGGTTCGTAATCTCTGCTCACCGATGGGATCCTCTCACTTGGCGGCCGCGCAAGTTTAGGGGTTGCGCTGGCCGGGAGCAACGCGCCGCCGCGCTCGACTCGCGCGAACCATTCGCGGCACGTATAGTTTTCTCATGTCCACCCGCCCCCCTACGGACTCTCCCCTGTCGAGAGCACGCCGCGTCGTCGTGAAGGTCGGCTCGGCTCTGCTGGTCGAAGCTGCGAGCGGCCGAATCAATCGAGCTTGGCTGGAAACCCTGGTCGAGGATCTGCTCTGGCTGCGCGCACGTGGGCAGCAGGTCATTCTGGTCTCCTCGGGCGCCATTGCCCTCGGACGCCGGCAGCTGTCCCTCGCCAAGGGGCCGCTGCGTCTGGAGGAAAGCCAAGCGGCCGCCGCGGTTGGGCAAATCCGCCTGGCGCATGCGTACAAGGAGCTGCTCGAGGACCGCCAGGTGACCGTCGCTCAGGTCCTGCTCACGTTGGAGGACAGCGAGCGCCGCCGACGCTACCTCAATGCCCGAGCCACGCTCGAGACCCTGCTCACGCTCGGCGCACTGCCGGTCATCAACGAGAATGACACGGTGGCCACTGCGGAGATCCGTTATGGCGATAACGATCGTCTGGCCGCGCGTGTGGCGCAGATGGCGGGCGCCGACTGCCTGATCCTGCTGTCGGACGTCGATGGGCTGTACACCGGGGATCCGCATCGCGATCCGGACGCGCAGTTCATCGATGAGGTTCGGCAGATCACCCCGCAGATCGAGGCCATGGGGGGACGGTCGGCCTCGGAGTTCGGTTCCGGCGGGATGACCACTAAGCTGCTGGCTGCGCGCATCGCAGTGGCGGCCGGCTGTCACATGTGCATTGCCGCGGGACAGCCGCTGCATCCGGTTCGTCGGCTCGAGCAAGGGGCGCGCTGCACTTGGTTCCTGCCGAGCGCCACGCCGATCGCGGCTCGCAAGCAGTGGATCGCCGGCACGCTGCGGCCGGCGGGTGCGGTGACCATCGATCACGGTGCGCTGCGCGCGCTGCTCGCCGGCCGGAGTCTCTTGCCTGCCGGTGTGACCGGCATCCGCGGAGTGTTCGAGCGCGGTGATACGGTCAGTGTGCTGAGCAGCGATGGGGCCGAAGTTGCGCGCGGCATCATTGCCTATTCCGATGCCGATGCGGCCAAGATCATCGGCCGTCAGTCGGCGGAGATTGGCGACATCCTGGGCTTTCGGGGCCGCGACGAACTGATCCATCGCGATGACCTCGTACTGATGCAGGGGACACGGGCATGAGCAAACACTCCGACCCCGAACTCGGCGAACTTATGGAGCATCTGGGCCGCAGGGCCGTGGCTGCTGCGGCGGTGCTGGCACAGGCGAGGAGCGCGGCGAAGGATGAGGCGCTGGTCGGTGCGGCCGAGGCGGTCCGCGCCCAGGCCGAGCAGATCCTCAGCGCCAACGCCCATGATGTCACCGCCGCTCGCGCCGCAGGCCTCGGGCCCGCGCTGCTCGACCGTCTGCTGCTCAACCCCGAGCGCGTCGAGTCGATTGCGCGCGGGATTGAGGCCATCGTGAAACTGCCCGACCCGATCGGCACCGTTGCGGCCGAGTGGCAACGCCCGAACGGATTGCGGATCCAGCGTGTGCGGGTGCCGCTCGGGGTGATCGGCATCATTTATGAGAGCCGGCCGAACGTCACGGCCGATGCCGGCGCGCTGTGCCTGAAGTCCGGCAATGCGGTCATTCTGCGCGGCGGCTCCGAGAGCCGCCAGTCCAATGGCGCGCTGCACGCCTGTCTCACCGCGGGGTTGCGCGGCGCGGGATTGCCCGTCGAATGTATTCAGCTGGTGCCGACCACGGACCGCGCGGCGGTCGGTTACATGCTCTCCGGCATGACGGAGTACCTCGATGTGATCGTACCGCGCGGCGGCAAGAGTCTGGTGGCACGGGTTCAGCAGGAGGCGCGCGTACCCGTAATCGGCCATCTGGAGGGCAATTGCCACGTGTATGTCGACCGTGACGCCGATGTGCGCATGGCGCAGGCCATAGCGCTCAACGCGAAAATGCGCCGTACGGGCATCTGCGGTGCGGCCGAGACGCTGCTGATCGATCGGGCGAGTCTCGCGACCCATCTGGTTCCACTGGTGCGCACGCTGCTCGAAGCCGGCTGCGAGGTGCGCGGCGATGAGATCGTTCGGGGCGCCGATCCGCGCGTACTGGCGGCGAGCGAGCAGGACTGGCAGACCGAGTACCTCGACGCGATCATTGCGGCCCGGGTGGTCGACGGCGTTGAGGGGGCGATCGCGCACATCGCGCGGTACGGTTCGGCGCACACCGAGTCGATCGTGACCGAGAATCAGGCGACCGCCGAGCGTTTCCTACGCCAGGTCGACAGTGCCATCGTGTTGCACAACGCGTCGACCCAATTCGCCGACGGCGGCGAGTTCGGAATGGGAGCGGAAATCGGCATCTCCACGGACCGTTTCCACGCGCGTGGACCGGTGGGGGTGGAGCAGTTGACGAGCTACAAATATGTGGTGCGGGGCACCGGCCAGGTCAGACCGTAACGGCTCGCTCGAGCCCTGCCAGTCCGCCGCGCAGAGAGAATACGTGCGAATGGCCCCGAGCGCGCAGCTCGCGGACGGCGGCCAGACTGCGTACGCCGGCCGCACAGACCAGCAGACAGCGCTCGGCGAGCGGCAGCGGCTGCTCGCCGTAGAGCAGCTGTGTGAGCGGAATCGCATGCAACCCGGGACACGGCGCCGGTTGGCGCGCCCGCTCCGCCGGCTCGCGGATGTCGATCACGGTGTAACCGGCGGCGAGGGCCGCCTGCAGCGATTCGAACGCAACCTCGACCGCTGCATCCGTACTGGTTTCGAGCGCGGCGCGGGCCGTGGCGTGGCCAGGGCAGTCCGGCGCGCGCCGGGCACGCAGGCGGGTCACGTTCAGCCTCAGCAGATCCACCATCAGCACCGCGTCGGTGAGCTGTCCCGGCAGGTCGAGCACGATCTTCAGCGCTTCCAGCGCCTGCAGCGTGCCCAACACGGCCGGCACCGGCCCGAGCACGCCGGCCTCGGCGCACACGCCGACCAGTCCATCGCGAGCGGTTGCCGGCCACACGCAGCGTAGGCAGGGCCCATGCCCGGGCCGTACCACCTGCAGTTGCCCCTCGTACTGATACACGCTTGCAAAGACGACCGGCTGTCCCGAGCGCAGGCATGCGTCATTTAGCGCCAGCTTGCTCGCTATGGTGTCGGTGCAGTCGAGCACGATGTCGTAGCCGGCGATGAGCCCCTCGGCATTGCGCGCATCGAGGCGAGTCGCATGGGTGAGGATCTCGACCGCCGGATTGAGCGCGCGCAGCCGCTCGGCAGCCAGCTCGACCTTGGGGCGGCCGATCTCGGCGAGCGAATAGAGGGGCTGGCGGTGCAGGTTGGAGGCTTCCAGACGATCGGCATCCACCAACCCCAGCCGGCCGATGCCGGCCGCGGCGAGATAACTCATGGCGGGAACGCCGAGTCCGCCGCAGCCGATGATCAGCACCGATGCGCGCGCGAGTCGCCTCTGGCCGGTCGTGCCGACCTCGGGCAGAACGATCTGCCGGGAATAGTCCGGTTCGGGCAGCCGGTTCGCCACCTGCGTGTGGTGATGGCCATGCTCGGGGTGCTGTGTGCACGCTGCACCGTGGTCGTCGGGCGGGGGCGCCGCCGCCGCGCACCGCTCACAGTTCACCCAGCCCGAGTCGCCGTCGAGGTAGTGCTCTTTCTTCCAGATCGGCACGCGGTGCTTGACTGCGTCGATGATATAGCGGCAGGCGAGAAACGCCTCATGCCGATGTCGTGCCGACACGCCGACCCAGACGGCGATGTCGCCGATCTCAAGCGACCCGACCCGGTGCACGCAGGCTGCGCGCTCGACCCCGAAGCGCGCCAGCGCTTCGGCCACGATTCGTTCACCTTCCTTGACTGCGAGTGCTTCGAACGCCTCATATTCCAGGCGACGCACTTGCCGTCCTTCGTTGTGGTTGCGGACCCAGCCTTCGAAGCTGCTGTAGCCGCCCGCCGCCGCGCCCTGCAGCTCGGTGCGCAGAGCCAGGATATCGAGCGGCTCGGTGCTGAAGCGAAACGTCGTCATGGAGTTGAAGTGGGCGCAGCCTGTGCAATGTGGCGGAGCTAGCCGCCCGCCACCGGCGGAATGAACACCACGGTGTCACCCTCGGTGAGCGGCGTCGACCAGTCGGCAAATTCCGCGTTGACTGCGACGCGCAGCAGCTCCGGTGGTAGCGTGAAAGGGTGGCGCTGGTTGAGTTCCTGGTACAGCTCGCGGGCCGTGGCTGCAGCTGTCTGCAGCGACTCGCTGGGTCGGCCGGCTTGCTCGCGCAGCAGGGCGTAGTACTGCACCAAGACGTGTTTGGTGTGCATCGGGCCGGGAGTGCGCAGCGCATCATTGGCCTGCTGGAATTCCTCAGGCGTATTAATGTTCTCCAGCGCGCCCGGATCCGGCTGATTGAGCAGCAGTGTGTCGGCGCTGGCGAGAAACTTCCGCGGACAAACTCGCCCCACGCTCACTGCAGCGGCGAGCGAGGCATGACTGGCTGGTTCGTAGATCGCGCACAGCGGCTCAGGCAGTCCGTCATGACTGGAGCGGTACGCGGTGGCGGCGCGCGCCGGGTCGCGAGCTGCGATCAGCGCATCGAGTGTGTGCGCATCGAGGAATGGCAGGTCGCAGGCGAGCACGAGCCACGCAACGCGCGAATGGGCACGCTGTGCGGCAAGGATGCCGCCAGCCGGGCCGACGTCCTCGGGCGCATCCACGATCAACGGGTAGCGTGCACGCAGCGGATCGTCGCGCTGCTCGACGCGCACCGATACGAAAGCGCGCTGCACGCGGCCCTCGAGCAGCGTCATCGTGCGATCGAGCTGGCTGCGCCCCTGGTATTCGAGTGCCGCCTTGTCGCGTTGCATGCGCCGGCTGCGTCCCCCGGCGAGCACCAGCCCGTACAGTGGCGCGGCCTGCGCGCACGGGGCGCTCATGAGCGTGCTCCGGTGCGCCGTGCGGCGCGCTCATAGGGGCGCTTGCCGCCGGATTTTGCGAGCAACCGTATCCCGTCGATCTCGATGTCGTGTGAGAGGGCTTTGCACATGTCGTATACCGTCAGAGCCGCGACCGATGCGCCGGTCAGCGCTTCCATCTCGACGCCGGTGCGATGATGCACCGCCACGCGGCAGCGAATCTGAATCTGCCCGCCTGGGCGCTGCTCGATCTGCACCGTGCAGTGTTCGAGTCCGAGCGGGTGGCAGAAGGGGATCAGCTCGTGCGTGCGCTTGGCAGCCATCACTCCGGCGATGATCGCCGTATCGAACACCGGGCCCTTGCCGGTGCGATGACCGCTGCGGCGCAGCTCCGCCGCCACCGCGCGGGGCAGCTTCACGCACGCCTCGGCCGTTGCCTCGCGCAATGTGACGGCCTTGCCGCCGACATCGACCATGGTCGGGCGATGACGCTGATCGAGATGAGAGAGCTTCGTCGCTGCCATCAGCCACCGATGTAGAACATTTCGACCTTGCGCGTGCCCTCCTCGACACGCGCCTCCTGGCGCTGCTCGCTGTAATTGTCTGCGCGGGCCCGCCACTGCGCGCGCAGCGCATCGAGCAGCTCGTCATCGCTGGCACCGCTGCGAAGCCGGTCGCGCAGTGCCAAGCCGTGCGTGGCAAAAAGACAAGTGTAGAGCACGCCGTCGGAGGACAGCCGGGCTCGGGTGCAATCGCCGCAGAATGGCTGGGTGACCGAGGAGATGAAGCCGAGTTCACCGCTTCCATCGGCGAAGGCGTAGCGCTCGGCGACCTCGCCGCGATAGGCGGGTTGGCGCGGCTCGAGCGGCCACCGAGCGCCGATGCGCTCGAGCAGTTCCCGGGAGGGAACGACCAGGTCGCGCCGCCAATGATTGCGGTTGCCGACATCCATGTATTCGATGAAGCGCACGATGACACCCGTGCCGCGGAAACGCTCTACGAGCTCGAGGACCGTATGGTCGTTCACGCCACGCTGCACCACCGCGTTGACCTTGATCGGACCGAGGCCGGCGCGCCGCGCTTGCTCGATGCCGCTCAGCGCTTCCTCCAGTCCACCGATCCCACCGCTCATGCGCAGGAAGACCTGCGGATCGAGGCTGTCCAGACTGACGGTGACGCGCTGCAGGCCGGCGGCGCGAAGCTCGAACGCATGCTTGGCTAGCAGGGTGCCGTTGGTCGTCAGTGCCACGTCTTCGATGCCGTCGATGGCCGTAAGGTCACCGATCAGATCGGTCAGATTGGGCCGCAGCAGCGGCTCACCACCGGTCAGGCGCAGCTTGCGCACGCCCAGACGCACCAGTATCCGGGCGAGCCGCACGATCTCATCGAACGAGAGCCGCTCATGGGTACCGAGGAACCGGTAGGTGTCGTGGAAAGTCTCCCGCGGCATGCAGTAGGGGCAGCGGAAATTGCATCGGTCCATGACCGAGATGCGCAGATCGCGCAGCATCCGCCCGCGCTGATCGCGCAATCCGCCCGGTCCCTGCGCCGTGAGGGCATCATGTGCAGCCATGCGGTAGCTTTACCACTCGTCGGGACGGAATACCATCCTCCAGGCGGCTACCAGCGATACAGGCGCACGACCGATCCGGCGGGCAGGGTCTGTGGCCCCGGTGGCAGTTCCACGAACCCGTCTGTGCCGGCCAGTGAGGTGAAGTCGCCCGAACCGTGGGTCGGCCGCGGCATGGCGCGACACCAGCCGCGCTCATCGGTGAGCAGCCGCACGGGCAGGAAATAGGTGAGCGCGGGGGCGACGGTGAAGTCCTCGCCGAGGGTGATCCATTCCTGCTGTGTACCCTTCTGGCCCTGGGCGGCAGCCAGCGCCGGCAGCACATAGCGAGCGACGCACACGGCGGTCGAGACGGGATTGCCCGGCAGCGCAAACACCGCCGCGCCGCTTGGAGCCATCCCGAACCACAGCGGCTTGCCGGGGCGTTGCGCCACCTTGTGGAAAACGCGCCGCACGCCGAGCGCGGCAAGCGCCTCGGGTACGAGGTCGAGCCGGCCCATCGACACCCCGCCGCTCAGCACCACCACGTCGTGGGTTTCCAGATGGAATTTCAGCCGCGCCTGCAGCTGCGTCGCATCGTCACGCAGGTGCTCGGTGGCAATGCGCTGATAGCCGTGCAGTTGCAGGGCCGCGGCGATCGCATAGGCATTGGAGCGGCGAACCTGGTGCGCCAGAATGGGCTCCCCGGGCTCGATCAACTCGTTGCCGGTGGAAATCACCGCCAGCATCGGCTGGCTGGCAACCTGAATGCGTGCCTTGCCCGCCGCGGCGGCCACCGCAATCTGCGGTGGGCCGAGGCGCATGCCCACCGTCAGCAGCAGGGCGCCTTGGTGGGTATCGGTGCCACGCCGGTGCACGTTCTGTCCGGGTTGCACTTCGACCTCTGCGTGCAGACTCGCGGTCCCGTTTGCGACCGTGACCTGCTCGATCGGCACCACGCAGTCGCAACCTGCAGGCAGCGCCGTGCCCGTCATCACTTCGATGCAGCCCTGGGCGCTCGCCAGGGCAAGTGGCGCATCACCGGCAGCCTGCGTGGCCTCGATGGTGAAGCGGCACTCGCCGCGGCGCGCCGTGGCGCTCGCCAGCGCGATGCCGTCCATGGCGACACGGTCGAAGGGCGGTTGGTCGCGCTCGGCGTGAATGTCCTCACGCAATACCGCCCCAGCGCACTGCAGCAGGGGCAGGGAGACAGTCGGCAGGCACGTCAGGTGCTGCGCGATCAGCTCATCCGCTTCGGCGGGACTGAGCATATGCGGCTGCCTCCGTAGCGGTCCTAGCTGCCTTTCTTGGCGTGCTTCTTCTGGAAGATGACCACCTGGGCATTGAAGTTGTTGGCGATGTTCTGCAACTGATCGACGGCCGCATTGTGGCGCTTGACTTCAATCGCCTCGAGCTCGGCGATCTGCTTCTTCTTGAGCTTCGTCGCCTGCTTGGCGATGGTCTGGTCGCTCTGCTTTTTGATGCAGGCCAGGTAGCTCATCATGGTGTGGTTGTAGGTCTGGACGGTCTTTTGCGCGGCCAGCATCTGGGCGAGTGTGGCGACGTTGCCATCTGGCAGATTCGTGGGGGCGGGCGGGTACACACAGGCAGCATAGGCAGGAGCCAGGGCAAGCGACGCGAGCGCCGTCGCGGCAAACAGTGATTTCATGAAAGACCCTCTGGATGGCAGATGTGCGAACTCGCGTCATCTTAAAGGCGGGACTTGATCCGGGCTACTGGCGATTGCTGATCCGGCTGACGTTCCCCCGGGTCGGCCGCCCGTCTCAGCTGTGCGCGACCGTCCCGGCGCTGCCGGCGAGCGCCGAGGCCATCCGGGCGGCAGCCTCGGTCGCCGCCCGGATGGCCTCGGCCGGCATACCGGCCCGCGCCATGGCATTCAGACCCAGCAGCAGCGCGATGACGTACGAGCCCGTAGGCTCCGGGGCGTGAGCTCGGAGCGTCGCGAACAGCTTGCGCTCGAGCCGCGCCAGATGTGCCTGGGTCGCGGCGCTGACCGCAAGCGGCTGGCTGGCGGCGGAGAGAAACATACAGCCGCGTCCGGGGTTTAGGGCGAGGAAATCCCCGACGAATCGGATGAACGCACCGAGTCGCTCGACGGCTTCGCCCGGGCCCTCGAGCCGCGCCAGGGCGGCTGCGGTGTTCGTGTCGGTATAGCGCTCAAGAGCGAGCCGCCAGGCATTTTCCTTGTCACCGAACGCGGCGTAGAAGCTGCCGCGTTGGATGCCGATCGCCTCCTGCAGGCGGTCGATCGACGTCCCCGCAAAGCCCTGATCCCAGAACGTCTCGACGATGTGCTCCAGTGCGCGCTCGGAATCAAAACTGCGGGGACGTCCGACCATGTTGCGTGCCCGTCTTACGCGGCGGCGTGATGCGGCTTCGACCAGGCAAATGCGGCGAAGGGCGCATCGACCGGGGTGGCGGCCAAGTGATTGACGTAATTTGACATAACCTTCTGAGCCAGCCCAACCAGGATATCGAGTACGTTGCGTGAGGTAAATCCTGCCGCCAGGAACTGTTCGACGTCCCCCGGAGCGAGCTCTCCACGCTGGCGCACGAGCTTCAGTGTGAACTGCCGCAGTACCTCCAGACGTGCATCCGGCAGCGGACGCGCCTCGCGCAGCGCCGCGAGCGTCGGTTCGTCGACACCCTGGTTCTTGGCGATCCAGGAATGCGCCGGCACACAGTAATGACAGCCGTGCTCGACGTTGATCGCCAGCCACACGACGTTGCGCTCGATCGGGCTGAGACTGGTCTGCTGGAAAATCTCATGCAGCTTCTTGTAGGCGTCGAGGTGCTCGGGGGACTCGGCCATCACGGCGTGCAGATTCGGAATCATGCCGTAGGCCTGCAGTGAGTCTTCGAGGAGCGGCCGACTTGCGAGCGGCGCGGATTCGAGCGTGTGGATCGTGAAATTCGACATGGGTACTCCCTAGCTGTGCTGAACCGCCATCTGGCGGCCGGGGCAAGGTTGCCCAATTCTGTACTATGCAGTCAATAACTAATTCGGGAGAGCCTTCGGTAACCCGTGCGGCGGCTCAGGCCGGTGGGCGAGTCGTGCGGGTCGTCCGGCCAACGTGCCGAGCGGGCGGTCCGGCGCTCCCGGGAAGCCCCGCGCGGCGTTGCTGGCATCGGTTGCATCAGAGCACGCGCAGGCCGAGATCCGCCGCTGCATGAACGTCCCAAGCGTTTGACGATCGGAGCCGCACTGGGTCGGCCCGCAGGCCGAGCGCGCGCAGCCAGGTTTGCTTCAGTTGTTTGTCGCGCGATCACGCGTGCAGCGCATCGCGCCGCTGGGCTGGGATGTCCGGGCAGCGTGCGACAGAGCGGACGCAAAATCGAACAGCGTTCCGTACGCGTCGAACACGCAAGCGCGGATGCCGATCAGCAGTTTCGCGTGTGAGTGCCGCCGATGGAAATGGCATACGCCAAGCGTTCGCGGCGCCTTTCTCATGCCGACAGGGGACTGCAACGCAGTATCGGCCGTACTGGCTCGCCTGATAGAATGCCGCCCGCCGCGCCCGTAGCTCAGTTGGATAGAGTACCTGGCTTCGAACCAGGTGGTCGGGGGTTCGAATCCCTCCGGGCGCGCCAATCGTGTCGTTGCCCTTCTCCGGCCGGACTCACGGTTCGGTACGAGGTCAATGGCAATGCCTTGTCCGTGCCTGGATCCTCGGCGCATGTGCCTCATGCTGCCGCGCACTCGGGCTACTCCCGTCACGACGAAACGAAACCCTACGTGGCGCTTGTCGGCGGCCACGGCATGCGCCTCAGCCGAGGGCTACTGCTGCCTTTCGGAAATTTGCTGAGGACGGTCGCAAAACGATCACGTCAAATGATCTGCGCTCCGGTGAGGTGCTGCATCGATGAGAAGCTCTGGGTGGCCCGAGCGCTCGGGCTGTTTGCCGGGCACATGGGGCGCGGTTCTGGCCTGGGTGCCGCCACACGCCTGGCAGCTCGAGCACCACGGGCACTTTGGGTTCCCGTTTGCGTGCGCGGTGCGCTCGACCGGTCTGCACACGGCGTCAGCGCGATCGCGATGCTCAGGTGACGGTGGTCGCTGTGAGCCGTCGTATCTTGCCCGCGCGGGCGGCATACAACGTCGCGATCGCACAGGATGCAAGGCGCGAGCGCGCATCGTCTGCACGACTGGTGAGCATGATCGGCACGCGCGCGCCAAGCACGATGCCGGCCAGCCGTGCGCCGGCGAGATATTCCAGTTGCTTTGCCAGCATGTTGCCGGCCTCGAGGTCGGGTACCACAAAGATATCGGCACGGCCAGCGACCCGGGAGGTAATGGCTTTGGTGGCCGCCGCGGCGCGTGACACTGCATTGTCGAAAGCCAACGGGCCATCGAGTATGCCGCCCGTGATCTGGCCGCGGTCGGCCATCTTGCACAGCGCAGCGGCATCGAGCGTGGATTTGATTTTTGGCGTGACCAACTCGACGGCCGAGAGCAGGGCCACGTGCGGGGTTCGTACGCCGAGCGCCCGGGCCAGATCGATCGCGTTCTGGACGATGTCGCGCTTGTCCTCGAGCGAAGGGTAGATGTTGACAGCGGCATCGGTGATGAACAGCAACCGCGGGTAGTGCGGCGCATCGATCGCGAAGATGTGGCTGACGCGCCGCTCGGTGCGCAAACCGCAGTCCGGGTCGATGACGCAGTGCATCAACTCGTCGGTGTGCAGCGCGCCTTTCATGATCGCATCGGCCTCACCGCGACGCGCCAATTGCACCGCCTGCGCGGCGGCGGCATGACTGTGCTCGGTTGCGACGATCGTGCGGCCGGTCAGATCGATCCGCGCCGCGCGCGCCGCGGCGCGGATGCGCCTCTCCGGCCCCACCAATACCGGGGTGATGAGGCCGGCGCGCTCCGCCTCGATGGCGCCCATGAGCGAGACGGCATCGACCGGATGGACCACCACGGTGCGCAGCGGTGCATGCCGGCGGGCTTGCTCGACGAGCTGATCGAGGCGGTGCGGGGATGAGGCGGCCGGGGGTGAGCGGGTGGCGGGGCGTGAAGTCATTGCGGGTGCCAGGAATTGCCGAGGGTGCTGACGGTACGGCTCACGCCTCCAGGTGGCGCCAGCAGCGCGTAGCGCCGGCCGTGTGGTAGATCATACCGACGCACGATTCGCGCGGCATCCGCGGCTTGGAGTCGTCCGGCCTCACCGTCCCCGGGCGGATGAACGCCCAGTCGAGTGAGCAGTGGCGTAAAGGGACCGGCGGCGTGGCCGGGCAGCAGCACGAGCACACGCGCGCCCGGGCCGTGCGCCGCAAACCAGCTGGCGATGGCCCGGCCGGCCGCGGGTTCGGGCACGTCGATGCGTGTGAAGCGTGTCCGCAGTCCGCGATCGAGCATGGCCACGGTCGTTTCGTCCGGGTCGAGCAGTGCGAGCGGGTGGTGCAGCGTCTCGGCGTGGATGCGCCGGGCAAGGGCCGGCAGGTCCTGCCAGCGATCGATGGTCGGAAAAAGTGCGAGCGCACTGAGACAAAATGCGCTGACGTATGCCACAAAGGTCCAGCTGAAGCTGAGTAGGACCTGTCCGTGCCGCTCTGCCTGCGATGCGCAGTGCAGGGCGAACGGCAGACCGAGCAGCACAGTGGTGGCGAGCGCTAGGTCGACACCGACCCTGCGCATGGATTGGACCTGCACGGTCGCGAGGGCGATGAGCGCGACGGCGAACACGATTGCAATGATCGCGACCGTCCAGCGTGTCCAACGCAGGGGCGCAGCGGCCTTGCCCGCCACCCGTTGCGACTCACTGCTCCACAGGCCGATCAACAGGCTGAAGCCGAGCAGCGCGGGGGCAGCGTAGATGTCGCGTGCGGTGGCTGCCAACGAAAGCACGAGTAACCAGGGTAATGTGGCGCATACGGCGAAGCGCCACGCCGTGCCCGGCGGACCGGGGAGGCGGACCTGCTTCCATGCCCGATGCACTGCCGCGGCCGCCAGCACCGTCCATGGCAAGAGGTAAACCGGTAACTCGAGGAAGTACTTGCCGAAGGTATTTTGATGGGCGCTGGCGTACTGATACGCCGGCGGCGCGGCAATCTTCATGAATCGGCCGGCGAGGTTGTACCAGAACATGACGCGCAAGGCATGCCCGCCATGCGCGCGGAGGGCAACGGCGATCAGCCACGGGCCGATCAGGATCGCCTGCAGCGCAAATCCCGCATAGAGTTCGGCGCGCTTCAGTTCCTGCCAGCGGCGCTCCCAGGCGATCAGGCTGAGCAGGGCCAGCGCCGGCACCAGCCAGCCAACGGCGCTCTTGGCCATGAAACCCGCTGCGGCGCCGGCATGCATCAGCAGATAGCCGAACCACTTTCGTCGTCCAGCCGGTGCGGTGTAGCCGAGGTACGCGCCGAGTAGCGCGACGGCGCACGAGGCCAGCAGGCAGGCATCCGGAGCGAGCCACATCGACACCCGGAACGCGGTGATGGCACTGCCGGCAACGAGCGCAGCGACACATGCCGCGGTGACGCCATCAAGTGCGAAGCCGAGCGTCCCGATGGCGAGCGCAACGATCAGTGCGTATACGAGATTCGGGATGCGCAGCGCAGCGGCGCTATCGCCAAAGGCGCGCACGCACAGCGCCGCCGCCCAGTACGAGAGGGGCGGCTCCTCGAGAAAGGGACGGCCGGCGAGCTGGGGCAGTACCCAGTGATGCTGCCAGGCCATCCGCCAGCTGATGTCGGCGACGCGAGGCTCATCCGGTGTCCACAGCCCGCGCAGCAACGCACCGATGACCCACAAGGGCAACAGCGCGAGCAGGACCGGTCCGATCCAGCGGCTCGAGCCGTCTTTGCGTGACCACCGGCGCATGAGTGTCGGCATCATGCGTCTGTTGTGCCGCCATCGGCAGCAGCGACGGATTGTGCAAGAATGAATTTTTCCCCTGCGTGGATCGGATCCGAATGGCGAGCGCACCGGCGGCCCGTTTTATCGAAGCGCGTCTGCGCCAGATGCGTCTCGAGCGTGGCGGGCGGACGATACTGCAGAACGTGAGCTGGACGATCCGTCCGGGCGAACGTTGGGTGCTGGCGGGCATCAATGGTGCCGGCAAGACTCAGCTGTTGAAGGTGGTTGCCGGCTCGGTGTGGCCGACGCCGGACGAGCCGGGCGTGCGCCAGTACCGCTGGCGCGGCGAGCTGTGGCGCACGCCGCAGGAGGTCCAGGCAGAGATTGGCTATCTCGGCCCGGAACGCCAGGACAAGTACGAGCGCTACGGCTGGAATCACACCGTCGAGCAGGTCGTCGGAACCGGTGTGCACCGCACTGACATCCCGCTGCACACCCTCGGCGCGCCGCAGCGCGAGCGCGTCGCTGCTGTGTTGCGTCGTTTGCGCATCGACTCCCTTGCCGCGCGTGCATTTCTGACGTTGTCCTACGGTGAGCGGCGCTTGGTGCTGCTGGCCCGGGCCCTGGTTTCCCGGCCGCGGCTGCTGCTGCTCGATGAGCTGCTGAACGGTCTCGATACGCTCAATCGGGGTCGGGCTCTGCGCTGGCTCGAGAGCTCGACCCGTTCGGCATTGCCGTGGGTGCTCTCGGTCCACCGTGCCGAGGATGTGCCGGCTGCAGCCACGCATGCGCTGATACTCGATCACGGCAAGATCGTGTTTCGCGGCGCGCGCGCCCGAGCGCCCCTTGCGCGCTGGCTCACCGAGGGGCCGCCGGGCAAGAGGCCAGTCCGAACGCGCGCCGCCGGGGGTGGGGCTGCTCGGCGCAAGGCCCTGCCCGCGCCTGGCACTGTGCTGGTCAGTCTGAGCGCCGCCGATGTGTATCTGGATGAGCACGTTGCGTTGCGCGATATAGACCTGACCGTGCGCGCCGGGGAGTGCTGGGTGGTGCACGGTCGCAACGGATCCGGCAAGACGACATTGGTGCGCACGCTCTACGGGGATCATGGCGTGGCCGCCGGCGGACGCATCAAGCGCTCGGGCATCGAGCCGGGCGTGCCGCTCGAGACATTTCAGCGGCGTGTGGCGCTCGTGGCGCCCCATCTTCAGGCCGATCATCCGACGTATCTGACGGTGGCCGAAGTGGTGCAGTCGGGGCGCCACGCCAGCATCGGGTTGAACGACGCACCCAGTGCGGCCGATCGGGTGGCGGCGAGGCGCGCAATGCGTGAGTTCGAGGTGCTGCCGCTCGCGCAGCGGAGCTTGCGGGAGTTGTCCTACGGGCAGTTGCGCCGCGTGCTGTTCGCCCGCGCCTGGGTCAATCGCCCGCAGTTGCTCCTGCTCGATGAGCCATTCGCTGGGCTCGATGGGCCGACCCAGCGCGACCTGCAGAGCCGCATCGCAGAGCGCGTTGCCGAGGGCGCGGCCGTCGTGATTGTCGTGCACCGCGGTTCCGAATGGCCGAGGTGCGTCACGCACGAAGTGCAGCTGGAGGACGGTACGCTGCGTTACGCCGGCCCAGTGCGCCGGATCAATCGAGCGTCATCTCGGTCTGGAACACCGAGACGGCCTGGCCGATGATCCACACTGCCGAAGCGACTCCGCCGTTCATCTCCAGTTCGATTTCCACCCGTCCCGGCCGGTGCAGCCAGCGTCCCTGCACGCCGTTGAACGCGGCCTTGTGCCGATCGTGGCTCAGCAGCCCGTTGTGCAGGAGGTACATCCCGAGCAGACCATGGGCGTTGCCACTCACGGGGTCCTCACCGATGCCCAGTGCGGGGCAGAACATGCGCGATTCGGTGAGGTGGTCCGCCGATTGGGGTGTCAGAGCAAATACAAAATATCCAGCAGCGCCAATCTGTGCCGACAGGGTGGTCAGGCGGGTCATGTCCGGCTTGAGGTGATTGAGCGGCTCGGTGCCGCGCACGCCGATCAGCAGGCGCGTGCTGCTGGTGCCGGCGATGCGCAGTGGACAGCGCGGGTCCAGATCGTCGGTGGCGAGGGCCAGGGCGTCGAGCACGGCGAGTCGCTCGCGATCGTTCAGTTCACGGCCGAGGGGTGGTGGATTCTGGCGCACCGCGATGCGCCGCTCCGTGCCGCTGCCGCGCACCTCGATTTCGACGATCCCGGCTTTGGATTTCTGCCGAACGCGCCCCGGTGCTCCGGCGCGTGCGCTGAGCACGTGGTGGGCGGCTACGGTGGCATGACCGACAAATCCTGCCTCGGTACGCGGCGTGAAGAAGCGCACGCGCACGTCGTGATCCGGCCCATCGGGCGCAAACAGGAACGCCGTGTCGGCATTGTTCAGCTCCCGGGCGATGGCGAGCATCTGCGCATCGCTCAGCCCGTCGGCATCGAGCACCACGCCGGCCGGGTTGCCCGTGAAGCGCTCGACGGTGAAAGCATCCACTTGGTGGATCTGAATCTTGCGGCTCATTTGGGTCTCTGTCGCCTCACGCTTCCGCTCATGACGTGCGCCGAAGGGCGGCCATTCTAGCCCATCGGGCGCGGTTCGGTAGAATGTCGGGCATGGACGTCGGGGTAGAAGTCAGCCTGTACCCGTTCGAGGGGTGCTATGCGCCGCTGATCCACACGTTCATCGGGCAGCTCGAGGCCTGTGCGGATCTGAAGGTGCTGCCGGGAAGCTTGAGTACCCAGGTCTACGGAGAGTATGGGCGGGTGTTCGCCGCCCTGGGTGAGGCAATGCGCACGACGCTCGCGGCCCGCCAGGCCGACGGTAGCCGGGCCGCCTTCGTGCTGAAGGTGCTCGGGCCCCTCTGAGACCGCCAAGCGCGGGCGGGGCAGTGGCGTAAGTGCCGCCAACCCGGCACACTAGCGCATTCAATCGTCTTTTTTCCTGCGACGCATCCTGTTTAAGAGGTGGGTGAATGGCGCTGCTGCGAGTGATTGACCGTGACGGTAAGGAGCACGAGGTCGAGGGCAAGACCGGCCAGAAGATCATGGAGACGCTGCGAGATCTCGACTACGGCGTCGCCGCCGTGTGTGGTGGCATGTGTTCCTGCGCCACCTGCCATGTGTACGTCGATCCCGAATGGGCCGAGCGGCTGCCGGCGCCGATGTCCGATGAACGTGAGCTACTCACTGAGCTGGGCCACTACCAGGACACCTCGCGTTTGTCGTGCCAGATCGAGTTCACGCCTGAGCTCGACGGTTTGCGGGTCACGATCGCACCGGACGAATGAGCGCGGCGATGAACGGCAGCCAGTCGAGTCGCGCTTGTGCTTGAGGTCCTCATCGGGCTTGGGGTCGGCGGCCTGCTCATTCTCGCGGTGCTCTACGTGCGCGTGCGCCGCGCGATCAGCCAGGAGCGCCACGCCGGCCACGATGGCTGGGATGAGATGATGATCGGCCGGTTGCGCGCCGGGGGTTACCATCCATTCAACGAGTATCGGGTGGACTTCTTTCTCGGGCTGCCGAATGAGGCGGCCTGCGAGGGGGTGCGCGCTCAGCTTGAGCCGGAGGGCTTCCAGATCGATGTCAAGCCGATCGAGAACGAAAGCGAGCTGCCCTTCAGCCTGCACGCCTCGAAAATGATGCAGCTGCTCGTGCCCGACATCCAGGCAACCAGCCGGCGCATGAACGCGCTGGCCGAGCAGTACCAGGGGCGCTACGACCACTGGGCCGCCTGAGGCGGCCGCGCGGCCGGTCTTTATTTCTTCTCGGTCTGGCGTTTGACGGCCTCGGCCGCGGCGGCAATGGCCGCAGGATCGCCAAGATAGCGGCTGGCGAGGGGCTGCAGCTGCGCATCGAGCTCGTACAGCAGCGGAACCCCGGTCGGGATGTTCAGTTCGACGATGTCGTCCTCTGACCTGTTGTCGAGCATTTTCACCATGGCGCGCAGGCTGTTGCCATGCGCGGCTACGAGCACGTTACGGCCGGCACGCAGCTCCGGGGCGATGCGAGCGTGCCACAACGGCAGCACGCGCTGCAGGGTGTCCTTCAGCGACTCCGCCGCCGGGATCTCGCCAGCCGGCACGGCGGCATAGCGTGCATCGAAGCGCGGGTGACGCGGATCGTCGGCCGCCAACGGCGGCGGCGGCACATCGTAGCTGCGTCGCCAGATCTTCACCTGTGCATCGCCGTGGCGCTCGACCGTCTGCGCCTTGTTCAGCCCTTGCAGGGCGCCATAGTGGCGTTCGTTGAGACGCCAGGAGCGCTCGACGGGAATCCACATGCGATCCATCTCATCGAGCATGATCCACAGCGTACGGATCGCTCGCTTCAGCACCGAGGTGAAGGCCACGTCCACCGTGAGCTTCTCCTCGAGCAGCTGGCGGCCGGCCTGCATCGCCTCCTCGCGACCGGCTGGCGCCAGATCGATGTCCGTCCAGCCGGTGAACAGATTTTCCAGATTCCACAGACTCTGGCCGTGGCGGACGAGAATCAGCTTTCCAGGCATGCGGACACCTCCGAGACGCGGGCGGACACCGCCCGCCAACGTGCGCTTAGGGCTCCAGCGAGCGGACGGCGTGAGCGGCGGCGCGGGTCGGGAAGTATAGCCGAGGGCGCGCCGCCGACAGCTACTCGGCGAGCTTACGCAGCGACTCGACGCCCACCGTGAGGGTGGCAAAGTCCGCCGCGCCTGCCGCGCGCATCTCCTTCAGGGTGCGTTCCCAGTGCGCGAGCTTGTGCCCTTCCGCCTCCTGCCAAGCGGCGACGCGTTCGGCGGCATTGCCGCGGCCACGACGATCGAGTACGCGCTCGACGAGCGCCCGATGGATACGCATCGCCGCATCGCGCACACCGGTGCGCGCGGTAGCCTGCCAGGGACCATCGACCGAGAGCTGATTGATCTGTCCGCGCAGCCAGTCAAGACCGGTGCGGGCACCGACTTCGAAGTACACGAGCGCCGTGTCGGCGACCGCCGCGCGGTGCGCGGCGGCAATCTCTACGATGTCGAGTGAGGCGTTGTGCGCCTCCAGACTCGCCACGCGCGCGGCAAGCGCCGCTGGCAGGCCGGCCTCGACGAGTTGCGCATGCGCGATGTCGAAATGCTCCCGCCAGGCGCCACAGAGTACCTGCGGGATGCGCGCGCCGATTTCCTGCACGCCCGCACGGAACTCGCGCACGGCGGCATCAACCTTCAGCGCCGGCCGGCGCGCGAGCAGCCAGTATGTCACGTGCCGCAGCAGGCGGCTGGTTTCGAACATCGCCGCATATTGGATCTTTGCCGGTGCACGATTGTCGAGCGACTCGATGTCCTCCCACAGGTCGCGGGACTGAAAGATCTCGCGCGCGGCGGTGAAGGCACGGGCGATCTGCGCCGGTCCGGCGCCTGTGTCCTCCTGCGCGCGCAGCACGAACGTCGGACCCATGCGGTTGATCAGGCTGTTGGCGGTTGCCGTTGCGATGATTTCCCGGCGCAGGCGGTGCCGCTCGATGGCGTGCGCGAAGCGCGCGCGCACCGGTCCGGGGAAGTACCGCTCCAGCTCGTTTGAGAGGTACGGATCCTCCGGCACGTCCGAATCGAGCAGGTGGGTGTTCAGCCAGATCTTGCCGTACGACAGCAGGATGGACAGCTCCGGCCGCGTCAGTCCCGCGCCGCTCTTGCGGCGATCGCTGATTTCCTCGTCGCTCGGCAGAAATTCCAGCGCGCGGTTCAGTCCGCCGGAGCGCTCGAGCAGGCGGATCAGATGCTGATACTCGCTGAGGCGCGCTTTGGCCTGCTGCTCGAGCGTGCTGATTGCCTCGCCCTGCAGGTAATTGTTGCGCAGCACCAGCGTGCACACTTCGCTCGACATGCGCGCGAGTAGTCGGTTGCGCTCGGCGAGCGAGAGTTTACCGGCGTGCACCAGCGGGTTCAGCAGGATCTTCAGGTTGACCTCGACGTCCGAGGTGTTGACGCCCGCGGAGTTGTCGATGAAATCTGTGTTGATCCGCCCGCCCGCGAGCGCATATTCGATGCGCCCACGCTGGGTGCAGCCGAGATTACCGCCTTCGCCGACCACTTTGGCGCGCAACTGGTTGCCGTTGATGCGTAGCGCGTCATTGGCCCGGTCGCCGACTTCTGCGTTGGTTTCGCGGCTGGACTTGACGTAAGTGCCGATGCCGCCGTTCCAGAGCAGCTCCACGGGCATGGTGAGAATGGCACGCATGACCTCCACCGGCGTGGCGGTGGCGCTATCCAGGCCGAGCATGGCCCGTGCCTGGGCGGACAGCGCAATCGACTTGGCACTGCGCGGGTAGACGCCGCCGCCGGCTGAGATGCGCTTGCGGTCGTAATCGTCCCAGCTCGAGCGGGGCAGGGCAAACAGACGCTGCCGCTCGGCGAAGCTCACCGCCGGATCGGGCTTGGGATCGAGGAAGATGTGCCGATGGTCGAATGCGGCTTGCAGCAGGATCTGCCGCGAGAGCAGCATGCCGTTGCCGAACACGTCGCCGGACATATCACCGATGCCCGCGACCGTGAACGCCTCTTTCTGGATGTCGACGCCGAGTTCGCGGAAGTGCCGCTTGACGCACTCCCAGGCGCCGCGGGCGGTGATGCCGAGCCCCTTGTGGTCGTAGCCGGCCGAGCCGCCCGAGGCAAAGGCATCGCCGAGCCAGAAGCCGTACTCGGCGGCAATGGCGTTCGCGGTGTCGGAGAAGGTGGCCGTGCCCTTGTCCGCGGCGACCACCAGATACGGGTCATCGCCGTCGCCACGCACGACCTGCGGCGGCGGTTCGATCTTTCCGGCGACGATGTTGTCAGTCAGATCGAGCAGACCGCGGATGAAGGTGCGGTAGCTGGCGATGACCTCGGCCTGCACCTCCTCGCGGCTGCCCTGCGGCAGGCATTTCGGCACAAAGCCGCCTTTGGCGCCCACCGGTACGATCAGGGTGTTCTTGACGTGCTGCGCCTTCATCAGACCGAGGATCTCGGTGCGGAAATCCTCGCGCCGATCCGACCAGCGAATGCCGCCGCGCGCCACATCGCCCATGCGCAGGTGTACCCCTTCGACGCGCGGGCTGTAGACGAAGATTTCGTACTTCGGACGCGGCAGAGGCAGGTCCGGGATCGCGGCCGGATCGAACTTGAACGAGAGGTACGGCAGGGCAGCGCCGGCGGCATCGCGCCGATAGTAGTTGGTCCGCAGCGTGGCCAGTACCAGCGTCAGATAGGCGCGCAGAATGCGGTCCTCATCGAGGCTGCTCACCGCATCGAGCCCGGTGCGGATGCGTGCCACGAGTTGCTCGGTCGCTCGCGCTGCGGCCTTGGTGCCGTGTGGACGCTGCGGATCGAAGCGCGCCTCGAACAAGCGTACCAGTGCGCTTGCGATGGCCGGATTGGCGGCGAGAGTGCGCTCCATGTACGCCTGACTGAAAGGCACCCCGGTCTGCAGCAGGTAGCGGCAGTACGCGCGCAGCACTAGGATCTCGCGCGCCGCCAGATCGGCGCTGAACAACAGTCGATTAAACCCGTCGTTCTCGGCCGCGCCGTCCCAGCCGGCCGCGAGCGCCTCCTTGAAGCGCTCCGCGGCACGCGCCAGATCGATTGCGCAGCCGTCGCGGTGCTCGAGCTCGAAGTCCTGGATCCAAGCGACGCCGCCTTCGGGCCAGGTGAGTTCGTACGGGCGCTCGGCGATCACGCGCAGGCCGAAATTCTCGAGCATGGGCAGCAGGTCGGAAATCGACACCGGCGCGCCGAGCTTGACGATCTTCAGGTGCAGCCCGGCCGCGCTTTGTTGCGGGGAGCGGTGCAGGCTGACGCGCCGGCCGAGCGGTGCGGTGCGCAACTGCTCGAGCTCGGCGAGATCGGCGAGCGCCTCGGCTGGCGGGACATCCTCCTCGTAGGCCATCGGGAAGACGCGTCGGTAGCGATTGGCGAGCACGAGTCCAACGGCCTCGCCGCGGCGGGTGATCAGCACGTCGTGCAGGTGATCACTCCAAGAGAGTGTGGCGTCGGAGATCTGCCGTTCGATCGCGGTAACGTCGATCTTGTGATGCTCGCCAGGTACGGTGCGCACGACGACGTGGACGCGCGCGTGACTGGCGCTGGAGATCTGCACCTGGCTTTCGACGGATTTGCCGCCAAAACCTGCGAGCACGATGTGCTCGATGCGCTGGCGGACATCAGTGTTGTAGCGGTCGCGCGGCACGTACACCAGGCACGAAAAGAATCGGTGATACGGATCGCGCCGCGTGAGCAGGCGCACGGTGCGCCGCTCGTACAGGTTGACGACACCGCGGCAGATGCGAACCAGATCCCGGGTATTGGCCTGGAATAGCTCGTCGCGCGGGTAGGTCTCTAGCACGTTTAGCACGGCCTTGCCGTCGTGGCTCTGCGGATCGAGGCCAAAGTACTGGATGACGCGCGCGACCTTCAGGCGCAGCACCGGGATATCGCGCGGGCTGCGGTGATAGGCTGTGGAGGTCCACAGGCCGAGGAAGCGGTGCTCGCCGCTTACCTCGCCGCGTGCATCGAAAGTCTTCACCCCGACGTAATCGAGGTACTCGGAGCGGTGGATGGTGGAGACCGAGTTCGCCTTGGTCAGCACCAGCAGTTCCCGCTCGCGCGCGCGCTCGCGGATCTCATCCTGAAGTCTAGTCAGTGAGGGGCGCTCGTTCGGGCTGCGCGCTCGCAGGATGCCAAGACCGCTGCGCGGCTCTGATTTGAGCACGTCCTGACGTGCGCCGCGTTCGAGTCGGTATTGGCGGTAGCCGAGGAAGACGAAATTGCGCTCTTCCATCCACTGCAGTAACTGACGTGCCTCAGCGATCTCCTCGCTCGAGAGCGGTGGCGGGCTGCGCTCGAGTTCCGTGACTACGCTGCGCACGCGCTCGCGCATCGCATCCCAGTCCTCCACCGACGCTGCCACCTCGTGCAGCGTGGCTTCGATCTGGCCACGCAGCCGCTCGAGCGTCTCGGCATCGGTGCACCGGTCGATCTCGTACATTTCCCAGGATTCAGTCCGGTGCGGGCGGGTGCCGTCGATGTCGAAACCGTTGAGGCGCCCGCGGGCATCGCGGCGCGTCTCAAAAACCGGATGCACGATCAGGTGCACCGCGAGGCCGGCGCGATTGAAGGTCAGGCCGAGCGAGTCGATGAGAAACGGCCGATCGTCCGTGATGATCTGCACGACCGTGTGCGGGGAGTCGAACCCGTCGCTCTCCCGATTGGGGTTGAAGACGCGCACGAGCGACTGGCCGGGAGCTCGGCGCAGTCCGAGTTGCAGATGACAGTGTGCCGCGTGCGCGAGCGCTTCCGGGGCGCGGGCCGCCAGATCTTCCTCGCCTACGCCACGGTAGTAGGTTCGAAGGAATGGGGCCGCCAGGCGCGCCATCGCGGCTGGAGTGTCGCGCGGTAAGCGTATGCGTGCGATTCGGTCTATGAGCGCGAGACGCGCCGGAGGGATGCTGCGCAGGTGCCGGCCATCGCCGGCGGCGGATGAGGCGTGCATGGTGGGCGGCGATTATATACGTCTGGGCAGCGGCGGGTGGCCAGAGTATAATAGTTGCGTTCGCAACGAAATGATCGCCATCCTTCAGGCGTCAGCGACGGAGCCGCCGATGAGTCACAATCGCGACAATCCTATGGGTACCGACGGATTCGAGTTCGTCGAGTACACCGCGCCGGATCCCCAGCTGTTGCGCGACCTGTTCGAGCGGATGGGCTTTCCGGTCAAAGCCCGACATCGCGCCAAGAACGTGACGCTGCACGGCCAGGGTGCGATCAATTTCATCATCAACGCGGAGCCTAATTCGTTCGCGCAGCACTTTGCGCGCGAACATGGCCCCTCGGCGTGCGCGATGGCGTTTCGCGTCAAGGATGCCGCCTATGCCTATCGACGTGCGATCGAGCTGGGTGCTCGCCCGGGACCGCAACACGCCGGCCCCATGGAGCTGAACATTCCGTGCATCGAGGGTATCGGTGGCTCATTGATCTACCTGGTCGACCGGTACGGTGATCAGTCGATCTATGACGTGGATTTCCGTCCGGTGGCACCGCCGCCCGGAGCGCGTGAGGCGGGCCTGACGATCATCGATCATCTCACGCACAATGTGCGGCGCGGTAACATGGATCGCTGGGCCGGCTTCTACGAGAAGCTGTTCAATTTCCGCGAGATCCGCTATTTCGATATCGAGGGCAAGCACACCGGACTGTTGTCACGCGCCATGACGAGCCCGTGCGGCAAGATCCGCATTCCGATCAACGAATCGCAGGATGACAAAAGTCAGATCGAGGAGTACCTGCGCGCGTACCACGGTGAGGGCATCCAGCACATCGCGCTGGCGAGCGCGGATATCTACGCCACAGTGGATGCGCTGCGCGCGCACGGCATCGCCTTCCAGGACACTCCCGAGACTTATTACGAAGGCATCGAGGCGCGCGTGCCCGGCCACGGCGAGCCGCTCGAGGAGCTGCGTCGGCGGCGCATCCTGATTGACGGCAACCCGCAGCGTGGCGAGGGCCTCCTGCTGCAGATCTTCACGGCCAACGTCATCGGCCCGATTTTCTTCGAGATCATCCAGCGCAAGGGCAATGAGGGTTTCGGCGAAGGCAACTTCCGCGCGCTGTTCGAGTCAATCGAACTCGACCAGATCCGCCGCGGGGTGATTTAGCCGCCGCGGCATTGCCCGGCGAACGCCGACGGGGCGCGCAAGTGGGTCTCGCTGCTCGGCGCGAGCAGCACTGAATTACACTCGCGCGGATGGAAACTGTTCATCGCGTCGCCCCGGTACACCCGCAGCAGCTACGGCTCGAGTACGATCCGGCGCTGCCGATCAGCGCGCACCGCGAGCAGATCATCGCCGCGCTGGCCCGTCACCAGGCGATCGTGGTGTGCGGGGCAACCGGTTCGGGCAAATCCACGCAGTTACCCAAGTTCTGCCTCGAAGCTGCGCGGGGCACTTCCGGGCTGATCGGCCATACCCAGCCGCGACGCATCGCCGCTCGCGCCTTGGCCTCGCGCCTCGCCGAGGAGCTCGGTACGAGCGTCGGTGCGGCGGTCGGCTACCAGGTGCGCTTCACCGATCGGACCGGGCCGCACTGCCGGGTCAAGCTCATGACCGACGGGATCCTGCTGAAGGAACTGGAGAGCGACCGGGAGCTGCGCCGCTACGACACGCTGATCATCGACGAGGCGCACGAGCGCAGTCTGAACATCGATCTGCTGCTCGGAGTGCTGCGCCAGTTGCTGGCGCGACGGCCGGAGCTGCGCCTGATCGTCACCTCGGCGACCATCGAACCGGCCCGCATCGCGGCGTTCTTTGGCGAGGCGCCGGTGATCGAGGTATCCGGGCGCAGCTATCCGGTCGAGGTGCGTTATCGGCCGCTCGCCGCCGAGGACGAGGATGCGGCGGAGCTCTCGCTGCCCGAGGGCGTTGTCGCGGCCGTGCGTGAGCTCGCCGGCGCCGGCCCGGAGGCCGACACACTGGTGTTCCTGCCCGGCGAGAAGCACATTCGGGAAGCCGCTGAGGCGCTCGCGCGTGCGCAGCTGCGTCTGACCGAGGTGCTGCCGCTCTTTGCCCGTCTGTCGAGCGCAGAACAGGCACGCATTTTCCAGCGTCACACGGGACGGCGGGTCATCTTGGCCACCAATGTCGCAGAGACGTCCCTCACCGTCCCCGGCATTCGCCACGTCATCGACTCGGGTCTTGCGCGCATCAGCCGCTACAGCCCGCGCGCCAAGGTGCAGCGCCTGCATGTCGAGCCGATCTCGCAGGCGAGCGCCGAGCAGCGCAAGGGGCGCTGTGGCCGGGAAGCTCCGGGGATCTGCATCCGTCTGTACGCGGAGGCCGATTTTGCTGCCCGCGAGCCCTTTACCGCCCCTGAGGTGTTGCGCACGAATCTCGCCAGCGTGATTCTGCGCATGGCGAGTCTCGAACTCGGCGAGCCGCAGGACTTCCCATTCCTTGATCCGCCGGATGCACGGCTGATCAATGACGGCGTACGCTTGCTCGAGGAGCTGCAGGCGATGGATGGCGCCAGGGCAGTGACCGCCCTCGGGCGCAAAATTGCTGCGATTCCGCTTGATCCGCGTCTCGGTCGGATGCTGCTCGCGGCGGCCCGGCTCGGCTGCCTTGCCGAGATGCTCGTGATCGCGGCTTTCCTGGAAACCCAGGACCCGCGCGAACGGCCCGCAGATCTGCAGCAGCAGGCCGAGCAGAAGCACGCCCTGTTTGCCGATGCGCGTTCGGATTTCATCACCGTGCTCAATCTGTGGCGCGCCTACCTCGAGCAGAGCGCCGAGCGCTCGGGAAGTCAGCTGCGCAAGTGGTGCCGGGAGCATTTCCTGTCCTTCCTGCGCATGCGCGAATGGCAGGATCTGCACCAGCAGCTCGAGCGCAGTGCGCGCGAGCTCGCGCTGCGGCCGAACCAGATCCCCGCCGGCTACGCCGAGCTGCACCAGGCAATCCTCACCGGCTTCCTCGGCTCGATCGGCACGCTCAACGAGCGCCGCGAATACGACGGTGCGCGCGGCATTCGCTTCGTGATCGCCCCGGGAACCCCGCTTGGTGCACGGCCGCCCAAGTGGGTGGTGGCGGCGAGCCTGCTCGAGACCACGCGGTTGTACGCGCGCATGGTGGCAGCCGTCGAGCCGGCCTGGATCGAACGGGCGGCGGCCCACCTGCTCAAGCGCACCTACAGCGAACCGCATTGGGTCGAGCGGCGGGCCATGGTGGGCGCATTTGAGACCGTGACACTCTATGGTCTGGCGCTCGCGAGCCGCCGACGGGTCGATTACGGCCGGGTCGCCCCCGCGCAGGCCCGTGACATCTTCATCACTGAGGCGCTGATCGATCCTGAGCACGGTCCGCCGCGCGCCGTGATCGAGGCGCCGTTTCTGCAGGCTAATCGTGCTCTGTGCGCCGAGCTGCGTGGGTTGGAGGCGAAGATCCGGCGCCGCGATATCCTTGCCACCGAGGCGCGGCAGCTCGATTTTTACCGCGAGCGCATTCCGCTTACGGTCAGCTCCGCAGGCAGCTTCCACCGCTGGTGGCGCCAGGTTGAACGCGGCGCGCCGCGGCTGCTGCACATGCGACGGGAGGATGTGCTGCTGCGCGTGCCCGAGGAGATTGACGAGCAGCGCTTTCCGGATGCCCTGGCGATCGGCGGCAACCGCCTGCCGCTCAGCTATGCCTTTGAGCCTGGCGAGCGCGGCGATGGACTGACTCTGCACGTGCCGGACGTACTGTTCGAAAGTCTCGATGCTGACCGCCTTGCCTGGCTGGTGCCGGGTTGGCGTTTGGAGAAGGTGACCGCATTGCTGCGCGAGCTGCCGAAGAACCAGCGCAAGCAACTGGTCCCGGTGCCCGAGCACGCGCGTCAGGCACTCGAGGAGCTGGCCGTTGGGGAGACGCTCGATTACGAGGCGCTGCCGGGATTCTATGCCGCGTTGGCGCAGTGGGTTTCGCGGCGCACCGCTAGTGCGGTGAGCCCTGCGGATCTGGCCGCGCTGCAGCTGCCTGAGCACCTGCGGCTGAATGTGCGCGTGATCGATGCGAATGACGCCATTCTCGCCGAGGGCAGGGATCTCGCCGCGCTCAAACGTGCGCTGCGCGCGCGCCCTGTAGCGGACGCGTACACCCTGGCAGCCCGCCAGAGTACGCATCGGCAGTGGGACTTTGGCGATCTGCCCGAGACCCGCCTCGTGCAACGCAATGGACTGCAACTGCAGATCTACCCGACGCTGCAGGATCTCGGCCAGGCCGTCACATCCATCGAGGCGCGCGATGCACTGAGCGCCGGGGTATTGCTGCGCGGCGCAGTCACGCGCCTGGCGCTGCTGGCGCTGCCGCAACAGACGCGCTACTGGAGCAGAAGGGTCGCCGAGGAACGCGAGCTGGTGCTCGCGAGCGGCGCATTGGGTCTGCAGCACCCCATTGCCGAGCTGACCGTGCAGCGCATTTTCGCCGAATGTTTCGCCGCGGCCGAGCAACCGGCGCCGCGCACACGATCGGCCTTCGAGCAGCGACTGCAGCAGGGGCGGGCAGAACTCGAAGCCACCGGTGAGCGCATCATCAACGTGCTGCGTGCGGTTTGTACTGAGTTGCGCCTGCTGCGCAGCGCACTCGGTCCGCTGCGCAGCAGCGCCGGGCCCGCGGTCTGTGATATCGATGCGCAACTTGCCGAACTGCTGCCGCCGCAATTCATTACCGCCACCCCCAATCCGTGGTTTGCGCATTTGCCCCGCTATCTGCGCGCCGCGCTGCGCCGTGCGAACCGTCTGCCCGCGGACGCACGCCGTGACGCGCAGCTTGCTGCGCGGGTTGCGCCGTTTGTGATCGCGTGGCGCGATTTGCTGCGCGCACAGCACGGTGAGACGCAGCGCCCGCAGCTCGAGCTGCTGCGCTGGATGATCGAGGAGTTGCGCGTATCGCTCTTCGCGCAGGAACTACGTACTGCTGTGACGGTGTCTGAGCGGCGCCTCACCGAGCAGCTCGAGCGGGCCCGAGCCGAAGCGCGTGCCCAAGCTGTCTAGTGTCTGTCGACGCTCGGACGCCGACCATCATACGTAGAGTTGGCAATGGCTTTTTTCCCCTTGGCGAACATCCTATGACACGGGTCTGCGGGATTGTTGACACACGGTGGCGCCGATCGCGGCGTGCCGGTCCACCACTGCCTTGCGGAAGATCGCGTCATGTCAGAGTCCGAAGCGACGTTCGCCATGCCTGGTCGGGCCGCCGTGGCGCCGCGCGGCGAGCCGGGCAATTCCTGGGTGCTCAGCGTCTATGCGCTGATCTGCGCCGGCCTGCTGCTGATCGCCCTGTACCAGTTTGGGGTTATAACCCCCCGCGTGCTCGCCGCGGTCGCCGCGCGCGGTAGCATCCGCTCGGTTGCTTACCTGTCGATCGTCTGGATCGTGCTGGGATTCGTGCTGGCTGTCGTGCGCACGGTGTTGTGGATCGCCTACCGCCCTGCGCCGCCCGCCACGCATGACGCAGCACCGACGCTCACCGTGATCATTCCTGCCTACAACGAAGGAGCCATGGTGCTGCAGTCGATCGAGTCCGTGACGCGCGCCGACTACCCGCGCGAGCGGCTGGAGATCTTGGTAATCGACGATGGCAGCCGCGATGACACCTGGCGTTATATTCTGCAGGCTGCCGAGCGCCACCCGGGACTGGTTACCGCATTGCGTCAGGAGCGCAACATGGGCAAGCGCGAGGCGCTCGCGCTCGGTTTCGCGCGCGCGCGCGGCTCGGTGCTGGTCACCATCGACTCCGACAGCGTGATCGAGCGCGGCGCGTTGCTGGCTATTGCCGGTCCCTTTCGTGATGCCCGGGTAGGCGCGGTCGGCGGCAAGGTGATGGTGTACAATCGGGCGCGCGGGCTCATTCCCCGCATGCTGCACGTGCGATTCATCCTCTCGTTCGACATGCAGCGGGCAGCCGAGTCGGTGTACCGCAACGTCTACTGCTGTCCGGGGGCGCTCACGGCGCTGCGTACCGAGGCGGTGCGCAGAGTCCTCGAGCGCTGGCGCAATCAGCGCTTCCTGGGCAGCCATTGCACCTTCGGCGAGGATCGGGCGATGACGAATTTCCTGCTGGACTGCGGTTATGATGCGCTCTATCAGCGCACTGCGGTCGTACACACCGTCGTGCCGCACGCCTATGACAAGCTGTGCAAGATGTTCCTTCGCTGGGATCGCTCGTATGTCCGGGAGGAACTGCGCTTTGCGCGGATCGTGTGGAAGCGACCCTGGCCGACGCGCATCCTGGCCTCATTCGACCGCTTCGTCACCAACGCCAGCTACCCGATCTCATACTCCGGGCTCGTCCTGCTGCCGCTGGTGCTTGCGCACGATCCGGGCATCGCCGGCTCGCTGCTGCTCGCGATGGGCGGGGTGTCGTTGTTCAATGTGCTCTATTATCTGCGCAGCGAACGGTCGATGAATTTCATCTACGGAGTTCTGTACGCGTACTTCTACTCATTCGCGCTGTTCTGGATCTTCCCGTACGCACTGGCCACGGTGCGATCGCGCGGCTGGCTGACGCGTTGATGAGCGATTTGCCTGCTCAGGGCAGGTGTTCGCGTGCGAGGTACTCGGCGCTCTGCATCTCGATCAAACGACTTGCGGTGCGCTCGAATTCGAACCGCAGCCGCTCCCCGCGGTACAGTTGTGCCGGGGCGGCGCTGGCGGATACCACCAGCTTCACGTTGCGATCGTAGAGCTCATCGACCAGGGCGATGAACCGCCGGGTCTCATCGTGTCGGGTCTCATCCAGCTCGGGCACGGTGGAGACCACCACCGCGGCGTAGAGACGCGCGAGCTCGATGTAGTCCTCCTGACTGCGCGGCCCGGCGCACAACGCCTGGAAATCGAACCATACTGCGCTGTCGCTCTGGCGCACTACTGGAATGCGGCGCTCGTTGATCTGCAGAGCGTCGCCGCTCCAGTGCGCGTGCTGCGACAGCTCGGCGAACAGCGCACCGAGCCGCGCCGGGGTGTCGTCCCAGTTGGTCAGCAGGTAGATCCCGGCCTGAGTCAGCTGGCGCAGCCGGTAGTCACTGCCGCCGTCGACGGACACGACTTCGGTGTGTCGCTCGAGCAAGGCGATTGCCGGCAGGAAGCGTTGCCGCTGCAGACCATCTCGGTACAACCCTTGCGGTGGGGTATTGGAAGTCGCCACCAGGGTCACGCCGCGGCGGAACAAAGCGTCGAACAGCGTGCCGAGAATCATTGCATCGGCGATGTCGGCGACGAACAACTCATCAAAGCACAGCACGCGTGTATCGGCGGCGATGCGCTCGGCTACGGTTTCGAGCGGCGAGTCGTGAGTGCCGAGTCGTTTCAGTTCCGCGTGCACGTCATGCATAAAGCGATGAAAGTGCCGGCGGCGGCGCTCGGGAAACGGCAAGCTATGGTAAAACAGGTCCATCAGCCAGGTCTTTCCCCGTCCGACCGGTCCCCACAGGTAAACCCCGCGCAGCGCTTGCGCTGGGTGGTGCGTGAACCGCTGCAGCACCCGCCGGGTGAGCGATTGTTCGGCCGCCCTGGCGGCAAGCAGGCGTGTGCGCAGGTCCTCCAGTCGGGCCAGCACTTCGAGCTGCGCCGGATCGGGTCGGTAGCCGCGCTCGTGCAGCGTCTGCGTGTAGATCTCGCGCAGCGTGTGCGCGGGCGGATCATCCATGTCGGGTGGACCGCTTCAGCCGGCAAGCTCCGGCAGGTCGCGGAAATGATCCAGCGCCTGGGGGTTGGCGAGCGCGTCGATGTTCTTTACCGGCTGGCCGTGAATCACGTGGCGCACGGCCAACTCGGTCAGTTTGCCGGAGCGGGTCCGTGGAATGTCTGCTACGGCAATGATCTTCGCCGGTACGTGCCGTGGCGTCGTGCTGGTGCGGATCGTCATGCGGATGCGGTCCTTAAGCGCCTTATCGAGCGCGATGCCTGCCTGCAGGCGCACGAACAGAATCACGCGCACATCGCCGTTCCACTCCTGGCCAACCGCAATCGACTCGATAACCTCGGGCAGACTCTCGACTGCCGAGTAGATCTCGGCCGTGCCGATGCGAACCCCCCCGGGGTTGAGTACCGCATCGGATCGCCCGTAGATGACTATACCGTCGTGAGCGGTGAGTTCGGCATAGTCGCCGTGATGCCACACGCCCGGGAAGCGATCAAAATAGGCAGCGTGGTACTTGCTGCCATCCGGATCATTCCAGAAGGCCACTGGCATGGAGGGAAACGGTGCGGTGCACACCAACTCGCCACGCTCACCCCGGACGGACTGGCCAGTATCATCGAAGATCTCCACCCGCATGCCAAGTCCGCGGCACTGCAGTTCGCCGCGGTGCACTGGCAGCGTTGGACAGCCGAGCGCGAAACACGACACGATGTCGGTGCCGCCGGAAATCGAGGCCAGATGCACATCGGACTTGATCGCGCGGTACACGAAGTCAAAGCCCTCGGGCAGCAACGGCGAGCCGGTCGAGAGAATGCAGCGCAGCGCGCCAAGATCGACCTCGCGGGCCGGGGTGTAACCGTTCTTCTCCAGCGCCGAGAGATACTTCGCGCTGGTGCCGAATACCGTGATTCGCTCGCGATCGGCCAGGCGCCAGAGCACCCCGGGATCGGGATGGAAGGGGTTGCCGTCGTAGAGAATGAGCGTTGCGCCGGTGGCGAGCACGCTCGCCAGCCAGTTCCACATCATCCAACCGCAAGTCGTGTAGTAAAAGACCCGGTCGGTGCGCTTGATGTCGGTGTGCAGCAGGTGCTCCTTCTGGTGCTGCAACAGCGTGCCGCCGGCCCCATGCACGATGCACTTGGGTACGCCGGTCGTGCCCGATGAGAATAGGATATAGAGCGGATGATTGAACGGCAGCGGCACGCAGCGTAGTGCCGCGCCACGGGTGCCGAAGTCCTGCCAGTGCGTGGCCCGCGCGGCGGCCGCCCCCAGGCCCTCGAGGGCGGGCCGTTCACTGATGTAGGGGATGATCACGATGCGCTCGACGCTCGGAATCTGTGCGGCGAGCGCACCGATCGTGGTCAGCGACTCGAGTGTTTTGCCGGTGTAGAGATAGCCATCGGCCGTGAACAGTACCTTCGGGGCAATCTGGCCGAAGCGATCGAGCACGCCGTGTACCCCAAAATCCGGTGAGCACGACGACCAGATGGCCCCGAGGCTCGCCGTGGCGAGCATCGCGATCAGTGTTTGCGGCAGATTCGGCAGGTATCCGGCGACCCGGTCGCCCGGGCCGACTCCGACGTCCCGCAGTCCCGCTGCGATCCGCGCCACCTCATCGTACAGCTGTCGGTAGGTCAGGCGCTGGTCGCTACCGCGTTCGTTGCTGAACGCGACAGCCAGGTGCTCGTCGCGGAACCGCAGCAGGTTGTCGGCGAAGTTGAGCGTGGCGGTGGGGAAGAAGCGCGCGCCCGGCATGCGCTCGGGATGCTCGATCGGGGCGCTCTTGCCCCAGTCGGCGCGCACGGCCGCGAAGTGTGCGAGTTCACTCCAGAACAACGCCGGCTCGGCGATCGACCAGGCATAGAGCTGCGCGTAGCCCTCGAGGCTCAGGCCGAGTCTGGCGTTGATGCAGCCGATGAAGCGGGTGAGATTGGAGGCGGCCACGCGCTGCGCGGAGGGTTGCCAGATCGATTCCATTGGCGGCGCTACAACGACTGATAGTTCGGTCCGGAGCCGCCTTCGGGCGGCGTCCAGTCTATGATCCCGTAGGGGTCCTTGATGTCACAGGTCTTGCAGTGCACGCAGTTGGCCGCATTGATCTGCAGTCGCCATGCGCCCTGGTCCTGCACCATTTCGTATACGCTCGCCGGGCAGAAGCGCTGGCATGGATTGCCGAATTCGCTCGTACAGCGGTCGGTGCAGATGCTCGTGTCGCGTACTTTCAGGTGTGCCGGTTGATGTTCGTCGTGATTGGTTGCGGCGAAGAACACTGATGAGAGCCGGTCGCGCGGCGGCAGCGTGCGCTCGACCCAGTGGCGCTGCGGGGAGTTGTACGCATCGAGCTGACGCAGGCGTTCGTGATCGGCCTGCTTGTGCCTGAGCGTCCAGGGAGTGCGGCCGCGGGTGAGGGATTCCAGGCCCGCGTTAGCCAGGCCGAACCACAGGCCGCGCTTGAATCCCGGTTTGAAATTGCGCACCGCGCGCAATTCCTGGCCGCCCGGGGAGGCCCGCCAGCGTGCGTCCCAGCCGCTCGGCGCGCCGGTTTCGGCGAGGTGTTCGGCGGCGAGCATCCCCGAACGGATCGCCTGGTGCACGCCCTTGATCTTCGGCACGTTGACCCCGCCAGCGGCATCGCCGATCAACAGAGCGCCCGGCATCTCCAGGCGCGGAATGCACTGCCAGCCACCCGCGGCGATCGTGCGCGCGCCGGCGGCGAGGATCTCTCCACCCTCGAGCAGCGGTTTGACGCTCGGGTGGTGCTTGAACTGTTGAAAAGCTTCGAATGGCGAGAAGCGCGGATCCTGATAATCGAGGCCAACCACGTAGCCCACATAGGCACGATCGTCGCTCAGGTGGTAGATGAAGCTGCCGCCGTAAGTGCCGCTGTCGAGCGGCCAGCCGACGCTGTGTTGGATCAGACCGGGTTGCACGCGTCCGGCGGGTAACTGCCACAGTTCCTTCATGCCAAGACCATAGGTTTGCGGCGCGCTGTCCGCATCGAGCTCGAAGCGCCGGATCAGCTGCTTGGCGAGACTGCCACGGGCGCCTTCGGCCACGATGGTCGTGGTGGCATGGATTTCCGCGCCCGGCGTGTAGTTCGGGCCGGGCTCGCCCGCCTTATCCAGGCCGACATCGCCAAGGCGCACGCCGCGCACAGTGCCGTCGGCTCCCAGTACCGGCTCAGCTGCGGCAAAGCCGGGGAAGATATCGATTCCCAGGCCCTCCGCCTTCTGCGCGAGCCATGCGGCCAGCAGTCCGAGCGACATGATGAAATTCCCGCTGTTGTGCAATTGCGGCGGCAGCGGCAGGCGGGTTCTGCCCTTGCGCGTGAGCAGATACATCTCGTCCTGCGTCGCCGGCACGCAGATCGCCGGGGGCGACTGGCGCCACTCCGGCGCCAGCGCATCGAGCGGCCCCGGCTCGATCACCGCGCCGGACAGGGCGTGTGCGCCGACCGCGGCTGCTTTCTCGAGCAGGCAGATATTAAGCTCAGGCTTGAGCTGCTTCAGCCGGATCGCGCAGGCGAGTCCGGCTGGACCGGCGCCGACGATCGCGACGTCATATTCCATGACATCGCGTTCAACTTGGAGGGAGGAGTCGGTATTCATTGTGGTTGCATCCGCACGGCGCCATCGAGACGGATGGTCTCGCCGTTGAGCATGGGAATCGTGAACGCTGCGGCAACGAGCTGCGCGAATTCTTCGGGCTTGCCGAGCCGGTGAGGGAAGGGAATCTGTGCTGCCAGCGAGGCTTTGAGCTCTGCGCTCATGGACTCGACCATGGGCGTGAGAAAGATACCTGGTGCGATGGCGATGCACCGGATGCCGAAGCGGGCGAGTTCGCGGGCCATCGGCAGGGTCATCCCGGCCAGCGCTGCCTTGGTCGCGGCATAAGCCGCCTGGCCGATCTGGCCCTCGAAGGCAGCCACCGAGGAGGTGTGCACCAGCAGGCCGCGCTCGCCATCCTCGTTGGGCGCGTTCTGCTGCATCAACGCCGCAGCCGCCTTGTCGCAGAGGAAAGTACCGATGAGATTGACTTGCACGACCCTGGTGAAGAATTCTCCACTCATCGGGCCGTGCTTACCGAGGACCCGGCCGGCGCCGATAACGCCGGCGCAATTGACCAGCAGATTCAGTCCGCCGAGGTGTTGCCGGGCTTCGGCCATGACTGCCTCGACTTGCGCTTCGTGGGTGACGTCGCAGCGCAGAAAGTGCGCCTGCGGACCGAGCGCTGCCGCCGCTGCGTGCCCCGAGTCCTCCTGCAAGTCGAGCAGCACGCACCGGGCGCCTTGCGCGATCAGGTGCCGGGCGGTGGCGTGCCCGAGCCCCGAGGCGCCGCCGGTGATGACCGCGCGAGCGTCTTGAATCTTCATCGATCCCCCTGCTGTGATAACGATAGGTTACCAGATCGTTTCCACTGCCACCGCCACCGCCTCGCCGCCGCCGATGCACAGCGCTGCGATGCCGCGTTTGCCGCCACGGGCGCGCAGCGCGTGCAACAGTGTCGTCAAGATGCGCGCTCCCGTGGCGCCGAGCGGGTGACCCAGGGCACACGCGCCTCCGTTCACGTTGACGCGAGCAGGATCGAGGTGCAATTCGTGCATCGCTGCCATCGTGACCGCTGCGAACGCCTCGTTGATTTCATACAGGTCAACGTCGTCCGCTTGCCACCCCAGTGCGACAAGAACTTTGCGAATTGCGCCCACCGGAGCTGTGGTGAACCACTCCGGCTCCTGGGCGTGGCTGGCGTACGCGAGGATGCGCGCCAGCGGCTTGACCCCACGCGACTCGGCGGCCTGCGCGCTCATGACCACCAGCGCGGCAGCGCCGTCGGCAATCGACGAGGAACTGGCAGCCGTCACCGTACCATCCTTGGCGAATGCCGGCCGCAGAGTTGGGATCTTGGTCAGATCGCAGGCTCCCGGCGTCTCGTCGCGCTGCAGCACAACCTCACCCTTGCGGCTCTTGACCGTGAGGGGCGAAATCTCGGCGCTGAAGGCCTGCGCTTGCGCCGCGAGTGCACGGCGCACCGATTCGGCTGCGAACGCATCCTGCTGCTCGCGGGTGAAGCCGTAACGGGCGGCGGTGGCCTCGGCGAAGCACCCCATGAGCTTGCCATCGAACGGGCTCTGCAGTCCGTCGTAGAACATGTGATCGAGCACCTCGCCGTGACCCATGCGGTAGCCTCCGCGGGCCTTGGGCAGCAGGTACGGCGCCTGCGTCATCGACTCGAAACCGCCGGCGAGCACGACGGCGGCACTGCCGGCGCGGATCTGGTCGGCGGCCATCATCACGGTCTTCAGGCCCGAGCCGCACATCTTATTCACGGTGGTGGCGGGCGTGGCGAGCGGTATGCCTGCCGCAATCGCAGCTTGGCGGGCGGGCGCCTGGCCGAGGCCGGCCGGCAGCACGCAGCCGAGAATCACCTCCTCTACCTCGGCGGCGCGGATGCCTGCCGCCTCGATCGCACTCTTCAGCGCGCATGCGCCGAGTTGCGGGGCGGTGAGGGGGCTCAGCGCCCCCTGAAACGCCCCGAGTGGGGTGCGCTGGGCGGCGGCAATGACGATTTCGGTTTTCGACATGAAAAGTCCTCTGTGCAAAAGTCAAGCGGCGGGCGCAGCGCCCGGCCGACGAGCGGCTTCGGCGAGCGCGCGCGGACTGAGTCCGTTCTCGAACACGGCAATGAACGCGGTGGCGATTTGCGCACCGGTCATGGACTGGTTTTCCCGATACCAGTGCGCGATCCAATTGAGCGCGCCGGCAAGCGCGAACGCGGTCATCTTCGGGTCGCAGGGATGGATCGAGCCATCTTGCATCCCTTCGCGCAGCAGGCGCCGGATGCCCTGGTCGATCTCCGATTTCAGCGACTTGATGTGCGCACTCATCGCGGGGGAAAGGTCCTGGTCCTCGGCGCGCACCATGCACCAGCCGAACTCTGAGGCAACCGCCTGTCCGTAATGACCAAGTACCGCCTTCAGTCTCTCGCGGCCATTGGCTTTGAGCTTGCGCACCTTGCGAAAGGCCGTGCGGATCGGCTCGATGCCGGTCACGAAGCACTCGAAGAGCAATTGCTCCTTGTTCGTGACGTAGTAGTACACCGTGGGCTTGCTTACCTCGAGCGCTGCGGCGATGTCGTCCAACGAGGTGTTGTGATAACCCTTGCGATTAAATGCATGCGCCGCGGCGCGAATGACCGCTTCGCGCTTGATCTGCCGGTCGCGCAATCGCTCGCGGCTGGCGCGCCAAGGTGATCGCTGCGCCGCTGCTGGTGATTCCGATGTGCGGGGCGCGCGTGCGGGCGCAGATTTGCGTCGGCTGGTGGGCATAAGCGGTTCACGGAGGGGTCCGCGGAGTGCTAGGGCTCCGTCGCGTGCAGTATAACCGTACGCCGCGGCGCGTGCGCGTCCGCTCCAGGCGGTGCAATGTCGAGCGTCTGCGGGGCGGCGGTCCCGGGCGGCGCGTTGACCGCTCAGGTACGCCTGTATCATACTCGTCGGTAACTATCCTACCGGCGCGTAAAGGCTTTTGGCCCGCCAAGCGCCCAGCGAGCAAGCCATGCTGCCGAAGCACACCAGTGCCGTTGCGTCCGTCCCGAGCGGCGAGCCTATACCGACCCGTCTTGATCCGCCGCTGCGCTTCGTGTCGGCCGCCTCGCTCTTCGATGGCCATGACGCGGCGATCAATATGATCCGTCGCCTGCTGCAGGCGCATGGTGCCGAGGTGGTGCATCTGGGCCACAACCGCAGTGTCGCCGAGATCGTGCGCGCGGCGATCCAGGAGGATGCGGACGCGATTGCGGCGAGTTCGTATCAGGGCGGCCACAATGAATACTTCGCGTACATGGTGGACATGTTGCGCGAGCGCGGCTGTTCGCACATCAGGGTGGTGGTCGGTGGTGGCGGCACCATCGCGCCGCAGGAGATCGAGGCACTCGAGCGATATGGCGTCGAGCGCATCTATACGCCGGAGGACGGCCGTCGTCTCGGCCTCGACGGCATGATCGAGGATGTCTTTACGCGCGTGCGAGCAGCCCGCAAGCCGCTCTATGAGGCGCGGCCATGCACCGTGCACGACCCGTCGCAGCTCGCTCGTGCGATCACGTTGCTCGAAAATGCGGCGCCTGGCGAGCCTGAGCTCGAGCAACTGCGCCGCGTCATCGAGCGCTCGCCCAACCGTGTGCCGGTCATCGGCATCACCGGCAGCGGTGGCGCGGGCAAATCGAGTCTCACTGATGAGCTGCTCGCACGGTTCCGCCGAGAGTTTCCGGATCGCCAAATTGCCGTGGTGGCCATGGACCCGACGCGTCGACGCAGCGGTGGCGCGTTGCTCGGCGATCGGATCCGCATGAACAGCCTCGATGCAGACTCCATCTTCATGCGTTCACTCGCGACCCGCCGTCAGCACATGGCGACCTCTGCGGTGCTGAAGGACGTCATCCAGCTCTATCAGGCAGCCGGTTTCGATCTGATCCTGGTCGAGACGGCCGGTACCGGCCAGGCCGACAGCGAGATCGTCGACCTCGTTGACGTGTCGCTGTATGTGATGACCAGCGAGTACGGTGCAGCGAGCCAGCTCGAGAAGATCGATATGCTGGATTACGCTGATCTGGTCGTGCTCAACAAAAGCGACAAGCGCGGGGCGCAGGACAGTCTGCGTGACGTGCGCAAGCAGTGGCGGCGCAATCACCCGCAAGCGAAGGCGCTCGCCGATGCCGAGTTGCCGGTGTTCCCGACCATCGCCAGCCGCTTCAACGACACGGGAGTCAATCAGCTGTTCGCAGCGCTGTGTCGCCGGCTTGGCGAGAAACACATCGGTGCGGCGCGCTGGGAGACCCGCGATCGCGCCCCGGACTCCGCCGGTCCGCGTGAGGCGCTGATCCCGGGGGCGCGGGTGCGCTACCTTGCCGAGATCGCCCGCCACGGACGTGCGGTGCGCGAGGACATCGAGCGGGTGGCCGAGGCGGCAGGCCGGGCTCATGGTCTGTACCGCGCGCTCGTTGCGCTCGCGCGCGATCCGCTGCCAATACCGCTCGAGCCGTACCCCGAGACGGCGTTGCGCGAGGCGAGCGACGGCACGCTGCGGGACTTGCGTGTCGCTTATAACCAGGCCCTTGCGGATATCGGTGCGGAGGGTCTTGCGGCGTTGCAGGGCTGGCCGGAACGCGTGCGCGCTGCGAGCGCCGACGCCTACTCTTATCGGGTTCGCGGCCGGGAAGTCGCCGGCGAGAACTACACCGAGACGCTCTCTCACCAGCGCGTGCCGAAGATCGCGGTGCCGAAGCTGCAGGATTGGGGCGAACTGCTGCGCTTCATCCGTAGCGAGAATCTGCCCGGCGGTTTCCCCTACACCGGCGGGGTCTACCCCTACCGGCGCGAACAGGAGGACCCGACGCGCATGTTTGCCGGCGAAGGGGCTCCGGAGCGAACCAACCGGCGATTTCACTACCTGGCCCAGGGGCACGGTGCGGCCCGCCTGTCGACAGCGTTCGATTCGACGACGCTATATGGCGAAGATCCGGATACGCGGCCCGACATTTATGGGCGTACCGGAAACTCCGGGGTGTCAGTTGCCACGCTCGATGACATGAAGAAGTTGTACTCGGGCTTCAACCTGGCGCACCCCGCGACCTCGGTCTCGATGACCATCAACGGACCGGCCCCGATGATTCTGGCGATGTTCCTCAATACGGCCATCGATCAGCGCGTGGAGCATTACTTGCGCGCCGAAGGTCGTTGGAGCGATGCGCAACGACGCATTGAGGCGCTGCACCGCGAGGCCGCCGAGCGTGGTCTCGCGCCGCCGGGTTATCTCGGCGAGCTGCCTGCCGGGCATGACGGCACGGGGCTGGCGCTGCTCGGCGTGGCTGGCGATCAGTTGCTCGAGCCCGAAGTGTACGAGCGCATCAAGGCCGAGACGCTGAGCGCGGTACGCGGCACGGTGCAGGCAGACATTCTGAAGGAGGATCAGGCGCAGAATACCTGTATCTTCTCCACCGAGTTCGCGCTGCGCATGATGGGCGACGTGCAGCAGTACTTCATCGACCGGCAGGTGCGCAATTTCTACTCGGTGTCGATTTCCGGCTACCACATCGCCGAGGCGGGTGCGAATCCCATTTCACAGCTTGCCTTCACCTTGGCTAACGGCTTTACGATCGTCGAGTACTATCTGGCGCGCGGCATGAAGATCGATGATTTCGCGCCCAACCTGTCGTTTTTCTTCTCCAACGGGATGGATCCGGAGTATGCGGTGATCGGTCGCGTGGCCCGCCGCATCTGGGCGCGTGCCATGCGCGATCTGTATCGCGGCGATCCGCGCAGTCAGATGCTGAAATATCACGTCCAGACGTCGGGGCGCAGCCTGCACGCACGGGAGATTTCCTTCAATGATATCCGCACCACGCTCCAGGCCGTCTATGCCCTGTTTGACAACTGCAACAGTCTGCATACAAACGCCTACGACGAAGCGCTGACCACTCCGACTGAAGAAAGTGTGCGCCGGGCCGTGGCCATTCAGTTGATCATCAATCGCGAACTCGGGTTGAACAAAACTCAGAACCCCTGGCAGGGCTCCTTCGCCATCGAGTACCTGACTGACTTGGTCGAAGAGGCCGTGTATCGGGAGTTCGATGCCCTGACCGAGCGCGGTGGGGTTCTCGGCGCTATGGAAACGATGTATCAGCGGGGCAAGATCCAGGAGGAGTCCCTGTACTACGAGACCCGTAAGCACGACGGCAGTCTGCCGATCGTCGGTATAAACACATTCCTGTCAAAGTCGGATGCCGAGGCAGAACACGCTCACGCCGAACTCATTCGTTCGAGCGAGGCAGAAAAGCAGGCACAGGTGGCGGCCGTAAGAGCGTTTCAGGCGCGCAATACCGAGCGCTCGGCTGCGGCGCTCAACCGTTTGAAGGCAGTCGCCTCTGCCAGTGGCAATGTCTTCGAAGAACTGATGCAGACCGTCAAGAGCTGCTCACTCGGACAGATCTCCAACGCCCTGTATGAGGTCGGCGGCCGCTACCGGCGCAACGTGTGAGCTCAGGTCCGGCTCGCCGAGAACGGTGAGAATTGCAGCACGCGCCTGCTCACGCAGTGCCGCGGCGGCGTGGGCCGCGGCGCCGTCGGGTGGCGCGAGGGGCGGAAGAATGTGCACCTCGATGCGCGCCGGTCGGGGCAGGTCGCCCCGCGGAGACAGAGCAGCCCGCGTGCCGCGGACGACGGCCGGGACCACTGGACAGCCGGCTCGAACTGCCGTGGTGAAGGCGCCGCTGTGGAACTTCAACAGCCCCGGCGTTGGCGTGAAGGTGCCTTCGGGAAAGAACACCAAGGAATGTCCGTTGCTGGCGGTACGCAGCACTCGCAGTGCATCGGCGGCGCCGCGCTGCCGATCGAAGCGTTCGACGAATTGCGAGCCGATGCGTCGCAGAAACGCGCCCGCGAGCGGTACTTTTGCCATTTCGCGCTTGATCACGAAGCCGAACCGTGCCGGAAGCGCGGCGGTGAATACAGGGCCGTCCAGGTAACTGGCGTGATTGGCGACGATGACGCATTGGCCCGGTGGCAGATGTTCCAGGCCCCGTACGACGGGGCGCATTCCGACGCAGGTCAGCAGGACACGCGCCATGCGGCGAGCGGCGGAGCGGCGACGCGCGAGGCCAGGCAGCGCCGAGGCCGCGAGTAGTGCGCTCAGTCCCATAATCAAGAACAGCGTCGCGGCATACAAGGCGAAAGCGAGCCTGAGCGGAAGCAAGGCCAGAGTGCGCATCGAACGCGAGGGCGGAACGGCGTTTTGTGGCATCGTAGGGTGAACCCTCCGCGCATCGGTGCGCTGGGTACTGTGATCGGGTTCTCTATTACGTTAACAAGAGGATCTGAGTGTGACGGTGATCACGTCGCTCGAGGGCGACTGCTCACCATACTGCGTCTGCCAGCCTGACGCCGGCCTTTCCTACCGACGGCCCGAGGCCTCTCGGAGGGAACACCGGAATCTGCAGCGAGACGGAAATTGTCGAACGATTTTGCCGCAATTGCCAAGCCCGCCTATCCAGACGCCGATCCAGCGGTCAACCGCTTTCTCGACGCGGTGTGGATGGAACGTGGCCTGTCTGCGAATACGCTCGCGGCCTACCGAGCCGATCTCACCGCGTTGTCGCGCTGGCTGACTGAACGGCACGTGCCGATCCTCAGCACTTCCCGGGTGGACCTGCAGGACTTCATCGCCTGGCGGGTGCACGCCGGGGCGCGTCCTCGTTCGACCGCCCGGCAGCTGTCGAGTTTCCGCCGATTTTTCCGTTACCTGATGCGTGAGGGCTTGATTCAGGAGGACCCGACCGCTCAGATCGCCATGCCGAAGATCGGCCGCTCGCTGCCGAAATCGCTCACCGAGGAGGAGGTCGAGGCGCTGCTGGCGGCCCCGGCGGTACGTGACCCGCTCGGCAATCGCGACCGCACCATGCTCGAGGTGCTCTACGCTACGGGCCTGCGCGTTTCTGAGCTGGTTAACCTGCGCTATGAGCAGATCAATCTCAATCAGGGCGTCATCCGCGTTCTGGGCAAGGGCAACCGCGAGCGATTGATCCCGCTCGGCGACGAGGCGGTACGCTGGTTGAGTGAATTCGTGCGCGGGGCGCGCGATGAGATTCTCCTCGAGCGCCAGACCGATTATCTGTTCCCGACGCGCCGCGGCGATCGCATGACACGCCAGGCGTTCTGGCACATCATCAAGCGCTATGCGCGCAAGGCAGGCATCGGCAAGGGCCTGTCGCCGCACACTCTGAGGCACGCCTTCGCGACGCATCTGCTCAATCATGGTGCGGACCTGCGAGTGGTCCAGATCCTGCTCGGGCACAGCGATCTGTCCACCACGCAGATTTACACGCACGTCGCGAGCGAGCGCATGAAGGGACTGCACTCGCGGCACCACCCGCGTTCCTGAGGGTGCCCGCGGGCACCCTGGTTCGTCAGCGGGCGAGTAGCTTCAGCTTGTCCGGTTTGCCGTCCCAGTCCTTGGCGTCCGCGGGAGCGTCCTTCTTTTCCGTGATGACGGGCCACTTCTTAGCCAGTTCCGCATTCAGTGGCTTGAAGGATTCCTGACCGGTCGGCAGTTCCTCTTCGGAGAAGATCGCCTCGGCAGGGCACTCCGGCTCGCACAGCGTGCAATCGATGCACTCATCCGGATCGATGACGAGAAAGTTCGGTCCCTCGTGGAAACAATCCACAGGGCAGACTTCCACGCAGTCCATGTACTTGCACTTAATGCAGTTTTCAGTCACCACGAAAGTCATCGGAATTCCTTCTGGATCAACGGATCGGCCGCCCGCGCATCGCAAGGCGCAATGCACACAGGAGCCTCAGGTGGAGGGGCTTGGGTCGGCCACGACGAGAATAATTGTGCCATGTCAGGCACGCGGCCCGCAAAGTGAGGTCCGCAGCCCGGTGGGTCTCAGCCGAGACGCCGCTCCAAGGCGGCGAAGTAATGTGCGTCGCGTCCTGCCGCCCGATCTTCGAGGTAGCGGCGTAGGCTGAATTCGGTGCTCGGGAATGCCAGCTCCCGCCACGGAATATCCTCGGGCAGCACCAGTGCGGTCTCCAGGCTCTCGGGCCCGGCGCCGTGTTCGTCGCGCGGCATGGTGGCGCGAAAGAAGACGTGCACCTGGTGGGCATGCAGGACGTGCACGACCGACAGCAGGGAGCCGATTTGCACCTCCACGAGCGCCTCTTCGCGCGACTCCCGTGCCGCCGCCTGTTGCAGCGTTTCGCCGTTTTCCATGAATCCGGCCGGAACCGTCCAGAAGCCGCGGCGTGGCTCGATCGCCCGGCGGCACAGGAGAATCCTGCCATCGTGCTCTGGAACGCAGCCGACGATCAGGCGGGGATTCTGATAGTGAATGGTGCCGCACGCGTCGCAGACGTAGCGAGGCAGGTGATCGCCAGGTGGCACACGGATCGTCAGCCGTGCGCCGCATTGGCTGCAGAAATTCATTGTGTTGGGCAATGGCAGGGACAACGCGCGCAGCTTGAACGCAAGGAAGCAGCAGCCAGCATACGGTGGTGGCGGACGCTTGTCGACCTTGCGGCCCATCCGCAGTGCCGGCCCGTTGGGGGCTCAGGCCCGTCGTGGTGCGGCGGTGCTCTCGGCGCGTGCCCGGCTGATGCGTACTGCGTCGCGCCCGGCATCCTTGGCCTCGTAGAGGGCGGTATCGGCGCGGGCCACGATCTCATCGAGTGTGAGCGCTCCCTCGGCCGTCGTTGCCAGCCCGGCACTGAAGGTGACCCGCGGCAGGCCGGATTGCGGTGTGGGGCAGGGGATCTGGATGCCGAGTGCAAGCAGACGTAGGCGCTCGATCGTGGCGAGCGCCGCATCGAGGGGCGCATCCGGTAGCACGAGCAGGAACTCTTCCCCGCCCCAGCGGCCGAGAATGTCCCCAGTGCGCAGCGCGCCGCGCGAGAGACGTGCAAACTGCTTGAGTACGTGATCGCCGGCGGCATGTCCGCAGCGGTCATTGATCGCCTTGAAAAAGTCGAAATCGATCAACGCAACGGTCAGCGGACGACCATTCGCAACAGCGGACTCGAGTGCCGTGGCGGCCAATTGTGCGGTGTGACCCCGGTTCGGCATGCCGGTGAGCGGATCCTCGTTGGCGAGCACCACGAGCTGGCGGCGGTGGCGCCGGTCGGCAATCAAGATGTAGGAGAGCAGCGCGATCGCGAGGCCACCGGCGATGCCAGCCGCTTCCATCCAGTGCAACAGCTGTCGCTGCTTGATGGCCTTGTTCGATGCGAGCTGCAGTTTGTGCCGCAGCACCGCGTTGCGCTCGAATTCCTGCTTGGCGCGAAAGCGCACCTCGAGCGCCTCGCGAAGCCGGGTGCGATTGGCCCGATTCAGTGCTTTGTACAGGTGCAGATAGGTACTGAGGTCACGGTACGCATCCGTGTAGTGTTGCAGTGCCGCATTAGCTTCGGCGCGGGCCAGATACGCCGGCGCGACAGTGTAGGCGACCATGTCCGCGCCGCGATCGGCAAGTACCCGATTGAGGGTCTTGACAGCGAGGGCCGGGTGTCCTTCGGCGAGGTCGATCCGCGCCAGCTGCGCCTGCGTTTCCTTGATCATGCCCACCACGCGTCCGGCGGTGAGCACCGGCGCGGCCCGTTCGCAGTCCCGACGTGCTGCGGCAAACTGTTTGAGGCCGATTTCGGCCTCACAGATGCGCAGGTCCGCGTAGGCCACGCCCTGATGGTCGCCGAGTGTGGCGCTAAGGGCGCGTGTCTGACGGAACGCGGCAATGGCCCGATGGTAGCGCCCCATCGTCCTGAGGATCTCCCCTTTGATGTAGATGTCCTGGGACAGATCCTCGCTGGCGTGGTGCGTCTGATCCCACTGGATTTTCTGCCGGGCAAAGGCCAGAGCTTCGTGGTCATCGCCCATGCTGCGCAGCACGATGGCGAGTCCCTCGCCCGCCTCAACCCGGGCGTCCAACAGTTGCTGGGCCTGACCTTGCATGTAGGCTTGCGTCAGTTCCCGAATTGCCAGATCCGAGCGGTCGCGCAGCATATCGAGTATGCCCTCGGTGGTCTCGAGGCAGATGTCGCTGCGCGAGCCGGACCGTAGCCGTGCGCGAGCCTGCCTGATTTGGACTATGGCGCGGGCGATCGAAGCGGGTGAGGCGAAGCTGCTCGCGTAATTGGCGAGCAATTCCAGTCGCAGCGGGTCCGTCGGCCCGTGCAGCAGCTTCAGGCCCGTGCGGGCGGCTGTGCGTTGCGCATGAGTCAGCGTGAGGGCCTCGTAGGCGTCCGCCTGGATGGCGTACAGCGCTGCGACCGTGCGCGGCTCTTGCGAACTCGCATTGGCGGGCAGCGCGGCGATGCGGGCCTTGGCCGCGGTCAGCGCGCGCGAGGGATCCTGTGCGATGAGCGGATAGAGCGCCGTGAACGCCGGCTCGCGTATCGCGAAGCAGCTGGCGTATGCCACTGCGCCGAGGAGCCAGCCGCCCACGGCGAGCGCTAGCGCGCCGGCACGCACCACCTGAGGCCATCTAGGGTAAGGACCGCTCATGATCTCAGCGAACTTACGGCTGCGGTCCATGACGAGAGGCACTGAATTTCACGTTTTCGCTCACCACTGCGTGCGCGGGCTTCCGGGCCGGGCCGAGTCGTGCGGTCGGTCACATTCATCGACGGGGGCCGCGCGCCAAGGTTCCCGTTACCGCCGCTATCGGCCACGGGACACTCGGCTCGAGGACGATGCACCGGATTTGGCACCGGTGCCACGCTTTCCGCGCACGACGCGGTATGGGATCGCCGATTTTAAGGCAGTACACCTCAGCGGCATGCACCCGGCTGCCTAGGCCGGGCTGCGCACCGCACCGTGCCCGGTCCTGGATAGGTGCGCGGGGGATCCAATCCGTACCATACCGATTCCGCTCATGGGAAGGCAATCCGGTGCCATTTGGCGCTCACTGCACGCCGCTCCCACGGATCCGGTTACTGGGATCGCTGCCAACCGCAGCTACTTGACGCCGTGCCCGTACGGTTTATCTGGCTTTATGTTCACCGACGTGCCTGCGGGCGCGTAAGGCCGGGATAGGGCTGCGGAATGCTCCTGTCGGTGGGTGGGGTGCGCCAGCCAGTCACCCGGCCGCGTGCCCGCCCCGATGGAGCAGGGTCCGGTCCTGACGCGTGGCAGTCTCGCGCCGTGCGCCGTTCCAGTCATCGGCCCGGTGGTCCGGGGGCGGATGGGGCGCAATGCCGAAGATAGCTGACCGGGATATCAGCTGCACCTCGCAAATGCCGCCAAAGCAGCTCCCCCCGCGTTTTCCATGGCAGGACCGGCAGACCAGTATCGTCGTCACTGCGTGCTTGCTCGGCTCGGCAAACGTGAGCGCAGAAAACCAAGGCCGTGCGGCAAAAGCCCTGGCCGATGGCGCTTCACGACGGCACGCGGGCTAGTGATTCCAGTCAGTCTCGGGCGATGATTGTCCGCGGCGCGGCAACGTGGGAGGATGCCGAGCTTTCAACACCGGAGCTGATTCGATGAAGGGACGTGTGGCACTGGTGACCGGCGGCGGACGGGGAATCGGTCGAGAGGTCGCCAGACTACTGGCTATAGCGGGCGCCCGGGTCATGGTCGTTGCGCGCAGCGCATCCGAACTGTCATCGGTTGGGCTCGATTACGTTGCCGCCGATCTCGGCACTTCAGAGGGTTGTGCGCAGGCAGTCTGCGAGACCGAGCGGCGGCTTGGCCCGATTGATCTGTTGGTCGTCAATCACGGGATCGGGTCTGCACATGAACGGCTCATTTGGGAACAAGATCCAGCAGTATGGCGCGAAACCATGCGCATTAATCTTGACGGTCCGTTCGAACTTGCGCGACTTACCGTCGGCGGGATGACTCAGCGCGGCTACGGTCGCCTGGTGTTTACCAGCTCGACTGCCGGTGAGAAGGCTGAGCGCTCGGGCAGCGCTTACTCTGCTTCGAAGCACGGCGTTATCGGCCTCGCGCGGGCGATCGCCCAGGATGCCGGTCCATTCGGCGTGACCTCGAACGCAGTGCTGCCCGGCTGGGTGCGAACTGACATGGCTGAACGTTCGGCGAAGACCGAGGCCGAGCGCCGCGGCGTCAGCGTCGATCAGGTTTGGCGCGAGCGCGCAGCGATCTATCCACAGAATCGCGTTCTCGAACCGCGCGAGGTTGCCGAGGTGATCGCCTTCCTGTGCAGTGACGCGGCCGGGGGCATCAATGGTGAGGCGATTACGGTGGCGCTCGGAGGCATCTGGTAGATGAGCTAAGCAAGTGAGAATTCGTCAGGAGATTTCCACAACCGGGTAGCGCTCGGTGTATTCATCGTCGTTACAACCGAAATAAGTCACAGTGCGCTGAATCAGGTTGACTTCATAGCGAACGACGCCTGCCTGCCAGGCGGCGCTGAGAAACTCAGGGAAGGTGCTCGTGCCTGCTTGGTCGGTACGCAATGCTGCTATCAGCGCCTGTTGGTTAAACGTCGGCACATCAGCGGCGCCGCTCAATAATGGTTGGCCCTGCAATACCACCGGACCCGCCTCTGTGAGATACAGGCTTTGGCACGCCGGCAGGAACCATATGTTGCGCATCACTCCGGCGCGCCGGAGCGCTTCGGCCAAATAGGGGAAGCCGCCCACTTTGGGGCGAGTAGCCATCGCGCGCTCCTGTGCGGTTTGCAGGTTCGTGATCGCTTGGCTCATGGAAACTCTCCGGTCGGCGCCTTAATTGTCATTCCACTGGAACGCGGCTCATTTGGTGAGCTGCCGCTACCTTTTGCAGCAAATTGCGCAGCGCGGCTTTCTCATCAAGGTTGAGCGCGGCAAAGAAGTGTCTATCGTTACCATCGGCAATGTGGCCCAGTCGTGGCAAAATACGTCTGCTCTGTTTGGTCAGGGTGAGCAGCTGAACGCGGTTGTCCAGCGGGCTGACCGCACGGGAGACGAGCTTCTTCGCCTCGAGCTTGCCCAGGACTTTTGAGATGGCTCCGCGAGTCATTCCCATTGCTGCCGCAAGCTTTGCGGGCGTAAGGCCGGTTCCCGCTGCGAGCAGATTTATTGCCGCCCACTCGGCAACTGAAATGTCTCGCTTCTGCAGCTCTCGCTCGAAGACGCGCGAGACTTCGTTGGATACGAGCCGCAGCCAGTATCCGAGATGAACTTCCAATGCCGAAGTCGGCGGATCGGCAGCGCAATGGTCTTCCTGGAGATTTCTCGACATGCGCTTCATGGACGCAAATATAGTTTCCACGGAAACCATATGTCAATAGGCGTTTACCGGCTGATGCTCCGTACTGGCGACACAGCGTTCAGGCCGGGCAAGGATTGAGTGCTCACCCGCCCGTGCGGTGCCTGGCTCGCTTCACTCGGGTGTCAATTGCTGGGTCGGCGCAAGATCGGAGTCGAATCTTGCGCGGAAGTCCTTGAGGATAGTGGCGTTTACCAGATCATCCCGACCACGACTCGCGCTCATGCCCAGAAATAGCTGCAGTCCACGTGAGCGCACGTCGGGAGTATCTCTGGGCGCGCCCGCTGCGATGGAGGAACGCTGATCACTCCGCAGCGCGGATCTGACTGGGCCAAATACTTAGTAGTGCAGTGCAATTTATGGACTGCCTTCCCGAGCATGCCGGCACTATCTTTCGCTGCAACCAGCCCAAAGGTCACGGATAACCAGCGCAAACACAGTATCCCATTTGAGTAAGTCGTGGCGGTCTCCAATGACGCACTCTTTGTCCTGCAGGACGCGACACGGAATGAGGAACAAATAGAGTCAGCGATTGCGTCATTGCCGCTGGTCAATTGCTGACGATCGTGCACATGGAGTGCGACGGTGAGTTCATTCGGATCGTTTCAGCTTGGTGTACCTCGCCGATCGAGGACGCCCTCTATGATCAATGAACAGCTTAGGAAGCGGCTGAAGAATGCTCGGCCGAGCACAACCAGTGCGATCAGCATGCCCGCCGAGGTGGTCGAATAACTCAAGCTCATTGCCCGTACGCGCGGCTCATTGGCTTGCCAGATGCGGCTCAAGAGCTGCATCAGTCACGGGCTGCGCCGCGATGAACCGAAGTTGGACTGGAACATGGCGCGGCAGCTCTCAGCAGAGCGGAAGCGGTGCGGAATTGCCGCGAACGTTCTGCATGAAGCGATGCGGGTAACTGCAGAGTGACACCGAGCGTCTTCTGGTGCTGGCGCTGCGGCGTTGTGCGGATTTGCTGGCACATGATTCGGCTAGAGGCGGCCACCCGCGGCCAGAAATGTCTTTCGAGGAGACGGTCGGCCAGAATCTGCCCCCGTGGGTGTGCCGGGCGCGGTCCGGCGGCCGGCTGGTTGCGGTTTTGCTCAATTGCCATTGCGGCGATCGCGAACGCATGATGAACTTGGCAGACGATTTAGACGCCCTAACGGCGAGCTTGGCGTTGGCTCAAGCCAGGATGCGCTGTGACATGCATATCGATGCCGAGAGGAGAATTCCGTGATCCGCTATAAGACATTGATCGTCTGTCTGCTCCCTGTTCTAGGTGCTATTGCCACCCAATACGCGTGGGGCGATACCATGCGTTGCGGCAACATGCTCATTACGGCCGGTGATTCCATTGCGGCCGTGAGAGCGTATTGTGGTCGCCCGACTGTGGCGCAGAGCGCTCTTCAGGGCAGCACAAATTCCATACGGGTAGGCGGCCAATCGCATTCGGTCGGAACTGAGGTCCCGGTCGAAACGTGGACGTACAACAGAGGTCCAAACAAGCTCATGATGAGAATTCGGTTCGTAAACGGGACGGTCGTTGCGATCAGGACACTCAGTGAATACGGCCAATAAGCCGATGATTGGCGGATATGTGATACCGGAAGTTCGTGGCTTCTGCTTGGGGTCGATTTCAGCCGGTGAACTGCGTGCGGTTGCTCCGGCTGCTGACGCACTGTGAGGTGGGTGCTCGGGGAGGGCCGCCATTGGCCTGTAACAGCTGAATGTGTACCGAGACGCTTGCTGGTGTCGGAGTACTTCCACGTCACGGTGCGCGGGGCCTTGTTGTAGTTGCGGATGTAGCGCATGAGTTTTTTCCTCAGATCGGCGACCGAGGTGAACACGCCGCAGGCGATCACGTCGCGCTCGATCCTGCCGAACCACAGCTCCACCTGATTGAGCCAGGAGGAATAGGTCGGAGTGAAGTGCAGCTGCACGTTCGGATGCTCGGCCAGGAACGCCTTGACCTGGTCAGTCTTGTGCGAAGAGAGATTGTCCGCGATCACGTGAATCTCTTGGCCACGCGGTTGGTTCAGCACGATGTCAGTGAGAAAGGCCACGAACTCGGCCGAGGTATGGCGCGCGGCGGTTTTGCCCAGCACCTCACCGGTCTAGGTGTTGAAGCCGGCGTACAAGGAGAGCGTGCCGTGGCGGTAGTACTCAAAGCCGTGCCGCTCGAGGCGCCCCGGAGAGAGCGGCAGCACTGGGTCTTTCCGGTCAAGTGCTTGAATGTGCGTCCTTTCATCCACGCAGAAGATCGCCGCGTGGGCAGGCGGGCTCAGGTACAGCCTGATGACGTCAGCGGCCTTTTTTTTTCGAAGTCCGGATCGTTCGAGGCCATGTAGCGCTCGAGACGGTGCGGCTTCAGACCGTGCTTACGCCACACTCGAGCGACCATCATGTGACTGACGCCCAGGTGCTCACCCAACCGGCGCGTGCTCCGGTGCGTCGTGCCGTCCTTCGGACCGGTGCGCGTCGCGTCCAGAATCCGTGCCTCAAGCTGCGGGGTCAGTACCGTGGCTACCTGCCCGATTTGGCGGCTGTAGAGGCCCGCCAGACGCTGCTCCTCGAAGCGCTTCGTCCAGCTGGCCACAAACCCACGGCTGCACGGCACCCGCTCGCAGGCTTCATCCCACGTATGGCCCTCGGACAACAGCAGGATCAGTCGAGCGCGGCGCGCATCTTCCGCGCGTCCCGTTCTGCTTGCCGCCCGCCGCTCCAATTCCATACGTTCCACGTTCGTCAGGTGAATGGCGTTGCTCATGAACGCCGGTATAAAAGTCTACAAAGGCCTGTTACAGGCCACTAGTGTGTTTTGAAGGCTAATCTGTGTGAACGGTGGCCAGGACCCGCCTGATTCTGGGGTTGGCACGCGTTTTTGAGGCAACCGCCTGAGTCTCGGGGCGGTCGATACCGCCTCTGCCGTCTTCTTCCGATTTCCTCTCTCTACGTCGTTC
>JAKBCE010000218.1 GCA_021808195.1 Pseudomonadota bacterium
TCTGGTATCCGAGCGCCACGGCCGCCACGACCGAAGACGCCGTCGGCCAGTACACGTACACCCACCAGGAATACCTGTGGTCCGCGACGGCACCGCCGAGCGGCGGCCCCTCGTTCGTCGGCCTCGACGGTGACAGCAGCAATGGCGTCGCCTCGAGCATCTCGCAGCTGGTCACCGGTTTGACGGTCGGCGAGAACTATTCGGTGTCGTTCAACTGGGCGGGCGCCCAGATGGCGAGCCGTCAGGGTGCGACCACCGACATGCTGGCCGTGAGCCTCAGCTCGGGCCTGATGAACAACCTGAACTACAACTACGGCAGCCCGGTCAACCCCGCCAATGGCGGGATGGGCTGCGGTTGGAACGGCAGCTGGCAGGTCACCTGCGCGTTGAGCAATGCGAGCGAAGGGTTCACGGGCTGGAAGAGCGATACGCTGACCTTCACCGCCAGCTCGAGCAGCGAGTGGCTGAACTTCCTCTCGGTCGGCACGCCCTCGAGCCTCCCGCCGATGGCCCTGCTCACCAACGTCTCGCTGGTGCAGGCCCCGGAGCCGGGCGCCCTGGCGCTGCTCGGTGGCGGTCTGCTCGCGCTCGGCTTCGCGCTGATTCAGCGCCGCCGCGCACAGCGCGATCGCGCCTGATCTGATCTGATCGAGCGCACATCCGATCGCCCGGACCGTTGCGGTCCGGGCGATCGGAGTCGATGATCGACCCCGATGAGCGCGCTGCTGACCCAATCGTTTCACCTCGCCGTCTGGCTCGCGCTACTCTGTGCTCTGTTCGTCCCGCTCGAGCGGCTGATGGCCGTGCGGCGCCAGTCCGTGCTGCGGCCGCAGTTCGTGACCGACCTCGGCTACTACGCCCTGAACTCCCTTTCCCTCGGCTTTCTGCTCGGCGTGCCGCTGATGCTCATCGGCGGGGCGCTGTATCGGCTGATGCCACAAGGCATCCTCTGGCGGGTCGCCACCCTGCCCTTTGCCGCCCGCCTTGCGCTCTCGGTGCTGATCGCCGAGGTCGGCTTCTACTGGGGCCATCGCTTGAGCCACCAGATCCCCCTGCTGTGGCGGTTCCATTCGATCCACCACAGCCCGGCCGACATCGACTTCCTCACCAACACCCGCGCCCACCCCGTCGACATGGTGTTCACGCGCCTGTGCGGCTTCGTGCCGGTGGTCGCCCTCGGGCTCGCCTCCGGAGCGGGGATTCCAGCGCTGGTGCTGGTGTTGGGTACGCTGTGGGGCTTCTTCGTGCACGCGAACCTGCGCTGGCGCTTCGGTCCGCTCGAGCACGTGATCGCGACCCCGTTCTTCCACCGCTGGCATCACACCCAGGATGCGCTGCGCGACCGCAACTACGCCGCCATGGTGCCGCTGGTCGATCACCTCTTCGGCACGTACGTGCGGCCCGCGCAGTGGCCGGAGCGCTACGGCATCGACACGCCCATGCCGGTGACCCTCGGCGAGCAGTTGCTGCATCCGTTTCTGCCCCACCCGGCGCTGAAGCCCTCCGACCGCCAGAGCAGTCCCTGAGTCTGCGAGTCTTCCCGCGCTGCGCGCCTCAGTGCGGCAGCGTCAGAAATGCGAGCACCAGTCCCGCCGCCGCGGTCGCAAACAGCGCGAGCGAGGCGCGCAGGCAGGGGCGCACGCCGCCGAAGGCGAGCGCATACAGCCCGTTCATGATGTTGTTCGAAGCGGCCGCAATGAGGATCGCCGCGCCGATCCCGGCCGCGGGCATGCCGGCGACGCTGCCCTGCGCGAGACTGAGGACGAAGGGGTTGATGTCCGACACGCCCGCGATGCCGCCGAGGGCATAGATCCCGGGACTGCCGAAGTGGCTGCGCACCCAGCTCGAGGCGAGCGCGACCACGATGAACAGGGCGGCGAAGGTCACCGCGGCGGGGAGCTGCAACGGGTTCATCGTCGGCAGCGTGCTGGCGGCGGCGGCCGGTTCGGGGCCGCGGCGCCACCACTGCACGAGGGCGATCGCCCCGGCGATCGCCGCGAGCACGAGCACTCTCGGCAGCAGGATCCACGCCACGGGCCGGTTGAACAGCGCGACGACCAGATCGATGCGCAGATACATCACGGCCGTGGCGACGATGATCCCGACGGTGAGCTCCGGTCGAGCAGCGCCGGCCGCCTTCTGCTCGCGCGCCAGGGCCACGGTGGTCGCCGTTGAGGAGTACGCCCCGCCGAGAATCGCCGGCACCAGCGTGCCGCGGTGCGGCAGATAGCGCTGCAGCAGGTAACTGAGATAGGACAGGCTCGAGACCGCCACCAGCGCCAGCCAGACCTCGAACGGCGTGATCGGGGTGGCCGCAACGACCGGCCGGTCCGGCACCAGGGGCAGGATGATGCCGACCAGGATGAGGAATTTGCCGAGCGTGTAGATCTCCTCGCGGGCGAGCTGACGCACTGCCCGGTGTAGCGTCTCGCGCCCCTCGATCAGGAGCACCGCCACCACGGCCACCGACACGACGAGCCAGGAGGGCTGGGTGAGCGCGACCGGACCGAAGAGGTACGCCAGCAGGTTCGCCGCCGGCACGATGAGCGTCGGGCGCTGGGTCTCGGCGGCTCCGGCGGTGCGCAGATGGGCGTACAGCCACAGAGCCAGCGCACCGAGGCCGACCGCGTAGAGCATCAGGGTATGCGGATCGAGCAGGTACAGCAGCGCCCCCACGATCGCGAGCATGGGGAAGGTGCGGATCCCGCCGGGGCTGGTGCGCGGCTCCTGCTTGTACAGGCCCTCGAAGGCCAGTCCGAGGAAGATCGCCATGCCGAGCCCGAGGCCGAGTTTTCCGGCCCATTGCACTGGAGTCTGCCCGTCGATCACGCCTGCCTCCCCGCCCGTGAGATCTGCTGCTCGGCCTGAACCGCTCACTCCCGGCGGAATGCCTCAGCCGCCTTCCGATTGACGTACAAAGATACCGCTGATCCTGGGGGATTCCCTTGCATTTTGCTGGGATCAGACCCGATTTCATGACGGATGACGGACCGCGCAGCGCTCCATTGACTTCGGAACGTTCCGTCGACGGACCCTCTGCCTGTCTTTCTTACAGGATCACAGGTACGCCGCCATGCATGAAAGTGACGATTGAAATCCCCGCTCCGCGCTACCGGAAGGCCAAGGCCGAGCGTGTCCTGCTCGGCCGTCCCGTTTGAGATGTGACGACGGATCTGTATCGGCCGCCCGCTGGACGGATTTGTCCGCACCACATTATCGGTGTATAAACACTTATACACCGATGTGTCGAGTCCCCTATGACTTCCGTCCGCTGGAATATCGCCGTATCGCCCGACACGGATCAGTCCGTGCGGATGTTTCTCGCTGCACAAGGCGGGGGCCGCAAGGGCGACCTGTCCCGTTTCATTGAGGAGGCGGTCCGCGCCTACCTCTTCGAGCGAGCCGTGGAGCAGGCCAAATCGGCCACCGCCAGCATGACGGAAACGCAGGTAAACGACCTGATCGACGAGGCCATCCATTGGGCGCGTGAAAAATAATGCGCGTCGTTCTCGATACCAACGTGCTCCTGAGCACGTTGATATCGCCACACGGCGCTCCCGAGACAATTTATCGCGCCTGGCGCGATGGCAGATTCAAACTGGTGACTGCAGCGGTGCAACTCGATGAGCTGCGCCGTGCAAGCCGCTATCCAAAGCTGAAGAGCATGTTGCCCGCCCACCGCATGGGCACGATGGTGAATCACCTGCAGCATGCCGTCGTACTGCAGCGGCTGTTACCTTTGCCGGCGGGCATCGCGCTGAATGACCCGGACGATGAGTTCCTCCTCGCTATGGCGTTGGACGGTCAAGCGGATTACCTGGTCACCGGCGACCGACGCGCCGGAATGCTGCGCCGCGGTACGGTCGGCCACGCCCGCATTGTGACGCCGGTCGTATTTTGTTCCGAGATCCTCAGCTGAACAGCCAGATTCACCGAATCTGCGAGCGGCATACCGTGCCGCATGACCTTGCGCCGGCTAGATGTGGCCCTGGCCGTTATCTCAGAGTCCCGCCCTGAGCGCTCATCGGGCTGTTCCTGACAGCCCTCAAGCGCTCTTGGCCCTGGCGGGCCGTTCGGCGAGTTCACGGTTCAGCGTGGGGCGGCGCTGAGCGCACTCGACGGTCACCCGCCGTGTGCGCTCCGCCGCGCAGGCCACTCCCCGTGCGTCACTTCCCGGCCCCTTGCCGGTAGGGACCGAGCAGGCTGCAGCGAGCTGCCGCAACCCCTCGGCCCGGATGTTCTTACACGAGTTGTAGTGGCGTGCACCGGGATCAGCTTGCCGAAGAC
>JAKBCE010000219.1 GCA_021808195.1 Pseudomonadota bacterium
GGTGGGGATACACCTACTGGGGAACCGGTGTGGATGTGACGCGCTATCGTGAGGGTACGCTCGCGATCGACGTCTTCGACGGGAAGACGCATCGGCCGGTCTGGCATGGTTGGGCAAAGAAGCCGCTCTCGCAGAAAGACATCGAAAATTCTGCGGCTGCGATTCGAGACGCCGTCGATGCCATCCTGGTGAAATTCCCACCGGGCTGACTGACGTGACGGCTAGGCGTCCGGCAGTGGATACGGACTGCAGGGCGCCTAGCGCTTCACGGTCACCCGATCGCCCGGCTGCAGCTCATTCGGCGGGTGAATGATCAGCTGTTCGCCCGCTGACACTCCGGAGAGAAGCTCGACGGCGTCTTCGTTGTGTTGACCGATTGTGATTGCGGTGAGGCGGGCGTGGCTGTGTTCGAGCACGTACGTGCACCAACCCGCGGCACAGCGGAAGATGGCCGACAGCGGGGCCTGAAGGACGTGCGCGCCGCGCCACAGCATGATCCGAGCCTCGACCCGGTAACCATCGCCGAGTGGCCCCGGCGGGTCAAGAAAATCCAGGATGACGTTGGTGCGTTTCTCCTCTACGCCGAGTGCCGAGATTTTGGTGAAAGCATACGGCTCGACGCGGCGGACCCGGGCACGGAGCGGGTGATCACCACCCCAATCCAGGATTTCAGCGGGCATTCCCGCCGACACCCGCACCGCTTGCGTCGATAGCATCTCCATGACGACCTCGAGGTGCGCCAGATCGCCGATGGTCATCACGGGTGTTCCGGAGAGGATCACGCGTTCGCTGGGCTCGAGCACGCGCAACACGTGACCGGACGCGGGTGCCCGGACGGTGAGCGTGCCGGTATTTCCCGCCCCGAGCGATTGGATCGCCACGAGGGCGGCCTGGGCGCCACGCAACTGCGCTTGGGCGCCGATCACGCGGTGTCGAGCCGCCGCGACCTCCATCTGCCGGCTCGCGACGCTCGTGCGGGCATGTTCCAGCGTCTGGATGGGCGCCAGCCCCTGCGGGGCGACCGATTGAAGTCGCGCCAGATCACGACGCGCCTGGGACAGCTCTTGTTGCGCGCAGCTGAGCTGTGCCTGCGCGCTGCGCTCGCTCGCAGCGGCGGCCTGCACCCCAGAAACGGCTTCTTCCCGCTCCCGGGCGGTGAGCGGCAGCGGCGCCAGAGTGGCGACGGGCTCACCGGCCGTGACCGGATCGCCGTCGCGCAGCAGCACGCGCAGCAGCCGGCCCGCGACCGGTGTTGCAACGACATACCGGTCGTGTGAACGGGTTTCCGCAAGATCCTGTACGGAAACTTCGAGGGGGGCGATGCGCACGGGCCCGACTTCCACGTCGAGGGGCTTCTTGCGCAACGCCAGAATCCCGGTGGCAAGAGCCGCCATGAGCACGGTGGCGACGAGCAGCGGCTTGCGCGGAGGTTTCAAGGCTTACTCCCTGGACTTCAGTACGGCAATCAGATCGAGACCCGCGATGCGCACGGTCACTAGGACGGCGGAGACGAGTGCGGCACCGAGTGTGATCAGGGCGGCGAATGCGACCGTCGAGCGGGTGAAGACGAACGGCAGGCGGAACAGTTCCCGATCGAATACGGGTACCAGCATCCGGCAGAGCAGGGCGCCGAGCGCGCCTCCGAGCGGAATCGCCGCAAGTACGATCAATCCCTGTTCTCCGAGCAGCAGCTGAGTGACTTCGCTGCGGGTGAAGCCGAGAATGCGCAGACTGGCCAGTTCAGCGCCGCGCTCCGAGAGCGCAATCCGGGCACTGTTGTAGACGACGCCGACGACGAGCACGACGCCGAACCCCGTCATGACCCAGGTCATGATGATGAAGCTTCGATTCATGATCTGCCGTATCGACTGGACGGTGGCGGATCGAATGGTTACGCCCGCAACGGCCGGGGTTCGCTTGAGGGTCGCGTAGAGTTCGGGTGCGTATGCCGTATCGATTCTCAAGCGCGCGCCAGACACCGCGGCATCCTCCCCAAGTACGGCGGCAAGTGCCGAGCCGTCCATATAAGCAGTGATGCCGAGCGGCTCATCAGAGACACGGACCATCCGCGCCCGGAAATCACGCCGGTGGCCATCGAGCTGTTCGACTTCGATGGTGTCCCCGGGATGGGCAGCCAGAATTCTGGCCAGCTTGCCGGTAAGGACGATGCCTTTGGGGGGTAGATCGATCCGACTGCCGTTGGCATCGACGAGCTGAAACAGCTGTGTCGTTGGCGCCACGCTGATCAGGGTCACGGTCTTGCTGCGTGCGCCGACGCGTAGCTTGACCGGCAGGATGCGGAACGGCTCTGCGGTGAGTACCCCGGGCATTGCGCGCAGACTCGCGAGGGATCGGCGGGAGCGTGGATCCTGGAAGATCACGGTGATGTCCTGCCGCTCGGCCGCATCGAAATGGATCGCCATCAGATGATCTACCGCGTCGAAAATGAAGCGACCGACGATCACCGTGGCGACTGCCATCGCGATTCCGAGCGTCGACAGTGCGGCGCGCCAGGGACGGCGTGCCAGATTGCGCAGTATGCTCTTGCCGACCGGGCTCAGCCAGCCTGTGACACCCAGTGAGTCCAGGAGACTGGGCCGGAAGTCGCGCGGCGATTCGGGGCGCATGGCATCAGCGGGACTCAGCGACGCCGTGCGGCTCGCCGCACCGAGTGCTCCCAGCAGTGCGGCCCCTGCGGCTGCCGATGCGGCCGCAACGATGATCTTGGGATCGAGGCGGTACGCGAGTACCGGGAAGTGAAAGTACTGGCGGTAAACGCCGAGCAACGAAGCGCCGAAGTACACGCCTGCCGCGATTCCGATCAGAAGGCCGCAAAGCACGATGAGGAGCGCGAATTCGATGTAATGCATCCCGATACGCCAGTCGGAGAATCCGAACGACTTCAGTAAGCCGATCTGACCGCGTTGGAGCGTGATCAGGCGGGCGCGCAGCGTATAGACTAGAAAAACCGCGACGGCGAGAAATATCGCGGGAATATACGTCGCGTTGACCTCGATTTCGCCGAGCTCGTCGGCGAGAAACCGATTGGAAGACTGATCCGGGCGGCCATAAGCACTCGTACCGCCATAAGGGGCCAGAACACGATCCAGGACGTCGATGATCTGGGATTGCGAGGCCGATCAGCCCGCGCTGATCGCCAAGTCGTTGAACGCGGCCTTCATCTGAAACGCCGCGGCCAGCGCATCGGAATTCATCCATAGGACACCGAAGCGCCGGTTGTCGGGGAAAACCATCGCCGGTCCGATCTCATAGACGTACTCCGGCGACAGAACGAAGCCGACCACCTTGAGTTCCTTCCACCGCCCATTGAGGACGGCCCCGATCTTTGTCCCGAGCGTCAGTCCATTGGCCCGTGCGAAGGTCTCGCTGATCACTGCTTCTGCATCGCTATCGGCGCGGGGAAAGCGTCCCGCGGTCAGCTGCAATTGATCCAGCGAATCATCGGCGCGGGACGAGGACGGCAATGAGATCAACCGCCCCATGGCCGGTTCCGGGAGACCGGGAACCGTGAGTGTGACGTCCTCGACGACCCGGGTTTGAACGAAAGAGACTCCAGGAATCTCCCGCAGGCGTTCGGTGAGCGACAGCGGAGCGCGACGCAGGTCGGCGAAGACATCGGCAAAATGTGTGGTGGCGTAATAATGGTCTCGGGCTCGCACGAGCGAGGTGTAGGTACCACGCATCGTGATAAACGCGCCAATCCCGCAGCCAACCACCAGTGCAGTGGCGAGCACCTGTCCGCGCAAATGCCACAGATCGCGCAGGAGCACCCGATGCAGACGGCTTACCAGGAGACCTCCTGTGTGGTTGCACGCGTGTAATTGATGCGTACATCGCTCACGCGACCGCTGCTCATCCGGATGACCCGGGTCCCCATGGCCGCGATGGCCACATTGTGCGTGATGACCACGATCAGCGTGCCGAGCTCACGATTCGCCTGTTCGAGAACTTCCAGCACGCGTCGCCCCGTGGGGAAGTCAAGCGAACCGGTGGGCTCATCGCACAAGAGGACATCCGGGCGCTTGGCGAGTGCGCGGGCGATGGCCACACGCTGCTGTTCGCCGCCGGACAACTGTGCGGGAAAATGCCGCAGCCGGTCGGAAAGACCCACCAGGTCAAGGACCTCGAGTGCGCTGCGCGGCCGATCAGCGATCTCGGTGACCAGTTCGACGTTCTCGAGCGCGGTCAGACTGGGGAGGAGGTTGAAGAATTGAAAGACGAATCCGACATGCTCGCGCCGGTAACGCGT
>JAKBCE010000220.1 GCA_021808195.1 Pseudomonadota bacterium
GGTGAGTGGACGGTGCCGAGTGCGACGGGGGGGTATTCACAGCAGAGAGCAGGTTCCGATGGCGTTCGGGCCTTGGCGGGCGCGGTAGACCTCATGGTCCTGGCTCCAGTTAACGGCCGATGTGGTGCCGGGCACAGAGCGGGACGAGGGAGGCATTTTCGCATTGTGATCCACCTCACAGTCCCGCGTGCGCTGAATGGCGCGACTGTCCCACCCCGCGCGGGTATCTCTCGCATGGACGGTCGGGGATGCGGCGAGTGCCTGCTGCTCAAGCGGCGCCGCGCTGAATGCGTGAAGACCACTCCGCCCCTCATTCCGAGCCAATGGGTGAGGAGGCCGAGCTTTGCAGACCAGCCGGCCCGGCACGCGACCATGCGAACCGATTGCATGCCGGCGATCTGCAGCCTGCGCGCTCTATGGCTGTGCGAGCGTTGGGTGCGAGCGGTGCCTGCGCTCGTGATGCACTCCTCCCCCTGAGGTGTTGTGCCCCGATGGGATGCGAGGGAACCGAAGGCGGACCTCTCGAGCGCCCGGAGCGAGCATCGGCAGGTCTCCTGCCGGCAGGATCGATCGAGGCGGCAAGCCGGTGGAAAAATTAATGAAATGCTGCGTAGTCTTGAGCGCGCTGTTTCTTGCACGGTGCCATCCGAATGGACTCAGGAGTGATTCATGCGTTATCGCGGATCTTCAGCGACGCTGCTGTCCGGGCTCATCGCGGGTGGCGTGGCTCTGGGCGCCGGCTGCCACATCACACGGGGGCCAGCCGTGCAGATCACGATGAAGCATCTTGAGCCACTCGTCGCGGCTCGCATCAATGGGCATCCGGCGCAATTCATGATCGATAGCGGTGCGTACTGGAGCATGATCTCCCCGCAAACACGGCGAGCATTCGGTCTCCCGGACGGTACGCGAGTGCAGGGCATGCGGATCGCGGGTGTCAATGGCTCCACCAGGCTCGTGGTCACGACTGCGCGGAGGTTCGAGTTTCTCAATGAGCCTTTCCGCCACGCATTGTTCATCGTTGGCGGAAATGACCTGCCGTCCGGCGCCGCTGGCGTAATTGGTGGGGCGATTCTTCAAGCGGCCAATGTCGAATATGACTTCGGCAACGGCTTGATGCGTTTCGTGACCACCACGCACTGCAAAGGGTTGCCATTGGCTTATTGGGCACCCGGTCAGCTGGTGGGCCGCGTGGAGCTGCAGCCCCTGAGCGCAGCGCGACCGTATTTGATCGGCAATGCCCGGGTCGATGGTAGACCTGTCCGCGTGCTGTTCGACAGCGGCGCACCGCACTCCATTCTTGCGTTGAGTGCCGCGCGGCGTGTGGGAATAAAGCCGCAGAGCGCCGGCGTCAATTCCTCTGGCTGGATAGCCGGCATCTCGAAGCAGTGGAAGCGAGCTTGGCTCGAGCCGATGCGGGAGTTCCAGATCGGTGGGGTTGAAACGGTTTCGAACATGCATATCCGGGTGAGCGATTTCCACCTGTACGGACTGCACGTTGACATGGTGCTGGGAGCCGATTTCTTTCTGTCGAACCACATTTTGGTCGCGATACATCGGCACGTGTTGTACTTCACGTATAACGGTGGCCCGGTGTTCGATCTCGGTCATCGATACCAGATCCAGCGTCCCGGCGCGGTCCGTTCGGTCGTGAGCGGTACTGGCGCGGCATCGGTGCAGCACGTCGCGCCTGCCGGAACGAGCTTGACGGCTAATGTGCTGATGCGCCGCGGAATGGCGCTGGCAGCCGATGGTCGTAATCACGCAGCGATCGCCGTGCTGAGCGGGCTGTGCCGGCGGGAGCCGGCAGACGCCCGGTGTCGTCTGCAACGCGGGCGAGTCTATGCGGCGAACAAGCAACTGGCGCTGGCACTGGCCGATTTCGATGCAGCCATCCGACTCAATCCGCAGGCCTATCAGGCGCACCTGGCGCGCGCGGCCTTGCTGCTGGCGTGGAGGGGTGCGCCGAGCACTGCGCGTATCGTCGTGGCAGCGGATCTGAACATTGCAGCGCTCCTCACGCCAGATTCTGCAATGCAGCAAATGCAGATCGCCGACCTGTATGCACGCCTGGGTCGCTATGCGGATGCGCTTCGAGCCGTTGATCTTTGGATCCATTATCGCCGCCATGATGCGTTGTTCGCTCTTGGCTTGAGTGCACGCTGTTGGATCCGCGCGCAGGCTGACCGTCAGCTGCATCAGGCGCAGCACGATTGCGATCTGGCGTTGGAACGTCGGCCGAATGCCGCGAGCACCCTCGATGCCCGCGGATTGCTGCTACTGCGCCTTCAGGAGCCGGCAAGTGCGATCGTTGCGTATGATGCCGCGCTGCGTGCGCGGCCTGGACTGGCGAGCGCGCTGTACGGTCGCGGTCTGGCAGAGCTGCGTACTGGAGAATTGGCGGCCGGTCATTCCGATATCGCCTCTGCGCTCGACATCTCTCCGGGATTGGCGCGGCGCTTTGCGCTCATGCACCTGAGGCCATGAGGGGCCGGCAGAAATCACCCGACCTGACGCGGGCGCGAGCGAGGGGTCTGCCGGAGGAGAATGCTCTCCGTCCGGCAGAAGGGCAACGGCGAGGGCTGCGACTTGATCCTCGTCTGCGAAGAGCAGGGGCGCCAGGCATCGATCAGATGCCATTCCACGCAGCAGGTCAGCATGCACAGGAAGATTGGGCGCCTCCCCCGTCGCGGCGTTCGCTATAACGGTAGCCGTTGCTGCGCCGGTCAGCGGTTGCATGCGGCGAGCTATCGTCAATGCCTGCCGCCGCGCCATGCTGTCTCGGCGCTGCGGGGACAGGGCCGATGTCGTGTTTGGCCAGTGAGTGCGGCAGTGTGAGCAGTACGTCGGGGTTGCTGAGGGCACGGCCGAGGGTCGCACTCGGCGCGGGCGGCGCGTTGGACAGAAACTCCCGCCATCCACGCCCGTGGCGCGAATAGCACTCCGCCTTTTCCCGCTATGGCGTCGAGGGTGCTGGTGCGTTCCGTGTTCCCCGGTAGCTCAGTAGGTCTCATCGGCATGATGCCGCGCAGCGGCGCTCCAGCAGATGCAAAGGCTTCAAGCAGCGAGTTCGCGTGCCGACTCCTTGATCCTTGTGGCTGCGTGTTTGGCAAGGGCGCTATTGAACAGGTTGATCCGCACCAGCGCCTCGATGAACGCCAGCAGCTCCTCAAGGCCTTCGTCATTTGGCCGCCGCTTCCGGGCAGCACAGCATGCACTGAGGGATCGCCATGCAGTTCCAATGTTGGCGTTTTGCAATTGCGTGAGTATTTGGCGCAACCGTGCTTTGGTCGCGTCGCGCTAAGACCGGGCAGCAGGCGTGGCAAATTAAGGGTCGGGATGGGATAGACAGGCCCGTACCACTCGGGGCCGTAGGGCGCGCCCGGTGCGGGCTGTTCAGCGCGCAGCGCGTTAGGCCAGCTTTCCGGCGGATCGCCGCGTAACTGCGCCAGCGCTCGGCGCAGCAATAGCAGCATGGTGGTGGTCGGCTCGGGCTTCGCTGTGTAGCGTCCCCGATGTGCGGCGGTTCGCTTTGGCATCGTGAGTCTTTTCCCCGAGGGCAATTACTCCACGGGTTGGCGCGTCGGGTTCGGCTCAGGCCGTCGCCTCAGTGCGCGGGAGCGGCTTCACTTTGGCGCGGAAGCGCCGCTTGGTGTGGCCCGCCGCTCGGGCAGACGGGTTGATCGGTTGTAGACCGTCCGCACCGATGAGTCACGGTGCGCCAACTGCAATTCGATCAGGTTGGGCGGCCCTTGAACTGCTCAGGACGCGCTCAGCGATCCATTGCCGAGAGATTCACCCGGGCATTCTCCCCCGCAAGGCCCAACTACCACAGAGATGGCTCTCGCGCGGTCGGCGGCGCCTTGGTGTGTCCAGACCGCCTCCGGCTGCCGGAATCAGGGGCCGCGGACATCCACCGCTCTTGCTTACCAGTCGCGTACAGCGGATCAGATCTCAAAGAGAGAGCGTAAGTAGTTGATTTAATGTTGCCGGGAATAGGATTCGAAGGCGGCAGCGAAGTGCCGTAAGAACCCGCATCTCGCGATTCCAGAGCCCTGAAGATACCCCTGCTGGTACCGTGCGCCGTGCAAAGGCACGGCCTTCCAGCGGGTGCGAACCCCGCCCGGCAAATGTCGCTCCAGCCGGTAGTAATCGGAGCAGCCGCCCAGGGAGTGAAGCGGCTGGAAAGCACTCCGGTGC
>JAKBCE010000221.1 GCA_021808195.1 Pseudomonadota bacterium
GGTCGGCTTTCAGACGATCGTCATCCGGGAATTCCACCGGATCGTGCGCATCTGGAGCCAGACGATCCTGCCCTCGGGCGTTACCGCGACGCTGTATTTCCTGATCTTCGGTGCCGTCATCGGCAGCCGGATAGGCCCGATGGATGGCATCAGCTACATGATGTACATCGCGCCCGGCCTGATCATGCAGGCGGTGATCCTCAATTCATACAACAACGTCGTTTCGTCGTTCTTCGGCGCGAAGTTTGGCAAACACATCGAGGAGCTGCTGGTCTCGCCGCTGCCGAGCTGGATCATCGTGTCGGGATATGTCGCCGGCGGATTGCTGCGCGGCTCGATGGTCGGTCTGCTGGTGAGCATCGTCACGCTGTTCTTCACCCATCTGCCGGTCAAGCACCCGGTGATCGTGGTGGCGGCGGCTGCAATGACCTCGGTGACCTTTGCGCTCGGCGGGTTCCTCAACGCAATGTTCGCCAAGAACTTCGATCAGATCAGCATCATTCCGAACTTCGTGCTGACGCCACTGATCTATCTCGGCGGGGTGTTCTACTCGATCGCCCAGCTGCCGGCGTGGGCGCATCACCTCTCGCTCGTCGACCCGATCCTCTACATGGTCAACGCGTTCCGCTTCGGATTCCTCGGTGTGTCCGATGTTCCGGTCATCGTCGCGTTCACGATCATGCTCGTTGCCATCCTGGCATTGTTCTCGACCGCCGTGCTGCTGCTCGATCGCAGCTCAGGAATCCGTGAATGAGCCGATGCGAGCGCGGTCCCGGCGCGGGGACCGCGGCCGCATCGGCCTTCAGCCCTTGACCCAGTTGCCGCCGCTGTCGCGGTAGTACCAGCCGTTCTGCTTGGCGTGTGCGATCCAGCGGCTGGCGAAGGTGCTGCGGATGTTGGCGGCCCAGGCGGGATGGCCGTTGGCATCGGCAATCTGCGCGTAGAGCTGCGACAGATCGTGATTCTGCTGCGCCACGAGGTGCGCCAGCTGCGCCCGCTGCATCAGCGGCACACTGCTCTGGTCGCGGATCGCGATGACCCCTTCGCTGGTGATGCCGATCACGCCCTCGCGGAAGTACGGCTTGAGCTGCGCGAAGCGCTGGTGCATCGCCGCGACGATGGCCCGGATCTGTGGTGTCGAGATGTCCAGATCGGCCTGTCCGGCCGCATGGGCCACCGGGACCAGTGCCATCACCATCCGGCCGGCGAGCGCCTCGAGGATCGATCCGCCATGCGGTTCGCGAGCGTTGGCGGCGGTCGGAGGCGCCGCCGCTGGAGTGCTCTGCGGACTGGCCGGCTGCGCCGTGGCGCTGCCGTTGCTGCCGGTGACGGCCCGGATGATCTTATCGGCCGCCTTTTGGGCGGCGGCGGCCGGGAAATACACATTGACCGTGACGCAACTGGCAAGCACCCCAGCCGCGGCGAGGATCAGAGCAACGCGGGCGGTGCGCGGCGAGGCGCGCTCGAGCGGTGCGGAACGGGTCGCGAATCGCATGGGCATTCTCCGATGGAACCGTGCGGATATTCTGATGCTTGAGGCTGAATGTCGCCTGAGCAAACCGGTCGCGGCGCACACGGCCGCGCGGTGAGCATCTTACCGCCCGGACGGGCTCAGTTCACCTTCATGCCCCCGCCGTGGATGCCCTGCTTGATCTGCTCGAGCATCTGCGGCCAGTTGACCCGCTGGACGTTGCCGATGATGTCCAGACGCGGAATCCAACTGCCCTGAACCAGGTAGTATCCGCCGTCGTCGGCCGGGCCCACCCCGGACATGTGGCAGACCTCGTTGTGCAGCCGGCAGCCGATGGCCAGGCGCCGGTAGTGGAAGGTCTTGAAGAACTGCAGCACGCCGGACTCGAGCGCGGCCGCGACTTCGCCGCCGCCGCCGCCGAAGGCCGCGATGCGCGTGACGGCTTTCTGGCTGATCAGGTGACTCGAGCGATCGCCCGGCATGGTGTAAATACGCGCATCGAACGCCACCGGAGACCAGTCGAATAGCTTCAGTCCGGTGATGTCAGCATCGATTCGGCCGGTCATTGAACCGAACGCGAATGTGTGGGTCACCATGCCCAGATCGAGCGCACGCGCCGCGACATCGGCATGCATTTGTGGCCATTGTCCGAGCGGATCGTCGAGCCGGATGTGACTGCCGGTGATGACGCCGTCGAATACGTGGGCAACCAGGTTGCCGTCGAATTTCAGCACGTGATGGCGATATTGCACCAAGGGTATGTGGGCGAAGAGCCGTCCGTTCATGATCGGCCAGCCGAATGCCTTGCACATGACCGGCATGCTGATCGGGGTCAGATCGGCGTTGAAATCGAACTGCGCATGCGGCGTGCCGAGATTGCGTCCCACCAGTGTATGAATGAGGATCGCGCCGTCGAACACGGGCACGCGCACATTGCCGCCGAGCAGCGCAAAGTTGCGACTCCAGGTGAGAAAGGTCAGGTGCGTCGCGCCGCCGGCCAGACCGTACAGACCGACGCGCTGCCAGCTCAGCTGCGAGTGCGCCACCGCCACGCCGGCGGCAGAGGCCCAGTGGATCGCGCCGTTGAGGCCGGCGATCGACAGACTCGCGGTGGGGTCGGTGAAGCCGATGCGGTGCAGGAGTGCGTCGATGCGCTCGATGTGCCCGGCACTCAGCCGCAGCGAGCCGCTCGCCCAGCCGCGGGTGCGCAGCGAGCCGAGCGGGCCGGAGGCCAGGGTCATCTGCATGAAACTGGCGTAGGCGCCCGGGAAGGTGAGGCGCGCGAGCCGTATCTGCGCATCTTCGAGTGTCGGCCGGGGGATGAGCGCCACCTGCGCCGTTGCCTCGGCGTCGATGACGCCGCGCTCCAGCAGCGCGAAGCGTGAAATCTCCAGTGACCCGGTACCGCGCCGGGTGGCGGTGAGGTGCAGGGTGAGCGGGTGGGCCGCCAGATCCAGATACAGCGGGCCGGCGAGCGCCTCGCCGCGTGAGCCGGCGAGCAGGAATGTGCCGCTCAGCACGCCGCCGCGCTCGGTGACGGTACCGCGCAGAGTCGCGGCCACGTGCTGCGAGACGACCGTGCCGGCGGCATTGCTGAAGTTCAGATCGGCGCTGCGCACGCGGACGTCCGCGTGCAGGGCCGGGTGATTGGACGCGCGCAGCGCCAGACTCACCGGCCCGCCGACGGTATCGCCGTGCGGCAGGCTGAACCAGGGGTGCACCAGGCGTACGGCCTCAGCCAGTTCAACCCCTGCTGCGTTCACCCGCAGTTGCCACCGGCCCGGGCGCAGCGCGGCCGTGAGGCGCACCCGGCCCTGCGCCAGCGCCACGCCGGCCGCGCTGACGGTGAGGGCGCTGGTCTGGGCATCGTAGGCCGTCGTGAGGTCTCCGCGCAGCGCGCCGAACGCGCCGGCGTGGAGCGCAAACCGGCCGCCCCGGCACTGGTAGGGTCCGCCGAGGCGAATCGAGGCGCAGCGCAGCACGGCACGGCGCACCGGCAGGACGCCCGGATGCGTCAGCCGCACGGAGGCTGCCTGCAGGCTGCCCGACAGCCCGCCGGGTCCGAGGCGCATCACCACCTGCGCATCGCGCACCAGCGCCTGTGGCGTCTGCAAGCGCGATACCGTGAGCGTGACCTGGTCAATCGCATGGGCGGGTACGGCCAGGACGGCCATCAGCAATCCGAGTGCCCAGCGCGCCGGCTGCAACAAAAACTTCACGACACTGTCATCTGGCGGACTTCCTGACCGCAGATCCTGAACATACGAGCCATTTCGCACCTGAATAGTGCACGCCCGGATGCCGCAATGAAAGCACCCGCCCTCTCCGAGTGGATCGCGCGCGCGGATGCCGCTGAGTACGCGCTGTGCCGCCGGTTGAACCGGGGTGCGGCGTTCGCGCTGCCCCGGCGGATCTTCCAGATCGCCAGCCGGCTCGGCGACGGGCTGATCTGGTACGTGGTGATTCTGGCGCTGCCGCTGCTCTACGGCCGCACCGCGGTGTGGCCGGCGCTGGTGATGGCGCTGACGGGCATCGCCGGTCTGGGGCTCTACAAGGTGCTCAAACACACGCTGGTGCGCGAGCGGCCATTCATGACCCACGCCAACATCGATCTGGCCATGGCACCGCTCGACCGCTACAGCTTCCCCTCGGGGCACACGCTGCACGCCGTGTGCTTCACGGTGCAGGCGACCGCTCATTTCCCGGTGCTCGGC
>JAKBCE010000048.1 GCA_021808195.1 Pseudomonadota bacterium
AGTGCCTGCCACGTGCCCGGCACCTGCAGCGCGGTCTGGCCCGAAGAGAACACTGGCATGATCTGGCAGCCGGGGGCGGGCGGGGCAAACATCGGCTTGAGGCACTCGCGTGCCGAAGCGATGACCGACGCGTTGCTCTCGCAGAATTTGTTGTCGAGTCCGTTGACGTGGACGTGATCGATGCCCGCGAGCCGCCAGAGCTTCTGCCATGCCGGGAAGCTCACGCCAATGGCTGGTGAGCGGCCGAGCAAGCCCCAGCCGTTGCGGTGTCCATGGATCGGGACTTGGCAGTGGGTGCGCAGGGCGGTGAGCCCGGCGAGGCCCACACTGTGCAAGCTCACCATCACGCAGTTACCGCCCCCGGCGATGACACGCTCGTGTCGGCGCAGCATCTGGTCGATCTCGCCGGTGATGTTCACTGCGTAGAGCACCCGCTTCCCGGTTCGCTCGGCATGCTCACGCAACACGTGCATGACGGCACCGAATCGCGCTTCGAACGGACAGTGCGGACCGTCGGCCTGCAGCTCGTCGTCTTTGATGAAATCGATGCCGGCCGCAGCCAGTTCAGCGACCCGAGCCGCCGTTTCTGCCGGCGAGAGACCCACGCTCGGCTTGATGATCGTTCCGATGAGCGGCCGGCCGTGCACCCCGCTCAGCGCGCGCGTCCCCGAGACTGCGAACCGCGGGCCGGGATATGCGCGGAGAAATTCCGCCGGCAGCGTCAGATCGAGTAGACGCATCCCGGAGAACGCGTTGAGCTCCCAGAGATTGCCGGCAACGGTGGCGAGCAGGTTCGGCAGCGAGGTGCCGAAGTTGTGCAGCGGCCAGGAGAGCGTCACTTCCGCAGTGCGCCAACGGCCGCTACCGCCGTTCGGTTGCCACGCGCCGGGCAGCGACGGGGCGTCGACTTCGTCCAATGGCGTCAGTTGCTCCACACGGGCGGCGAAGCGCTCACGTAGTGCATCGGTCTCGCCGGCGACGCGCACGAAAGTGCCGGTCGATTGCTCGCCGGCCATGGTCGCGGCTGCCACCTCGAGCGGTCGGGCCGTCTCGATCCAGTAGCGCGCGCTGACGCGCGCATGCTCAGGCCCGCTGGAAGTAGACATCGTAGGTCTCATTCTGGATCTGGTAGAACGGCACGAACAGGAGCTCCTGTTCCGCGTGACGCTGCCGGTAGGTCGCGCTCAAGCCCGTGACCGGCGTTACGCCCGGCAGGTGCAGCCGCGGCACGGGCGTGCCGGGACCGGCGAAGTTCAGTGCGCTGTAAGTGATCGGTCCGCGCAGCAGCGCGACCGTGTCAGGGTGTGCACGGTCGATCGGCTCGGTGCGCAGACGCTGCGGCAGGTACAGCTCCACGCGATCCCCATCACGCCAGGTGCGCCGCAACGCCGCGAAGGTTCCGGGCTGCGCTGCCACCGAGACCGCCCGCCCGTTGATGCGCAGCTCGGCATCGTCCTCGAGCCAGCCGGGGATGCGGATCATGAGTGCGAATGCGACCGGCGCCGTCGTCTCGATCTTCAGGGTGACCGACTCGGCGCTCGGGTAATCAGTCTCCTGTGTGACCGTGACGGCGCGTCCGCCGGTGCGCCAGCGCACGCGTGAAGGCGTGAACAGGTTGACGTAGAGTGCACGCGGGGCGTGGAAGTAGATGTTGCGCACGTAATCCGCGACACCTTGGACCAAAGTGCCGGAGCAACACGGCCATTTCTGGGGGTAGAACACTTTCTTCGCCCCCGGGTTGTAGCTCGAGTAGTACGGGGAGTTGCCGTTGGAGTCCGGCGGACGCACTGCCAGCAGGCCATTCCACATGATCCGCTCCAGCCCGTCGCCGTAACGCGCATCGGCGGTGAAGCGCAGCAGGTAGCGCGCGAGCTTCATCGTCGCGTAGGTGCCGCAGGGCGTCTCGAAGTGATTGGCGGTGGTGGTGAGGCTGGAATACAGCGCGTCGCTGCCTGGGGCGATCAACAGCTCGTTCGGTCCCCAGCCGCCGGTGGCGAAGCTCTGCTCACCGAGGAATTTCCAGCCATTGACGATCGCTTCTCGGTAGCGCGGTTCGCCGAGCTCCAGATATGCCATGGCCGCGGAGCTCAACGCCATGACGTGGCTGTAGGCCTGGCGGCCGGCGAGCACGTTTTCCCCGCGCGCGAGCGGATCGAAGTACGGTTTGTCGAGCAGGTACTTCACAGCCAGGTCGCGCACGCGCCGCTCGCCGGTCAGGTGCGCTGCGGTGAACAGGTTCTCCGAGACGATGTAGGTCTCGTCGTAGGGGGGATTTTTCACCCCGATCCGGTCGCGGCTGACCGGGGAGATGTAGGGTAGCGCGCCCTGGATGACTCGCGGGATGAGCGCTCGCGCCTGCGGCATGCCGCTCAAGCGGCAGGCATCGATCAGTCCGATCATGTGTTTGTCCAGCACATACGCCGGCCACATCTTCCAGGCGCCCTCCCCGGCGTAGGGGACCGGGTTTGCGTCGAGCGCCGCAGCGAATCCGCGCACCAGCTCGTGCACTTTCGAACGGCAGGCGCTATCGCCGGTGCAGCGACCGATGCGGGCGAGCCCCGATACGTACTGGCCGAACGCATGGCCCGGGATGAACCCATCCGCACCGTACCAGCCGCCCATGTCGATTCCCGGGGCGGGCAGTCCGGCGTGTTCCCGATACACCTGCAGCAGCCGGTCGTTGTCGAGCGCGAGATAGTGTGCGTGGATGAAGTCGTATTGCGCTTTCAGCGCCCCGCCTGTGAGTGCGACCTGGTCGTAGCCGAACTCGTACAGGGGCTGCAGCGGCGCGTTCGGCAGGGCGCGTGCGGGTGCTGCCGCACGCGCCCAGCGGGCGCGCGCGCCGATGACCCCGAGCCCGGCCGCGGTCGTGGCCGATTGCAGGAAGGTCCGGCGAGAGGTGGGTCGGTTCATGGCGATACCTCGAGGTACAGTCGATTGAGCGCAGCGATGAGTGCCGCTGCCGGTTCGCGCGCGTCGAGTGCTGCGCGCAGACGCACCGAGGCACGCTCCTGGAAGCTCATGTATCCGGCGTGGCGGGGGCGCACCCAGGCGCCCTCGAGCGTGGCTCGGGTGTTGCGGTAAAATCCGAGCGAGGCGTCGTTGACCTGCGGGTCTTCCCACGCGGCGCGGTGGGCCGGCTGGCCGCCGCCCGCCACGTACGGTCCGCACTGCGCTTCAGCGCCCGCCAGCCACCGGGCGAATGCGAGCGCCGCATCGCGCTCCCGGCAGTGTGCAGAGACGGCAATGCCTGTGCCGCCGAGCGCCGATCCGGCCCGCGATCCGCCGCGCTGCAGTGGCGCCAAATCGGCAAACGCGAGTCGGATGCCGGATGCGTCGCCCCTGGCATAGCTGACGTAGCCGTACACCAGTGGCGCGCAGACCGCGCTCGCCTCCGGCACGGCCAGCCGTTCCAGCACCGCGATCGGGTCCCATTCGGCGCTGCGCGGATCAAGCCGTGCAGCGAGCTCGCGCAGGCGTTCATACGCTTCAGCGCCCGCCGCCGCATCGAACAGCGGGGCGCCCTGCTCGCGCGCCGGGTGCCCGGCCAGTCCGCATAGGGAGAACAACGCCATGAGATTGTGCGGCGGACGCAACGGGCACAGCACCCCTCCGCCGGCCGCCAGCTCGAGCACGGCCGCCCAATCGGTCGGCGGTCCGGCGAGCCGGTCCGGCCGCCACGCCTGAACCTGCGCGGCAGCATCGATCGGCAGCGCCCACAGCTGCCCGTCAAAGCGGTAACTCTGCAGCGAGGCGCCGACCGCCTCGCAGGCCGCTTCGGTGCCGGCGCCGGCGTCGAACGGCGCTAGGCAGCCCTCGCGGGTGACCTGTCCGACGTGGGGGTGATCGATGACGATCAGATCGTAACGGGCGGCGAGCTCGGCGATCGGAAACGACTCGAAATCCTGCAGCGAGCGCCGCTCCCAGTCGATCCGCACCCCCGTGCGCTCGAACCACACGGCCGAACAGACGCCGAGCGGTCCGTAGCCCCGCGGGTGATCCCAGGTCATGCCCCGCAGCCGGATCGAGTGCCTCTCGCCCATCGCCCATCCCCCACTGTCCGTTCGCCGTCCGACGGTATCGGTTGACACCGTTTGTTAACGAACATAGCATTTATCTGCAAACTATACGCGAGGAACCCGGTTGAAGACAGCGCACGCAGACCGCGGCGCGCCGACGACGACCGCGGAGCGACCGCTGGAGGGGGTGCTGGTACTGGATTTCAGCCAGTTTCTAGCTGGACCTTCCTGTTGCCTGCGGCTGGCGGATCTCGGTGCCGAGGTCATTAAGGTGGAGCGTCCACAAGGCGGGGATCTGTCCCGCCGTCTGTATCTTGCCGACCAGGCGTTCGGCGGCGACAGCGCGCTCTTTCATACCATCAACCGCAACAAGCAGAGCTTCGCAGCGGATCTGAAGGATCCCGACGACCTGGCACGCATCAAGGCACTGATTCGCCGTGCGGATGTGATGGTGCACAACTTTCGCCCCGGCGTGATGGACCGCCTCGGTCTGGATTACGCCACGGTCGCCGAACTGAACCCGGGACTGGTCTATGCGGCCATCACCGGTTACGGGGTCAGCGGCCCCTGGCGCAACAAGCCCGGGCAGGATCTGCTGGTGCAGGCGATGTCCGGGCTCGCCTGGCTGTCCGGCGACGCCGCGCAGGGGCCGGTGCCGATGGGGGTATCCATTGCCGACCTGATGGCCGGCGCGCAGCTCTGCCAGGGCGTGCTCGCACTGCTGGTGCGACGGGGCCGGACTGGACGGGGCGGACGGGTGGACGTCAGCCTGTTCGAATCCGCCATGGACATGCAGTTCGAGCAATTCACCGCGTTCCTGAACGGCGACGGGCAGCAACCACCGCGCGATGCGGTGAACAACGCCAGCGTCTACATCGGGGCTCCCTACGGCATCTATCGGACCGCCGACAGCTATCTGGCCGTCGCCATGACGGCCATTGATCGGCTCGGGGCACTCATCGGCTGCGAAGCGCTGTGCCAGTACACGGACCCACAGCGCTGGTTCGCCGAGCGCTCGATCATCAAGTCCGTCCTCGCCGGGCACCTGCACCAGCAGCCGACCGCCCATTGGCTCGCCATCCTCGAACCGGCCGACATCTGGTGCGCCGAGGTCTTCACCTGGCCGCAGCTCGTGGCGAGTGAGGGTTTCGCCGCGCTCGAGATGACGCAGCAGATCCACAATGAGGAGCACGGTACGCTCACAACCACCCGCTGCCCGATTCGCGTCGACGGCGCGCCGCTCACCAATGCTCGCGGCGCGCCCACACTCGGGCGGGACACCGAACGTATCCTGCGCCGCTTCGAACTCGATGCGCCGGGAAAATCCACATGATCGTCGAGCAATATTTCGAGGACTACGAGGTCGGTGCCGAGCGGCGCACGTTCGGTCGCACGATCACCGAGGCGGACATCGTGGCGCACGCCGGGCAGAGCGGAGACTTCTTCCCGCATCACATGGATGCCGAGTGGTGTGCCACGCAACCGTTCAAGCGGCGCATTGCCCACGGCACGCTCGTGCTGAGCGCTGGCATCGGCATGACGGCCCAGACCATCAATCCCCGCGCCATGTCGTATGGCTACGACCGGGTACGCTTCATCCGGCCGGTGTTCATAGGGGACACGATCACGGTCACGACACGCATCAGCGAACGGCGCGATCACCCCAAGCGCAAGACGCATGGCATCGTCGTCGAGCAGGTCAGCATTACCAACCAGCACGGTGAAACCGTCCTCGCCTGCGAGCATCTGTACCTGGTCGAGCGGCGCGAGGCGGTGCCGTGAGCTGCAGCGGGCCGCGCCCGTGAACTTAGCGCGCGCCACATTGATCGCGGCCGCGCTCTGCGGGGCGCTGACGGTCAGGGCCGAGGCGGCCTCGCCGCTGCGCTTCGGGCTCTCGAGTGCCGGGCTGAGCTACCCGTTTGCCGCCGCGATTGCCCGGGGGTTCAAGGCGGCCGCCGCGCGCGCCGGCGTGCAGGTCGTGGTGCTCGATGCGCAGAATCGTGTGCAGAAGCAGGCCAATGATCTGCAGGATCTGATCGCCGAGCGGGTCAATGGCATCGTGCTGATGCCGCTCGACTCGGTCATCGCCGAGAGCTGGGTCAATCGGGCGACGCGGACCGGGATCCCGGTCGTGGCCGTCGGCTCGCAGGTGGGCAACCCGGCGCACCGCCCCCTGCGCTCGGTCTACCCCGAACTGACCGCCCTGGTGACGCAGGATGAGACGGCCGCGGGCCGCGAAGCCGGGCGGCTGGCCGCGCGGCTGCTGCCCCCAGGCCGCCTCGCCCGCATCGCCATCATTCAGGGGGCGCCGGGGTTCCCCGAGGTTCTGCAGCGCGAGAACGGCTTCAAACAGGGACTGCAGGAGGCGCACGTGCGCTACCGTATCGTTGCCTCGCAGCCCGGCGACTGGCGCACCGAAGCGGCGGACGTGGCCTGTCAGAACATCCTCGAGGCCCATCCACGGGTGAGTCTGTTCTTCAACGAAGCCGACGACATGGCGGTCGGTTGTGCGCGCGCGGTGCGCTCAGCCGGCTCGCACGCCAAGCTCATCGGTATCGGCGGGTCGCGTCTGGCCATGCTTTCGCTGCGAGCGGGCCGCATCGACGGCACGGTTTGCTACAAGCCCCTGAAGCTCGGCGCACTGGCGTTCAAGGCGCTCTACGACGATGTAACCGGCAAGAAGCCGCTGCATGCGGCGTTCATCACCTACCGCACGCCCGGCATCACCCGCGCGAACGCGCGCCAGTGCCGCGGGCAATGGTAAGACGCCGATGCCGAATGACGCGCAGCCGCTGCTCAGACTCGAACGCCTCGCCAAGATGTATCCGAACGGCACCGCGGCGCTGCGTGGGGTGGACCTGACCGTCGGCTCCGGTTCGGTCCACGGGCTGCTCGGCGCGAACGGCGCCGGTAAGTCCACCCTGATCCGCATCCTCAGTGGCGCCACCGAAGCGACCGCCGGCCGCATTCTGTGGCGGGGCGCCGAGGTGTGTTGGCGGCGTCCGGCTCAGGCGCGCGCCGCGGGCATCGCGACGCTGCATCAACAGATCCCGCTGGTCGGCACGCTCTCAGTGCTCGAGAACGTATTCCTCGCCCAGCGAGGGTGGGCGCGGCGCACCCGCGCCCAGACACGTCGGCTGGCGGCACTGATGGATGCGGTCGGTTATCACCTGCCGCCTGACCAGCCGCTCGCGACGCTGCCGATCGGAGCGCGGCAGATGGTTGGAATTCTCCAGGCGCTCGCCGCCGAGGCGCAGCTCATCGTCATGGACGAGCCGACCGCTTCGCTCGCGGCACCGGAGCGACAGATTGTGCACGGCGCGATCCGCCGCCTGGCCGCCGAGGGACACGCAGTCCTGCTGGTGACGCACTTTCTCGACGAAGTGCTGGCGCTGAGCGACGCCGTCACGGTGCTGCGCGACGGGACGGCGGTCCTCGGCGCCGAAACGCGCTCGGTCGACGAACATGTCCTCGCCGGTGCCATCGCGGGGCGCAACATCGAGCGGGCGGCGAAGCGCCCCGTTGCGCCAGGCGCGCGCGGCGTCGTCGAGATCGACCGGCTGAGTTCCGCCGGACGTCTCGCGCCCTGCAGCTTCACGGTACATGCCGGTGAGGTGCTCGGTGTCGCCGGGTTTCTCGGCGCCGGTCGCAGCGAACTGCTGCATGCCATTTTTGGTGCCGACCGCAACGCGCACGGCGAGGTGCGAGTGCAGGGGCGGGCCGTGGCCCGTTCCCCGGTCGCCGCCGTGCGCGCCGGCATCGCGCTCGTACCGGAGGACCGCACCGCCCAGGCGCTCATCCCCGCAATGGCGCTCTGGCAGAACATGACGCTCGCGCACCTCGGGCGCTTCTCGCGCTGGGGCATCATTCCTCGCACGAGGGCCGAGCAGTCCGCGGCAGCGGCCGCGGTCCGGCGCATGAGCATCAAGGCCCCCGACGTACACACCGCACTTGGGGATCTCTCCGGCGGCAATGCCCAGAAGGTGAGCGTGGCCCGCTGGCTGTGCGGACCGATGCGACTGCTGCTACTCGATGAGCCCACCGCCGGCATCGACATCGGCGCCAGGGCGCAGATCCTCGACCAGGTTCGCGCACTCGCCGCCGACGGCGTCGCTGTGATTCTGGTCGACTCGGAGCTGAAGGTGCTGCTCGAGGAGGCCGATCGCATCCTCGTGATGCGCCAGGGCGCGATCGTCGCGGAACGTTCAGCCGCCGACACTGACGAACAAGAACTGATTCGGCTGGCGGCCGGTGCGAGCGGCGGCCGGCCCGGACCTGGGGATCGGCCACAGGCCCGCTGATCGATTGGGGGGGAAGATGCGAGGCATGTTGGGATTGCGCGAAGCGGGCGTGTATTACGCGCTGCTGATTCTGGTCGGGGCACTCACGGTGATCACCGCCGTACTCGGCCGCCCGAGCTATCTGAATCCGGTCAACCTCATCAATATTCTGTACCAGACCGCGCCGGTCGCGATCATGGGCGTGGCGATGACGGTGGTGCTGATCACCGGCAATTTCGATCTATCGGTTGCCTCGGTCGCCGCTTTCGCCGCTGCCGTCAACATTCTCACCATCGATCAGGCGGGGTTCTGGGGTGCGATGGCGCTGTCGCTCGCCGCCGCTGGTGCGCTCGGGGCGCTCAATGGCGCGATGGTCGAGCTGGTCGGCATCAACGCCTTCATCGTCACCCTCGGCACGCTGACCGCGATCCGGGGACTCGTGCTGGTGGTGACCAATGGCCGCTCGCTGATGGTCGGTACCGCCGGCTCGCTCGCGGTCATGACGCATTTCGAAAGCGGCCGGGCCCTCGGACTGCCGCTGCCCATTCTGTACATGGCCGGCTTCACGCTGCTCACCTGGCTGGTGCTGCACTTCACCACCGCGGGCCGGCGCATTTATGCGGCAGGCGGCAATGCCGAGGCGGCGCGCCTCGCCGGCATCAACGTGCGGGCCTACAAGCTCGGCGCGTTCGTTTTCTCGGCGCTCGCGGCGGGATTCGCCGGCGTACTGTACGCCTCGCGGTTCGGCGCGATGAATCCCACGGCGCTGCAGGGCGAGGAACTCACGGTCATCGCCGCGGCGATCCTCGGCGGCACCTCGCTCTTTGGCGGCGCCGGCAGTGTGCTGAAGACCGTGGCCGGCGCGCTCGTGCTCTATACCCTGACCAACGGTTTCAACGTGCTGAACCTGGGTGCGAACTACCAGGGCCTGATCGAGGGCACCGTGCTGATTGGCGCGGCGGCCATCTACACGGTGGGCGGGCGCAGCCGCGGCCCCCGGGGGCGCCTGGGCGAGCCGCCGTCCGGCGCGCCCGAGGTCCATCAGGCACAATCCCAGCCGACCGTCCTCTGAGGCGAAAGGAGGTTGCATGACCAACGATAGGCTGCTCGATCTCGAGGAACGCCGCACCAAATACTCCGTGCCGGCGCTCGAGAAGGGTCTCGACGTACTCGAATACCTCTCCGATCAGGCCGTGCCGCTCACGCAGGCACAGCTGGCACGCGCGCTGAACCGCCAGGCCGGGGAAATCTTCCGCATGCTCGCGTGCCTGGAGAGCCGCGGCTACCTGCGGCGCGAGCCGATCAGCGGCGCCTATTCGCTGACGCTGAAGCTGTTCGAACTCTCGCGCACGCACTCCCCGTACGAGGTGCTGCTGAAGGCGGCGCAGCCGCTGATGCGCGGGCTGGCCGAGGACCTGCGCGAGTCCTGTCACCTCTCGGTGCTGCACCGCGAGCGGGTGCTGGTACTGGCCCAGGAGGAAAGCCCGAAGCCATTCCGTCTGTCGGTCGAAGTCGGCTCGCAGCACTCCCCGATGCACACCACCTCCGGACGGGTGCTGCTGGCGAACATGTCGAGCGACGCCTGCGAGGAGCTGCTGACGCACGACCTGGAGTGGCGGCGCGAAAAACCCGCAACCCGCACCCAGTTCCTCAAACGTCTGGCGGCCATCCGCGCGCGCGGCTACGAACGTTCCGAGGGCGAGCGCTTCGTCGGTGGACTGGACATCGGTGTGCCGGTCGGCGCGCCCGGCTCGTCCATCAAGGCCGCGCTCACCATCGCGACTCTGAAGGAAAAGAACGGGCCGAGCCTCGAGACCATGCTCCCGGCGCTGCAGACCTGCGCGGAGGTCATCGCCGTGCACGCAGGCCTGAAGCCGGAAGAGGAGGCGCACGGTGCGTCCGCTCCGCATAGCAGTTCGTAAGTTCGATCCGTTCGAGACGGCTTTGCGCCGCCAGTTCGAGGATTTCGCGCGTACTGCGGGTGGCGCACCGACACTGGAAATCGAAGCGCTCGAGCTGAACGAGCTGCACGCGCGGCTGCTGCAGCAGCCGGCGCTGCGCGACGGGACGCTCGATCTGGCCTTTCTGTGCACCGACTGGCTCGCCGAGGCGCATGCCGCGGGCGTGATCGAGAACTTGCGCCCCCACCAGGAGCGAGCCCCGATTGCCGATTTTCCGAACGCCTGGAGTCGCTCGCTGGTCTCACTGCAGGATTTCGCCGGCGGCTTCTGGGCAATGCCCTATCACGATGGTCCGGAGTGCCTCATCTACCGCAAGGATCTGCTCGAGGCCGCGGGCCTTGGGGTGCCCGCCACCTGGGAGGATTTTCACGCCACCGCCCGAGCGCTGCACGACCCTGCGCGCGGCCTCTACGGTACCGTCCTCGCACTCTACCCGGACGGCCACAACGGCTTTTACGACTTCTGCATCCAGGTCTGGTCGCGCGGCGGCGAGCCATTCGGCCCTGACGCCCGGCCGCAGCTGCGCAGCGCCGAAGCCGAGGCGGCACTCGACTTCCTGCGGCATCTGGCACGCGATCCGGCGGCGATTGCTCCGGGCGCGCGCGCGCTGGACAGCGTGAAGTCAGGTCTGCTCTTCTGCGCCGGTCAGGTCGCGCTGATGGCCAACTGGTTCGGATTCGCCGCACTCGCGCACCGCTGGGAAGGCAGCGCGGTCCGCGATCGTGTCGCGATCGCTCCGCTGCCCAAGGGGCCGGGAGGCCGCAGTGTCTCGCTCAACGTGTTCTGGGTGATCGCCCTTGCCGCCGGTTCCACCCAGAAGACGCTGGCGTGGGAATTTCTGCGCCACCTCGCGACGGCACCGATGGACAAAATTACGACGCTGGAAGGGGGAATCGGAGTGCGCCGCTCCACCTGGGCTGATGCGCAGGTGAATCACATGATTCCGTTCTACCACCAGCTCGAGAGCCTGCACGCGAACGCCCGTGAGTTGCCGCTGCATCCGCGGCTCGCGGAGGCGTCCCACGCGATCGACGAGCTGCTCGCGCGCGCACTCGATACCGAGGAATCGAGCCGCGCGCTGCTGAACGCAGCACAGCGGCGTCTTGAGGATATCCTGCGATGAGCCGACTCTGGTCGCCTGCGGCGCTGCGCCAGCACCACCCGCGTCCGAGTGCCCCGCGCCCGATCGTGATCATCGGCACCGGCGGCATCGTCAACGACGCGCACCTGCCGGCGTACCGCAAGGCGGGGTTCGCCGTGGCGGGCGTGTTCGACGTCGACGGTGCCAAGGCGCGCGACATCGCGCAGCGCTGGGGCGTCGAGCGGGTGTATCGAACCCTCGAGGAGGCCGCCGCCACGCCCGAGTGCGTCTTCGACGTTGCTGCGCCGCCGGTGGCCCACCGGGCCATTCTCTCGGTGCTGCCCGCCGGCGCACCAGTGCTGATCCAAAAGCCGCTCGGACTCGACTTGGCGCAGGCCACCGCGATCCGTGCCGTCTGCCGCGAGCGGCGGCTCATCGCCGCGGTCAACTTCCAGCTGCGCTTCGCGCCGATGATGGAGGCCGTGGCGGCGGCCGTGGCGGAGGGACTCCTGGGGCGGCTCATCGACCTCGAAGTGCATCTCAGTCTGGTGACGCCGTGGGAACTGTTCCCGCACCTCAATCCGAATCCGCGCGTCGAGATCGTCTCGCACTCCATTCATTATCTCGACACGCTGCGCGCGCTCGCCGGTGAGCCGCGTGGGGTGCTGGCGCGAACCTACCACTATCCGGGCAGTGCGCTGGCACAGACTCGAACCAGTGCCATCCTCGACTACGGTTCGCAGCGACGCGTGACGCTTTCAATCAATCACCATCACGACTTCGGCCGCCAGTTCCAGGACGCGACGTTCCGCATCGAAGGCGAGCAGGGCGCGGCGCTCGTGAAGCTCGGTCTGCTGCTCGATTACCCGCGCGGGGAGCCGGACGAGCTGTGGTTCGCGCCCCGCGGCGGTCCCTGGCAGTCTGTACCGCTCGAGGGCGCCTGGTTTCCCGATGCGTTCATCGGCACGATGTCCAACCTGCAGCGATTCGCGACTGGTGAGGACGAAGTGCTGCGCACCTCGGTTGAGGACGCCTGGCGCACCATGGCGCTCGTCGAGGCGTGTTATCAATCCAACGAAGCGCCCGCGACCCCCATTCCCCAATCCTGAGTTCAGCTCCCCCCGAGAACCGATCATGTCCAACACTTCACCCCAACTTCAGGGCAAGCGCGCGCTCGTGACCGCCGCGGCTCAGGGTATCGGCCGCGCCAGCGCATTGGCGCTCGCGGCCGCAGGCGCGCACGTGCTCGCTACCGACATCGACGAAGAGAAGCTTAAGCCCCTGGCGGAGCGCGGCATCGAGACCTGCGGCATGGACGTGCGAGCCCCGCAGAGCATCCGCGCGGCCGTAGACCGTGCCGGTGCCGTCGACATCCTGTTCAACTGCGCCGGCTGCGTCCATCACGGTACGATTCTCGACAGCAGCGAGGCGGATTTGGATGTCGCCTACGAACTGAACGTCAAGGCGATGTATCGGATCATCCGCGCCGTGCTCCCCGGCATGCTCGAGCGCGGCGAGGGCAGCATCATCAACATGGCCTCGGTGGCGAGCAGTGTCAAAGGCGTACCGGTGCGCTGCGTGTACGGAACGACCAAAGCCGCCGTGATCGGGCTGACCAAGTCGGTGGCAGCGGATTTCGTTGGCCGCGGCGTTCGCTGCAATGCGATCTGTCCCGGTACCGTCCAGACCCCCTCTCTGGAGGAACGCCTGCGCGCCCAGGGCGACTACGAGCAGACGCGCGCGGCATTCATCGCGCGCCAGCCGATCGGCCGCATCGGTCGGCCCGAGGAGATCGCGGATCTGGTGGTCTACCTGGCCGGCGCTCGCTACACGACCGGTCAGATTCACGTGATCGACGGTGGTTGGAGCATCTGAGAGGATAGCCTGGCCCCCTGCACCTTCTGCACTCGGAGCGAGCGCCCATGCCCTGGAAACGCCGGCCCTTCACCGGACGGGATCTCAGCGCGGCCTTGAACATCGCCGATCTGCGCGAGGCGGCCCGGCGCCGCGTGCCGGGCTTTGTCTTCGAATACGTCGAAGGCGGTGCCGAAGACGAGGCGACGCTGCACGGCAATCGGGCCGCATTCGCGGCGCTGAAGTTCGTACCCCCGACCCTCGTGCCAACCGAAGGCCGAACGCTGACGGCGGAACTCTTCGGTGCACCGATGCGCGCGCCGTTCGCCATTGCGCCGACGGGTTTGAACGGCATGCTGCATCCGCAAGGTGATGTGGCCCTGGCGCGGGCGGCTGCGGCTGCGGGTATTCCCTACACACTGAGTACGGTCTCGACGACGCTGCTCGAGGATGTCGCCCGCCAGGCGGGTGGCCGGCTCTGGATGCAGCTGTACGTGATGCGCAACCGCGCCATTGCCGAGGACATCATGCATCGAGCCGCCGCGAGCGGCTACGAAGCACTGCTGTTCACCACCGATGCCAATGTGTTCGGCAGCCGCGAATGGGACAAGCGCAACTACAGCAGCCCGGGACAGCCGAGGCTGCGAGCGGCGCTCGATGTCCTGCGGCACCCTCGCTGGCTGACCCAGGTGCTGTTGCGGCGAGGCATGCCGCGTTTCCGGAACATCGAGACGTTCCTGCCGCCGGGAGCCGCAACGGCCGTCGGCGGCAGCACCATCATCCCGCAGATGTTCACCCCGACGCTCGCCTGGGAGGACATCGCGTGGGTGCGGGAGCACTGGCCGCACAAGCTGCTGATCAAGGGGGTGTTGACCGTCGCCGATGCGCAGAAGGCCGCCGAGCTCGGCTGCGACGGGATCGTCCTGACCAATCACGGCGGGCGACAGCTCGACTCGTGTGTGGCGCCCATCGAGGTGCTCCCCGAGATCGCAGCGGCGGTCGGCGGCCGCCTGCGGGTCCTCATCGACAGTGGCTTTCGCCGCGGTACCGACATCGCCAAGGCACTCGCGCTCGGGGCCGATGCGGTGTTGCTCGGTCGGGCGACGCTCTATGGGCTTGCCGCGGCGGGCGAAGAGGGCGCCGGGCGCGCGTTGCAGATGCTCAGCGTCGAACTCGACCGGGTGCTCGGGCAACTCAGCTGCCGCAGCGTGCGTGATCTCGGTCCGCATCTGCTGCGCGGTCCCGGCGGCATCGCTTAGGTCCGCCGGCCGCGGCCTTCAGCCTGATGCCGGCAGTACCTTGCCGGGGTTGAGAATGTTGCGCGGGTCGAGGGCCTGCTTCAACGTGCGCATCAGGGCAATCTCCTCCGGCGAGCGCGACAGCGGCAGGTAGCTGCGTTTCTGCAGACCAATGCCGTGTTCGCCGGAAATCGATGCCCCGGCGCGTCTGCCGAGCGGCGCGTACACCAGCGCTTCGATCGCTTCGTGCAGCTGCGCGGAATCCTCCTGCAGCCCGACCATCACGTGCAGGTTGCCGTCGCCGAGGTGACCCCACACCACGAAGCGGCACCCCGCGCCCCAACGCGCCGTCAGCGACTGGTGCACCTCGTCGAGGTAGCCCGGCATGTCCTCGATCTTCAGGCTGACGTCGAAGGCAGCGACCGGACCGTCGCGCGTGACCTGCGCGACGTCATCGCGCAGGCTCCACATCGCGCGGCGTTCCAGATCGGACTTGGCAATGACCGCATCGGCGACTTCGCCGGCCTCGAGCGCCCCGCCGAGCACATTCTCGAACTGCTCGGCGTCTGCCTGCACGTTCGCGCCGCGCGTCTCGACGAGCACGTAGAACGGATGACCGGGCGGGAGTACGGGGCGGCCGAGCGCAGGGGCGCTGGTCACCAGGCGGTAGAACTGCTCCCACATCACCTCGAAAGAGGACAGAGAACCGGCCAGCTCCCGCTCCAGGCGGGTGAGCAGTCGCGGCAGGTGCGCAAACGCATCCACGGCGAGCAGTGCGACGTTTTCGCTCAGCGGCCGCGGCCGCAGCCGCAGTACCGCGCGCGTCACCACACCGAGCGTGCCTTCCGAGCCGATGAACAGGTGCTTCAGGTCATACCCGGCATTGTTCTTGATCAGCGTGTTCAGGGAGCTGATTACCGTACCGTCGGCGAGCACCGCTTCGAGTCCGAGCACCATGTCTCGGGTCATGCCCCAGCGCAGCACGCGGTTGCCGCCCGCGTTGGTGGCAATCACCCCGCCCAGGGTCGCCGAACCGCGTGCGCCGAGATCCAGCGGCAGCAACAGGCCGTGCGCATCGGCGGCCTCGCAGGCGTTCTGCAGGATGCAGCCGGCCTGCACGCGCATCACCCGGTTCGTCTCGTCGATCTGTTCGATGGCATTCATGCGCTCGAGCGACAGTGCGAGGGCGCCGTCGGCCGCCGATCCGTCCACCAAACCCGTGCAGCCACCCCAGGGGACCACCGGCTGGCCGGCCGCGTGCGCCAGAGCGAGCGCGCAGGCGACCTCCTCGGTGCTGCGAGGTTTGAGCACCGCGAGCGGTGTGCCGAGGTGGACACCGAGGCCATGTGTCTGCGCGGCGTCGCGCGCCTCGAGTGCCGCGGTGCCCTGCAGCACGCCGTCCGGGCCGAGCGCGCCAGCGAGTTGTTCCACGAGTGAGCTCATTACGGACTCCAGCGCAACCGCGCACTAAAAATATTATAAATCGGATGAGTGAGGGTTTCGAGCGCCGCTGCGGCCTGTTGGTCCGCGCGCAACCGTCCACCCCGCTGCGGGGCGCTATACTGGCGCGCCTGCATCGAGCCGAGAGCGCGCCAGCCATGCGACCCAGGACGCCAGCCTCTTCCAACAGCGCCCCGGGCAGCAAGGCCTTGCGGCTGCACGGGACGATCGCACGCGATATCGGTGTGCGGATCGTTTCCGGGCGGCTCGCGCCCGGCTGCGTGCTCGACGGTGAAATTGCCGCCAGCGAGCAGCTGAAGGTCTCCCGTACCGCCTATCGCGAGGCGTTGCGCATCCTGGCAGCGAAGGGGCTGGTCAAATCGCGCCCCAAGCTCGGCACGCGCGTCAGTCCGCCGGGGGCTTGGCACCTGCTCGATCCGGACGTGGTGTCATGGATCTTCAGCGGCGATCCGGAGCTGCCGCTGCTGAATGCGCTGTTCGAGCTGCGCACGATCGTCGAGCCGGCGGCGGCAGCGCTCGCCGCCGTCCGCCGCAGTCAGGATCAGCTGCGCGACCTGCGCCGCGCGCTCGAGGACATGGCGGCCCAGTCGCTCGCCGTCGAGGCGGGCCGGCAGGCTGACCGCTCGTTTCACTCGGCGCTGCTGGAGGCCTCCGGCAACCCGTTTCTCGCCTCCCTCACCAGCGGCATCGCCGCGGCGGTGAGCTGGACCACTGTGTTCAAGCAGCGCGCTGCACCCCTCAGCCGTGATCCGCTGCCCGATCATCTGCGGGTGTTCGAGGCGGTCGAGCGGCGCGATCCGGCGGCCGCCCGCGCCGCCATGACCGATCTGGTGCGCCTCGCGCTGCTCGACACCACCGGCGGCCGGTCGCAGCCGGCCGTGCCGCTCAGGAAGCGCTCAACTGCTCGTCGTGCACGGCGCCGGTAGCGCGATAGCCCCACAGCGCATAGAACAGCACGTAGCCGTAGCACACCCAGGGCAGCACATAGGAGAGGTGCAAGCCGATCGAATCGGCGAGCACCCCCTGCAGTTCCGCGAGCGCGCCGCCGGCAATGGCCATGATGAGCAGGCCCGAGCCTTCTTCGGTGAGCGGTCCCAGCCCGCGGATGCCGAGCGTGAAAATCGTCGGAAACATGATCGAGTTGCACAGGCCGACGGCGAGCAGGCTCCACATCGCGACATGACCGGTGGAGAGGATCGCGAGCCCGACCAGTGCCAGCGCTCCGACCGTCACCGCCGCGAGCACGCGCTGCGGACGCATCCAGCGCAGGAACCAGGAGCCGACGAATCGTCCCGCCATCGCCCCGCCCCAGTAGAGCGTCAGGTAGTCGGCGGCCTGGGCGTGCGTCAGTGCGCCGATCGTCGGCAGTGACATGAAATTCACCAGCGTCGAGCCGATGCCGACCTCGCAGATCAGATACAGCGCAATCGCCGGCACGCCGAACACCAGGTTGCGATGTCGCCAGAGGCTCTGCTGCGAGCGCTCGGCCCGCGCGGCGCGACGCGTCTCCTTGCCCAGATCCGGCAGCCGGACCCGCCAGACCAGCACCGCGAGGGCCAGCAGGACGAGAGCGATGATCGCGTAAGGCAGTTCGACCGTGTGGACGCCTGCGGCGCGCGCCGCGGCGCTCGGGTGGGCCGCACGGGCGCCGGGCGCCGTATGGCCGAGGATGAGCAGACTGCCAAAGAGCGGCGCCAGCATGGTGCCGGCGGAGTTGAACGCCTGCACGAGATTCAGGCGGCTCGAGGCCGTCTGCGTCGGGCCGATGACCGCCACGTAGGGATTGGCGGCGACCTGCAGCAGCGTGATCGAGGCGGCAAGCAGGAACAGCGCCAGCAGGAACAGTCCGAACGACTCGAGCATGGCTGCGGGGATGAACCCGGCGGCGCTCACCGCCATCCCGAACAGGCCGATCACCACCGCGAGCTTGTAGCCAGTGCGTTCGAGGATCTTCGCCGACGGCATTGCCATGACGAAGTAGGCCAGGAAGAACACGAACTGGATCAGCAGCACCTGCGCATAGTCGAGCTGGAACGCGGACTTCAGGTGCGGGATCAGGATGTCATTGAGGACGGTGGCGAAGCCCCACATGAAAAAGACGGTTGCCAGCACCACCAGCGCCGCGGTGTAGGTGCGCGGCGCGCCGTCGGTCTCGGGCACAACGCCTGCTTCCCCGCCAATCATGATCGCCATGCGCACAGCTCCAGAGCGGAACGGTCGGCCCTGAGCGCCCGCAGCGACATCATGGCTCGCCAATTAGTCAGACAATACGAAGCGGTTCGAGCCGCTGTCAAGACCGGCCAATTACTCAGACATTTGCCGACCTGTTGGACTATCATCGGCGGTGGCAGGTAGCTTGGTACAGCGGGAGATCTCATGGCTTTGCGTCTGGTACAGATCGAAGCGGATGGCGCGCACGGCGTCGCTCTGCTGGTGGATGCCGAGCGGGTCGAGCCGCTGGCGGATGCGCCGAGTCTTTATGCCCTGGCGAGCGGCGCATTGGCCGACGGCTTCACGCTGGCGCAGGCGGTCGAGCAGCGGCGCACGGGCCGGCACGTCCCGCTTGAGACCGTGCGGCTGCTCGCGCCGATCGAACACCCCGATCCGGCGCACCTGTACCTGACCGGGACGGGGCTGACGCACCTCGGGTCGGCGGAAAGCCGCGACAAGATGCACGCGTTGGCCGCGACCGAAGCCGGACAGACCGACTCGATGCGTATCTTCCGGGAAGGCCTCGAGGGCGGCAAACCCGCGCCCGGCATGCCCGGCGTACAGCCGGAGTGGTTCTACAAGGGCGACGGTTCGAGCGTGGTGCCGTACGGCGCACCGCTTCAATCCCCGGCCTTCGCGCTCGACGGCGGCGAGGAGCCGGAGATCGCCGGGATCTATCTGATCGATGCGGACGGGGTGCCCCGTCGGCTCGGCTTCACGCTCGCCAACGAGTTCTCCGATCACATTACCGAGCGGCACAACTATCTGTGGCTCGCGCACTCCAAGCTGCGGCCAGCGGCCCTCGGCGCGGAGCTCCTCGCCGGTGCGCTGCCGCCCGACGTGCGTGGCATGAGCCGCATCTACCGCCAGGAGCGGGTGCTGTGGGAGAAGCCGTTTCTCACCGGCGAGGCGAACATGTCGCACGCCATCGCGAACCTCGAGCACCACCACTTCAAGTACGCCCAGTTCCGCCGGCCCGGCGACGTTCACGTGCACTTCTTCGGCACCGCGACGCTGTCGTTCACCGATCAGGTTCGGGTCGAGCCGGGTGACGTGTTCGATATTCGCGCCGACGCCTTCCTGCTGCCGCTGCGCAATCCCCTGGCGCGAAGTGCGCCCTCAAGCGTAGCGCCGCGGCCGTTGTGAGTGCGCGCCGCACGATGCGGCGCGCACTCCCGCCCGGTTCACTCAGTTCGGCCGAGCCGGCGCTCGCCATCGAAGCGGTGCGGCCAGCGCTGCAGCTCTCCTGCGCGCAGCTCCTGTGGCAGCAGCCCGTCGGCAAAGCCTTGATAGCACACGGGGCGCAGGAAGCGTTCGATCGCAAGAGTCCCTACGGATGTGCTGCGGCCGTCCGAGGTTGCGGGGAAGGGTCCACCGTGCACCATCGCGTGGCAAACCTCGACGCCGGTTGGCCAGCTGTTGACGATGATGCGGCCCGCTTTGTGCTCGAGCGTCGGCAGCAGCTCCTGTGCGAGTGGCAGATCCGCCGGGTCCATCTGTACCGTGGCGGTCAATTGCCCTTCGAGCCGCTCGAGCGTTTCGCGCAGCTGCCCGAGCGTGCGGCAGCGCACCAGCAGCGACGCGGGCCCGAAAGTCTCCTCGGCGAGTTCAGGCCGCTCTGCCAGCGAGGCGGCGGTCACGCTGAACAGCGCGGCGCGCGCGCAGTTGTTCGTACCGGCACTGCCTTGCGCGAGCAGCTCGGCGCCCCCGGTCCCGAGCCGCTCGATGCCCCGGACGTAATTGCGCTGGATGCCTTCCGTCAACATCACCGCGGGAGTGACCACCGCAAGCGCCGCACCGGCGGCCTCGATGAATCGCTGCAAACCGTCGCCCTCGAGCGCGAGCACGAGCCCCGGGTTGGTGCAGAACTGACCGACACCGAGCGTGAGCGAGGCGACGAACTCGCGCGCCAGGCTCTCGCTGCGAGCGGCGAGCGCGGCGGGCAGCAGCACCACGGGGTTGATGCTGCTCATCTCGGCATACACGGGGATCGGTTCGGGCCGGGCCGCGGCGATCTTCATCAGTGCGAGCCCGCCGGCACGCGAGCCGGTGAAGGCGACGGCGCGGATGCGCGCATCGGCCACCAGGGCGGCGCCGAGTGCGGTGTCCGGACCGTTCAACAACGAGAACACGCCGTCCGGCATGTCGGTTTCAGCCGCCGCGGCGGCGATGGCCTGGGCGACCCACTCGCTGGTACCGGGATGGGCCGGATGTCCTTTGACCACGATGGGGCAGCCGGCCGCGAGCGCCGCGGCGCTGTCGCCGCCGGCGACCGAAAACGCGAGCGGAAAATTGCTGGCACCGAAAACGGCCACCGGTCCGCAGGGAATCTTGCGCAGCCGAAGATCCGGGCGTGGTGCCGGTGTGCGCTGCGGCAGCGCCGGGTCGACGCGCAGGCCGAGCCATTCGCCGGCACGCAGCTCCGCGGCAAACAGTTGCAGCTGTCCGACGGTGCGGGCCCGCTCGCCGGTGAGTCGCGCCAGCGGCAGGGCCGTTTCCCGGTGGGCCCGCTCGAGCAGCGCATCGCCGAGGGCGAGAATGTGCCGCGCGATGGCCTCGAGGAAGTCTGCGCGCCGCAGGGGCGGCAGGTTGCGATACGGATCGAAGGCCGTGTGCGCGAGCGTGCAGGCCGCCTCGAGCTCTGCGGTTCCGGCGGCGCTGAAGGCCGTCTCGAGCGTCTCGCCACGGGTCGGATCGACGGCCTGGAAGCGCTGCGCAGTGCTGAGGCGCCGGCGGCCGATGAACAGTTCTCCAGTCAGTGCCATGTGAACGTCATGCTCCTGGTCGGGTGTCGTGAGGGAAAGCGGCCCTGCGATCCCCCGCAGTATGATGCACAGGCCGACGG
>JAKBCE010000222.1 GCA_021808195.1 Pseudomonadota bacterium
CGCTCTGGCGCAGGCGCTCCTCGCGCAGCACCTGGCCGAACGCGGCAGGAATCTGGTTGGTTCTGGTGTGACGCCGCGCCTTCATGCCGACCTTGAGCTGAGCCCTCCGGGCGGCGCGAAGATGCGGTGGACTGTGGGATTTGGTCCACGGGATATATGCCGCAGACACGCGCAGGCGCCGAGTTGCGGGCTCGCCTGACGATGCGCCGCTGTGCCGCACGATTCGGCTGAGCGTCGCATCGACCCCACGATCTGGCGACGCACGACCGCGAACTTCCTGTTTCGCCCACCCCGCGCCTCCTCTCGGGTGCGTCGCGCGTAAGTCTCTGATAATTCAAGTCGCGAACCCGCGCCGCGACTCGCGTTGCAGTTTCGCTACACAAAAAGACGCGGCTGCACCGCAGTGAAGCAACGGGTATTGCGCTCGACGCCACAGTCGCTATTGCATTGGCTTCATGACATCGATATCATTTGTTATCGATGTCATTGACCGTTCAGTGGATGACGTCGTCCTTTTCAGCGGTATTTCGGGGGGGACCGCCATGCTGCCTGTATTCGGATCCGCGTCCATCGTCACCGGCTCGGCTTGCGCGAGACTGGCGGCGATGCGCGCGTCTGCGTGCGGCAGGTGGCGGCGCGGCAGGGAATATACCGGTGCGTCCTCGGTCGGGCACCGAGGCAGGCATTCAGCCGCAGCACGTGAACTGTTCAGTTCTCGAGCGCCACGTCCACTCTCGGAGACTCCTTTGCTGCCGACGCGCGCGAGCCGGCGCGGCACCCTCGACCTGACACATCCCGTTTTCCGATAGGAGGATTTTGCATGAGAGCGAACAAGAACAAGGCGTCCCGTACGGGCGCCGGTCCGACGCGGCGCACCTCCGTGAGCGCAACGACGCGCAGCACCACGAACAGCAGCATTGCCGCTGTGGTGGCCGGCATCCTCGGCACGTGCGCCGGCCTGAGCATGGCGCACGCGCAGAACGCGTCCACCAACGCGCCGCAGCCGACCATCAATGCGGGGAATATCCAGACCTCGCAGAATCTGCAGGAAGTCGTGGTCACCGCCACCGCGACGCACGTGCGACTGCTGAATGCCAGCTACAACGTCGTGGCCGCCGACCGGCAGCTGATCCAGGAAGCGAACCCGACCAGCTCCGCGGACATCCTGAAGCTCTCCCCGGGTATTTGGCCGGAATCCACCGGCGGCCAGACTGGTGCGAACATCGAAGTCGCCGGCTTTCCGAGCGGCGGTGATGCCCCGTTCTTCACCAACATGATCGAGGGCATGCCCCTTTACGGCATGCCGTCGCTGTCATTCATGGACTCCAGCTCGCTGTTCCGCCTCGATGACACCATCAAGCGGGTGGAAATCGTGCAGGGCGGCCCGTCGGCGATCTTCGGACCGGCGCAGATGGGCGCGACCGCCAACTACATCCTGCGCACCGGCTCGGCCACCCCGCGCGGCGAAGTCATGGTGACCTACGGCACCCAGGGCCTGTGGCGCACCGACATGTTCTACGGCTTCCAGATCGCTCCGGGCTGGTACGGCAGCGTCGGCGGCTTCTACCGCAAGTCCAACGGCGTGCGCTCCCCGCAGTTCCCGGCCGACGACGGCGGCCAGTTCACCGCGACCCTGAAGCACGACCTCGACGGCGGCTCGGTGGTGTTCTGGACCCGCGTGCTCGATGACAAGAATCAGTTCATGGCGCCCTTCCCGCTCATCCAGAGCGCGAACGGCTCGTACTCGGGCTACCCGGGCTTCAACCCGCTCACCGGCAGCTACGGCAGTTACGCGATCCAGAACGTCACTCTGCCGAATCCGGCCGGCGGCTTCGAGGGCGCAAACCTCGCCAACGGCCGCGGCGGCAAGCTGTACTTCCTCGGCAGCAACTACAACCAGACCATCAACGGCTGGACGTTGCACAACGGCTTCCTGATCGACGGCGGCGGTCTCGACACCAACGCGCTGTTCTCGGGCAATAATCCGCGCCCGCTCAGCTACTTCCTGTACGGCTGCCAGGTGGCCGAGCCCGCCGGCTTCTGCAACGGCGGGACGGCGATCGACGCGAACAACCTCGGCACGGGTGGGCAGGGTCTCTCGCCCAGCCTCAACGTGTCCGCGGTCTACGCCGGCTCCGGTAATCCGGTGCCGATGGACCAGAGCGTGATCTCGCAGGGCTGGTGGTTCATCCAGAAGTCGCTGCAGAGCATCACCGATGAGTTCCGCGTCAGCCACAGCCTGTTCAAGGGCGACATGCTCACCGCCGGCGTCTACCTGGCCCGCTACAGCATGAATGACAACTGGTCGCTCGGGAACCAGATGCTGATGACGAACACCCAGAACGCCACGCCGATCGTGCTCAGCTACGTCCAGGGCGGTCAGCAGTACAACCTGTCCAGCTCCCAGGGCATCTGGAACTCCAACAACAACTACAACATCCTCGAGCACGGCGATGCCACCAACATTGCCGGATATTTCTCCGACCAGTGGCGCCACGGCCCGTGGTTGATCGACGTCGGGGCGCGCCTCGAGAATATCAATGCCCGCCAGCGCACCTGCAACACCACGGCGCAGATGCTCTCCGGACCGAACAACTTGTGGGATAACGCCGTCCCGGTGTGCAACGGCACCTGGAACTACGAGCATTATGTGCGTACCCGCCCGACCTTCACCGGCGGCATCAACTACGACTTCTCGTCGCACATGAGCGCCTACATCCGCATCAACAACGGCGTGCACTACGACGACTTCGACAACGGCATCCGCGGAGCCAATGGCAACTTCGGCCCGCTCGAGACGATCCACAACTACGAAATCGGGTACAAGTACCAGAACTCGTGGATGTTCGCCGACATCAGCGCGTACGAGCGCATTTTCTACGGCCTGCAGAGCCAGGCGACCAACGCGCAGGGCATCGGCATCCCGGGTGACATCGTCAGCTACGGCGCCAAGACGCACGGCATCGACATCAACGGCTACGTGAGCCCGTTCAAGCACGCCACCATCCGGGTGGTGGGCGACTGGATGCAGGGCCACTACAATGGCGCGTCGAACTGCGAGCCGTACTTCACGATCAATGGAGCAGCCGCCTGCGCCGCGATCAACGGTGCGCCGCTGCAGCGCCAGCCGGACTTCCAGGTCCGCGTCACCCCGAGTTACGCCATCCCGACGAACTGGGGCGTGGTGTCGGCCTGGGTCACGTACCAGTACGTCGGCAAGCGCTATGAGGACACCTTCGGCCTGCAGCCGCTCGGAACCTACAGCGAGGTCGGCGCCGGAGTCGTGGCCGACGTGGGCAGCCACTGGGAGTTCGCCGTGCGCGGCACGAACCTGACCAACACCATCGCCCTCACCGAAGGCAACGCACGTGAAGCAGGCGTTTCCCTCGGCGTGAACAACGTCCTGCTGGGACGGGCGCTGTTCGGTCGGGAAATCAACTTGAGCGCGCGGTACAAGTTCTAAGTCCGCATCGACAGGCCCCCGCGCCCGTCCGGGCGCGGGGGCTTTTTTTTGACTTTTGTTTTCCTGCCGCGCGCACAGCGGGCTGCGGCCGGCGTCCCTTCCGTGCGAAAATCACGCATCATGCCCGCGCCGAGTGCCTCGAGCCCACCGTGAATACCCCGCCTGCGCTGCTTAAGGACATGCGCGCCATCGGTGCGCTGCTGCAAGCCGGCCAGTACGACACGGCGCGCACCCGACTCGAACAGATCCTCACACGTCATCCGGATTACGTCGAAGGGCTGCGCCTGCTCGCCGGCACTCGCCTCGCGCTCGGGCAGAGCGAGGCGGCCGAGACGCTGCTGCGTCACGCCCTGGAACTCGACCCGAACTGGCCGCCGACGCTCACGACGCTCGCCGAACTGCTGCTCGCGAGCGGTCGGGCGGCCGAGGCCGAGCCGCTGCTTGAGCGCGCGGCCGGCGGCTCGCGAGCCGATCCCCGCGCCGCGTGGGTCCTCGCCCGGCTGTACAGCGATTCGGGGCGCGCGGCCGAAGCCGTCACACTCCTGGCTCCGTTCTGTGCCGCCCCGCGACTCGATGCGGCGCTGGCGGCGCAGCATTCCGGCGCACTCGCGGCGCTCGGGCGCGCCGAGGAAGCCGTGGAGTTCTATCAGGCCCGTCTGCAGCGCACCGGCGCGGATGCCGGGGCGGCCCAG
>JAKBCE010000223.1 GCA_021808195.1 Pseudomonadota bacterium
GCAAGTTCTACTTCATCGAGGTCAATCCGCGCATCCAGGTCGAGCACACCGTGACCGAGTGCGCCACCGGCATCGATCTGGTCAAGGCGCAGATCCGCATCGCCGAAGGGGCGCGCCTCGGCACCCGCGAGAGCGGCGTACCGGCGCAGCCGGACATCCGCATCCAGGCGCATGCACTGCAGTGCCGGGTGACCACCGAGGATCCGGAAAACAACTTCATTCCGGATTACGGCAAGATCAGCGCCTACCGCAGCCCCGCCGGGTTCGGCATCCGACTCGACGCCGGCACGGCCTACACCGGCGCGATCATCACCCGCTCGTACGATTCGCTGCTGGTGAAAGTGACCGCCTGGGCCTCGACCCCGGAGGAGGCGATCGCGCGCATGCACCGCGCGCTCTGGGAGTTTCGCATCCGCGGCGTGGTGACGAACCTGCGCTTCCTCGATCAGGTGATCAGCCACCGGCGCTTCGCCGATGGGTCCTACACCACCAAGTTCATCGATGAGACCCCGGAGCTCTTTCATTGGCCGCGCAAGCGCGACCGCGCGAGCCGCATCCTCACCCATATTGCCGAAACCATCGTCAACGGCAACGCCGAGACGCGCGCCCGGCCCCGGCCGGAACGGATCGAGCAGCCGAAGCTGCCGCCGGTACCGCCCGCGGCGGCCCCGGCCGGCACCAAACAGAAGCTCGATGAGCTCGGGCCGGAGAGGTTCGCCCGCTGGATGCTCGCCGAGCAGCGCGTGCTGCTCACCGACACGACGATGCGCGATGCGCACCAGTCGCTGCTCGCCACGCGCATGCGCACCTTCGACATGGCAGCCATCGCGCCGTACTACGCGAGCCTGGCGCCGCAGCTGTTCTCGGTGGAATGCTGGGGCGGAGCGACTTTCGACGTGGCGATGCGTTTTCTGCGCGAGGATCCCTGGCAGCGCCTCGCGGTGCTGCGTGAGCGGATGCCGAATCTGCTGCTGCAGATGCTGCTGCGCTCGGCCAACGCGGTCGGCTACACCAACTATCCGGACAACGTGGTGCGCTTCTTCGTGAAGCGGGCGGCCGAGCGTGGCATCGACGTGTTCCGCATCTTCGATTCGCTCAACTGGGTCGAGAACATGCGCGTCGCCATCGACGCGGTGCTCGAGAGCGGCCGGCTGTGCGAGACCGCGATCTGCTACACCGGCAATCTCAGTGATCCGCACGAGAAGAAGTACACGCTCGATTATTACCTGCGCCTCGGCCGGGACCTCAAGGCCGCCGGGGCACACGTGCTCGGTATCAAGGACATGGCGGGACTGTGCCGGCCGCGGGCGGCCTTCGCGCTCGTCAAGGCGCTGAAGGAGGAGACCGGCCTGCCGGTGCATTTCCACACCCATGACACCAGCGGCATCGCCGCCGCGAGCGTGCTGGCCGCGGTGGAAGGCGGGGCGGACGCCGTCGACGGCGCCATCGATGCGATGAGCGGACTCACGTCGCAACCGAACCTCGGTTCGATCGTCGAGGCGCTGCGGCACGGCCCGCGCGACCCGGGGATCGAGCCGGCTAACCTGCGCATGCTCTCCTCGTACTGGGAGCAGGTGCGGCGGCTGTACGGTGCGTTCGAGAGCGACATCCGCGCCGGCGCCTCAGAGGTGTACGTACACGGCATGCCCGGCGGGCAGTTCACCAATCTGCGCGAGCAGGCGCGCGCGCTCGGCATCGACGGCGCGCACTGGCCGCAGGTCGCCCAGGCGTACGCGGACGTCAACCAGATGTTCGGCGACATCGTCAAAGTCACTCCGAGCTCTAAGGTCGTCGGCGACATGGCTTTGCTGATGGTCACCAGCGGGCTGACGCGCGAACAGGTGCTCGACCCGGGCGTCGATGTGCCGTTCCCGGAATCGGTGGTGAGCTTCTTCCACGGGGATCTCGGTCAGCCCTACGGGGGCTTCCCTGCCGAGCTGCAGCAAAAGGTGCTCAAGGGCGCCGCGCCGCTCGCCCAACGGCCGGGCGCATCCCTGCCGCCGGTTGACCTGGAGGCAGAACGCGTGAAGATCCAGAAGGCCACGCCGCGGACCGTCAGCGACGATGACCTCGCGTCGTACCTGATGTACCCGAAAGTGTGGCTCGACTACGCTGCGGAACGCTCTCGCTACGGCGACGTCGGCATCCTGCCGACCTCGGTATTTTTCTACGGCATGGAGCCGGGCGAGGAGATCAGCATCGATCTGGAGCGCGGCAAGCGCTTGTTCGTGCGGTACGTGGCCTGCAGCGAAGTCCACGAGGACGGTACGCGCACGGTGTTCATGGAGTTGAACGGTCAGCCGCGCACGCTGCGTGTCGCGGACCGCAGCCAGGTCGCGAAGCGGCCGCCGCAGCGCAAGGCCGTCCCGGGCGATGTGAAGCAGGTGGGCGCGCCGATGCCGGGCACCGTGGCGACCATCGCGGCGAGCGTGGGACGCAAGGTGGCCCGCGGCGACGTGCTGGTGAGCCTCGAGGCGATGAAGATGGAAACCCAGGTTCGGGCCGAGACCGATGGCGAGGTCGCGGAGATTCTCGTCAAGCCCGGCCAGCAGGTCGATCCGAAGGATTTGCTCGTCGTGCTGCGCTGAGCGCCTGTCGGGGCATAAACATCGTGTAACGATATAATGGCGACGGGCTATTCGGCCACCGCATACCCGAGGGAGTTTCATTGAGCGTTGGCTTCACGTTAGCCGATCGGCGCAGTCCGTTGGCCTTCTGGCTGGGCAGTCTGTCCGTCGTGATCGGCGTGCTGCTGCACCTGCCGGCCTTTCTGATGGCGCGGACCATGGACTACCGCATGGCGGGCATGCCGATGGGAACGCCGATGCTCACTGGCATGGCCTGCATCCTGGCCGGCGCCGCGGCAGCCGCCTATGGTCTGTTGCCGAAATACGCCGACCCGCAGGCAGCCGCCCTGCTCATGCGTATTGCCGCGCCGGAGGACGCACCGCTCACCGTGTGGCACTGGGTAGCCGGCGGCGCATTGTCCGTCGCACTCGTGGTCGATATTCTGAAAGTCAGCACGCTGGGCTTCGTGGTCCCCGGGATGCGTGTCGAGTACGGTCTGAGCGCGGCTCACGTGGCGGTGTTGCCGTTCGCGGCGCTGGGCGGCTGCACGCTCGGCTCGTTCCTCTGGGGTGCACTCGCCGACCGGTACGGACGGCGAGCAACGATCCTGCTCGCAGCCGTGATGTTCATCGGGACTTCGATCTGCGGCGCCATGCCGTCATTCCGCTGGAATGTCCTCATGTGTTTTCTCATGGGCATCTCGGCCGGCGGTTTGTTGCCGGTCGCGTATGCACTGCTGGCGGAAATCATGCCGACCCGGCATCGCGGCTGGAGTCTGGTGGTCGTGGGGGGCATCGGCGCACTCGGCGGCTACCTCGCCGCCTCGGGGTTCTCCGCGCTGCTGCAGCCCCAGTTCGGCTGGCGGATCATGTGGTTCCTCAACCTGCCTTCGGGTCTGCTGCTGATCGCCCTCGCGCCGTTGATTCCGGAGTCGGCACGCTTCCTGGTCCACATCGGCCGCCCCGACGAAGCGCGTGCGACCCTCGAGCGATTCGGCTGCGTGGTGGTCACGCACACCGAAGCCTGGGACGAGGAAGCCAACATTGATCATTCCCATCTGCCGCCGAGCGACCGGCGCTTCCTCGGCACCACCGTGGCGTTGACGGTCGCGGCACTGTCCTGGGGTTTCGTCAATTTCGGCTTGCTGCTGTGGCTGCCGGGCGCGCTGATGGCAGAAGGTCGCAGCGTGGGGCTCGCCGCGGCGCTCATCGCGCGCTCCTCCGTGCTCGCCGCTCCGGTGGTGGCGGTCGCTGCCGTCCTCTACTCGCGCTGGAGTACCAAGGGGGCGCTGTTGATCATGAGCGCAGTCACGGCGGCCGGCGTACTGGCGCTGGTGCTTGAGCACAGCGGCCTGCCGGGCACCGGCGATCCGCTGCTCGCGCCGGCGCTGCTGCTCATCGGTTCCACCGGCGTCATTTCCATTCTCCTGCCGTACTGCGCCGAGAGCTACCCGCTGCGCGTGCGCGGCCGCGCCACCGGATGGGTGGCCGGCTGCAGCAAGGCAGGCGGCTTGATCTGCCAGGGACTCGGCGTACTCGCGCTCGTCCCGGCGCTGGGCGTCTCGGCCGCGGTCATTGGCG
>JAKBCE010000224.1 GCA_021808195.1 Pseudomonadota bacterium
CGCCGATCATCATCGGCAGTCCCATCGTGACCTTGTCACCGGCCACGAAATACCACAGCACCAGCGCCAGAATCACCGCGATGGGCACCGGCACGACGCCGAGCCGCCAGTCCATCATCCGCTGCAGGGCCTCGGCCCATCGGGGAGGTGCGGTCCCGTTCAGGGGCGCAACGTCATCGTTGCGCCCCTGAACGCGCTGCCCCGAGTCGGCGGATCCCCAGCGCATGTCGTCCCGAGCTGCTCTACTGGCCACTCAAGCGCGCTGCGCAGCTTCAGAACGAGACCGTCAGATCGCCATATACCTCCCGCTCGAGGGGCGAGTACGTGCCGATATCCGTGGTCAGATATGCGTTCGAGAACGCCGTCGGGAAGTACGGCGGTGAGGCGTTGTTAAGATCATTCACACCCAGGGCGAGTACCGCCCTGTCACCGCTGCCGGCTCCACCGAAGTGCCAGCGATACGCGGCACGCAGGTCAAAGGAGCTGTAGTGCGGCACCTGAGTGAACGGTCCATTGCCGGCCGCACCCGCATCCGAGACCGCAGAGATGAAGGTATTGGCCAGAGTAATTGCCCAGTTGCGATACGCCCAGCCGAGCGTCGTGTAGAAGCGATATTTGGGCAGCGTACCGGCAAATACGCCGATATTGCTCGCGTTGCCCGCGTACTGCTGGTACGGGTCGCCCGGTCGACGCTCAAATTTGAAGGAATCAAAGGCCATGGCATTGGTGGACACGGTCCAGGTGCCGTATTGATTCCACGGCAGGATATACGTTGCACCCAGGGTCCAGGAGCGCTCGATGAGCGTGCTCTCGTTCCTGAAGCGGTCTATGACGTACAGGTTCGAGATCTTGGCCGGATCACCGACGCCGGGAGAGCCCGCCTTCGTGAGATAGGCCGCCAGGGAACCCGGCGCCCCGAACGGATCGCTGCCGCCGAGGTTGGTGAATTGCCCGGTGCTCACGCTGTCGAAGTACGGAGAGGCCGATCCGAGTGCATTGACCGAAGCGAGCACACCGGTGAAATCCGCGCCTCCCTGGAAGCCAAACACATCGACCGAGGAGAAGTCCGCGTTGACCGCCAGACCCCGTGCGAAGTGCGGTCTGAAGATGAAGCCGATCGAGCGTGAGACCGATGTGGCGGGCTTCAGGCTCGGATTGACGCCGTCCTCACCGTTGAAGTTTCCACCGAGATTGTATCCTGGGCCAAATACGATCCCGATCAACCGGTCCGTCACCGGCCGCGTGTCATACGGTCCGTATGCCTGATAGGGCTGCGGCGCGGAAAACGCCTTGGTATACGTCGCGTGCAACACGAATTGGTCGTCGAACGGCGCCCAGCGAATCCCGAATTTCGGTGAGTTGCCGCTGCCGGCGTCGCTGTAGTGTTCGAATCGATCCGCCAGGGTGAGCTCGACCTGGTTCAAGCCCGCAATAGCCATCCGACTGGAAGTCAACGGAATGCGCGTCTCCGCATATACCGCGCTCACGGTGTGGCTGTGACTGAACGGATCGGCATAGACGCCGCCCACCCAGTTCGCGCAGTTGCTGGTGGGCAGAGCGCAATTGACGCTGCCTTGTGTCGGGTCCGTGACCCGTCCGTTGGGGTCGGTATGTCCTGCGAGTTCCTCGCGGCGCCAGTTCACGCCGAGCGCGAGACTGAGCGGACCTGCCGGCAGCTTGAACAGGTTGCCGACCGTATGCGCATCGAGCGAATAGAGCTTGCTCTCGCCGTGCAGCACTTCGGTTCCGAGTACGTTGGCGAGCGCAGCGGCCGGATTGGTGAGGGCAAAGGGATTGAGTGCCGGCTGGAGCACCATCGGCCCGTTTTTCGTGTAATTTCCGTAGACCATGCTGTAAGCGCCACCGGCCTGGGCGTTACCCTGGGCATCATATCCGCCGGCGACGGCCGCACTCAGGTTGGGGCCGAAGATCAGGTTGGTGTCGCGCTCGGTCAGCTTGCTTTCGCTGTAATCTCCGCTGACCTGCCAGGTCCAAGATCGGTTCAGCTGCCCCTTCAAGCCGAGCGAGACACTATATTCGTCCGTGGTGTCGTATACGCCCTTGGGCCTGGCCATGTCGGCGAAGGTGACCCCAGTTGCTGCGGTGGTCAGCGGGTTGTAGGGCGAGCCTGCCGGCACGGTCAGCGAGGCGTTTGCGAACGGTTGATTCGAGGCCTGCCAGGCAGTTGAACGCACCTGATTCTGCGTGAGCAGGACGTCTCCGAAGAAGGTTGCATTCCCGCCGAACAGCGGCTTGGAGGTGACGTCGGCCACGAAATTCTTATGCTCTTCCTGCTGCAGGAGCATCGAGTACTGAGAGAAGTTGAATTGCTGGGACAGCTGCGACGCAGTGGTCGGATCATAGATGCCCGGCAATCCGGCAAAGCTGCTCGCCGCGCCGACCACCCCCGGGGTGTTCAGGCCGGGCGCGAGCATGTAGTTGCCGCCGTCGACCACGCCAGGAAGGGCGGTGCCCGCGGTCACCGGGGAGGAAGTGAAGTTACGGGTACTTGCCCAGAGCGGCGAGGTTTTGGTGTAGTTCAACGTTGCAGTGATGTTGAACAACCCCACGTCCCCACCCAAGGTCACGAATGCGGAGCGATCGCGGTAGCCTCCGTCGGCGGTGCCGTAATGGGTTCCGAAGGTGACGCCGTGGTAGTTGTGCTTGAGGACGAAATTCACCACACCGCCGATCGCGTCCGCGCCATACAGCGAGGACGCACCGTCGGTCAGCACGTCGACCCGCTCCAGTGCAGCGGCGGGAATCTGGCTGACATCCACGAAGACCTTGCTGCTGCCAACGGCCGCGACCGCATCCACGGCCAGACGCTGGCCATTGACGAGAACCAAGGTCGGCAGGTTGCGCAGCTCGACCTGTGATCCGCCGGCCGTAAATTGGTTATGGTTCTGCGCGTTGCTGCTGCCGGCATTGCTGCGACCGGCAAAGGCCGGGATGGATTTCTGCAGTGTCGCTAGCATATCGCTAGTCGTACCGGTTGCCCTGAGCGCCGAGGCGTCGAGGATGGTGACAGGAACCGCCACGGCATCGGGATTGGTGGGGATCAAGCTGCCCGTCACCACCACTTGTTTCAGCGAAGCCGTGGGTGATGGAACCTCGGCGGCCGAGGTCAGTGCAGGTGCCGGTCCAGCGTCGGCAGCGCGTGCCGCTGTTGCACAAAAGAGACTGAGACTCGACAGCACTGCCGCTTCAATCAGCGAAACACGGTGCGATACGCCGTTCATGAGTTCCCCCCTGTCGTCGATTTATAAAAATGAACTCGCGGGAGAACATACGCTGCGTTTCTGAACGGATTCTGAAACAATCCTGACAGGCTATTCAGATTCGGTCGGCCAGAAGGGGTCGAATCCGACACGGTCGTCCCGGGGAGCGAGATCAAAGAGGCGTTGCGCCGACGCGCGCAGTGCCCAGCCGCACAGAGGCTGGCCCAGCATCGCGGGTAACGTGCTGTCCTCGCGCGCAATCGGCTGGCGATACTACGCGGGCGCGAGCGGGCGAAGGCCACGAAGGACAGTGCCGCCGAAGGCGGCCTGGGGCACCGGCCCGCGCCCGACGGGCAGCGCGGGGCCGGCATCTACGCGCGCAGTGTCATGCGCGCCGGCGGGCGCGACGCGATGCTCGATGACGGAATTGGCTTGTCGCTGTTGACCGCCGTAGCACTGCATTCGGTCAGTGAGGCTTGCGAGGTGCGACGTCGACCGCAGGCAAGCCAGAGATCTCGACCGAGTCTGGCGAGGGCGCGACGGACGGGATCCGGCAGAGCATATCGCTTCGAAAAGAAGCCCCCAGGGGGGCTTGTGTACTTTCAGCGCTCGTTAAGGGGCTGGAATGACCCTCGGGCATGAATTGCGGCAGTCGGTTCGGACGATAGACGCCCCTAATAGGCTGTCTATATTCAATAAGCGCCCGTTTAAGGGTAGTTAGATGATCCGCGTATCGCTCGGTCTCGGCCCCTTCCCCACGGGCGGACTCGTCTGAGGGGCCCGCCCCCCACCCGCTCGGGGCCGCACACCCTTGAGTGGTGGTTCAAAGGGAGGGAGCCCCCCGGACCGCTCCTGAGGCGGGCGCACCCCTCATGCTCATCGAGGGCGGCAGCGAATAGGACCAGGCCGCCCCCCGCCC
>JAKBCE010000049.1 GCA_021808195.1 Pseudomonadota bacterium
CGCGGCCTGGATGACTTCCTGAAAACAATCAACTCCACTCGCCGCGTCAGGGTCACCGCCACCGGGCGCGCTTTGCCGAAAACAGCGGATGTCCAGAGGCATGCAACGTTGACTACATCATAGATACAGCAATCCTGGCGCCACCAACCCGATACGCCAGCATATTGTTCCGATCCGACGATCCGAGAGCTCCCAACTGTCGACGGCCGCTCCGATCGGTGCAGGGTGGTGGCCCACTCAGTCGACGCGGCGGACCTCGGCCGTACCGAGGCAGAGTCCGTCAAGGTGGACCAGTCGGGTACTAACGACGTCCGAGTGCCCAGCGACACTCAATGGTCGCCGAATGCCTGCAACGTGAAATCCAGAAAACTCCGCAGCTTCGGCGTCACGCGACGGTCCGGCGCGTAAAGCACGTGCAGCGCAAGGTCCGGTGCGGAGTAGGCCTCGAGCAGCGACACGAGGCGGCCCTGCTCGATCGCACCGGCCACCAGTACATTGGGTTGCAGAAGAATGCCCAGGCCGGCAAGAGCCGCCTGCAACAGCGATCCCCCGTGATCTGCCGACAGCCGTCCCGACACCGGCACGGTCATGCGTCCGTCCGGTCCGTCGAAGGTCCACGTGTCGCGATAGCGTCCCCTCAGGAACAGCAGGCACTCGTGGTGGGCGAGATCGGACGGTGTGCGCAGTGGCGGGGCTGTCCGTAGGTACGACGGTGCGGCGCACAACACGAACCGTTGGGGCGCCAGCCGGCGAGCGATCAGCCCGCTATCGCGCAGCTCGCCCACGCGGAACACCAGGTCATACCCCTCCTCCACAAGGTCGACTTGGCGGTTGATCAGGGTCAGCTCGACGGACACGCCCGGACAAGCTGCGAAATAGGCCGGCAACCGGGGTGCCAAGGCATACGCGCCAAAGCTTATGGGGGCATTGATGCGCAGCCTGCCGCTCGGCACAACCCGTGTCTCGGCGGCCATGCTCTCGGCAATCTCCACCTCCGCCAGGATGATCTTCGCACGCTCGTAGAACCGCTGCCCGAAGTCGGTGAGGCTCTGCCGACGCGTGGTGCGATTGAGCAGCTTGACTCCAAGATGCTGCTCCAATTGGCGGATCTGCTTGCCGACCAACTGTGGCGAGATGTCCAGCTCGTCGCTGGCGGCACTGAAAGACCCCGCATCCACGGCTCGAACGAACAACGCCATGCTGGATAATCGATCCATTAGAAACGTTCCGTTTCAGATAAGTCCACCAATTGTCCATTTATCGCCTCATGGTCACAAGTCTAATCTGCGGCCTCACTCACGAAGGAGGCTTGCACCATGAAAATCGCAGTCATCGGTACCGGCAACATGGGGACCGCTCTGGCACGCGGGATCGCCAGTGCTGATCACGAGCTCATCATCGGTGCGCGCAATGTGGACAAGGCGACCGCGCTGGCAAAGGAGATCGGGGCCCAAGCGGAGGCCGGCGGCATATCAGCCGCCATCAAGGCAGCCGAACTCGTCGTCATGGCGCTGCCATACGAAGCCAACCTCGCCGCGCTGAAGGGCGTCGATGCCAGCGGCAAGATCCTGGTAGACGTCAGCAATCCCATCACTGCGGACTTCAAGGATCTCATCGTCGGCCACACCACCTCGGCGGCCGAAGAGCTGCAGGCACACGCCCCCGGGGCGCGCGTGGTCAAGGCCTTCAACACCATCTTCTCGGCCCTGCTGCCGAGCGCAGCCCGCAACGGCACCGCTCTTCAGGTTTTCCTCGCCAGCAACGATGCCGACGCCAAGAAGGCTGTCGAGTCCGTGGTCAGGACCATGGGCTTCGCGCCGGTAGATGCCGGGCCACTGAGAAACAGCCGGTTCCTAGAGCCCATGGGCGAAATGAACATCCACTTCGGCTTCTTCCTCGGCTGGGGAACCGTGGCCGCACCGGTCTGGCAGCGCGTCTGAGTTCGTGCGCCAGCCGACCCTCAGCTGTCAAACCCCGTGACCCGAGCGTTCACACGCCAACCCCACCGAAGGAGCACACCATGCGAACCCACGACAACACCATCCTGATCACGGGAGGCGGCAGCGGCATCGGCCGCGCGCTGGCCGAAGCCTTCCACACCCGCGGCAATACTGTCATCGTCACCGGTCGCCGAAAGAGTCAACTCGATGCCGCGATCGCAGGCCGGACAGCCATGCACGCCGTCACATTGGACGTGACCGACGGCGAGGCCATCGCCACCTTTGCACACCAGATCGTCAAGGCATTTCCGCGGCTGAATGTGGTGATTAACAATGCCGGCATCATGCGCGCAGAGAACCTGTTGGCGAATCCGGTGGATCTTGCCGATGCCGAGGCCACCGTGGCCACCAACCTGCTAGGCCCCATCCGACTCAATGCCGGCCTGTTGCCCCACCTGCGATCCCAGCCCGAGGCCGCCATCCTCAACATCTCTTCGGGACTGGCATTCATTCCGCGCGCCGATACCCCGACCTACAACGCGACCAAGGCGGCCATCCATTCTTACTCCCAATCATTGCGGTTCCAGCTGCGCAATACGAGCGTCCGCGTGCACGAGCTCGTACCGCCCTATGTGCAGACCGAACTGATGGGAGCGCGACAGGCCGTCGACCCGCGGGCCATGCCGCTCGCTGACTTCATCGAGGAAACCATGTCGATTCTGGACACGAAGCCGGACGTCGAGGAGGTTCTGGTCGAGAAGGTCCTGCCACTGCGCCACGCGGAAACAGGTGATTACCCGGCAGTCTTCCGGGCGTTCAACGAGCGTTTTGCTACTTCCCATTGATGATGACTGTCGATGCGCCTGCACACCGCCAGGCACGTCGCACCATTCCACCCCACGCTGAAGAAAAACAGCATGACCAAGAGCATCCTTGTCACCGGTTCGTCCAGCGGATTTGGTGAAATGACGGCCTATGCGCTCGCCGATGCCGGTCATCAGGTATTCGCCTCGATGCGCGACATCCAAGGGCACAATCAAGACAAAGCCGAAAAGACCCGCGCATTCGCCCATGAGAAGGGCCGCGATATCCGGCCCCTTGAGCTTGACGTCTTGGACGACGATTCCGTCGAGCGGGCCATTCAAAGCCTCGTGGAAGCAGCAGGCAAAATCGACGTCATCGTGCACAACGCGGGCCACATGACCCTGGGTCCGGCGGAGGCATTCACGCCCGCGCAGTATGCCGAGCAGTACGACGTCAACGTCCTCGGCACGCAACGCGTCAACCGCGCCGCACTGCCACACATGCGCAAGGCGCGCTCAGGGCTTCTGGTGTGGGTGTCCTCGACCAGCGTACTCGGAGGCACGCCACCCTGGCTGGCACCCTACTTTGCGGCCAAGGCGGCCATGGAATCCCTGGCAATGTCCTATGCCGGCGAGCTTATCCGCTGGGGTATCGAGACCTCGATCGTCGCGCCGGGCGTGTTCACCCATGGCACCAACCACCTCGCCAACGCCGGCAAACCCGCGGACCAGGTGGTGATGCGTGACTATGCCGAAGGCCCCACGCGCACTCTGGAAGCCGAGGTCGCCCAGGGACATGAAGCCGTTCAGCCCGCGGTATCCGATCCACTTGAGGTCGCGCGGGCCATTGTCGAGGTGGTCGGACTACCCGCCGGGAAGCGCCCATTGCACGTGACCGTGGACCCGGCCGACATGGGCTACGAGCTCGTGGCCGCCATGCGAGATCGCATACGCGCAGACGTCTACCGGCGAATGGGCCTCGATAGCCTGCTCAACCGCTAATTCTCGGGATCGATGCCACCCGAACCTTCCGATCAGGAGACACCCCATGCGAGGTCACAACTCGCTACATCGAAATAAGCCAGATGTGCAGCACCGGTCCATGCAGCCCGGAGATGGAGAGCGGCAGAAATGGCTGTTCCGACGCAATGCGCTGCTGAACGAGCTGTACCGCGACGATCGCCGTGCGGTCTACGCCGCGATGGCGGCCCAGACTCCGTTGGCCGATGGGATCGCCATCGAACCCGTCGCGGCCGATGCCGTGCGCGGATGGTGGGCACGGCCGCCGCATGCGGCCACCGGCAAAGGCATTTTCTTCGTGCACGGAGGCGGCTTTCACCTAGGCGACGCCAAATCCTACCTCGGCTTCGTCAGCCAGATTGCCGCTCTCACCCAATGCGCGGTTTTTAGCGTGGATTATGCGCTGGCGCCCGAACGGCGCTTCCCCACCGCCATCGACGACGTACGCAAGGCTCAGGGGTGGTTTGTATCGCAGAACATCCACGAATATTCGGCGATCGGCGATTCCGCCGGCGGCGGGCTGGTCCTTGCCATGGCCGCACATCCGCCCGACTCAGCGGCCAGACTCTCCTCGGTCGTTGTCTTTTCGCCCTGGACTGATCTCAGCAACAGCGGTCGGTCCTTCCGCGATCCCGACACGCACGACCCGATCTTCACGCCCGCCGTCCTTGACGGTCTCGCCGCCTCTTACCTCGATGGCCGCAACGCTCGCGATCCGGATGCATCCCCGCTATTCGGCATCCCCAAGGAACTGCCGCCCGTGTACATCCAGGTTGGCAGCGAAGAACTCCTGCGTGATGACTCGACACGCTATGCCGAGTTGGCCGCCGCCAAGGGCACGGATGTCCGGTTGGATATCTATGACGGCTTGCATCACGTCTTCCAGCGCGACATCGGCGTACTTGACACGGCCCGTGTGGCCGTGGAGCGCGCCAGCGCCTTCATCGCCTCGTCATGGTGCGAGACCCTCAATGTCGGTCGTCCAGTCAGAAATCAACGGAGCACGCCATGCGCACAGGCGAAAAAACAATACTAATCAGCGGCTGGTGCCCCTCTTCGCCGCCGAAGCTGCGATGAAATACCTCGCACCTACCGTTCCTGCGCCAGCCAGCTCGCTGCCGCACTCTGATATCCCAGCCATCCGTTCCGCTCGCGCTCGGCCGGCTCTGACCTCCGCCTGCTCCAATCCAACGGGAGAATTGAGATGAATCAAATCTGGTCCCCCATTTCCATAGGCGGCATCACGTTGCCGCACCGCCTCGCCATGGCACCGATGACCCGCAGTCGAGCGAAACCGGACGGCAGTCCCAGTGATCTGGCGCCCGAATACTATCGGCAACGCGCCACGATGGGGCTGCTGATCACTGAGGGCACCCAGCCCTCCGATGACGGCCAGGGTTACCTCGCAACGCCTGGCATCTATACCGACGCACATGTTGCCGGGTGGCGTAAGGTGACTGCCGCCGTACATGAGGCTGGCGGCCGTCTCTTCATTCAACTCATGCATGCGGGTCGAATGTCTCATCCGGAGAACACACCGCATCACCGACAGCCTGTCGCTCCCTCGCCGATCGCCCCTGGCGTCGAAATTTTCACTGCAAGTGGCATGCAGCCGATCCCGGTTCCGCGGGCGCTGACAGCCGTGCAGATCGAACAGACCGTAGCCGACTTCGTTCTCGCGGCGACCCGAGCCATCGAAGCCGGAGCAGATGGGGTCGAAGTGCATGGCGCGAATGGCTTCCTCGTTCATCAATTCCTCGCCCCCAACTCCAATCATCGAACCGATGAATACGGTGGCTCCATAGAGAATCGCTCGCGATTCGCACTCGAGGTGGTCCGCGCCATCGCTACTGCGATCGGTCCGGAAAGGACCGCCATCCGGCTCTCGCCCGGAATCCCCGTCCATGGCATCACCGAGGCTCAACAGAACGATGATCTTTACCGCCACCTCCTGAATGAGTTGAACGGGTTTGGACTCGCTTACGTGCACGTTCTCTACGTGCGAAACGACCCATTTCTGCAAGAGATCAGGAAGACGTTTCGCGGGGTACTGGTTGTCAACCGCCCCGGGCGAAAGCGCGAGCAGATAGGCTCCGACGTTAGCGCAGGTCTGGCTGACGTCGAATCCCTCGGGGTAATGGCCCTTGCGAACCCCGACCTCGTCATGCGGTTGCGAGCGGGCGCGCCATTCAACGAGGTCAGACCGGCGCTGTTTTATGCTGGCGGAGCGGAAGGCTATACGGACTACCCGGCGCTCGAGGCCGCGTGAAAATCTGCCGGGCAGGAAAGTGCCCGCCCGGCTGGCATACAGATAAGCCGAATCGACTGGGACAAATCAATAGGAACGCGGCGGACCGGACACACTCCTCGGCATCAACAAGGTTTGCACCATGCCAATCGCAGTCTTCGGTACCCCCAAAGTATGCCTCGCCCTGGCAGGCGGCATCGCCAGCGCTCATCTCACGAGCTCATCATTGGTGCGCGCACGACTCTCTGCCCAAGACCTGCGGTACGCCGCTACTGCCCTGCGCATTGAAGCGTCCATCACCGAACACCGCGCGGATCAGCCGGAATACGGATCGACTCGCAGCCTATTTCGTGCGGCATCCAGCTTTAAACGGGATCTCGCCGCGAGATTGGAACGCGTCGCAGAGATGGTGGCGGCAAGGGAAGGGTCAACGAGACCAGTTGGCAGCTCTACGGCCGAACGAGAATAGACAATAGCTTCGCGACCAAACGGGAACTTGCGTCTTTGCAGGACCAAGGGTTCATTGCGTCAATGAAGAATTCGTGCCAGCAGACGCTGTTCCTCGTCCGTCGCCGCAGGGAGCATTTCTGCTGCCTGTTCCAGTTTCCCATCGAGCCGGTTGTACTGAAGCGATCCAGCGAGTTTCTCGATTTCCTCGCCCGGCAACATCTGCGCAACGTCGTTCCAGTCACCGTGCTCCTCGGCGTCATTGGCTTGCCATGCCCCCGTCGCGAGACGCGTCTCGGCGTCCCACAGCTCGGCCTCCAGATATTCGGCTACCCGTTCGTCGATCTGCTGCCTGGACATCCCACTGCGCTCCCGTCGCAGGCGCACAAATAGCGCGCCCATGTCCCCTTGGAATATAGCGGCTCGGAGGCGTGCTTCACGGCGGTACGCGGTTCGCAGCGAACGCCACACCTCGCGCCTCCCGATCAGGGGACGCAAGGGGGGCGGAATGTGGACGCGTGCCATCCAGATGCCGCCTCGCCGTAGCACGAACTGAACCTCCCGCCGCAGCATGGCCATGGCAAGCCCTGGACCAGGAAGAATTCACTGAGAATTCAGTGAGTTGGGAGAAATGGTGGAGCGGCGGGGGATCGAACCCCGGACCTTCGCATTGCGAACGCGACGCTCTCCCAGCTGAGCTACCGCCCCACGCAAGGCGGGCGATTCTAGCTATGATGGGCCTGGAAGCCAAGGCTATTTATCAGGAGCCGGCAGATGCTGGCCGTAGGAACACGAGCACCCGAATTCACTTTGCCCGATGCCGACGAGCGGGCCGTATCACTACGCAGCCTGCTCGCCACCGGCGCGCTCATTCTTTATTTTTATCCGGCCGACTTTACTGCCGGGTGCACCCGCGAGGCCTGCCAGATCCGCGATCTGCACCCTCAAATCCACTCTGCCGGACTGCAGGTCGCCGGGATCAGCCCTCAGAGCCCACAGAGCCACCGGGAATTTCGGGACAAATATGGCCTGCCCTTCATACTGCTCTGCGACCCGGAGCGCTGCGTGGTGCGCATGTACGGCGTGCGCGGCCCATTCGGCATAGGCGTCCGGCGGGCCACGTTCCTCATCGATCCAAACGGCACGATCCTAGACGCCGTGGCGGCGGACCTGCGCATCGGTGCACACGCCCGTTTCGTGCGCGCAGCCATCGCTCGGCGCGGTGAGCCTTAGCGGCGGCGCAACTCAATCGTGCATTCGAAGCACGCGCGCCGGGCCATAGCGCGGGATGGTGATGATGTACATATCGCGGGCGCTGGCGGCACCGATCTGATGACCACTGAGTGCACGCACCAGGGCGGCGATGATCTGCCGGCCGCACACGACGAGCGCGGTCTTGCCCGCCTGCGCATCGAGGATCTTGCTGGCGATGTCGTCCGCGTCGCGGTCTGTCAGGACGATGGGAGACAGCCCGAGCAGCTGCGCAAGGGGCTCTGCCGTCTGCTGGGCCCGACGGGTACTGCTGACGTAGATCGCGCTCAGACCGTCCCGCCCCGTCGCACTGGCGAAGCGCTGTGCGAGTATCTGAGCTTGCTGCCCGCCTGCGGCCGACAGCGGCGCATTGTCAATCGAGCCGAGCTCGCCGTTTGCAGACGGGACGACAACCACGATGGTATTGATCGCCGAGGCCCACAACCCGAGTCCCAGCCCTGTAACCGCGAGCACCGCCAGCAGAGTCAGCCACACCGGCGCCAGAAAGGGCCGTCGGCGCCGGGTGATGGCGGGAGCGGAGGGATCTGCGGCGTGTGATGGCATCGGCGCTATCGTCTTTTCGCGGGAACTCGATCGATGGATCGTGAAGTTCATCACACTGCGCCTGCAATGTCACCTTTACATTCGGGCGTAGCTGCCTGTTGCCGATGCCCGCGTCCGAATCTTCTGAATGTCACCCCGAAGCATCGGCTCGGCAGGGATTGACGAGCCCGGAGGGGGTTCAATGGCTTCTGGCGGACACACAACTGTCATAAAGCGGGTGCTCGAAAGGCGCGTGCACGAGCCAGAGGCCCGCGAAGACACCACTGCCACCGTGGCGGTGATGCTGCGTGTGTTGCCGCCGCCGCATGCCTTGCTCGTGATCCGCGCACCTGATACCCGCAAGCACCTCGAGCAGCGCATCCACAAAGAGATGCTCGATGTCACGTTGTGCGACGAACACGAAACCATCGACAGTCTGCGTGAACAGTTCCGCGCAGTCGTGATCACCGACAGCCTACCGTTGATCAGTCGGATTCGCGCACAGAAGTTTCCCCGCGACCCTTTCATCCTGTACGTCGCCCCGATCGATAGCCCCGGAGAAATCGAGTCGGGATTGTTCGCCGGCGCTGATGACTGTCTCGCTCGGCAAGCGGGCGAGCCGGCGCTCAAGGCCCGGCTTGGCACCGCGCGGCGTATTGCCGAGCTCGAAGAGGTGCTGCGCATCGCGGTGATGGAAAATCGCGAGCTGTCGACCACCGATGAGCTGACCCGGGTGGCGAGCCGTCGGTTCTTCGGTAAGCACTTTCCACGCGAAATCGAGCGCGCCGCACGCTATCGGCGCCCGCTCTCGCTGATTCTTTGCGATATCGACTTCTTCAAGCATGTCAACGACACGCTCGGCCATGCGAGCGGTGATGAGATTCTCAAACAGTTTGGCGCGCGCCTGCAGGAGTCCTTGCGCCGCGGAGTCGACTGGGTCGCGCGGCTCGGTGGCGAGGAATTCGCGATCATCCTGCCGGAGACGAACTACGATCAGGCACTTGATGCGGCCCGCAGACTGCGCGCCTGTATCGCGGACCGCCCCTTCCCCATCTCCGGCAAGACGGTGGAGGTCACGGCAAGCTTCGGCATGTGCAATCTGCAGCAGGTGCCCTTCGGGGACCGCAAGACGGCCGACCACATGCTGCGCATCGCCGATGCAGCCCTCTACCGCAGCAAACATGCCGGGCGCAATCGCGTCACCGCCACGCTCATGCCCATGAATCCCCTGCGGCGCCAGGACGATGACATCGACAGCATGCTGAGCCGCTGAACGCGCCGGCTGCGCTGAACAGCGGGCACCACCACCGGGCGGCTCTGGTACCCTATAGAGGGTTTCACCGGGCCATACTGGCGGGTGATCACGGGGGTGCCGTGCGGTTTGCCGCGTATTTGCTGCCCTGGCAGTTCTCACCGACGACGTGCGCGCTGTTCGCGCTAGCACTGATGCTCTACCTGCGCGGATGGGCGGTCTTGCGGGGCGAGTCGATCCACATCGGATGGGCACGCCCGAGCGTCTTTCTGCTCGGCCTGACTCTGAATTACGCAGTGCTGCAGACCCATTTTGATTATCTCGCCCAGCACATGTTCTGGATCCATCGCCTGCAGCACCTGATCCTGCATCACATCGGGCCAACCCTGCTCGTGCTGTCGGCACCGGTGCCGGTACTGCGCGCGGGCATTCCGGACCCGGCCTGGCGGGCGCTGAGTGTACGCGGGGTGCGCGTACCGCTCACCCGGCTCTGGCGCGCCCTGCAGCACCCGTTCATTGCCCCAGTGCTCTTTGTCGGGCTCATCTACTTCTGGCTGATTCCTTCTGTGCATTTCACCGCGATGCTCGATCAGCGACGCTACCTGCTGATGAACTGGAGCATGCTGATCGATGGCATCCTCTTCTGGTGGCTGATGCTCGCCCCGCGCGAGGCGCAAGGCGCGAGTGCGCTCGGCTATGGCGTGCGCTGTATCATCCTCACCGCGGTCGCGTTGCCGCAGATCGTGCTCGGCGCCTACATCGCACTCACCACCCAGCCGCTCTACAGCATTTACGCCGTATGCGGCCGTGCCTGGGCCATCAGCCCCATGCTCGATCAGCAGCTCGGCGGGTTGCTCACTTGGATTCCGGCCGCCATGATGTCCGCGGTCGGCGGCATCGTGGTGCTGCATCACGTGCTTGCCGAGGATCGCCAAGCCGACGCAGCTCAAGCGCCGCGCGCCGCGCAGCCCTCCGTCGGAGCACCGGCGTGAGCGCCCGCGCTGCACGGCTCGCTGCGCTTGCGGTGCTGACCGGCCTGTTGCTCTGTGGCTGCGCACAGCGCCAGTTGGGCGACCACATGACCAACATCGCGGGCCTCGTCGAGCCGCTGCGGTTTCACATGACCGATCAGGATGGCAGGCCGGTCAGCGCCGCAGACTACCGCGGCGAGGTCGTGCTGCTGTACTTCGGCTACACGCACTGTCTGGATGCCTGTCCGACCACCCTGGCCACGCTCGCCGATGCGATCGCCCGCCTCGGCGCACAGGGGCAACGCGTACGTGTACTGTTCGTCACCGTCGATCCGCGCCGGGACACCGTGGCGGTACTGAAACGTTACGTCAATGATTTCGGGCCGCAGTTCGTCGGCCTGCGCGGCACGCATGCGCAACTGACGCGCATGATCAAGCGCTACCGCGTTTCCTACCATGACGAGAAGCCGGACGCGAGCGGCGCCTACGAGGTCGACCACAGCAGCGCGGTCTTCATCTTCGGCCGCCACGGGCACGCGCGTCTGCTGGCACAGAGCGGCGCTCCCGCCGCGGTCCTCGCGACCGACCTGCGTCAGCTACTTGCCAGCGCGTGAGCGCACGCCCGCCACCACAGACCATGCGGTTGACAGCGCTGCTCGAGCAGTTGAAAGTGCTCGCATGGATGCTGAGCGGTTGGTGACGTTCGCGGTTTCGGGCCGCACCGCACGCTGTGCGGCCGATCAGACTCTGCTCGAGGTTGCCGAAGCGGCCGGCATCCCCATGCCCTCCTCCTGCCGCGACGGCACTTGCGGCAAGTGCCGCACGCGGCTGCTGAGCGGACGGGTCGACATGCGCCACCAGGGTGGCATCCTGCAGCGGCACATCGATCTCGGCTACGTGCTCAGCTGCTGCAGCCGGCCACTCACGGACGTGGTGCTCGAGCGCTGAGGGTCGGCGCGGGCCGGGCGCACGAGGCGGCTCACGCGGGCCTACCGCGGCCAAGCCATCGGTGCACCACCTGGCAGTACCGCTCGTATTCGGCTCCGAAGCGCCGCCGCAGTGCCTGCTCCTCAGCGCGGATCTGCGCGCACTCGATCAGCGGAATGAACAGGACCGCACCGATCAGTGCGCTCACCGTGCCCAACCGAAGCGCCCAGCCGAGGAGCACCAGCCACAGTCCGAGGTACATCGGATTGCGCGTCCAGGCGTAAACGCCACTCGTGACCAGCACGGCGGCTCTCTCCGGTCGGTGTGGGTTCACGGTCGTGCGCGCGCGCCGAAACTGAACAAACGCCGCAGCCGCCGGTACGACTGCCAGGGCCATCACTGCCCAGCCGACTCGTGTGTAGGGCGCAGCGAGCACGGTCCGCAGCGGCCAATAGCGGCTCAAGGCCCACTCGGCGGCGGCGATGATCAGCATCCACAGAGGAGGCGGGACGGGTGAGCTGCGCATGACATCCACACCGAACTCGAACACGCTCACGAGCATCCGCGAACCGACTCGGCGGGTCAACAGGGCCACTCGCCGGCCCGCCAAACAGCGTAGGCGCCGCCGTACTACACTCCGTGCTGCCGTTTTGGAGTATCGACTCTGGAGAGCACCACATGCCGCTTGAGCTGCTGAGCCCGGTTGAGTTCCTCATTCGCCTGCTGCGCCACCTCGGCTGGGCGATCCTGCTCACGCTGACCTCGTTGAGCGTCGGCGCCATCGGGTACCATCTGACCGCCTCCCTCGGTTGGCTCGACAGCTTTCTTAACGCCAGCATGATTCTGACCGGCATGGGACCGCTGGCACAACTGAACACGCCGGCGGCGAAGCTCTTCGCCATGTTTTATGCGCTGTACAGCGGCGTATTCTTCGTGTCGGTGACGACGATCCTGGTCTATCCGGTGATGCACCGGCTGCTCAGACGCGTGCACATCGAGTCGTACCGCACGAAATGAGCGCCGCTGCGGCGCAAACCGCGACCGGGATCTCACCGGCGCGTTCGCCGCGCGGGAGGCAAATCGGCTAAAATTTTCTGATGCGTCCGCTGAAAACCTCTGGCCCGATGCGGGTTCTGCTCTGTGCCGTGCTCGGCATGGCCTCGCTGTGCGCTCAGGCGACCCCCGCGAACTGGACGAGCCCGGTGGGGCTGTGGTCACCCATCGACAGCGCCACCGGCAAGCCTCTCGGCCTGATTGCGATCTACGAAGACCACGGCCTCTTCTACGGGCGCATCGAGCCGGAAACGGCGCAGGACGACCGCACCGCGCGCTGTACCGCATGCACCGGCAGCCGCCACGATCAACCGATGATTGGTCTGCTGCTGATGCGCCATCTGCGCTACCGGAACGGGCGCTACGTCGGCGGGGATATCCTCGATCCGCGCAACGGTCATGTGTTCGGCTGCGAACTGCGCCTGATCGATGGCGGCCGCAAACTCGTCATGCGCGGGTATCTCGGCATCCCTTTGTTCGGGCATTCACAGGTCTGGCAACGCATGCAGGGCACTCCGGGGGTACGCGTCTGGCCGGTCAGCGACCCCTGATTGACCCTTGAGCGGCGCGCCGGGCGCCGGTACCGTGGCAGACTCTATGCCCCGGCTGAGCGCAGGCGGCGCACCCGTCCCATTTCTCAAGCGACCTGCACCGATCATGAACAAAATCTACTCATGGAACGTCAACGGCATTCGCGCCGTGACCAGGAAGGGCACCCTGCAGAGCTTCATCCGGGGCCACGATCCGGACATCCTGTGCCTGCAGGAGACCAAGGCCGAGCGCGCTCAGGCCGACATCGAGGTCGACAGCTATCACGAGTACTGGAACTCCGCGCAGAAAAAAGGCTACTCCGGCACGGCAATCTTCACCCGCCCGGAACCGCTGTCCGTCACCAACGGCTTCTCGGCCGCCATCGCGCGCAAGTACCACTTCACCGACGAGGCCGGTCGCGACAGCCTCGGTGAGGGCCGCGTCATCAGTGCAGAATTTGCGAAATTTTACGTGGTGACCGTCTACACGCCGAACGCCAAGGACGATCTGAGCCGGCTTGATCTGCGTTACCGGCACTGGGACCCGGCCTTCCTGGCGCATTGCCAGTCACTCGAGAAGAAAAAGCCGGTGGTGTTCTGCGGTGATCTGAACGTGGCGCACACCGAGCTTGACCTCGCCAATCCCGGCCCCAACCGCGGCAAGAAGGGCTTCACCGACGAGGAGCGCGAGGGCTTTCAGCGCTTTCTCGACGCCGGCTTCATCGACACGTTCCGCCTCTTCAAGCAAGGCAATGGCCACTACACGTGGTGGAGCCATTTCGCGAATTCGCGCGCCCGCAATATCGGGTGGAGAATCGATTACGTGCTGGTCTCAGCGGCGCTGCGTAAGGCCGTCAAATCGGCCGAGATTCACCCGGACATCCTGGGCAGCGACCATTGCCCGGTGAGCATTACGCTCGATCTGTGAGGGGCGCACACCGCGCTCACTGCACTGACAGCAGGGCCGCCTTGTGCTCAGCGGCGAGCGCCGCCTGGTTGTGGCCCTCGGCACGCAGCGCCGCGGCGATCTGACCCCATGCCGATGCCTCGGCCAGCGGATCTCCGCTCGCCAGATACAGCGCCTTGCGCGCCATGCCGTAGGCCTGCGCAGGGTTGCCGGCGGCGAGGCTCTCGCGCGCGAGCGCGATCCACACCAGAGGATTGCGCGGCTCGATCGAGACCGCCCGCTCAAGGGTCTCCGCGGCCACTCCGTAGTGACCGGCACGCTCCTGCACATCCGCCGATGTCACAAGCGCCTCGGCGGCCGGGCCGAGCTGATACTGCGGCGGTGGCGGCGGCGCCAGGGAACCCGCGGCCGGCGCCGCCGTAGCGGCTTGCGCCGGCGGGGCCACCGGTACGCCGCTCTGCATCCCGTTCGGTTGCTGGATGACCCCGCGACGCGCGCTCCTCGCAGCAGTCTGATGCGTCGCACTGTAAGGCGGTCCAACCAATGCGCAGCCCGACAGCACCATCGCCGCACCGAGCGAGCACAGCGCGGCGCGTGCAGCAGCCGATCGCCCTCGAATCATCACTGTCCTCCACCCATCAGCCCACATCCTGCCATCGGCGGGATCTGCGTGCCCACCGGCACGGCCACTTCGACCGCATTCGCCGCATCGCAGCTCGGAGTTGCCTCGAGGCCGGTCGGAAAATCGATCCACACGTCCGTCAGCCCCTGCGGCGGCGGCATGCTGAGGGGCAACGTACCGATCGACGCCATGATGTGTGCCCATACCGGCAGAGCGCCCATAGCACCGGTCAGCCGAGTCGGCTGATTGTGATCATAGCCGACCCACACCACCGCCAGGTCGCTACCGGTGAATCCGGCGAACCAGCTGTCCCGGTCATTCTGCGAGGTGCCGGTCTTGCCCGCCGCGACAAGCCCTGGGGGCAGTATTGCCTGGGCCGGCTCGCCCGTACCGTGGGTCAGCACCTGCTCCATCATGGTCGTGACTTCATAGACATCGGCGGGCGGGGCCACCGGCGTGACGCGTACGGGGAATGCCTTGAGGGATCTGCCGTTGGCACTGATCACCGCCTGCACGGCGCGCAGCGGCTCGCGGAACCCTCCGTCGGCGAGTCCGTTGTACAGCTGCGCCACCTCGAGTGGTGACAGATCGCTCGCACCGAGCAGCATCGCCGGCACTTCATCGGGCAGATGCTTCAGCCCGAAGCGCTGTAGCGTGTGCGTGACCGGGCCCAATCCGATGCTCATCCCGAGCCGCACGCTCGCGGCATTGAGCGAGTCCCCCAGCGCCCTCACCAGCGGCACCGGACCGTGGAAGATCCGCGAATAATTGTGCGGCCGCCAGTACCGTCCAGGTCCAAGTCGTACTGCAATCGGCTCGTCCTCGATGATGCTCGCCGCCGTGTACTGGCCGGTCTCGAGCGCGGTCAGGTAGACGAAAGGCTTGACCAGTGAGCCGATCGAGCGGCGCGCATCGAGCGCGCGATTAAAGCCATCGAAATCGGCATCGCGGCCGCCGACGAGCGCGAGCACATCGCCGGTCTGCGGCGAGGTGACCACGACGGCGCCCTGCAGGTGCTCAGCTCCGTAGTGATGCGTGGCGTCGAGGTGGTGCAGGTGCGCATCGAGCGCCTGCTCGGCCAGCTCCTGCACCCGCGGGTCGAGGCTGGTGTAGATCCGCAGACCCGCCTCGGTGAGCGCCCGTTCGGGGTAGTCTCGGCTCAGCGTACGGCGCACCAGATCGAGGTACGCCGGGTAATAAGCGCCTGAGGCGTGCGCCGTCACGCCGAGCGGCTTGCGCATCGCGGCCTCGGCGCGCGCGTGCGAGATCACGCCTTGGCGAGCGAGGATCTGCAGCACCAGATTGCGTCGCGCCAGGACTCGCTTCGGGAAGCGTCTCGGGTCGTAATAGGTCGGACCGCGCACGATGGCCACGAGCATCGCAATTTGAGGCAGGTCGAGCTCATCGAGCGGCTTGCCGAAGTAGAACTGGCTCGCGAGCCCAAACCCGTGTACCGACCGGTTGCCGTCCTGGCCCAGGAAGATCTCGTTGATGTAGGCGTTCATGAGATCCGCCTTGCTGAAGTGCGCCGTGAGCGCCACAGCCATGATCGCCTCGCGGATCTTGCGCCAGAACGTCCGTCGGTTACTGAGAAAATAGCTGCGTACCAGCTCCTGAGTCAGGGTACTGCCGCCCTCCTCAATGTGGTGCGCGCGCAGATCCACCCAGGCGGCGCGCAGGATGCCCCGCGGATCCACTCCCCAGTTCGTGTCGAAGGTGCGGTCCTCGACCGCCTTCAGCGCCGCCGGCAGCAGCGGCGGTACCTGCTTCGGCGTCACCACGATCCGATCAACCCCGTCGCTCGGAAAGAGGCTGCCGATGAGCAGCGGATCGAGCCGGATCACCGCAACCTCGGTCCCGGCGGCATTGCGCAGATCCTGGATCCCGCCCGGCCCGAAGCCGATGTGCAGCAGCATCGCGGGACGGCTGCGATCGGCAAACTGTGCCGGGCGCAGCAGCACGGTCATGCGGCCCGTCGCGGCGGTATAGGTGCCCGGCCCATCGAGCCGCGCCACCCGCCGGTACGCCAGACGGTGCAATTCGTGCTCGAGCTGGCCTTCGGTGAGCACCTCCCCGGCATACAACTGCAGCGGTGCGGCATAGACGCGTGCCGGCAGTGTCCAGCGCAGGGAACGGAACTGGCGGGTCACCAACCGGTCGAGATACAGCACGTACCCGCCGCCCACCACGAGCATCACCAGGGCGGAAATGGCGAGCACCCGCCACAGCCAGCCCCCGCGCTTGCGGCGGGCTTTGGCCGTGCGGCTGGGCCGCGATGCGGACGGCTTGCGCGCTGCGGACCGCTTCAGAGGACGAGCTCCTCGGCCGGCTCACGCAGGTTGTAGTGCGAACTCATCGCATGGCCGTAAGCGCCGGTATTGGCGATGAGCAGCACGTCGCCCTCGCGCGTCGGCGGCAGCAGACGATCATGGCCGAGCACGTCTGCACTCTCGCAGATCGGCCCGACGACGTTGGCCAGTTCGCTTGCAGGCTCATCGAGACGGGTCAAGTTGACGATTTCATGGTATGACCCATAGAGCGCCGGACGGAGCAGAGAGTTCATGCCCGTGGCGATCCCCACGTAGCGAACCCCACCCTTGCTCTTCAGCTGCGTCACCCGGGCGAGCAGCACACCGGCCGCGGCCGTCACATAGCGTCCCGGCTCCAGCGAGATCTCCAGACCCGGATGCTCGGCACGCACCGCGGCGAGCAGCGTATCGAGCTTGCCGAGGTCGAGCTGACGTTGGTCGGCCCGCTCCGGCACGCCCAATCCACCGCCAATATCGATCGTACGCACCGACTCGATGCGCTGCGCCAGATCGGCGAGCTGACGGGCCGTGTGCTCCCAGGTGCTCACATCGAGAATGCCACTGCCAACATGGGAGTGCAGACCGACGATGCGCGCGCCGTGACGCTGTGCCTCGCGGGCCAGCTGCTCGAGATCACCGATCGGCACGCCGAACTTGGCGTGCGCCCCGGCAGTACGCACGTGATGGTGATGGCCCGCACCCACGCCGGTATCGATGCGCACGAAGATTTCCCGCTCGTGCCACAGCTCGCTCCACTCGGTGAGCGCATGCAGGCTATCCACTGTGACCTGCACGCCGCGCTCGAGTGCCCAGCGATATTCCTCGCGCGGCGCGAAGTTCGGTGTGAACAGCACGTGCGCCGGATCGAGCGTCGGGAAAAGACCCAGCACCCGCTCCAGTTCGCCGCGCGACACGCACTCGAAACCCACCCCTTCGGCGGCGACCGCGCGCAACACCTGCGGATGCGGATTGGCTTTGATTGCGAAATACACACGAGAAAGTGACTTCAGCGAGCGCAGAGCGCGCGCCGCTGCGCGCACGCTCTCGAGGTGATAGACGTAGGCGGCCTCACGCGCTCCCAGCGCATCCATCAGCTGTGCGCGCTGCCGACGCCACCACGGATCGTCCGCGGCGGCAGAGATCGACGTGCCGGTGAACAGCTGTTCCCAAGTAGGACCGAGCACGCGGTCTGCCACAGCGGGCCGGATCAGCAGCTCGTGCAGCTGATCGACGAGCCGGTCGCCCTGACTCTCATCGACCACGAAGGTGAAGTTCAGGTCGTTGGCCGCTTGGGACACGAGGTAGATCTTCTGCTCGGCGAAGAATTCGAACGCCCCGCCCAGCTGGTGCAAGATCGCACGAATATTGCGACCGACCAGACTGACCGACGCGCACGGTCCGATGAGCTGGACTCGGCACAGGCGCGACAGGTCGCTCACCAGAGCACCGAGCAGCGCATTGTCGAGCGTGTTGGCGGCCGGATCGAGCGACACGGTGACGTTGGTCTCCGAGGTCGACACCAAGTCCACCGACATGCCGTGCGCCTTGAAGACCTGGAACGCATCGGCGAGAAAGCCCACCTGGTGCCACATGCCCGGGCTCTCAAGCGACACCAGCGTGATGCCCTTCTTGGTGCACACCGCCTTGACTTGCGCCGCATCGTCGCCTTCGGCCGTGAGCACCGTGCCGTCGAGCTCGGGGGCCTGAGTGGCATACACGTGCAGCGGAATGCCGTACTGGCGCACCGGCAAAATGCAGCGCGGATGCAGGACCTTGGCCCCGCTGGTTGCAATCTCCTGCGCCTCGTCGTAGTGCAGCGCACGCAGAAGCCGCGCGGTGGGAACCTGTCGGGGGTTGGCGCTGAACATGCCCGGCACGTCCGTCCAGATCTCCAGGCGCTGCGCGCGCAGCTTGGCGGCGAAATACGCCCCCGAGGTATCCGAACCCCCGCGGCCGAGCAGCACGGTGTTGCCGTCGCTGTCACTGGCGATGAAGCCCTGGGTCACGATGACCGGGGCCATCGCGTGCAGGCGTTGCTCGAGCACGTGATCCGGCGCGAAGTTGCACACGGCCGACAGCACGTTCGAGCGCGCCGAGGCACCGCTGCGCTCCTCGGCGCTGAGCATGGTGCGGGCGTCGGCCCACTGCGCCTCGATGCTCTGTGTGGCGAGAAAGCGGGCGCCGAGATCGGTGGCCATCAGTTCCCCGGCCGCCATGACCCGCGCGCGGGTCCGATCGCTCACCTCGCCGATCAGCGCCACGCCCGCGGCGATCTGGCGCAGCTCGGCCAGCTGACGCTCGCAGGCTTCGCCGAGGGCGATGCCGAGATCGGCGGCGAGCTGTCGGTGACGGGCCTCGATCTCGCGCAGCTGCTCCTCCTGAGCCTGCCCGCGTGCCAGGTCGAGCAGTCGCTCGAGCCGGTCGGTGATGCCGCTCAGGGCCGAATGCACGATCAGGACACGTGCCCCCGCAGCGCGGCGCGCCTGGGTGACTTTGGCAATATTCCGCCAATTGGCGACGGAGGAAACGCTGGTCCCTCCGAACTTCAGGACGATCCACTCGGAAACGCTGCGGGTCACGTCGATTCCTGGCCGAATGGCGGGGGCGGCCGGTTCACACACTCGGGCCGAGCAGGCCCCCGGGCGCTGCCGAGTGTCGGCCGCCCTGCTCGGGTCGAACGAATCCGCTCTCAGATCGCGCGGGCGCTAGAGCTATTCGTCGAAATCGCGAAGATCCTTCTCGAGCTTGCGGTCCGCCAGGACTTCCTCGAGGCGGCTCCACGCAGCTTTGCCGCGCTTGCCGGGATGGGGCCGACGCTTATCGACCCGATCGAGCATCCGATCGTAATCGATGCTCTCCTCGGCGCTCCCGCTCAAGAATTCCTCGTCGAGATCGTAGCTCTCGTTATCTCGTTCCGACATCTAGCGGTGCAAATCCTTAGTTAAATCAATTGGGTAGTGCAATTCGACCTGGAGCAAGAGAGCGCACTATAATGAAATCCAGCGCCGGGGCAATAGCCTTCAAGGGTCAGGGCATCCGATCCCGCACGATCACCGGCGCTCCGCGCCCGAGGCCAAGACCCTCGGCTGCACTTTGCTCGGCGCGGGCGATCTCGAGCACGCCGAACGAATTGATCAGCGCCAGGTACTGCCCGGGCTGGGTATCCCCGTAGGTGCGCAGCAGCGCAAAGGCATGTGGACCGGCATGCACCAGTGGCAGTCGGAACCGCTCGAGCAGCGCTCCGTCGATATTGGTGATCAGATTGCCGAAGTGATCGATGGTGATCACCACCCCGCTGACGCTCGCGCTTTCCACCACCGGGTCATCGACCCAGGCCGGCACCAGCGAGTCCGGCCGGCAGGCCTCGCCGAGGTCATCCACACGGCAGCGTCCGGCGGCGAGTTCGGCCGCCACGGGTGCAAATATATCCCGGCCATGGAAGGTCGCGCTGGCTCGCGCGATGCCGAGCCGGGCAAGCCCCGCGGGGCGCAGCCGCACCACCTCGGCGTCCGGGTGACGGGCCACGAGCGGGGCCAGCAGTCCGTTGTCGGGTGCGAGGAACAGGTGGCCCGCGAGGCTCACCGCCACGATGTCCCGTGCGGTACCTACCCCCGGATCCACCACGGCCACGTGCACCGTTCCTTCGGGAAAGTACGCAAACGCGCGGGTCAGCCAGAATCCGGCCTCGGCCGGCCAGTGCACCAGAATCTCGTGGGTCAGATCGATCAGGCGCGCCGCGGGGAAACGGCCGAGGATCCTGCCCTTCATGACCCCGACGAACGGGCCCTGGTGGCCGAAGTCCGTGGTGATCGTGATCACGCCCGATGGCTGCGGATGACTCATGGCCGTCATCCTACAACGCCG
>JAKBCE010000225.1 GCA_021808195.1 Pseudomonadota bacterium
GTTCGCCTCGCCCCTTCCATCGGGAATATCTCGACGGTCCGATCCGTGACGGAGTACGTGAGGTGGGTCCCTTTCAGCAGTCGGGCAATGACTTCACGTGCGCTATATCGCCCTGACAGTCCCGGAACTGCGTGTTCCGTATGCTCGGCGCCGCGGAAGATGATCTGCAGGTGCGCCTGTCGTCCGAAGGCAAGCAGTGCCTGGCGCAGCCCTTCCGGTTGAATTTGAAATGCGGTGACGTGATCGAGAACCCCGGCGTGTGCTGGCGTTGCGAACGCCAGCGGGAGCGCACAGAGCGATGCGGCCACAAAGTGATGAAGCCGTGCATGAAGTCTGTTCGCGCGGCGATGAGTCAGGCTGTGAACATCAAACACCATGGAGTCCCCCGATCGTCACTGTTGTCTTGGGTCAAGAGACGGACAGTGACTCGGGAAGGGAACCCGCAGAGGATGGATCCTGCGAATGCCGACATCGCGACCTTCAGAAACTGATACGTCGTGTGCGACGTCAGTTTAGGGCGCGTGACAAGCGTTTTCCTGATGCGTAATCACGGACGCATTCAGTCGGACGCAGGCGCCACGATTATTGCGGACGACAACAACGGGAAGAACCCGATTCAATCCATTGAGCCAGGCGGGAATGTGATGACTGAGAACCAGGGTGGTGAGATGAAGGTTCGCGGCCGCGGGAGACACCGAGATGGGCGAGCGCGAGTAGCGACTGAGGTTCTCCGCGATGACTCCGAGGGGTTCGTCCACGAACTCGAGACGGCCTCTCGTCCAACCGAGTGCCAGGCGCGGACTGACGTGTCGGATCTTTCCGGCGATCCGTGCGCCGGTCACCAATCGCTCGCCGCGGCGCAGCCGGATCCGCTTCAGGACCACTCCCCCGAGACGGGGTGCGCGGGGCATGCCCGAGAGGGAGACTTCGACTTGGCCCTGGGTTACCGTGACTTCGGTGCGTCCGGACTCCCGATCGACCACGAAAGCCGTGCCGAGATCGCGGATGCGTTCGGCGCCTGCGGTGACCACAAACGGCCAGTGGCTCCGGTGGACGACGTCGAACCAGGCTTCGCCGCGTTTCAGATCGAGTGCACGCCGCTGCGCAGTGAAGGTGACCTCGAGCACCGTCCGTGCACCGAGGACCACGGTCGATCCGTCGCCGAGACGGACGCGCTGCGTCTGCCGGTCAGCCGTGCGGTAGATGGAGGGGGTGCCTGGGGCGTGCTCAGCCGTGGTTGCAACGGGCTTCGGTCGAGCCTCCGGGCGTAAGAGGACGGCGCTCGCGGCGCACACGGCGAGGACCGCGCCGGCGAGCGTCCATCGCAGGGGCTGCCAGAGGCTCGTGGTACTCGGATGCGCGTGTGCCGCACTGATCCGCGCGACGGTCCGGGCATCTTCCAGCCCCTGGGCGTCTCGGTAGAGCTGCGCGCAGGCCGCATACACTCTGCGATTGTCGTCGTCGAGGACCCACTGTCGCCACGCCTCCTCCTGCTGCGGCGTCAACGCATCGGCTGCGCATCGCAGCGCATGCCATTCGAGCGCCGCGAGCCAGCGATCCTCGTCAAATTCGTAGAGGAGCTCAGCGGGCCTCACGGCGCAGCACTCCCGCCATCTCCATCGTCGAGCGATGCATGCAGATAGGCGAGCGCCCGCGCCACATAGATTTTGGCCATCCGGCCGCTGATGCCCATGGCCTGCCCGACCTCATCGAAGGGCAGCCCCTGAACGACGCGCAAGGTGAACGCTTCGAGACAACGCGGCGGCAAGTGCCCGAGCGCCTGCTCGATGATCTCCAGACGCTGTCGGGCGTCGACCACCGCCTCGGCGGAGGGCGCGAGCTGCTCGGCTTCGGTACGAACCGCTTGAACGAACCGCTCGCGCACGCCACGGCGGCGTCCGTGATCCGTCATGAGATTGAGTGCACAGCGCCACAGGTAATTCGCCAATGAGGCGATCGAACCCTGCCGTTCCACCGCGAGCACTTTGACGTACGCATCCTGGGCGATCTCTTTGGCGACCTCGACCGAACCGGTCCGCTGCGTCAGAAATCTGACGAGCGGCGCATGGTGCTGCCGAGCCACTTCTGCGAGCGCGGCAGATCGGTCTTCGAGCGGCGCACCACCGGCGTCGACGCCTTCGCCGTTGGATTCGGAGGCCGCGTCCAGTGACGCCTCCGCGCTTCGTGCGTTCACGGCAGGTCCATTCGAGTGAGAAACGCATGAGCGGCCCGGGCGGGAAGCGCGCGGGACTCCCGCTCTGCGTGTTTTGTCGCCTGCACCACGTCCCCACCCCCTCGCGCGGATTCTTCCTGCATCCGCGAGACCGGCTCGCGGGACACCGGTGTCCGCGGCTGTTGTCCGCGTGCGACACTCCGGCATCATTCCGACAGGATGTAGACTATAGTCCTCACTGCGGCCGAAGCGCCAACCCTTTCGTCTCGGATCGTCGTGTTTGTATTCTGTGACGTGCATCAGGCGATGCACGGACGCAACAGCGTGATCCATAACATCCGACTCGGACGAAGGATGTTGAGGCGTGCGCACGCGCTAAGATTCAGACGTCGACGCGGACGTCCCAATGTGGGATTGACTGACCAGGAGGGAGGGGCCCACCCAAGCGCCCCGCGCGGGGCCTCTCGGACCCTGTCAGGCGCGTGACGGCGTTGCGCCGAGCATCGCGCGCAGACTCGCTCCCGTGGCCGGGGCCGCCGGGCCGACGATGACATGCAGGCAGTCGGGGGCAACCCAGGCGCTGCCGCGCAGCTCGAGGCGCTGCAGTGCCTCCGCATTCACACGGCCCGCATCGGCGAGCGCGATGCGCAGCCGCGACGATGCGGTCGCAACGTCCCGGACGTTCCCCGCACCGCCGAGCGCCGCGAGCAGACTCTGGATCTGCGCCGGCTCGAGGGCGGGAGCCGCCGGAATCCCGATCGCAGGGATCGGGGCGGAAGACGCCACAGGAGCGACGAGCGGCGCCGCCTCGGACGGCATGTTCTGCAGCGCCTCGCGCATCTCCCCGGCGATCTGCTCGGCCACCGGTCCGATGATGACCTGCAGCGCCGTCGGCGTCGGCCGCACCATGCCGACCGCCCCGAGCGCCTTCAGTGCCGCTTCGTTGACCGCACTCTGCGCGTGCACCGTCAGGCGCAGCCGCGTCGTGCAGGCATTGACCGACTCGAGATTCCCCGGACCGCCGAGCGCGGCAATATACGCTCGCGCGCGCTCGCCCCCGGCGGCGGCCGGGGCCACCGCGGCCGGCTGTGCCTCGCTTTCGCGACCGGGCGTCTTCAGATCGAACTTCACGATCGAGTAGCGGAAGATGCCGTAATAGAGCCCGAAGTACACCGCGCCGATCGGCAGCAGCAGCAGCGGATGGGTGGCGTACTTGAAATTCAGGATGTAATCGAACAGCCCGGCGGAGAAGCCGAATCCGAGCCGCACGTCGAGCGCGTTCGTAATGATGAACGCCAGGCCCGTGAGCAGCGCGTGCACCAGGTACAGCCCCGGCGCGAGAAACATGAACGTGAACTCGACCGGCTCGGTGACGCCCGTCAGGAACGACGTGAGTGCGATCGACAGCAGCAGGCCGGCGACCGCCGGTCGTCGCTCCGGCCGGGCCGTGTGGTACATCGCCAGGCAGGCCGCCGGCAAGCCGAACATCATCACGGGGAAGAACCCGGCCATGAAGGCGCCGGCGTGCGGATCGCCGGCGAAGAAGCGGTTCATGTCGCCGGTGACGCCGTGGTAGTGCCCGACGATGAACCAGGCGAAGCTGTTGAGGATGTTGTGCAGGCCGGTGACGATGAGCAAGCGGTTGAGCACACCGTAGACGAACAGCCCCCACGGGCCCGAGGCGAGCACCGTGCGGCTGAGCGCGTCCATGCCGTGCTGGATGTGCTCGAGCTCCATGCCGAGCAGGATGGCGAGCGGCAGCGCGGCGAACCCGGTGATGATGGGCACGAAACGCCGGCCGCCGAAGAACGCCAGGTAGCTCGGCAGCGTGAAATTGTGGAAGCGGTTGTAGAGCGCCCCGCCCATCAGACCGGAGACGATGCCCACCGGGACGGTGAGCTCGGCGAGCTGCTTGCGGG
>JAKBCE010000226.1 GCA_021808195.1 Pseudomonadota bacterium
GTATCGCGCACCGGAGGCTGTGGAGATCAGGAATAGCGCAAGCCAGATCGCACGCGGCATCGACGTGCGAGGCGCTGGCGGTTACATCATTTGGTGGCCGGCGCACGGCTTCGCGGCTCTCGGCAACTTGGCAGACATAACAGAGCCGCCGCCGTGGCTGCTGGAGCTGCTCGTGCGACCGGCTGCCGCCGCTCAAGCTGTGCCGGAATCAAGCGCCGTCGGATCGGGCAAGATCGGCGCCGGGCGCCGCAATGAATTTCTGAGCCGCGAAGCCTACCGGTTGCGCAAACAGGGCGCGACCGTCGAGCAGATCGGCGACGTGCTCGAGGCGCTGAACAGCTCGAGGTGCTCGCCACCGTTGTCTGACAACGAAGTGGTGCAGATCGCGCGCGGCAAGGAGCGGGTCCAGCCGGAGCACCACACCGACGGCGAGGAGCCGACTTGGCAGGCGCCGAGTTTCGCCACCTACGGGGCCGGATTCGATCCGGCGCAGATTCCCCTGCGCCGCTGGCTGCTCGGCAATCGGCGCTCGGTCGGCGAAGTAACAATCGACGCCGGTCCCCCTGGCGTGAACAAGTCAACGTTGATGCTCACCGATGCCGTGGCAATCGCCACGGGCCGGAAGATCCTCGCCGACACGGTGCATGAGACGGGCGGCGTGCTTTACCTCGCCGGTGAGGATGCACGCCGAGACGTTGAGGCGCGCCTCGCCGGTATTCTGCAATTCTATGAGATCGAGCCAGCGGAACTGGCCGACCGGCTGCGCGTGGTGTACCTGGCCGAGGTGGACGCGCTCGCCTACACGCTGGCGCAGATGGCCGAGGACATGGCCGCTCTGAACCTGCAGATGCTCGGCTGGCTGCGGGAGCTGCCCGATACGATCGCGGTCTTTGTCGATCCGCTGATGGCTTGGCACAGGCTGATGGAGAACTCTAACGAGGCCGTGCAGCTTCTGAGCACCTCGATGCGCGCCATTGCCGTGCAAGGCACCCGCCACGTAGGAATTGACCATCACGTCACGAAAGTCACGATGGCCGACCCCGAGGGGCACGTCGGCAACCTCGCCTCGGTCCGCGGCGCCGGCTCGCTCATCGGCTACACCCGATGGGCGTTCACCATGGCGCGACTCAACGGCGAGACAGCCGCGGCACACGGAATCCCCGACCCGGAGCGCTCCCGCTATCGGCGCCTCGACCCGCTGAAGACCTCCTACGGATCGGACGCCGAGCAGATGCGGCTGCTCCGGGTGGAGTCCGTAACGATCGCCAATGGCGAGAACGTGCCGGTCCTGGTCGAGCAGGACCTCGAGATCGTCCAGGCCGAGGCCAAGGAGCGCAAGACCGCCATCGCCGAGGCCGGCAAGCGCCACCTGGGCGAGGCGCTGGTGCGCATGCTCAATGACGGTCAGCCCCGCTCGGCCAATGCCGCGGCGCTCTGGCTCCTCACGCACGCGCCCGAGCTGGTCACCGGCAAACGCGGGGAGCCGCTCTCCGAGTTCACTGTGCGCCGAAAAATCCCCACGATGATCGGAGCTGGACTCTGGGTCACCCTCGACGGCAAGCGGACTCGAATTGTGATGCGCGCCACCCCGGGCCGAGGCAACGGTTCCGAGATCACCTTCGCACAACCTGCGGGTGAGCCATGAAGGGGTTGTGGCCCTGCGGCAAGGTTGTTGTGCGCCCTATAAATAGGGCGCGCACAACAACTTCCCGCTTGCCTAGTTGTTCGCACAACTTGTGCATGCACAACCTTCGCACAACCTCTTGCACAACTGAGAACGACGGGGTGAAAACCCCACCGCGCCCATCCGTGGCCGCCCTCCACTACTGGCAGGAATTAGCACAGTGACGAAACACCACGGCCACCCGAAACAGACCATTGAGGCACCCCCAGGGGTCGCGGAGATGCCGAAAGCCGTGCTGCTCCCACGCCAGCGCGTCGGACGGCTCGACACCGTGGCGAACTGGCGCCGCGAGCTCGGCCGCCTCTACCGGAAGATGCGCAGCGGTGAGCTTCCGGCCGACCTTGGCACCAAGCTCGCCTACGTCGCACAGGTCGCAGCGAAGCTCGTGCAGATCGAGCAGGAGCTAGCCGAGGCGCGGCGCATCGCTACCGCGCTCGAGCAGCACCGCACCCCGGCCGCGCAGATCGAGGGCCCGGTGCCTGACGCCGATCCTGCGACGCCCGTCGAGGTACTGCCGGCCGACTCGACGGAGGCGCAGCCGTGACCGTCACACCCCGAAAGCTGTTCCTATTTCTCAGGAATTCAGAACATGATATGCTCCGAAACACTGGAATTGACCGTCTCGGAGCACACGATAATGGCCGCCAAGAAACCCGCGCTCGCGTACCTGAGAACCAGCTCGAAAGCGAATGTCGGCGACGACAAGGACTCAGAGAAGCGCCAGATGACAGCGATCGCGGGATACGCGAAACGATCGGGCTTCGAGATTGTGCTGCCGCCGTACCGGGACCCGGCAGTATCCGGCGCGGACATGATCGAGGGCCGGCCGGGATTCTCGGCCATGCTGATGTACCTGGCGGAGCACCCGGACGTGCACACGATCTTGGTCGAGACCGCCTCGAGGTTCGCTCGCGATCTGATCGTGCAGGAAACCGGGTATCGGATGCTTCGGGATCGCGGCATCACGCTGGTGCCTGTCGATTCCCCGGATCACTTCACCGAGGACACCCCGACCGCAGTCATGGTGCGTCAGATTTTGGGCGCGGTCAGTCAGTTCGAGAAGGCCATGCTGGTCAGCAAGCTTCGCGGTGCCAGGGTGCGCAAGAAAGCCACCGGCGTGAAAGTGGAGGGCCGCAAGTCGCATGGGGAGCTTCACCCGGAAGTCGTCGCGCTCGCGCGCAAGCTCCATCGCAAGCCGCGAGCCGGCAAGCGCGCTTCCCTTCGGGTGATTGCCGAGCGGCTCGCCAAGGCCGGCCATCTGAGCTCAGCCGGCAAGCCGTACTCCGCGAGTGCCGTGCGCTCAATGCTGACAGCCTGACGTTCACCGCGCCGCTCGGCGCTTTCCGACATAGCAGACTGGCGGGTCAGCGCAGCGCCGCCCGTGGCGCACTACAGCGCGTCCTGTGGGGTGCGGCACGAGACGCTGGCCGCATCGAGGCGGCTCAACGCCGACCGCGCAATAAGGACGGCACCTTGGCCAGTGCGTCCACTAACAGTGGACGGTCTGGATCGGCACCTCGCGGCAAAGGCGAAGCCGCCAAGGCCACCCTCGCCGGCACGAACCAGGGAGCGGTGCAACCATGCTGACCCTCGGCCTGGACCCAGGTCTATCCGGTGCGCTCGCGCTGCTCGATTCGGACGGCATGCCGGAGCTGGTCGCGGACTTGCCAGTCATCCGTGACGCCAAACTCGCCTGGATCGACGGTAGCGCGCTCCAGAGCATGCTGCTCGAGGCGATCCACGGCCGTCCCTGCCGTGCCGTGGTCGAGCGCGTATCAGCGATGCCGGCCCAAGGCATCGCATCAGCGTTCACGTTTGGCGTCGGCCTCGGCTCGATTCTGGCGACCCTGCAGACCTTGCGCCTGCCGATCGAGCTGGTAACCCCGTCGCAGAGGTGCGCACCCTGCTCGAGCGTGCCCTGTTCGACCTCGAGCATGACTGGCCCGAAACTGCTTACGGCTGTCTCGGCCGCGTGTTGCGGCTACTTCCCGACCCCAACGAGGAGACTCATCATGTCGATTGACGCATTGGTATCTGGCCGCATTCACAAGACGCCGCAGTCCCGCGTGAGCGCCAACGGCAAGCGCTTCTGTACGACGGTCCTGCGCGCAACCGCTCGGGACGGGAACGGCATTTTCGTGTCCGTGATCGCGTTCTCGCAGACCGCGTGCGATGTGCTACTCGCACTCGACGAAGGCGACTCGGTTGCACTCGCTGGTGAACTGACGCCGAAGATCTACACGCCGCGCGACGGTAGCGAACCGAGACCGAGCCTCGACCTGGTGGCGCACAAGGTGCTCACTGAGTACCACATCGCGCGAAAACGCAAAGCGGTGAGCGAGTCGAAGCCGGCCGAATGCGGCCGGACCGCAGACCCTCATGACGGCGAGCCCC
>JAKBCE010000227.1 GCA_021808195.1 Pseudomonadota bacterium
TGTCGTGATCGGCAAAAATTGTGAGTGCATCGACGCCAGGCAACACGGGAAATTGCGCGAGGTTGGATGCGTCGATTGCGGCCCAGGCTGGTTGGAACAGTCGCGCCGCAGCGAGTGCACTCTCGATCCCCTCGGCGAGCGCGAGGCCGGTGGTAACAGACTCATTAGGCCACAATCTAACAACGCCACCTTTTTTCCGATGGCCGCCTAACAGTAGCTTGTCGCATTCGGTGCCGGCTTTCCCTCGGCCGTCAGTCGCAAGCCGCGTGAAGTGCAACGTGAGCGGCCTGTTAGTTTGCGCGTTTGTAACACGGGCGCAGAGACTCGGCGGGCGCCGGTCTGCCTGTTCGAGGAACCGCAGGTCGCTGTCGGGCGGTGGCAACAGGCAGCCGCGATACTCGAGGTAGGTCTGCCCGACCGTCCCGCGCAGCGGTTTCGTTCGGCGCCATATCGCCTCAGCGCGGTCGGACCACTCGAGCGGCTCGGCAGACTTCGGCGGCGTTGAGCGCACCGGGTCGATGTGCGGCCGTTCGGTATTGTTGGCTGAGGCGTAACCGCATCGGAAACAATGCGAGACGGTGCCGCGTTCGTCGAGCGTAGTCGATAAGGCGCGATCCTTTGGACCTTTGGCGCAGACCGGGCAAGGCCCCCGTGTTGTTTTTGTCACGGCTGCACCGCCTGCGGCGGGAACCAGCGCTTGCGCATGCCGCGTTGCCGCTTGACTTGCTCGACGCAACTCGGGCACACGAGGCGCGCGTGCAGGTAATCCCACATTCGGAAAGCCATGAGCCATGCGTCAGCCGGTGGCGTCTCGTCGCATTGCCAGCAAGTCCAACCGTCCGCGAGCAACCGCTGCCGCTCGCGTTCGGCAGCCTGTGCGGTGATCGACTTCAACGTTGGCGGCTTGCCCAGGACCGGGCCGTGCTTCCCGACCGGGTACGCTCCGATGAAGGCAATCACGGCCGCAACCCCGCGCGCCGCTCGAGGCGCAGGCGTTCGCGAATGGCGAAGTTTTTGCGGCGCCACGAGTCGACCTCCGACGCGGCAGTCAAAACGCGGCCGTGGTGGTGATCTGGCAGGCCGGCTCGGAAGATCGCGGCGGCGGACGGCTCGCGCGTGGTGATTTGCGGACTACTGAATGATTGCGATAGACTCGCCATGTCCAAGAACCTCAAATTGTCGATTCGCCGCCCGAACGTTTGCCGACGTCTCGGGCGGTTCCGTTTTCGGCTCCTGCTGCATCTCACGCACGAGCGCCTCGACCACGAGGTCAATGAGCGCGCCGTACTTTTCGATTACGGGAGCCATGCGATCAAGCCGCTGCGGACCCTCGAGCCCGGCGTCGCGCCCGGAGCCACTCGATCCCGGCGACATCGAACAGCGGCGCACCACGCCCGACGACTGCCGCAACCGGCGCAATCCCGGATCGGGCAAGGTGCCGAATATGGAAATACGAAAGTCCACTCACTCTGGCGGCATCTGCTGCCGTGTACAGGCGGGCGGCCTTTGGCTGAGCAGGAGTTTCTTTCATCGCGCTAACCGATAAGTATTGAACTAAGCGTGAGGTATGGTAGGATAGGACGCATAACGGCTACCACGGGGCATTTACGTGAGGAAGAAGTTAGCGAAGCGGCAGAGCGGCGAGCACCTGGTCCGCAGAGCGAAGGCGCGCTTCGTCGCCGAACGGCAAGGTGCCGCAAAGGCCGCTGCCCTTCTTGCCGCCCGGGCGCACGTCCTCGAATTGCTGGCCGCGCTGAACGATGAGGCGCGAGATCCGACGGCGCGAGTGCAGGCGCAGCGGCGGCGCGGGGTTCTGCCCATCCAGGGCTGGCGGCCATCGGCAGAAGATGCTGCTGCGATTGCGGCCGACAGTGCCGCTGGGGCCGAGACGGCTGGGCGCCTGCTTGCCAAATGGGACGCTGTGCTCGTAGAGCAGATGATCGAGCAGGTGCAGGTCAAGGGCGCCGAATATCGCGTGCAGTCGGACGGCCGCGTGGTGCTTGAACCGAGATTGCTCAGCGGCCCCGCGTCGGCTCTCGCTGCGCTTTCACTGGCGCAGGCGCGCGATCTGCTGCGCTCAGTCGATGGCGGAGCTAACCCGTTCCAGCGCCGCGTCAAGCAGTGTGCCAACCCGCTGTGCGGCAAGTGGTTTTTTGACGGCGAGCGGGGGACGCGCCAATGGTGCTGCGTCGCTTGTGGGAACGCTCACCGGCAGCTCAAATTCGCGTCGCCAAAAAAGTACACCGAACGCCTGCGGTCCGGGGAATATGCTCGGCGACGTTGCCCATGCTCGCGCCCGGACTGTGAGGGCTAACCTCATGAAAGCCGCTCTATACGCTCGATTCTCAACCGAGAAGCAGTCCGAGGCGAGCATCGAGGATCAGTACCGCGTGTGTGAGCGGATCGCCGAGCGCGAGGGCATCCCGGTCGTTGCACGCTTCAGCGATGCGGCGATCTCCGGCGGTACCGCTCAACGTCCCGGGTATCAGAAGTTGCTCGCTGCGGCTCGCCAGCACGAGTTCGATGTGATCGTCGCCGAAGACACCTCGCGGCTTTGGCGCAATCTTGCCGAGCAGGCACCCCGGCTCGCCGAGCTGGCCGATTTGGGCATTGCGGTCGTGACGCACGATCTCGACACGCGGCATGAATCGGCGGAGATCATGGGCGCGGTCGGCGGGGCGATGGCAACTGCCTATCGCAAGGAGATCGGACGGCGCACGCGCCGCGGCCTCGAGGGCCTCGCACGCACCGGGAAGTCGGCAGGCGGCCGCAGTTACGGGTATGTTCCGGCCGCCCTGTCGGGCACGGGGCGGATCGAGATTGACGAGGCTCAAGCTGCCGTCGTGCGGCGCATCTTTGAGATGTACGTCAATGGGCATTCACCTCGCGCGATTGCGGCGCGGCTCAATGCCGAGAACGTGCCGTCGCCGGGCTCGAGCTGGGGTCGCCAGGAGCGCCGCCGGAAAGGATGGGTCTATACCGCGATCTCAAGCAACCCGGTTCGCGGGCTCGGCATCATCAACAATGACATGTATCGCGGTATCGTCGTGTGGAATCGCTCGCGGTGGATCAGGTCCGCTGCCGACTCGAGCAAGCGCCGGCAGGTTCAAAACCCGCGGAAGGAATGGATCACCCGGAAGGAGGAGCGGCTGCGCATCGTGTCGGACGAGTTGTGGGCGCGCGCGAAGGCACGCCAAGCCGAGCATGCGCACCGGATCGGTGACGCCGTCCGGCGCGGTCTGTCCAAGGGCGCCGCAATTCGTCACGGGGCCGGGAGCAAGTTTCTGCTCTCGGGCCTGCTCAAGTGCGGGCACTGTGGGTCTGCCTATTCGATCGCCGGCGTCGACCGTTATGCGTGTAGCGGCCACACGGGGGGCGGCGACACGCTTTGCGGCAACAATGCGACCCTGCGGCGGCAGGTCGTGGAGCGGGAGGTGCTCGCGGGCATCAAGCGGGATCTCTCCTCGCCCGAGGCAATCGAGGAGATTTGCCGCCGCGTGCGAGCGGCGCTGAAGGCCGGCAAGCCCAAGGCGCCGGATCACGCCGGGCGCATCGGGCAATTGAAGGGCGAAATCGAGAATCTCGCCGACGCGATTGCGAACGGGGCGCTCCGAGCCTCGCCGGCGTTGGCCAAGAGGCTGACTGCCGCTGAGGAGGAACTCGAGCGCCTCACGAGTGCCCAGGGCGCGCCAGCGGTGCCCGTTGCGGACGTGACGCGCCTGCTAGCCGATCTGCCCGCCCGTGCGGTGCGAGCGGTGGAGCGGCTCGAGGAGACGCTAGCCGCAGGCGACGTGCCACGTGCCCGCGAGGAGATCAAGCAGCACGTCGGGGCGGTGAGGGTCGAAGCGGATGAGAACGAGATCCGGCTGTACAGCGAGAACGGGGCCGAGGCAGCTCTTCTGCGCGCTGTCGGGGCCAGCGCGCAGCATGCAAGTAACGTTGGTAGCGGGGGCAGGATTTGAACCTGCGACCTTCGGGTTATGAGCCCGACGAGCTGCCAGACTGCTCCACCCCGCACCAGGAAGGGGGCGGATTGTACGGGCCTCACAGAGATCCGGCAAGGCTTT
>JAKBCE010000228.1 GCA_021808195.1 Pseudomonadota bacterium
TCGCCAGGGCCGTTGACCGGCTGGCTAAAGAAGCCCGCGCCGGATAGATCATATGTCGTCGTCGCCTGCTCCTGGGACGCAATCGACAGGAGGGCGCCAAATTTCTGATGATCGAACGTGTTGCTGAGCAGAAGAAACTCGGACGGCTCCACCTTCGATGAATGGGTATTCATGTTCCCGGAGATCTTCGCAACCAGCTTCGGCCCCTTGAAGTCGAAAGGCTGCGCCGTCTGCATCTCGACCAGACCGCCGATCGCATCCGCCGGCTGCCAGGCTTCACTGGTCTTGTATACGACGGCTCGAGAGATTGCCTCGGAGGGAAGAACGTCGAAATTGAACTGACGCCCTCCGGTCTGCGTGGGCAGCTCCATGCCATTGAGCAGAACCAGATTGAACTGGGGACCGAATCCCCTGATCGTGATCTCGTTGCCTGACCCGGTAGCGTCGTGAGTCAGCGAGATGTCCGGCAGTCGGGAGAGCGCATCCGCCACATCGGGATTCGGGAACTGCCCGATTCCCTGCTGCGTGATCGCATCGACGACCTGGGTCGCGTTCTCCTTCAGGCGCATCGAGCTCTGCAAGCTCTGACGCAGGCCGGTGATGAGAATCGGCGCCAGGCTCTTCGATTTCAGATTCTTCGCGACTGCGTCCTGGATTGCAGTGCGCCGTTGAACGTTGGTGTTCTCCGGAAGTGGCGCTTGGTTCGTATGCTGTTGAGCAGCGTAAATCGCTTGGACAGGAGCAGCAACGGCCATGACCCCCAACAGAAGACCCATATGCTGTGCGCGCTTCACATGAAGCGGACTGGCAGAGGTGATTGCTCGCAGTTTCACTGAAATGTTCCCCCGGCAATGCGTGTTCATTTGTTGACGACGGCATTTGCGCACCAGCAGCTAATGCGAGACGCAGTGCGCGAATGCTTCTTCCCGGCCAATCGACCCGTAGAGCGCGAGGCCGGAACGATACCCACTGATGAAATTCTATTTCGCGTGACGAAAGAATACAATATTTTTTGTCATTTTTTGGGATCACCGAAGGCGGCATGTTGCAGGCAAGAGACGGCCGGGGTTGCCAGCTTCTGCGCCGGGCCGCCCAAAGAGAGCATCGACGCTTGGCGCGCATTCGCCGAATATTTCGGGCAAAACACGAGCTCTCATAGGGATTGCCTGGGTTTCGCCCCCGACCGCTGTAGTGCAGACACGCACCGGGAGGCATCTGTGGCGATTACGCAACAGACGTCGAAATAGTGTAATTTTTTTCCAAATGCCGAGAAGATCTGCGTGATCAGTTGAGGCGCCCGGGATTTCTACGCGCCTGCGGCCACGGATTGTGTGCCGCCGATCAGCAATGACTTCAGCGTTAAACGGTCCGGATCGAGTAACACGATATTGGCGCGACCGCGCGGCCGCAGGCAACCATGCTCGGGATACAGCCCCGCGGCACGGGCTGGGATGGCGGTGATCATGGCAAGTGCGCACTCGAGCGGCAGTTCGACCCGCTGAACCAGGCGCTGCAGTACACCCGCCATGTCGATGTGGACGCCAGCCAGGGAGCCCCGCGCGTCGATCAATCGTCCGTCGCGAACCTGGATCGTCGCGCCGTACAGCTCGAATTGCGCCGGCCCGTGGACCGTAGGCATCGCATCGGTGACCGCGAACAGCGTATTCGGCTCGCGCTTGGCGCGCACGGCGAGTCTCACCATGAGGTCATCGACGTGGTGGCCGTCGGCAATCACTCCGCACCATGCGGCACTGTCCAGGGCGACTCCCGTCATGCCCACCCGTTTCGTGTGCAGCGCAGGCATGCCGTTGAACAAGTGCGTGAACAGACTCGCCCCTGCAGAGAGCGCCGCTCGCGTCTGCTCTTCGTTTGCGCCGCTGTGCCCGATCGCGACGCGGACGCCCATGTCCACGAGCCGGGGCAACACGCCGTCTGCAAGGCGCTCCGGCGCCAACGTCAGCAGCACCGGGATGGAACGCTCACGCAAGCGGCGCAGCAGCCCGAGGGTATGATCGTCGAAGGGCCGAATCAGATCGAGGGCGTGTGCACCGCGATACTCGGGGGCGATGTGCGGCCCTTCGATGTGCATACCGGCTACGCCGAAACGGCCGTGAACGGAGATCACCGCGTCGACGGCCCGTTCCATGACCTCCGGTCCACACGTGATGAGCGTGGGCAACCAGGTCCCGGTCCCCCCGAGGCGGTGCGCTGCCGCAATGGCCGTCAGCGACTCAGGCGTGGGATCCTGAGTGAACAGAACACCGCCGCCGCCATTGACTTGCAGATCGACGAACGCCGGGCAGGCAAGGTATTCGCAGCGCCAGACGGCCAGCCCGTCAAGACCTGCTTCGCGAGCGGGCGTGATGGCACTGACCCGACCGTTCTCGATGCGCAAGGCCACATCTCGACGAATCTGTTCACCGTCGAAGCATGCTGCCGGATGCAGCCACCACGCCTGCGCCTCAGGCGCCGCGGCGGGAGCCTGCAACACACGGTTCACAGTCACGAATGCCGCGTCCGGAAATAGGGCATGAGCGCGTCTTGAACGCTGGCCAGCACCAGAGCCTGCGCCGCGCCTGCGGCGATCTCGCGAAGCGCTTCGGCTCGCTCGAGTACCTGCTCGGGAAAGAGATCTCTCAACACATAGGGCGGCCACCCGGCCGCATCGATGCGCGCATAGAGCGCCGCGACGGCCTGCTGAGCCGCCGGCTGAGGCCAATAATACCGAATGCGGTCCGCGTAGCTGTGGTGCCGCAGCCGGCTCACCTCTTGCGCAGTGCCCCGGTAGTGTTCGCGCCAATGGCGGTCGTCGCCCACCATCAACTGCTCGAGCGTTCGCGCCAGCTCACCCGGCCCTCCGGGGGCGACGCCGTCTGCGGCCAGTCCGTCGAGCCGGTACAGCGCGCTGCGAAACGCATCCGTCAACCCCGGCCCGACCTTGAGAATCGCAAAGTGCTTCGCGGCGATCGCGGCGAGCGCCCGTGGGCGCTGATAGTCGGTCGAATGTGCCTCGAAACACATTTGCGGATGCCCCTGCAGTGCCGTCTCGAGCGCACCCACCTGGGCCGGGTCATAGTGCGTCACGTGCTGCGGAGAGAACTCCACCCCAGGCTGCACGACCAGCGCCACCACCCGTTCCCACGCGGCCGGGGCAATGCGCGCAAATGCCTCGCGATGCAATGCAATGACTTCCCTGGCATCTTCGGGCCGCGTCGGGCGCAGCACCTCCTCCTCCCCGAGTGCACCGCCCGGACGCGGCACTTCCGTGCCGATGACGTACGCCAGTGAATTCGGGTTCGGCGCAGCCGCCTCGCACTCCGCTGCGAGCCGCGCCGCGCGCTGCGCGCACAACGCCTGGGGGAGCGGCTCGGGATCACCCGCGCAGGCCTCCGAACAGTCGAGGTGAATCTTGCGGAAGCCGGCCTGCACGTAGGCGCGGACCATTTCGCACGCAGCGCTCATGGCCGCCTCGGCTCCCTGACGCCGCCACACCTGCGGCCCAAGGTGATCGCCGCCGAGCACGATCTGCGCCGGATCGACCTCGAGCCGTTGCGCCATGACCTCGAGTCGCCGACGAAAATCCACCGGAGTCATCCCGGTGTAGCCGCCGAACTGATTGACCTGATTGCTCGTCGCCTCCACGAGCAGCAACGTCTCCTGCTCGCGCGCGAGCAGCAATGATGCACTCAGCACCTCCGGCTGCGTCGTGCAGACGGACGGCACGACTTCGCGGCTCCCGGCCCGATTGCGTGCGATCAGATCAGAGAGTCTGCGGATCATGTGTTCTGTCCAAGTGTGCTCACGATTGAATCAGGAGCATGGCCGCACCGCGTGTCCCGCTCGCATCGCCAAAGCGAGCCGCGGTGAATTTCACCTCGCGTCCCGCCATGCGCTGGCCCTGAAATGCCTCGGCCAGCATTGCCGTGATGTCGGGAATTCTCGACAGCCCGCCACCGAGTACGACACAGTCCATGTCGATGGTGCATTGGGCCGTATAGATCAGCTCCGCCACCAGAGTGACCCACTCGCGCATCGCGGCGCTCATGGCCGCATCGCCCGC
>JAKBCE010000229.1 GCA_021808195.1 Pseudomonadota bacterium
GGCGTTCTACGATCCCTATACGAACGCACAGCTCACCGTGCAGCAATTCGTCGAATATCAGGGTACGCCGCAGAATCTCACGGCGGTTCTCAATGCCGGCAAGCAGGTCAACGAGGGTGCCGAGCTGCAGTCGGCGTGGCGGGCGAGCGACGCGCTCACGCTCGGCATGAATATCGGTTACCTCGATGCCTACTATCAGGATTATCTCGTGCCCTGCAGCATATTCACCGCCGCGCCAGGGTGTTCCAACGGAGTCGGGGCGATCAATATTGCGGGTGAAAACCATCCGATCAATGCGCCGCACTGGACCGTGTCCGTGATGGGCAGTTACACCTGGCACTTGCATGCCGGTGCATTGGTGGCGCGCGCCGGCTATGACTGGCGCAGTTTCACCAAAGTGGCCAATACCTCGCCGAGTGTGACGGACCAGCCGGCCTACGGGCTGCTCAATGCGCACTTGGCGTTCACGGCGGGCAATGGCCGTTGGCGCTTCTCGCTCGACGGCGAGAACCTCACCAACGAGCTGTATCGAGTGGCCGGATACGATTTCGGCCCACCGCCCATCGGGCCGTCGAATGCGTTCATTGGCGGGATCAGCCAGATTGGATTCTACGGGGCACCGCGCACCTATTCAGCCACCGTGACGTATCGGACGGAGTGAGGTCACGGTGCTCATGCGGATGAAAGATAAGGTGGCGCTGGTGAGCGGTGCGGCGAGCGGAATCGGGCTCGCCATTGCCCGAAGGTTCGCTCGCGAAGGCGCACGAGTCGTGGTGACGGATCTGGACCCGGTGCGCACGCAAGAAGCGGCGAGGGCGATCGAGGCCGAAGGCGGAATCGCGATGGCCCGGGTCATGGACGTGACGAGCGAGGCGCAGGTGCAATCGGTCACGGACGAGGTGGCACAGTCGTTCGGGCGGCTGGATGTCCTGGTGAGCAATGCCGGGATCCAGATCGTCTCGCCGGTCGAGGAATTTTCCCTGACAGACTGGCGGCGCGTTCTTGCCGTCCATCTCGATGGGGCGTTTCTCACCACGCGGGCGGCGCTGAAGGTCATGTACCGTCAAGGCGCGGGCAGCATTCTCTATATCGGCTCGGTGCATTCCAAAGAGGCTTCAGTGCTCAAAGCGCCCTATGTCGCGGCAAAGCACGGTCTGCTCGGCCTCGCGCGCGTGGTTGCCAAGGAGGGCGCGGCGCACGGGGTGCGTGCCAATGTCATCTGCCCGGGGTTCGTGCGCACGGGCCTGGTGGAACGGCAAATTCCCGAGCAGGCCCGCGCGCTCGGATTGAGCGAGCAGGAGGTTGTGCGCGAGGTCATGCTGAAGGAGACTGTCGATGGACAATTCACCACGCTCGAGGATGTGGCGGAAGCGGCGCTGTTTTTCGCCTCGTGCGAATCCAATGCGCTCACCGGCCAGTCGCTCGTGGTGAGTCACGGCTGGCACATGCAGTGAGGCGAGCGATGAGTACGTTCCGGGAACACCGCTGGCGTTCGCACGACGGTCTGGCGCTCTACAGCCGGATCTATGATTCGGCGGGGAGTGCGGCGCCGACGGTAGTGTGCCTTCCGGGCCTGACGCGCAACTGCCGGGATTTCGAGGTGCTCGGTGCGCATCTGGCGGCCGGTTACCGGGTCGTCTGCCCGGATTTGAGAGGCCGCGGGTACTCGCAGCGCGACCCGCAGTGGCGCAATTATCACCCCGGCACCTATGTGGCAGACATTACGGGACTGCTCGAGAGTCTCGGGCTGACGGAGGTGGCGGTGATCGGCACCTCACTCGGCGGTCTGCTGGCAATGCTGCTCGCCTCCGCCGAACCGCAGCGGATTGCCGGCATCGTCTTGAACGACGTCGGTCCGGAGGCCGATCCGCGCGGTCTCGAGCGCATCCGCAGCTATGCCGGGAAGCTGCCGCCGGTACGTACCTGGGACGAGGCGATCGTTCAATGCCGGGAGGTCAACGGCGCATCGTTGCCCGATGTGCCGGATGCGCAGTGGCCCGTCCTTGCGCATCGGTGGTATCGGGAGGACGCCTCCGGCACTCCCGTGCTCGATTGCGACCCGATGGTCGGGGAGGCGGTTCGGGTGGCATCGCCGGTACCGGGCGGGCTCTGGTCCGTATTTGCGCAGATTCGCGCCGTGCCCATGCTCGCCATTCGCGGTGAACTGTCGGACATCCTCAGCGAAGCCATCCTCGCCCGCATGCAGCGCGAGAAGCCGGATCTGCAGACGCTCATCGTGGCTCGCCGCGGTCACGTACCGCTGCTCGAGGAGCCGCACGTCGTGCCGGTGATCGACCGGTTTCTCGCCGCTCTCGCGCCGTTCAGAGCAGTGCAGAGCGGCGCATGAGTGAGCCGGTGTGGCGTCCCGATGCCGCAACCATCGAGCGGGCACGCATCACGGCATTTCAGCGCTGGCTCGCAGCGGAGCGCGGTCTGCACTTCGCGGACTATGGTGCACTCTGGCAGTGGTCGGTGACGGATCTCGAGGGATTCTGGAGTGCCTGGTGTGACTGGATCGCGTTGCCTTCGTCGCCGCGCAGCGCCGTGCTCGTGCATGCCGCGATGCCTGGTGCCCAGTGGTTTCCGGGTGTCGAGCTGAATTACGTCGAGCAGGTGTTTCGCCACGGCCGCGAAACGTCTCCGGCGATCATCGCCGGCGAAGAGAGCGGCGGACGGCGGGAAGTCTCCTGGGGCGAGCTGCGCCGCCAGGTCGCGGCGCTGGCCGCGACGCTGCGAAGGTTCGGCGTCGAACCCGGCGATCGCATTGCGGCGTACCTGCCGAACATCCCCGAGACGGTCGTTGCATTCCTTGCGTCGGGGAGTCTCGGTGCCATCTGGTCGGTGTGTGCCCCGGATATGGGCGTCGATGCCGTCCTGGATCGTTTCCGCCAGATCTCCCCGAAGGTGATCATTGCCGTCGACGGCTATCGTCATGGCGGCAAGTGGTATCGGCGGCTCGACGTGCTGCGTGATCTGCTCGCTGGACTGCCGAGCGTGCAGCACGTGATCCGGGTGCCGCACCTCGATCCGCAGGGCGAAGCTGAAGGTGCCGGTGATGCGCTGGACTGGAGCAGGGCGACTGCTGGAGCCGCTGCGCTGCAGACGCAGCGGGTCGCATTCGAACACCCATTGTGGATCGTGTATTCGTCCGGGACCACGGGTCTGCCGAAGCCCATCGTCCATTCGCACGGCGGGGTGGTGCTCGAGCACACCAAGCTGGCCGCGCTGCATCTCGACCTCGGCCCCGACGCCCGCTTCCTCTGGTATTCGAGCACCGGTTGGATGATGTGGAACGTGCAGGTGGCCGGATTGCTCGTCGGCAGCACGATTTGTCTCTATGACGGCAGTCCCACCTATCCGGATGGCGCGGCGTTGTGGCGCTTCGCCGGCCGGGAACGCGTCACCTTCTTCGGTGCCGGCGCGGCGTTCTTCAAGGCTGCCGAGAAGGCAGGCATCGAGCCGTCCCGAGCCGCCGATCTCGGGGCGCTGCGTGGTGTGGGCTCCACCGGATCGCCGCTGGGTGCTGAGAGCTATCAGTGGCTTCACGAGCGAGTGGGGCGTGACGTGTGGATCAATCCCCTCTCCGGTGGGACGGACATCGTCAGCGCTTTCGTCGGCGGCGTGCCGACCGAGCCGGTGTACGCCGGAGAGATGCAGTGCCGCTGCCTGGGGGCGCGCGTCGAGGCGTATGACGAGGCCGGAAAGGCGCTGATCGATGAGGTCGGTGAGTTGGTCTGTACGGCACCGATGCCTTCGATGCCGATCGGTTTCTGGAACGACCCGGGTCAGCGGCGGTACACGGAAAGCTACTTCGATATGTATCCAGGTGTCTGGCGCCACGGCGACTGGATCCGAATCACGCCGCGCGGCGGCGCGGTCATCTACGGCCGCTCCGACGCGACGATCAATCGTCATGGCCTGCGCATCGGCACGAGCGAGTTGTACCGGGCCGTGGAGTCGCTGCCGGAGATCCTCGACAGTCTCGTGGTGGACCTCGAGTATCTGGGTAGGCCGTCCTACATGCCGTTGTTCGTCGTGCTGCGCCCGATGGAGTCC
>JAKBCE010000050.1 GCA_021808195.1 Pseudomonadota bacterium
TTCAGTTCACCGGCGACCCGAGCCGCGCTCGCGAGTCCGGCCGCGACGTGCTCGAGTGGGTGCGGGAAGTCCAGGATCGCGGCGCCGGGGAAATCGTGCTGAACTGCATGGGCAGCGACGGGGTGCGCAGCGGCTACGACCTCGAACAGCTGCGCGCGGTGCGCGAGGTGTGCCGCGTACCGCTCGTAGCGTCCGGCGGTGCTGGCGCGAGCGAGCATTTTGCCGCTGCGTTCCGCGATGCGGGCGTCGATGCCGCCCTCGCCGCCAGTGTTTTCCACAACGGCGTCATCGCGATCGGGGCGTTGAAACAGGCCCTGCGCAGCGCCGGTATCGAGGTACGGCCATGAGCACCGCTCCCACCCCCGGCGAGCCGTTGAACCCTGCGGACATCGAGCGACTCGATTTCGATAAACAGGGCGGTCTGCTGCCGGCCATCGTCACCGATGCGGCTGGCGCCGTGCGAATGCTCGGCTACATGAACCGCGAAGCGCTCGAGGAGACGTTCCGCCGCGGCCGCGTGGTGTTCTACAGCCGCAGCCGTTGCTGCCTGTGGGAAAAAGGCGAAACGTCCGGTCACACCCTCGAGTTCATCGATGCACGCACCGACTGTGACCGCGATGCACTGCTGATCCGCACCCGCCCGCTCGGACCGGTCTGTCATCTCGGGACGAGTGGATGTTTCGGGGCGAGCGGCGCGCCGCTCGCCTTCCTCCTCGAGCTCGAGGGGGTGATTGCCGAGCGCATCAGCGCGCGGCCCGAGGGCAGCTACACCGTGAAGCTGTACGAGCGGGGTACGACGCGTATGGCCCAGAAAGTCGGTGAGGAGGGACTGGAGGTTGCGCTCGCGGCGGTTGCCGAGGACGAGCAGAAGCTGGTTGCGGAGTCCGCCGACCTCCTCTATCACCTGACGCTGCTGCTGCTGAGCCGCGGGCTCTCCCTGGAGCGCGTGATGGCGGAGCTGCGCGCCCGCCACGCCAGCCGCGGTTGATCGCTCTGCGCTAGCGGCGCCGGGGACTCGCTCCGGCAGGCGATCCGACGGCACGCGGCGCTACGCTCCACTCATGCGTTTCGCTGCGCTCGCGCTGCGCGAGTGCCTCGCGACGGTCGAACTCGGCCCGGGCCGCGTCGAGCTCGGCCAAATGCCCACGCGCCCAATGCGCCAGCTGGGTCACCGGCTCGCGCAGCGACTGCCCGAGTGCGGTCAGTTCGTATTCCACACGCGGGGGCACGACGGGAAAAACGGTGCGCTTGACCAGTCCGTCGCGCTCCAGGCCGCGCAGACACAACGTCAGCATGCGCTGGGAGATGCCGCCGATCGCCCGCTTCAGATCCGAGAAGCGGCGCGGTCCGTCGGCGAGCATGATGATGATCAGCACGCTCCATTTCTCCCCGACACGGGCCAGCACCTGGCTGATCTTCGGACACTCGGTACTTTGCGGGCAGCCATCCGTGCGCTGCGTGCCCCCCTGGGTTACGCCGGTTTCACTCTGTCGCATGACTGTGCCTTCTTGTGTTCGTGCCGCGCGGACTTACATACTTAGCCTTGGTACCGATTTTATACCATACCGAGGCGCCCCATGAAACTCCTGCACATCGACACCAGCATTCTCGGCCAGAACTCCGTCAGCCGGCAATTGACCGCCGCCATCGTCGCACGCGTTCGCGCGGTCCACCCGGAACTCGAGGTCAGCTACCTGGACCTCGGCGCCGAACCCCTCGCACACCTGTCCGGTGCTCACCTCGCGGCCGGCCAGGGCGCCACCCCGGAATCGGCTGCCCTCGCCCAGGACCTGCAGCGCGGCCGCGAAGCGCTCGAGGCGTTTCTCGCCGCCGATATCATCGTCGTCGGCGCTCCGATGTACAACTTCACCGTGTCCTCGCAGCTGAAGGCATGGGTGGATCGGGTGTGCGTGGCCGGCAAGACGTTCCGCTACGGCGACAGCGGCCCGCAGGGCCTCGCCGGGGGCAAGAAGGTGTTCGTCGCCTCGTCGCGTGGCGGGTTTTACGGCCCGCAGAGCCCGGCGGCGGCCCTGGAGCACCAGGAAAGCTACCTGCGGGGCGTGTTCGGCTTCCTCGGTATCACGGAGGTGACCTTCGTGCGCGCCGAGGGCGTTAACATCAGCCCGGACCAGCGTCAGGCTGCGATCAGCGCTGCTGCGGCCGAAGCGGCCCAGCTGGCCGCGTGACCCCTGCGAACCTCATTTCGACCGGAGACCGCCATGAATACTCTTGCGACCCGCAGCGTCGAGCGTCTGGTGCGCGGCATGCCCACCTCGGACGGCGCGGGGGTCAAACTGACGCGCGTGATCGGCCAGCCGCAGCTCGCCGATCTCGATCCGTTCCTGATGCTCGATGAGTTCGGCACCGACAATCCCGGCGACTACATCGCGGGCTTTCCCGACCATCCGCACCGCGGTTTCGAGACGGTGACGTACATGCTCGACGGACGCATGCGCCACCGCGACAACCACGGTCACGAAGGGGTGCTCGTCCCCGGCAGCGTGCAGTGGATGACCGCCGGACGCGGCATCATCCACTCGGAGATGCCCGAACAGCAGGAGGGGCGCATGCGCGGCTTCCAGCTGTGGATCAACCTGCCGGCGCGCGAGAAGATGACCGCGCCGCGCTACCAGGAATTCGGACCGCAGCGCATCCCTACGGTCGAAGTCGGGGCGGCACGCGTGAAGGTGATCGCCGGTACGGTCGAGGGCGTGACCGGCCCGATCGCGCAGCCGGCCACGGAGCCGACCTACCTCGACATCGAGCTCGCCCCGGGTGCGCAGTTCACCCACGACCTGCCGGCCGGGCATGCCGGGTTCGTTTACGTCTACGAGGGTGCGGTGGGCATCGGCGCGGGCGAGGTCGTGACCTCGGTCGAGACTCACGCCTTGGCCGTGCTCGGCGACACCGGCGCGGTGCACATCGAATCGCGAACCGGTGCGGCCCCGGCGCGGCTGATCCTGGTCGCCGGCAAGCCGCTGCGCGAGCCGGTCGCCAAGTACGGTCCGTTCGTCATGAACACCCGCGAGGAGCTGATGCAGGCCTTCCAGGACTTCCAAAGCGGGCGGTTCTGACCTGAGGGCGCGCCGAGCCGGCGGCGCGCCTGCGATCTCAGCGGCCGAATCGACCGTTCGCGTCCTATACTGGGGCGATGAACCTGCACCATCTGGCGATCTTCGCCACGGTCGCCGCCACCGGCAGCCTCACCGCCTCGGCACGCAAGCTGCACGTGTCCCAACCGGCGCTGTCGCGCGAGCTGAAAGCGTTCGAGCTCCGTCTGGGCGTGATGCTGTTCGAACGCCACGCCAAAGGCATGCGCCTGACGCAGGCCGGCGAAGTGCTGAACCGCTATGCCGTGCGGCTGTTCGAACTCGAGCGCACCGCCGAGGCGGCCATGCAGGAGATCGCCGGGGCGCTGCGCGGCCGGCTGACCCTCGGGGCGAGCAACACGATCGGCACCTACGTGTTGCCGCCGCTGCTGGCGACCTTCCGCCGGCAGCGCCCGCACGTCGAGATCTCCTTGTTCGTCGGCAACACCGAGCAGGTCTCCCAGGGCGTCGATGACATGCGCTTCATGCTCGGGTTCATCGAGGGTCCGCTGCATCTGCAGGGACTGCGCAGCACGGTTTTTCAGCACGATGAAATCATGCCCGTGGCGGCTCCGGATCACGCCCTGTTCGCGCGAAAAGTGCTCAAGCCCGAGGACCTCTCGGGTGAGCCGCTGCTGATGCGCGAGCATGGCTCCGGGACCCGGGAGTTGATCGCCGCGGCGCTGCAGCGCCAGAACATCACGCCGGGCGAGACCATGGAATTCGGCAATACTGAGGCGCTCAAGCGCGCCGCGGTGCACGGCGGCGGGATCGCCTGGCTGCCGCGCATCTGCATGCTCAACGAACTCGCCGACGGCAGTTTGCGCACGCTGCCGGTGCGCGAGCTCACCATCACCCGCCCGCTGATGATGGTAGAGCGCGAGAGCGCGCAGATGGAACCGGCCGCCGCGGCATTCGTACGCCTGCTGCAGCAGCCGAACGACACCTCGCCCTGAGGGCGTTCGGCATCACGGCGCGGCGCTGATCAGCCCGAGAACCTTGTCGATCGACTGCGGGTCGGTGGATTCGACCTCGAGAGACGCAAGCCTTTCATCAGCAGCCGCCGGCTCGAGCTGCTGACGCTGCCATTCGAGGACGGATGCATCGGCCTCGGACGGATCTTGCCCGGCCTCGACACGAGCACGCAGCCGTTCCTGCAGCACCGCCAGCGGCGCGGTGCAGCGGACCCAGTAGGTGGGGGCCTGCGCGCGAGCGCCGAGTTCCCTGAATCGACGCCGCTGCGCACGGCGCAAGAAGGTCGCATCCACGATCACGGAGTAGCCCCCGATGAGCGCATCGTAGGCTTCTCGCGCCAACTCATCGTACACCCGCTCACTCACATCGGGCGCGTACAGTCCCGCTGCGAGCCCCGACCCCGACGGTTGCAGCGGATCGAGGCCGGCCAGGCGTTTGCGCTCGATGTCCGAGCGCAGGTGCACCGCATCGAGCCGCTCGCTGAGCTGCCGCGCAATCCACGTTTTACCCGATCCGGACAACCCGCTCATCAGCAGCAGCTGCGGCTGTCGTGCCGCCAGCGCCGCGGCAGCATGGGCCACCAGCCGTTCGAACTCCGCACGCAGCGCCGGGCGTCCCGCCTCGGAACGCGTTGTGGCCGAGAGCGCCGCCACTTTGGCACGCACCAGCGCCCGGTGCGCCTCGTACAACCGAATGACCCGGCACGCGTGGAAATCGCCGCTGCGCTGCAGATACGCGCTCAGAAATGCGTGCGCATGTCGCCGATGGCCGCGCGCGGTCAGATCGCTCAACAGAAAGGCGATTTCGTCCGCCACGTCGATCCAGCGAAACGCCGGCTCGTACTCCAGGCAGTCAAACGGCACGAGACAGCCCTCGCGCACGACGATATTGCGGCTGTGCAGGTCGCCGTGACACTCGCGCGTCCGGCCGCTAGCCCGGCGCAACGCCATCGCCGGACTGGCCTCTGCGAGTCGCTGTTCGAGCGGCACCTCGAGGGCCGCGACGGCCTCGGCGCGCGAGAACACTTCGGCCGCTGCGACGCACTGCTGCACATTTTCAATCAGCAGCGAGCGCACGTGTGCCGGCTGCCCCCAACTCGCATCCTCCGTGACCGACGGGAGCGTGGCATGAATGTCCGCCAGTGCCTGCCCGAAAGTCGCGAGTGCATCGACCGGCAGGCGGCCTTCCGCGAGACGCCGGTCGAGCTCGTCGGCCGCATCGAATCGCACCATCCGTACCGCGTACTCCACGACCCGATGAGCACCGGCCGAACCGCTGTGCATGCGCACGTGCCGTCCCGCGGATACGACGGGACACACTTCCACATACAATTGCGGTGCGAAGCGGCGATTGAGCCGCAACTCCTCTTCACACAACCAGCGGCGGTACTCGAGCGTGCGCTGATCGACGAACGGATAGCGTACGGGTCGTTTGATCTTGTAAGCGAAGGCACCGGCGAGCAACACCCAGGAGATGGGGGTCTCGATGACCGCCACGGCGTCGACGGGATGGGGGTAGGCCTGCGGCCTCAGCAAGCCACTCAGTTGCGCCGGCAGGAGGTCCGCGGCACCCTCGGGAGGCAGCAGATGTGATACACGTACGGCTTTCATGTCGTCCACGCCCTCAGTCCCCCACACCGTGTGAATCGATACGGACCGGCGCGCCTTGCGGCGCGCGGTCTGTCCTGCACCGAAACATCCTAAGTCTGTCCGGATGCAGGACTCCAACTGAACTGAACGCCCCCCCCCCAGGATGGGCTGCTGTCCCCGAACCCTTTGAAGATCGAAGGATTGATGACCAGACCACCCGCAGCGGAGAACGCCGCGAACAGGGAGGCTTCCTTCACGGAATCGTAATTCACGATCGCAGACGTCCGGTACGCGAAGCTCACGCCCGCGCGCGCACCGTTCATCACCAGCAGATCCATGCCGACCTGCCCGAACGGGACGTTGCGCAGGTGGATCTTCCCCGGACTGCCCCGCACGACATACCCGGCGGTGGCGAACAGCCCGACCCTACCCACATCCTTCAGCGCATCGAGCTGCAGCGCGTAGTCCGTTTCGCCGGTTCCGAGACCTTCCGAGGCCTTTGCGGTCCCGAATTTCACCGTCCCGGTCAGATCGAGATGAAATCGCGCCGCATCCGACTTGGCGAGGTCATAGAGCGTCCCCGAGAGCAGGACATCCCCGAGACCGCTATGGGTCCCACCCGGCCCCGGCGCGAACTCGCCGGTCGTATCGTCAATGATGGTCGCCGGACCGCTCACGCTGACGTACGGGACGGTCAGCCGAAACGCCGCCGATTGGAACCGGTAGCCCACGGTCACCGGAACATAGGTCTCGGTGATGGTCTCGACGCCACCGTAGTCGCCGCTCGTGTACTGATAACCAGCCGAAAGCCGCCAGCCATCAGGACCCGCCGCCCACGCAGCGGGTCCTGAACCGAGGATCAGACACACCGCCACGCCCAGAACACCATTTGTTCGGGTCATGATTTGCGCTCCCTACTTCGGCGGTGACTCACCGTGTTCGCGGGCGCGCTCCTCCATCTGCCGCCGATGCTCGGCGCGGATGTGTTCGCGCTCCTGCGCCGTACGCGCTGAGCTCATCTGCGCCTGGTAGCGCGCAACTTCCTGGGGCGTCATCATGGAATAGCCGTAGATCTGCTCACGCTCCTGCTGGCGCTGACGCTCCTGCGCGCGGATCTGGGCTTCGCTCGGCGGCGAACCGAGATGTTCATGGCGTTCCTCGGCGCGCTGCTGCATCTGGTGCTGCTGCTCCATCCGGTACTGCACCCGCTCCTGCTCCGTCGGCAGCGAACGCAGATGCTCTTCATACTGCGTCTGCTCGGCGCTGTTCATCAGGTTCCCGCCGTAGATCCGGTCCCGGTCCTGCTCGCGCTTGAGGTCACGGTCGTAGAGACGATCGAACGTACGGTCATGCAACCGATCACGAGTGCGGTCGAGCGTCCGGTCGTGCAGCCGATCCATGTCATGGGTCGCCAGCCGATCCTGATCCTGCAGCCGGGTTCCGCTACCGACCCGACTCTGAGATTGCGCGCCTGCGCCGCCGCCTGCACCGCCTGCGTTCTGTGCGAACACTGCCGGGGAGGACAACAGCACTCCGGTCAAAATTGCCATCGCCACTGTCGATTTCGATGCGTACATCATGGTCTCCTGAGAAAGTCGTTGCGACCGCCGCACTTTCTCAGGTCGTCCCGACCGGATGCATTCGCACATCCCCCTAGGTAATTTCCCTTCCGTTGCTGATCCCGGACCCGCGCCTGTCGTTCCGAACCGACGCTCATCCCAGAGCGCGCGAGGCCGCCATAAAGAACCCGAGATTGAACAGGATGTGCAGACCCATCGGCGCCCCGACGCCCCGGTGACGCTCGCGGAACCACCCGAACAGCAACGATGGTACGAACACACTCAGCGCCCACAGCGGTGGATGATGGAAGAAATGCAGGGCCACGAAAAAGACCGAGGTGATCAGATTCGCCGCGCTGATGCCGAGCCAGCGCGCAGCCGCTGCGCGGCGGCGCAGCAATTCGCCCTGGATCAGGCCCCGGAAGACTCCCTCTTCGAGCACCGGCTGCCACAGTACGCAGGACAGCCAGACTTCAAGCCCATGCAGCGCCGAGATCGCCATCGCCGACGGAAATGCAAACCTAAGTCCGATCGCGACGGTGAACCCCGCCATGCCAGCGACCCACCAGAGCGGATCGCGCAGGAATCCGAACGCCGTCCGCATCAGACCCGCACGCGGCCACTCAGCCCGCACCACGCTCAGCGTGCCGTCGGCGATCTCAGACCACCGCATCGCACCGGTCTCCTAACGAATCCTACCGGCCTTCCGTACAACTCTTCTCGTCAACGCAAGCGCCGCGAACCCCGCGAGCGCCAGCAGCAGTGGATCGAATCCCCCATCTGGAACGCTGACGCAGCCTCCGCCGCCGCTTGTTCCGGCCGTTGCAGCGGTACTGATGCTCTTCACCGATACCGCCGTTTGCGTCGAATTATCCGCAAGATTGACGTCTTCCTGCGGCGCCTCGACATCGAAGCTCGCCGTGCCATCGCCCGTCGTCGCGGCGGTCACCTGCACTAATCCGCTGAGTGACGCCCCAGACGCGAGCGAGTCCATCGTGCACAAAATCGTCGCCGGCGCATCCGTACCATCAAAATTACAGCTCGCCCCCGGCAGGTCGATCGAATCGTACAAAACGTTGCTCGGCAGCGTAACGCCGAAGCGAACCTGCTGCGCATCCGTCGGACCGAGGTTGCGGATGAGGAACGGAAGATACATCGCCGTACCCCGTGTCGCGCTGATCGCAGCACCTCCGGGGGTGACCGTCAGATCGGACTGCCCGAGTTCCGAAACCATTGCATTAGCCGAATTGTTGACCAAGTTCGGATCGATCGGCGCCGTCTGCGTGACGGAGAATTCGATCGGTGCCTGATTATTCGGCGCACTCGCCTGAAGATTCAGAGTCATGGTCGCAGATAACCCTGGCGCCAGAGTTCCGGCGGGGCAACTGACCACCGCGCCGGTCTCTACACACGGTGCGCTGCCCTCCGGCGTCGTGATCGTTGCAGACTGCATCACCAGCGACGGCGGCAGGGCAGAGGCGACGATCTGTACCCCGGTCGCCGCAGTCGTCGCGCTCGGATCCACGTGAGCCGTCGCCACCACCGAAAACTCTCTACCGACGTATACGCTGTCCGGCGCCGACACGCTATCAATGTGCAGATCGGCCGTGTGTACGAACAGCTCATAGGCCCCGATGTCGCACTGAAACACACCGTCGATATTGCCATCGGCGCGGCCCATCTGTCCGCGCTGATCCTCGTTCGGACACTGCGCCGAATCACCGGCATCGATCGCCGGACTGCTGCCGAGCAGCGCCATGGTCAGCGTCGGACCTCCGTTGTCGCCCAGTGGAGCGAGTTGCGGATCGACGCTCGATTGATCTCCCGCCGCGCCGAGTCCGCAGCTGGTGCCGTCCTCGATATTGTGTCCCATCGAATAAAATCGGGCCGCTGGATCACCCTCCCCCTTGCCCCCGCAATTGAGCAGTGTCGCAGTCGTGCCAGCATAAGTGTTCGCCGCCACAATGGTATTTGTCAGACTGAAATTCGCCGCATTCGCTCCACCGCTGGCGGGCAGCGCACTGGCCGGACCGAACCCACTGAGCCCGGCGCCGGCCTTGCCCACTTTTCCCGTGACCGTATTATCGGCGACCGTATCATTGATCAGATTGACGCGACCATTGGTCATGATGCCCGCGCCCCCGTCTGTGGCCGTGTTATCCGCGATCGTCGAGCGACTAATGATTTCGAGTACCATCCGACGTCCCGCAATACCGCCACCACTCGAGGCACTGTTGCCAACGAACGCGCTACGTTCTATTTCCGACGTATGAAAACCCGTTTCGAACAGTCCGCCGCCATCGGCCGCACTGTTCGGTGCCGCCGCCGAGCCAATTTCACTGTCGGTCATCAGCATGACCGCGTCGTTGTAAATGCCGCCGCCATTGGCCGCACTCGCGTTTCCCGTCACAGTCACGTGATCCAAGGTGATCGGTCCCGTATTGTAGATACCCCCGCCCTCGCCGCCCGCCACGTTGTTCATCACCTGCACGTCGGACAGCGTCACCATTTGAATGGTCGCTCCCGACTCGCTTTCACCGGGCCCACCATGACCTTCCGGTCCGGCGCACCCTTTGCTGCCCCCGCCGCCTCCGCCACCGCAGCCGCCCCCATCCTCTTCACCCTCGGTAGCGGTGGAATCGATGACCTGAATCTCGGCCCCCGCCCCTATGGCGATTCCGCCGCCCATCCGGGCAAAGCGAATCACCGCCGTGGGGACCGACCCGTCCAGTACCAAAGGCGGCGGCACGTAGCCGTTCTCCACTGTCATCCCCTGCAGGGTCACCGTCATATTGCTTTGCGCAGCGGCCGGCACTTCAATGTGAAACACCCGATCCTCATTCGCCCCTGGTGCCCATCCGATCACCGTTTGTCCCGCACCAGCCCCGATAATCGTCATGCTCTGCGTAATATTCAGATCGCCTTTCGAAGCGTCCGGAGTGTGCACAACCGTATAGCTGCCATTGACCTCTTCCGCCGCCTCATCAACGCCCGTCACGGTCAGCTGATAATTACCGGCCGGAACCATGATCGTGCTCCCAGCTGGGGCTGAGTCCGCGACCTGAATCGCCGCTCTGAGGGTGCATTGCCCCTGTCCATCATCACATTGACCCGCCGAAATCGCCGCAGGCGATGCCGGCGCATCGAGGGTGGTGTTGACCTGAAATGTTCCGGCATGGGCGCTCAATACCGCACACATCATCACCGCCGGCACACAAACGCGTCCCGCCTCAGCGAATTTTCTATACGAACCTGTTCTCATGACTGTTCCCCATGGCGCGCGCCAGGGAACCCCTGCTTCGCGTGCCGCATCGATCGTGCGCCGTGCGCACATAGTCCGAATACGCCGAACCCGAGCAGAACGAACAACGTCGGATCGAACGACCCTCCGGGGTCAAAGGCACAGCCGCCGCCCGACGACGTCGAGGTCGAGGTCGTCGAGGTTGGAGTCGAGGCGGCCTGCAGAATGGGCACCGACACTTCCGTGGAGGGCACGCTCTCCTGCCCCTTGGTATCCAACGTGCGTACGACGTAGTAATAGGTTCCAGAGGCGAGTCCCGTGTCCGTATAGGTCGTACTCTGGTACGACACCGTCGCGATCTTCGCCAAATCACTGCTCACGGAACTGGCCCGATAGACGTCGTAACCATCAACATCGAGCGCGGAATTTTCCGGCCAGGACAGGTTCGCAGAACTACCGCTCGCAGTGGCTTGCAGACTCGTCGGGGCCGCGGGCGGCGCCACCGGCAGCGCATCAAAGGCCGCCTTGACGTCGAGCTTGCCGTAACCCCAGGAATCGTTGGGCACTGTCCCGACCAACTCGTCGGCCATCGCATAATGCTCGAGATCTCCTTTGATGTCGTCTGGCGCCGAGCTCGGCGCCAGCTGCAGCAGCAACGCAACTGCACCGGAGACGATCGGTGCGGCCATGCTCGTGCCCTGTCTAAAGCTGTGCACGCCGTCCAGATCTAGATAGCACTCGCCGCAGGTGTCCGCGGGCCAGACGGTCTGCGCCGAAAATGCGGCAGCGATCCAGGCCCCGGGGGCGGTCACCTCGGGCTTTTGAACGTCCGGGCACTCGATCGACAGGGAGCATGTGCGCCGCGGTCCGACGCTGCTGAAGTACGACAGCGAGCCGAGCGGATTCGAAGTAATCGCCGACATAAGGCCGGCGATACTTTCCCATGTGTTTCGCGTGTTGTACGCTCCAACGGTGATGGCCGCGCTCGTGGTCGCCAAATCACTCAACGTGTCGCTGGCGTCGAGATTACTTGTGAAGCGGGCGCCACTCGTCGAACCATCGACCCATGCGTCGAATTTCCCGTTCGTGACAGACGTACCGCTCAACACGATCTGCCATCCGGTCGCGGCAAATGGCGCATCGGAAGTTGCGGAGAGACTGACCAGAATCTCACGATCCCCATTGAGAGGGTTTACGTTGCTCGACACAACGGTGACTCTTCCGGCGCACGAAGTAGACTCCGTCGAGGTATCTGCCACCGGTGCCGCCACGATACCGGAATCACATACGCTGCCATTTCGTACCTCTACCGCGAGCCGGTCTGCTCCGGCATACCAGATGTCAAACAAAGCAAGGTCGGTGGCGACGGGAACCGAAGCACCGACCGACACCGCCCCGCCCTGAACAACAGTCCCGCTGGCATGCGAATCGTCGTCGGCATGATTTCCCGCTGCAATGACGATGATGCGTCCGGGCCCTGTGGCATTGTCGAGCGCTCGGTCGGCGTTATCCGTGCCGTCATGCGGCCCGATCTCGGTACCCACGCTCAGGTTGATCACGAGCGGACGCCCGAGCGCACTGGCTGCATTCTCCAGATAACTGATCGCCTCTATGATATTCGCCGTAGTCCACTCGCCCTTTGCCACCAGCAGCCCGGCCTGCGGAGCCATGCCGACATAGCGATAGGCCGGCTGACCGCTGCCGGTCGCCGAGCCATTGCCGGCGGCGATACCGGCCACTTCCGTGCCGTGCCCCACCGTATCGACTTCGCTGCACTCACCAGCATCGATCTGCGCACCCGTACACTGCGTACCCGTGGTGTAATCCATGAGCTGCAGGATCCGGGTTCGCCCCTCGGGATCCCGAAAATCCTTGTGCGCTAAGTCGATGCCCGTATCAACCAGTCCAATCAAGACGTTTCGCCCAGTATCACCCTGCCAGTCTGGCGGTGTCCCGCTGCGGACTTGATCAGCACCGGTCGCAACCACGGCGAGATCGACTGCCGGTTGCAGCGGAATCGCCATATCGACGTAGCGCACGTTGGCCAACTGCGCGAGATTCCCCAGCTCTCGGACCGGAACCCGGACACCGGCAACGTCACCGGAAGTCCATGTCACGGAGCCGCCGAGCATCGCGACGTCCGGAATCCCGCCACGGAACCGCACGAGCGTCGATGCCATGGCGGGCTGCGACCCGGTCGCAGGGCGAATCATGCCTTTAGCGGAAAAAGCGCCCAGCCCATCTGGACGGCTCTGCTGCTGCACCAGCACGACGCCCAAGGGTGAAAGCCGCGGCGTCTGTGCAACTGCCGCCAACGGCGCGAGCCACGCACAGAGCAGGAAAATTCGCCATCGCGCGGGCCACATCCTCATGGCACCCTCCCGTCCGGCACGGGCAGCGGCCTCGACCTTTCAACGTACCGTACAAATTCGAACCGCGAAACGCGCACCAGGGCGGCACAGTCTAGGTAACCGGTAACAATGTCTCCCGAACTACCGATGACCTCGACGCCACTGGCCTTCAGCGCATGACGCTCATGTGCTCCAATCGCATACCGGGTGCGGATCAGAACGGCGATCAGCTGGTCAGAATTGCTCCGCACCCACGCGCGCACACCCGCCGACCATTTGAGCGACTCTGAGGCCGCTTCTGGCACGGTACCATCTATTCCCACCCGACGGTCCGCACACCCGCTCAAACCGATGACCATGAATACCGCACCGATCGCAACTACGCCGAAGCTGCCCCTCCCGAGTGCCGGATGGCGCCTGCGTCGCATCACGGGTTTCATCGCTGCTCGCTCCGACTCTGTACCGATGCCGCGCGGGGGCGGACTGCCTCGTACCGCCCCCGCGCCTGCTTCCAATCCCTGTCACTCCCTACGGCTCTGCACGGCTTTCAAGGCCCGCCGCCACCGACGCGCACCGAGGCCGGCCATACCAAGCCCCAGCACCACCAGCAAGGTGGGATCAAACGGACCACCCGGCTGGAAGACACAGCCGCCACCACCGCTCGAAGTCGACGTCGTCGGTGTAGTCGGTGTGGTCGGCGTCGAGGGGGTGGTGGGCTCCGCCGCGATATTCAGCGGCACCACCGTGGAGTCGTTCGTATTGTCGGTATCCACGTCATCCGTCGTCACCTGGAATTCCACATCTGCCGTACCCGCAGAGGTCGCCAGCAAATTCAGGCTTCCGGTAACACTCTGACCCGCAGCGATCGTACCGCAGTCACAGACCGCACTCATCTGATCCGGCAGGAGCGTGCATGTGCCTCCAGATGAGACCTGCATCTTCTGGTAACTCATCCGATTGCGGAAGATCGCCAAAATCCGCACATTATTCGCCGCATCGGGGCCCGCATTCGAGACGGTGAAATTCATCCCCGCCTGCCCCTGCGCCTTCGGTTGCTGACCTGGCCCTGTGGCTGCGACACCCACATTGCTCGTTCCTTGAACCAGCATCGTTACCGTCGCCGTGTTGTTGTCTGGTGATATGTCCGTCGGGCTCGCGGCTGTAATCGACGCCGTGATCGCCACAACTCCGGGCGCCGTCCCGGTGCCATTGATATCCAGCGACACGCCCTGACCTTGGGCCAACGTGCCGACGTCGCAGGTAATGACGCGGGTATTTGTGTCGAAAGCGCAGTCTGACGTGCCCGCCGCCGTCGTCATCGTCGCACTCGTGACCGAATAGTTCTGTGGAATCGGCTGCGTCGTGATCACTACGCCCGTTGCATCCGAAGCCGTCGTCGAATTATTCATGAACGCGAACGACGCTTTCGCCCCAGAACCATGCGGGAACTTATCCGGACCACCCTTTCCGCTGACGTGCAGATCCGCACGCGGAATGAACAGTTCGAATGCTCCGATGTCGCATATCTCCGTATTCTTAAGATTCCCGTCGGCCGGCCGCATGCTGCCCCGCTGATCCGTGTTCGGGCAATTGGCATTATCACCCGCGTCCACTGCCGGCGATCCACTCATCAGCCCGCGAGTCTCGGTCGGACCGCCATTCGCCGCGAGCGCCTGCAGCTGCGCATTCGTGTTCGCCATGTCGCCGGCACCCGTCAAGAAACAAGTCGCATCGTCCGCGAGATTGTGCCCGAGTGAGTTCATCACCCCTGTTTTGCAGCTCGAACCGCTGCAGCCGCAGTTCGATGGCGTACTGGATCCGGTCGCAACGTTTCCCTGCATGAGCGTATTGACGAACTGGTATCCGCCGCTACCGAACGCATTCAAACCCGCTCCACCGCTGGTTGAGTCATTAGCCGCGGTATTGCCCGAGATCGTATCGTTCTGCAAAGACAACTGACCATTCGTCGTAATCCCGCCGCCCACATCGGTGGCCGAATTTCCATTGATAGTCGTATTCACGATACTCATGGTGACGAGCGATCGTGCCGCGATGCCGCCACCACCCACCGCTGAGTTGCCGTTTATCGCGCTCTCCTCGATCACCGTATTGTGCATGCCGGTGTCGAAAATTCCCCCGCCGCCCTCAGCGGTATTTGGCGTTGCCAACGCCGTCGTCGTGCCGATGGTCGAGTTCATGACTGTCAGCTGCGCGTCGTTGTAGATTCCGCCTCCATTCGTGACGGCGGAGTTCCCGCTGACCACGACGTTATCCAACGTTAACGGTGCGGCGTTCGAAATGCCCCCACCCGCTCCACCGCTGGTATTATTGATGATCTTTACATCAGTCAGCGTAACGCCGGTAATCGTCGCCGAAGTTTCTCCTTCGTCGCCTCCGCCTGAAGAACCGCCCCCGCCCTCGTCACCGCCGCTCCCTCCTGAAGCCGCCGGGTTGATGTAGTTCACGACCGCCGCCGGACCCACGGCGATTCCTGCGCCGCTACGCTCGAACTGATAGTAGGTTCCGTCGGTCAATGTCTGCAGAACCTGAGCTGGCGGTGTTACGCCGTTCTCAATGGTTACGCCACTGATATTGACCGTGATATTGCTCGATACCGCCTCGATGTGAAACACCCGATCCCCATCGGCCGGGGTCTGCTTGACCGTCGGCGACCATTCGATGATCGTGTTCCCAGATCCGGCACCGACAATGTCCATGCTGGAGGTGATATTCAGATCCCCGATGCTTGCATCGTGGGTCCCAACCACCTCATAGCCATCCGTCGCATTGCCTTCGACAGTCTCATCTGCTCCAGGAATCGTCAAAATAATTGGATTGTTTGGATCGCTGATTTGGCTAAGGTCGATGACATTTGTGCCGCCGAGCGCGTTCGCTTGCATGATTGCCGCACGAAGCGTGCACAGACCGGCCGCATCGGCACAGATTCCATCGCCGAGATCAGCATCCGGTGCGTCTGCGGTGCTATTGACGGTGAATGTCGCCGCGGACACCGGCCATGCCGCCGCCAGCAGGACCGATGCCAGCCCGACCAGGACCGCGGCCCTGGAGGACTTGATCTTCAGAACGTTCATGAGAGCCACTCCCCTGACCAGACGGCACACGCCGCCGTTACGCCGATGACTGTCCGGCAAACTTCCAACTTCCGCAATGTGCAGTTGTTCGTACGCAATCCTGCAGGGAAAACCGAAATGTCTTCCGTCAGATCTTTGCGCCCGTCTTGCCCTGGCGCAGCCTGAGGCGCCTCCATGTACTCGAACCGCAAGCACATGCTGAGAACCACGAACCGAGGCGCCTCAGGCACACCAGCACAGATCTTTCTATCGCCCCTGACCGTTTCCGCGTTGGGCTATGCGGCGCAACCGCCGGACCCCAATGCCGCCCATTCCGATAGCCAAAATTGCCAGCAGAATCGGGTCGAACGGTCCACCAGGTGAAAAGGCACACCCGCCGCCACTGCTCGACGTTGATACCGCGGGCGTCGTCGGGGTCGTCGGAGTCGTAGGCTCCGCCGCGATATTCAAGGGCACGACGGTCGAGTTGTTCGTGTCATCCAGGTCGACATCATCAGACTCGACCTGAAATTCCACGTCGGCCGTCCCTACGGAAGTCGCCAGAAGATCAAGCGAACCGGTGACGGTCTGGCCCGCTGCAATCGTTCCGCAGTCGCAGACTGCGCTCAGCTGATCCGCCAGCAACGTGCAGGTTCCGCCAGAGGCAACTTGCATTTTCTGGTAACTCATCCGATTGCCGAAAATCGCGAGCACCCGCACATTGTTCGCGGCGTCCGGGCCGGCATTTGAAACCGTAAAACTGAGCACGGCAGGTCCTTGCGCTTTCGGTTGCTGCCCAGGTCCCGCGGCCGTCACCCCGACATTGCTGGTGCTCTGAATCAGCATCGTGACCGTTGCCGTGTTGTTGTCCGGCGATATGTCAGTCGGACTTGCCGCGGAAATTGTCGCGGTAATCGGTACCTCGCCGGGCGCTTCCCCCGTTCCCGTGATCTCGAGCGACACGCTCTGTCCCTGCGCCAGGGTGCCGACATTGCACGTAATCACCCGGGTAGTCGTATCAAAAGCACAATCCGTCGTGCCGCCCGACGTCGTCATGGTTGCACCGGTGATCGAATAATTCTGGGGAATGGGCTGCGTCGTTATGACGACGCCTGTCGCCTCCGATGCCGTCGTGGAGTCGTTCGTGAAGCCGAACGACGCATTCGCCGCGGCACCGTGCGGCGCTCTGTCCGGCCCGCCTTTACTGCTGACGTGCAGGTCAGCTCGGGGAACGAACAGCTCGAACGCGCCGATATCACACACCTCCGTGTTCCTGAGATTGCCGTCGGCGGGACGCATGCTGCCGCGCTGGTCCGTATTCGGGCAATTCGCATTGTCACCGGCATCGACCGCCGGCGAGCCACTCAGAAGTGCCCGCGTCTCCGTGGCCCCCCCGTTTCCTGCCAACGCCTGCAGCTGCGCGTTGGTATTAGCCAGGTCGCCGGTACCGCCCAAGGAGCACGTCGCATCGTCGGCCAGATTGTGTCCCAGGGAGTTCATCACCCCGGTGTTGCAGCTTGCTCCGCTGCAGCCGCAATTGGCCGGCGTTGCAGAGCCTGTCGCCGAATTCCCTTGAAAGAGAGTATTGACGAAGCTGTAGCTGCCCTTTCCGAATGCGTTGATGCCCGCCCCGCCACTGGTGGAGTCGTTCGCAGAAGAATTGTCAGCGATCGTGTCGTTCTGCAGCGTAACGGTGCCATTGCTCGTCATCCCACCGCCGACGTCAGCAGCCGAATTTCCGTCGATCGTGGTGTTCACGATGTCCATGGTCACCATCGACCGAATGGACAATCCCCCGCCGCCCGTCGCTTTGTTGCCGTCGATCGCGCTGCCTTCGATCACGGTATTGTGCATGCCGGTATCGAAGATGCCGCCGCCACCCTCTGCTGAATTTGGCGTCGTCAGCGTGCCAGTCGTTCCGATCGTGGAATTCATAACTGTCAGCTGGGCGTCGTTGTAAAGCCCACCGCCATTGGTCACCGCCGAGTTTCCGCTGACGTCGACGTTGGTCAGCGTCAGCGGCGCCGCATTCGATATGCCGCCGCCCGCAGCGCCACTCTGATTGTTGAGGATTTTGACGTCGGTCAGCGTCACCCCGGTGATGGTGGCGGATGATTCGCCGCCCTCATCACCCCCGTGCTGGCCGCCTCCACCCTCGTCTCCCGGGCTCCCGCCCGAGCCACTGCCGCTGCCGTGACCCGTGGGCGCGCCGGGATCCACGTAGGTGATCGTGGCGGCCGGCCCGATCGCAAGGCCCGCACCGCTACGTTCCAGCTGGTAGTACGTTCCGTTCTGTAGTGTCTGTATGATCTCTGCAGGCGGCGTCACACCGTTTTCAATCGACACCCCGGAGATGTTCACCGTGATGTTGCTGGAGACCGCCTCGATGTGGAAGACGCGGTCGCCATCAGCCGGATTCTGCTTCGCGCTCGGCGACCATTCGATGATCGTCTTGTCCGATCCGGCCCCAATGATGTCCATGCTGGAAGTGATGTTCAGGTCACCTCGACTCGCGTCGTGCGCATCCACCACCTGATAGCCAGTTCCGGCATTGCCTTCGACGGTTTCATCGGCACCCGGGATCGTCAGAATGACGGGGTTATTCGGGTCTGCGATCTGGCTGAGGTCGATCACGTTCGTGCCGCCGAGTGCATTCGCCTGCATGATCGCCGCGCGCAACGTGCACATCCCTGAGGCATCCGCACAGATCCCGTCGCCGAGGTCTGCGTCCGGCGCGTCCACGGTGCTATTGACCGTAAATGTGGCCGCCGTCGCGGGCAGTGCACCCGCGAATGCCAGAACGAGCACCGCAGCAAGAATGGCACCGGCGTTCGAATACATCTTCAGCGCGTTCATAGCGGCGATTTCCATCAGAGACGCAGCCATTGCTGCAATGCAGGACACACTGTCATGAATCCGCCATATGACGGAATGTGTACTACTGCCTACCGCCATTGCGGTACTGGTGCGAGGCGCGGTGGGCTGCGCATGCCCTCCGGGAACATCCGCATAAATCACGATGCGCAATGTTCGTAACTTGCGCATCGTTTGATTTTTGGAGGTCTTGGCGTGGGTCAGCGTGCCCGGCGCCACCCCTTCGCAAATCTGGAGTGAGCCGCCATGGCAGCCGGCAGTGAGAGAGGTCCAACGCCGCAGCCGACCGCGACCCCGGTGTTGCAGGTGGGCGCGATCACCAAGATCTACCGTATGGGAGACATTGAGGTGCCGGCACTGCGGGAGGTGGATCTGGAACTATTCGCTGGCGAATTCGTGGTCATCCTCGGTGCTTCAGGCAGCGGTAAATCGACACTGTTGAACATTCTGGGCGGTCTTGATACCCCGACCAGCGGGACGGTTCAATATCTGGATCACGAACTGAGCAACGCGAGTGAACGCGTGCTCACACGTTACCGGCGCGAGCATGTCGGATTCGTTTTTCAATTTTTCAACCTCCTCCCCAGCCTGACCGCGCTGGAGAACGTCGAACTGGTCACCGAGATCGCTGATCAGCCTCGCAGCGCGTTCGAGGTCCTTGACTTGGTGGGTCTCTCGGACCGGCTGCGGCATTTTCCCGCACAGTTGTCCGGCGGCGAGCAGCAGCGGGTCGCCATCGCCCGCGCACTCGCCAAGCGGCCGGATGTTCTCTTGTGCGATGAGCCGACCGGTTCGCTTGACTTCCCCACGGGGCGACGCGTGCTGCAAGTTCTCGAACACGCGAATCGGGAGCTCGGCACCCTGATCGTGATCATCACGCACAATGTGGCCATCGGGGCCATGGGGACCCGGGTCATCCGAATGAGCAGCGGACGGGTGAGCGATGTCCACATCAATTCCACGCGCGCGGCCGCACAGGAGGTCTCCTGGTAAGCCGTCTGTATCGGGTGCTCCTGCGCGATCTGTGGCATTTGCGCGGGCAGGTGCTCGCCACTGCACTGGTAGTTGGCTGCGGTATTGGCGCGTTTATCACGATGCGCGGTACCTACACCTCTCTCGTGCGAGCCCGAAACCATTATTACGCCGCTACGCATTTTGCCGATGTGTTCGCCCATCTGCGGCGCGCTCCGCTGTCACTCAGCGAACGTCTGCGGGGGATTCCTGGCGTCTCTTTCGTTCAGACCCGGGTCGTCGAGGACGTCACGCTCACGGTTCCCGGTCTCCCGGAACCTGCCATGGGCCGGTTGATCTCATTGCCGTCCTCGTCCCGCGCCGATGATTCGTTGAATCAGCTGCAGCTAGTCGCGGGACGCTTTCCCCGCGCCGATAGCGATGCCGAAACAGTGGTCAGCGAGACGTTCGCACGCGCCAATTCACTGACACTCGGGACAACGATCGGGTCCGTCCTCAATGGACGGTGGAAGGAGCTCAAGGTGGTCGGCTTCGTTCTGTCGCCGGAGTATGTCTATGAGATCGGACCGGCGATGGTTTTCCCCGACAACCGGCGCTTCGGTGTCCTATGGATGAATTCCGATGCGCTGGCCACGGCGTTTCAGATGAAGGGCGCATTCAACGACTTGGCGATCAGCG
>JAKBCE010000230.1 GCA_021808195.1 Pseudomonadota bacterium
GCTCGGTATGGCGCATGTACTCCTGGATGCCGAAATTCGGCACCCAGGTATCGAAGTGCAGCGCCGCCCCGAGAGTGACCGGTGAGAGATCCGTCGCGCCGTGAAAGCCGGTGCGCGCCCGGTGCATAGCGGCCAGATCGGCGATGCGGCGCACGTGCGTGATGCCACCGCCGTGCACGATGGTGGTGCGGATGTAATCGATCAGCTGCCGCTCGAGCAGCGCCCGGCAGTCCCAGAGGGAGTTGAAGACCTCGCCCACGGCGAGCGGCGTGACCGAGTGGCGACGGATCAGCTCGAAGCCGTCGGGGTTCTCCGCGGGAGTCGCATCCTCGAGCCAGAACAGCCGGTACGGTTCCAGGTCGCGCGCCAGACGGGCCGCCTCGATCGGGCTGAGGCGATGGTGCACGTCGTGCAGCAGTTCGATCTCTCTGCCGTGATCGGCGCGCAGACGTTCGAACAGCCGCGGCACGATCTGCAGGTACGGGGGCGTCGACCAGACAGTTTCCAGGGGTAGTTCGCTCTCGGCCGGCTCGTAGGCATTCTTCAGCCGCGTCACGCCGTACGGCTTGGCCAGTCCGGGCACGCCGCATTGAGCACGCACGGCGTGATACCCCTGCTCGATGAACCGGCCCACTTCGGCGCTCGCCTCCTCGACATCCCGCCCGCTGGCATGACCATAGACGAGAATGCCGTCGCGACTGCGTCCACCGAGCAGCTGATACAGGGGCAGTCCGGCCATCTTGCCGAGAATGTCCCACAGCGCCACGTCCACCGCGGCGATCGCCGTCATCGTCACCGGTCCGCGGCGCCAGTACGCACCGCGGTAGAGGAACTGCCACGTATCCTCGATCCGACCGGCATCGCGGCCGATCAGGTTGGGGATCACGTGATGCTCGAGATAGGCCGCGACCGCGAGTTCGCGGCCGTTGAGCGTCGCATCGCCGATCCCCCAGACCCCTGAGCGTGTCTCGATCTTGAGGGTCACGAAGTTGCGGCCCGGCGAGGTGACGATCACGCGTGCGGCGACGATTTCCCGGTCGCGGCGCGAGCCGTGCGATTCAGTGGTTTCGGTGCTCATCAATGCGTTCTCCAAAACTGACTGCACCGCAGCGCGATCGGCGCCACGGCGGTAAGAAGGTCCGAGCGCCGGCAGCTCTCATGCGTCCGCCAGGGATACGGGCGTCAGCCGCGGCGCGAGCAACTGGAACAGGCCGAGGGCGATGAGATACATACCGCCGGCCAGCGTAAACAACAGGGCGTAGCTGCCGGTAGCCTGCAGCAAATAGCCGACTGCCGTGGCCACCAACGCGCCGGAAACTGCGCCAGCGAACCCTCCGAGTCCGACAGCTGAGGCGACTGCGGTGCTCGGGTACAGGTCGGACGTCGTCGTGAACAGGTTCGCCGACCAGCCCTGGTGCGCCGCGGCCGCCAAACCGATCAGCCCCACCGCGGCCCACAACGACTGCACTTCAGAGGTGAACACGACCGGCACGACAGCAATCGCACACAGCAGCATTGCGCTTTTGCGTGCGCCATTGACGCTCCATCCGCGTCGCATCAGCCATCCGGCCATCCACCCGCCGGCGATGCTGCCCACATCGGCCATGACGTACACCGCGATCAGGGGTGGTCCGAGCTCGGTCAAATCGAGCCCGTAACGATGGCTGAGATATTTCGGCAGCCAGAACAGCAGGAACCACCACACCGGATCGGTGAGGAACTTGCCGACCACGAACGCCCAGGTCTGCCGGTGCCGCAGCAATTCCCGCCACCGCACCCGGCGTGCGGGCCCGGCCGCTTCGGCGCCGTCGGCCCGGATGTAGGCAAGTTCCGCGGCGCTGACCCGAGGATGCTCTCCGGCGGGGCGGTAGACGATGAGCCAGGTGATCAGCCACAGTGCGCTCAACACTCCGGTGAGCAAAAAGCCCGAACGCAGCCCCCAGAGCGACACCGCAATCGGTACCACAACGGGGGCGATCAGCGCACCGATGTTCGAGCCGGCGTTGAACAACCCCGTGGCCAGCGCACGTTCACGGCGCGGGAACCATTCCGAAACGGTCTTGACTGCGGCCGGAAAGTTGCCCGACTCACCGAGTCCGAGCAGAAAGCGCGCTGCCGCGAACTCCAGCACCGTGCGCGCCAGCGCATGGCTCATCGCCGCGCAGCTCCACAGCGCGATGGCGAGCGCGTAGCCGAGGCGCGTACCGAGCTTGTCGATGAGCGCCCCGGCGAATACCAGCCCCAGCGCGTAGGCGACCTGAAATGCCGCGACGATGTAGCCGTAATCGACCTGAGTCCAGCCGAGCTTATGGCCGAGCGCCGGGGCGAGCACGCCGAGCACCTGGCGGTCGATATAATTGAGCGTGGTCGCCCAGAACAACAGCGCGCAGATGCGCCACCGGTAAGCGCCGATGCGACCGGTGGAGTCCCGCACAGACTGAGGCTCGGCGGCCATGCTCGGGCGTGTCCCGCACAAAAGGGGTGGGCGATGGTACCGCTCCCATTTTTTCCTCGCAACTTCGGGCTGGGAGCTGTCCAGTGGTCTTCGTTGCGTAATTTCTGTTTACGAATCGGAGCGCTCAGTTATGATAGCGATACCAGTCTTGGGTTTCGGGGGGATCATCCAGTGAAGGGTCACATTACTCGCGCGCGCGTGCTCGGCGCCCTGACCGCAACGGCGCTGCTCGCCTCGCTCCCGGTGCCCGGCGCGCATGCCGCAGGCACGCCGCTGTACAAGGATCCGCACGCGCCGGTCGCCGCCCGGGTGCGGGATCTGCTGCGCCGCATGACCTTGCCGGAGAAAATCGCGCAGATCTCCTCCATCTGGGACGACAAGCCGCAGATCGAGAACGCCGCCGGCGACTTCGACCCGGCGAAGGCAGCCCGCAACTATCCCGACGGCATTGGCCAGCTCGCCCGGCCAGGCGACTACGCGCCGGATCAATTCCGGCTGCGCACCCTCGCACAGACGATCCAGTTCGTGAACGCCGTCCAGCGCTACGACATCGACCATACGCGCCTCGGTATCCCGACGCTGTTCCATTCCGAGGGCCTGCACGGGTACGTGGCGCGGGGCGCGACCAGCTTCCCGCAGGCGATCGCACTGGCGAGCACCTGGGACCCGGCGCTGATCACCCGGGTATTCGGCGTAGTGGCCCGTGAAGCGAGCGCCCGCGGGGTCGACATGCTCCTGACGCCCGTGATCAATCTCGGCCGCGACCCCCGGTGGGGCCGCATCGAGGAGACTTTCGGCGAGGATCCGTACCTGGTCGGCCAGATGGGCGTGGCGGAGGTGCGCGGCCTGCAGGGCCCGTCGCTGCCCCTGACTTCGGGGCATGTCCTTGCCGTGCTGAAGCACATGGCCGGTTACGGCGTGCCCGAGGCCGGCACTAATGTCGGTCCGGTCGAACTGACGCACCGCACGCTGCGGCAGATGTACCTGCCGGCGTTCCACGAGGCGATCGACCAGGCCCACGCCCAGGTGGTGATGGCCGCCTACAACGAAATCGGCGGCATCCCGTGCACCGCCAATCCCTGGCTCTTCCAGCAGGTGCTGCGCAAGGACTGGGGATTCAAGGGCGCGGTCGTCAGCGATTATCTGGGCATCGAGCAGCTCATGACCCTGCACCACGTCGTGCCGAATCTCACCGATGCGGCCGCTCGCGCCTTGAATGCGGGCGTCGAGGTCGACTTCCCCGACGGTCAGGCGTTCGCGCACCTGCCGCAGGCCCTGGCCGACGGCAAGGTGACGATGCAGCAGATCAACACGGCCGTCGCGGGCGTGCTGCGGTTGAAGTTCCTCTCCGGGGTGTTCGACCATCCCTATGCCAGCGTTAGCGAGGCCCGCAAGATCACCGATGACCCGCAGGCGCGCGCCCTGGCCCTGAAATCGGCACAGGAAGCGGTCGTGCTGCTGAAGAACGATGGCACGCTGCCGTTGCAGGTGGACCGGCTGAAGACCCTGGCCGTCATCGGCCCGAATGCCGCGCCCGTGCGCCTCGGCGGCTACTCCGGCATCCCGAGCCACCCGGTGAG
>JAKBCE010000231.1 GCA_021808195.1 Pseudomonadota bacterium
GCATCGCCCGCTCGCGGCTCGACCAGCAGATCAGCTCCATCGATTTCAACCTCGGGGAGCTGTCACGCACGGTGACGCGCCTGAAGGAGCAGCTGCGCAGCCTGGAGATCGAGACCGAGGCGCAGATCCTGCACCGGCATGAACCTGACAGCGGTCACCGCGGTGATTTCGATCCGCTCGAGCTCGACCGCTATTCCTCCATCCAGCAGTTCTCGCGGGCGCTGGCGGAGACCGCCAACGACGTGGCCAGCCTGCAGCAGCTGCTGGAGAACCTGACGAAGGATGCGCACACCCTGCTGCAGCAGCAGGCGCGCACCATGACGGAGCTGCAGAACGGACTGATGCGCACGCGCATGGTGTCGTTTCAGCAGCACGTGCAGCGACTCTCGCGCATCGTGCGCCAGGCGGCCGCCGACACCGGCAAGCGCGCCGAGCTGATCGTCGAGGGCGCCTCCGGGGAGCTCGATCGGCAGGTGCTCGAGCGCATGTTGCCGCCGTTCGAACACCTGCTGCGCAACGCCGTGGTGCACGGTATCGAGGTGCCTGAGGAGCGACTGCGCCGCGGCAAGCCGCCGGTGGGACGCATCGAGCTGCAGTTGCGCCGCGAAGGGGCGCAGGTCGTGGTGCGTCTGGCCGATGACGGCGCGGGGATGAACCTGCAGGCCATTCGCGCCAAGGGACTTGCGCTCGGACTGATTCCGTCCGCCGGGGTGAGCGACGAGGAAGCGCTGCAACTGATCCTCGAGCCCGGTTTCTCCACCGCCGGCAGCGTGACCCAGCAGGCCGGCCGCGGCGTCGGCATGGATGTCGTCGCCACCGAGATCAAACGCCTCGGCGGCGCGCTGCACATGCAGACGCAGCCGGGTGAGGGCAGTGAATTCACCATCCGCCTGCCGTTCACACTCGCGATCAGTCATGCGCTGATCGCGCGGGCCGGCGATGAACTCTATGCGCTGCCGCTGCCGACCGTCGAGGGGGTGCTGCGCCTGCCGCTCGAGCAGGTCAACCAATACCTCAGTGCGGAGTCTGCGCCGTTCGAGTACGGCGGGCAGCGCTACCGGTTTCAGCATCTGGCCGTGTTCATCGGGCTGCCGCCCTCGCCGCTGCCGAGCGAGGACGCCACGGTACCGGTGGTGCTGGTGCGCGCCGGGGAGCATTCCACGGCGATCGTGGCCGATGAGCTGCTCGGCAACCGCGAGATCGTGGTGAAGTCGGTCGGACCGCAGATCGCCAGCATTCGCGGCATCTCCGGGGCGACCATTCTCGGCGACGGCCGGATCGTCATCATTCTCGACATCGGTGCGCTGGTGCGCGCCGAGTGGCGCGGCCGCGGTCTGGCGCCGGCCGAACGCGATCCGGCCGACCGGCGCATCCTCGCGATGGTGGTGGATGATTCGATCACGGTTCGGCGGGTGACGCAGCGGCTGCTCGAGCGCAACGGCATGCGGGTGCTGACGGCCCGGGACGGGATGGACGCGGTCGCACTGCTGCAGGATCAGGTGCCCGACATCATCCTGCTCGACATCGAGATGCCGCGGATGGACGGCTACGAGGTCGCCGCACACGTGCGCAACGATCCGCGGCTGCGTGCGGTGCCGATCATCATGATCACCTCGCGGGTCGGCGAGAAGCACCGTGCGCGCGCGATCGAGTTCGGCGTCGACGACTACCTCGGCAAGCCGTACCAGGAAACCGAACTGCTCGAGGCCATCGCCCCGCTGGTCGAGCGCGCCCGTGGAACGCTTCACGGCGATGACTTCGGCGCGGCCGATCCGGCTGCGGCGCAAGGCGAGTGACGGGGGAACGATGGCCGAGAGGGTCCAGGAAATCTACAGCCTGCTCATTCCGCTCGCGGAAGGCCGGCTGATCGTGCCGCGCGCCTGCGTCGCGGAGGTGGCCGGGTTGCCGGTTCCTTCGCAGATGACCGGTGCGCCGCCGTGGTACATCGGCACGGTGCCCTGGAACGGCAGGCCGATACCGCTGGTCTCCTTCGAGGGGGTCTGCGGATGGAGCATTCCGCCGGGCTCGGGACGCTCGCGCATGGTGGTTTTCGTCGGTCTCGGGACGCGCCTGGCGCACTTCGCCATCGTCTCGCAGGGGTTCCCGCAGCTGGTGCGGCTGAGTTCGGATGTGATCCGGCCGGGCAGTGCAACGTTTCCGGAGCGCGCCCCGGTGCTCTGCCAGCTGCGCATGGCCAACGAGACGCCGCTGGTGCCGGACCTGGAGCGCCTCGAGGCGCTGATCGCGGACGAGACGCGCTTCGCGGCCTGAGCCGGCGGAGCGAGCGTAGACGTGGGCGGGGCTTGAGAAACGCCTCAAGGTCCGGCCCGATCGGCCGATGTTGATCGAGAGGAATCGAATCAATGACCCCGCCTCGCGCGGGTCTCGTGGGCCAACGGCTGGGATGCCGCGCAGCCTCGAACGCATCCCAGTGCAGGACTGGTCCCCGGCGCCCCTGTGAACTTCTCGGCTTTACCCGACTTTGTGGCCATTGGCGGTCTGGTCGCCGTCTTCTGGACGCTGCTGCGCCGCACCCGCCAGAGCCGCCTGAATTTCTGGCTGGTCGGCTGGGTGCTGCTGCTGGTGCACATCATCGCGCTGTTCGTGGCCGCGAACACGCCGGGCAGCGCCGATGGCGCCTACTCCGTTGCGGTCGCGATGCTGGTGGTGATCGCCAACATTTTCATGTGGGCGAGCGGCGAGCAGCTCGAGATCCGCGCCCGCACCCTCTCGATTGCGGTCTTCAGCGCCGTACCCGATGCGGTCCTGCTGAGCTGCGTGCAGTACGGCGTCACGGCCCCCTGGATGTATGCGGCAACGACCGTCGCCGGGACCGGTTCGATGCTGTGGATGATGCGGGCCTGGCGCAGCGCGAACGGCCAGCCGACGTTGCGCTGGCGGACCTCACTGGTGCTCAGCGTCTATGCGGTGCAGGGCGCGCTGCTCGCCTTCGGTCATCCGAACGAGGCGCTGACCTGGATGCTCACCTGGCATTACCTGGCGGTCGCGGCCCTGTACCGGATGACCGCTCCGCGTGCTTCGGCCAGCGTGCGCTTCACGATGATCAGCTTCATTGCCTGGGCGTTCGTGTTTCCGGCCGCGGATCTGATGGCGGTGCTCTGGCCGCACGCGCACGTCGATGCCGAAGTCTGGAACCTGCCGAAGTTCCTGGTCGCCACCGGCATGACCTTCACGTTGCTCGAGGAGCAGCTCTCGAAGGCCGAGTACGCCTCACTGCACGATGCACTCACCGGGTTGCCCAACCGGCGCCTGCTGGTGCGCCGCCTGCACGAGGCCATGGCGCGGGCGAGGGCCGCAGGCAGCGAACTGGCGCTGGTGGTCATCGATCTCGATGGGTTCAAGGAGATCAACGACACGTTCGGGCACGCGGTGGGCGATGAGGTGCTGCAGTGGGCGGCGGGACAGTTTCGGGCGCGGCTCGGGACGCAGGACGTGCTGGCGCGGCTCGGTGGCGATGAGTTCGCCGTCGTGCTCGCCGAACTGGGGGGCCGGGACGCTGCCGAGCGGGTGGCCGCGCAGCTGCGCAGCGCACTGGCTGAGGGTCTGGTGGTCCGAGGGCGCCAGCTCGTGATCGGTGCCAGCGTCGGCTTCTCGCTCTATCCGGCCGACGGCGATGATGCCGATCGGCTCTACGCGGCGGCCGACCACGCGATGTACGAGCGCAAGCGGTACCGGCAGGATGCGGACGGACCGGGCCCGCTCGAAGTGCGCCTCGGCGCCTGAGGCGCAAGGCCTACTCGAGGGTCGCGAGCACGGGGGCGTGCAGCCGTCCGTTGCTGGCCAGCACCGAGGTGGTTTCCAGGGTGATCTCCCCGCCGGCGAGGTCGGTGAACGTGCCGCCCGCTTCGCGCACGATCACCACCAGCGCGGCAATATCCAGAATGTTCACGTCGGACTCGATCACCACCTCGAGCGCGCCCCGGGCGAGCAGGTGGTAGTGCACGAAGTCCCCGTAGCCGCGGATGCGGTTGACCTGGCCGATCAGCGCGCCGAGTCTC
>JAKBCE010000232.1 GCA_021808195.1 Pseudomonadota bacterium
CCGAGGGTGGGGCGGATCCGGTCGACAGCGCCATCCGCGCCGCGGCCGCCACGCAGCCTGCGACGGGCGGCGCCCGACTCGTATCGTTCGTACCGTTCGACCCGACGCGCAAGCGCGCCGAAGCGACGGCCATCGACGACGCCGGCCGCACGATCCGGATCGTCAAAGGCGCCTTTGCAACGCTGCAGACGATCGCCGCCCCTTCGGCGCAAACGATCGCGGACGTCGAATCGCTCGCAACCCAAGGTTACCGCGTGCTCGCCGTCGCCGAGGGCCCTGCGCAGGGTGCACTGCGGGTCATCGGACTGATCGCCCTCAGTGATCCGCCGCGTACCGACGCCGCTGCGCTCATCGGCCAGTTGCGCACCATGGGGGTAGAGACCGTCATGGTCACCGGTGATGCCCCGGTGACCGCGCAGGTGGTCGCGCGCGAAGTGGGTCTGGACGGTCCGCTCTGCCCGCCCGGACAGATCCCGGGGAGTATTCGTCCGCACGACTATGCGGTGTTCGCCGGCGTGTTCCCCGAGGACAAATTTCACATCGTGCGTGCGCTGCAGGCGAGCGGACACACGGTGGGCATGTTCGGCGACGGTGCGAACGACGCGCCCGCGCTGCGTCAGGCACAGATGGGCATCGCGGTCTCCAGCGCGACCGACGTGGCGAAGTCGGCCGCCGGAATCGTCTTGACCGAGCCCGGACTTGCCGGCACCGTCAGCGCGATCCGCGAAGGGCGCATTACCTTTCAGCGCATCCTCACCTACACGCTGCGCTCGCTGACGCAGAAGCTCTCCCAGATGCTGCTGCTCGTAGTCGGGCTGGTCATGACCGGACACGCGATCCTCACGCCCCGGCTGATGGCCCTGCTGATGATCACGGGCGACTTCCTCGCGATGTCGGCGACCACGGATCACGTGCGTCCCTCGCCGAAGCCGAACGCGTGGCACGTGAACAACATCACGCTGCTCGGCACCGCCTTGGCGCTGTGCAACGTGCTGTTCTGCGCAGCGGTCGTTGCCGTCGGCCGCTACCGGCTCGGACTTGGCCAGGCACAGCTGCAGACGCTCGCGTGCGTGACGCTCTCGTTCACCAGCCAGGCGCTCTTTTACGTCGTGCGCGAGCGGCGCCGCCTCTGGAGCTCCGGGCCGAGCGCCTGGATCGTGCTGTCGATGATCACGGACATCGTGATCTTCTTCATCCTGGCGACCCGAGGTCTGCTGATGCGTGCAATCTCACCGCTTCTGATCGTGGCCGTGTTCGGCGCCTCAGTCATGCTGGCCTTCGCCCTCGATGGCCTGAAGGCCGCGCTTGGGAGGCGTCTGAAGATGCAATGAGCGCACGCGCGCCTTTGCTATAGTCACTTCCAGTGAGAGCGCGACGCCGTGCCTTACCGACGATGCGCCGACGCCGCGCGCGGAGAGTGCGTTGATGAACATGCAACCGGCCGTCGACGGGTCGAACAGATCTTTCGAGCGCAATCTCGGCAACATCACCTACGGGCTGTACGCGGGCGCGATCCTCTTCCCCGTGCTGGCCGTGGCCGCGGTCATCCTCAACTACGTCAAGCGCGAGGAGGTGCGCGGCACGCTGCTCGAGCGCCATTTCGAGTGGCAGATCCGCACCTTCTGGTTCTCGCTGCTGTGGCTGGCGCTCGGCGGTGCTCTGTGGCTGGTGATCATCGGCTGGCTGGTGCTCGCCGCCGGATCCATCTGGTATTTATATCGCATTATCAAGGGGTGGCTGCGCTTCAGCGAAGGCAAGACACCCCTTTAGCAAACCGCCGTCGCCGCGAGTGCTACAGCAGCAGCCCGAGCCCGACGCCGGTGTAGTTGGAGAATCCGCCGAGCTGTCCCTGCAGGCGTACGCCCTCCTCGAGGTCGACCTCGAAGTCCGGATTGACGAGATATTGCAGGCCGCCGTCGAAGTCCGATCCCCAGCCGAGTCCATACCCGGCGTGCGACTGACCGTAGACCTCACCGTAGAACTGCAGCCGCGAGGTCGCCGCCCAAGTCACGACCAGATCGGGATTGAAGCTTTGAAAGCGCTGCCCGCCCACCGCGGTCGGCTCGGTCTCGGAGGTCATCCCAACCATCAGAGACACCCCGAGCGGTCCATTGCCGTAACTGACGATGCCGTTGACCGCACCACCTACCCCGTGACTGCCGAACGTGGTGTCGCCCGAGGGCAGCGTGGCCAACGCTTCAGCCGTCCACTGCCAGTGCTCGGTGTATCCGAGCGAGTGCTTGATGCCGATGGTCGTCGGACCGAAGCCATGAATCGTCTGGGCCGGTCCCTGAGCCCCGGCATTCAGCGACTGGTATTGGTAATTCGGCGGCAACCACACAAATTCCGAATTGCCCGGCAGACCCCAGCGCAATTCGAGATTCGGAAGCGTGTCGATCTGGCCACCGGGGCTGCCGTACACGTTTCCTGCGGTCGCGCCGGCCTCGATGACCGTCATACCTTCCGGCACCACGCAGCTCGAATCGCCCACGGTCGGTCGGTCGAGCAGGCCCAGGAGTCCTGAGGAGCCGCTGCACGGCGGCGTCGGTGCGCCCGCCCGTGCCACAGACCAGCAGACCGGCGCCGCAGCGGCGATCGCCAACACCATCAAGCGCTTTGATTTGTTCAATCGTCCTCCCACGGGATTGGAGTTGTTGCGGGAACGGAGACGCGCGCGGTAGCCAAAGGCACCGCAGCAGCGAGGCCGTGCGCGGGAAGACAGGCCACCGTGCAGTGAAGCACCGCCCGTCTCGCACCATTGTAGCGGCTCATGGCGCAATCATCATCCGTCACGAGCCATGGCCGCACCCACTGCGGCATTTCACACCGGGTGCCCTTGGACTCGAAAATTGCTCGCAAGTTGCACCGAAGCATATTCGTGCCACCCGGGACCGCGACGATGATCATCCCGCGGCAGCGCGCCTTGCGGCCCGCACGCCCACAGCAGAACACCGAGCCTGGCTTTCGGACCGGCGCGCCAGCGAATAGCCGCACTCTCCTGCCGACGTGCACGTCGATGCAGAACTCTGCTCACACCGAAGTATCCGACTCGCTCGCGACTCCTGACGCTCGTCGCCCCGGCGCAATGCGCTCCGCGCCTTCGCCCGTACGAAGGAGGACGCCGACGGCCCAGGCACGCCGTTCCGCCCCTGCTCAATTTTTGCCTCCAGAAATACGACTATAATCCAGTCCGGTGTGAACGAACCGAACGGAGCCGCTCGCCCATGGCGTCGCACGTCACTCTGCCGGCCGAATCGGCCCGCAAGCCCTGAGCGCAGGGCATGCCCCACATCCCACCCGACGGTCCGACATCCGCACCGGCACTCGACTTTGAGCGGTTGTTCCAGGAATGCCCGGACGTTCTGCTGGTGCTTCTGCCCGATGCCCCTCGCTTCACGATGGTCGCCGCCACCAATGCGCGTCTCGAGGCGACCCACACAACCCGGGACATTCTCGGCCGCGGGCTGTTCGAGGTGTTCCCCGACAATCCTGACGATCCCGGGGCCACCGGCACGAGCAATCTGCGCGACTCGCTCGAACGCGTGCTGCGAACCCGCCGCGCCGACACCATGGCGGTGCAGAAATACGACATCCGCGGCGCCGACGGATCGTTCGAGACGAAGTACTGGAGCCCGAAGAATCTCCCGGTGCTGTCGAGCTCAGGGCAAGTACTCTACATCCTGCACAGAGTCGAGGAGGTCACCGAGCTCGTCCGCGCAAGCGAGGTCGGTCAGACACTGCGCGACCGCACCCGTGACATGGAGCGCGAGGTCATCCGCCGCAGCGGCGAACTCGCCGCGGCCATCGGGGAACTGCGCGAGGCCAATCGCAAACTCGCCGAGCTCGACGCGGCAAAGACCGACTTCTTCGCCAATATCAGCCATGAATTTCGGACTCCGCTCACGCTCATACTCGGCCTGCTCGAGGAGGAATTGGCCGAACACGAGCCGCTTGCGCAGCCGAGACTCGAACGACTGCGAGGCGCACACCGCAACAGTCTGC
>JAKBCE010000233.1 GCA_021808195.1 Pseudomonadota bacterium
ATCCATACATGCCCTGGACCGGCCTCGTCTTCGGCATGCCCGTGCTCGCGCTCTATTACTGGTGCACCAACCAGTCCGTCGTGCAGCGCACGCTCGCGGCCCGTTCAGTGGCCGACGGGCAGCGCGGGGCGCTGCTCACCGGGGCGCTGAAGCTCACCTCGCTGCTGCTCATCGTCGCCCCGGGGCTCGCCGGTCGGGCGCTGTTCGCCCACCTGCACCGCGACGATGACGTGTACATCCGCCTGGCGCTGACGCTGCTGCCACCCGGAGTGCTCGGCGTGTTCCTGGCGGCCTTCCTCGGCGCGCTGATGGCCTCGCTCTCGGCCACCTACAACAGCGCCGCCACCGTGCTGTCGATCGACTTCATCCGCCGCGCCCGTCCCCATCTCGATGAGCGCAGCACGGTGCGCGTCGCACGCATCGCAACGGCGCTCGCCATGCTGGTCTCGGCCGCCTGGGTGCCGCAGATCGCCCGCTTCCCCTCGCTCTGGCAGTACCTGCAGGCGGTGCTCGCCTACTTCACCCCGCCGGTGGCGGCGGTGTTCCTCGCCGGAGTGCTCTGGCCGCGCGCCAATGCCCGCGGCGCCTTCGCCGGCCTGCTCGCCGGCACCGCCCTCGGGGCTCTGCTCTACGGGCTCGCCCTGCTCGGCATCGCGCACGTCCAGTTCCTCAACGTCGCCGGACTCGGCTTCGCCGCCTCGCTCGCCGCGCTCGTGCTGGCGAGCCTGACGGTGCCCCGCGGGCCGGCCGCTGCCCGCCCCGAGCACGCCGCCACCCCGCGCAGCGTGAAGATCGCCGGGGCCGGTCTGCTGGTGCTCACGGCGGCGATCGTGGCCGCCTTCTGGTAAGACAGGCGCCGCCATCCCTGGCGGCGCGCGCGCTCTTCAGTAGTGGAACTGGTAGCGCAGCTGGGCGTAGATCTGGAACGGATTGTTCCAGTGCACCCCGCCGAAGGTGAGGCTGTTGTCGGTCATCAGGTGCTTGTTGGTGAGGTTCAGCGCCGTCACCGATACCTGAAGATTGCGGCTGAAGTTGCGCCCCACGGTCAGATCAATGATTGCGTAGCTCGGCAGGTGGCTCGGCTCATAGCTCGGCGGACCGGCAAAGCCGTTCGAGAGCCCCGAGTTGACCGAGACGTTCGTGCCGACGAAGTAATGCTCGGGCAGATCGAGGTTGTAGCCGACGTTGAGCGTGTTGCGCTGATCGTGATCGAGCGCGGTGTAATTGCCGCAGGCAGTGCCCGAGACGAGCAGCCCGCCGCTGATCGACCCGAAGCACTGCGCCGTCTGGTTCGAGTACGCCAGGTGCACCTGGCCGTAGGGCCAGAACGCCGGTGAGCGCACGGTGAGCTCGGTGCCACGGATCAGCGCCCCCTGATCGGTGACCGGCAGGTAGATGTCGGAGCTGCCGATCGGGTTGTGGTCAAAGAAGTTCTGCGCCTGGGTGACGAAGTAATCCGCCCCGATGGTCCACCCCTTGACCGGGATGGTCACGCCGAACTGACGCTCCTTGTCGCGCTCCCCATGCAGCGGCAGGAACTGGCTGCTCTGCGTCGAGGCGTAGGTGGCGAGGTTGCCGGAGAGCGCCTCGAGCGGCGGCGCCTGGTAGTACTTGCCCCAGAACGCGCTCAGCACCCAGTTGAGCACCGGCAGGCGCACCGTCATACCGTAGCGCGGGTCGGTGGCGTTCTCGGTGACCAGCCCGGCAAAGTGCGTCTGGCGCACGCCGGCCGACAGATGCACCCAGTGCGACACGTCGTACGTATCCTGCACCCAGGCGTCGATCAGCTGGCCGGTCGGGTTCTGCAGCTCCTGAAGCGACGCCGGACTGCCGCCGGGGAAGGCGAGATTGAAGTCGGCGTGATCCTGCTGCGCAAAGCCGTACACCCCGACGTCCACGTGGTTGTGGCTGAAGTGCATGCGCAGGTTTTCCTCCCCGCCCTCGTACTGCGAGCTGTGGTGGAAGGTGGTGATGATCGGGAAGTCGTTCGGCGAGCCGTCGTACGCGGCACGCTCGAAGTGATACATCAGCGAGCTGGTGAGCACGATGTCGCTCGTGAACGTATGCACCCAGGAGAGCAGCGCGAAGTTGTCCGCTTCCTTCTGGACGTCACCGAGCTGCCCGACGCACTGCGGGTCGTTCGGCAGCGGCGTGATGCAGTTGGGGATCTGGTAGGTATCCTGACGCAGCTGCGCGACGAAGCGCAGCTCATTGTTCGCGCTGGGGTTGTACTGCAGGTTGGTAAAGAGCCCGTAGCCCTGCGACTGGTCGTGGATGACCTGAGAGACCGGGGTCTGCAGGCCGAGATTGCTGCGGTTGCCCTCGGCGCTGACGTAATAAGCGAAGTTGCCCTTGTGGCTCGCGGCGCTCAGGTAATCGTCGGTCTGACCGAAATTGCCGGCCGAGACTGAGAGCGAACCCTGGTTGTGCACGCCGAACCCGGTCTTGGGGATGACGTTGAACACCCCGTAGGTGCGATCTCCCTCACTGGCGTTGTAGCTGCCGCGCTCGACCCCGAGCGTCTGGATGTCCTCCGGATCGATCGCCGGCCCGAGGCTCTCGGCGATATTCGTATCCGGGATCTCCACCCCGTCGATCAGCCAGGACGTCTGGTGACCGCCGCGGATGTGCAGCATGTCGTGCGCCTCGTAGGCGCCCGGCACGTAGTCGGTGATCATCGAGAGGCTGTTGGCGTTGATCGCGCCGGGCGTCGAGAGGATGTCCTGCTGGCTGACGAGCGTGATCGGGGTGACCGAGGCGACCACCGGCACGCGGTTGCCGTGCACGACCACCCGATGGAACGTCGAAACCGGCAGCAGGTGCAGGATGGGCGCGGGAAAGTAGCCCGCCTCCACCGTCACCGGCTCGCTCTGGGACTCGAAGCCCTTGCGCCGGACCGTGACTCTGTAGGTCCCGATCGACACCGTCGGAAAGCTGAACCGGCCGTGCACATCGGTGCGCGTCGTGCGGACACTGCCGGACGCGGCCGAGCGCAGCGTCACGCGCACGCCGGCCATGGGCTGGTTGTGCGCGCCCTGCACCTGGCCGCGCACCCCGCCATAGGAGGCCGCCCAGGCGCCAAGCGGCATCATCCCGAGCGCTGCGAGCACACCGAGTCCGGCGGCCATGCAATGAGTGGACGGCCGGCGGCACTGGCGCACGGCCCGGCTCGAGGAATGGTCTTTCACATTGAGTCTCCCGCGGCGCCGCCTCCGGTGCGGACCGCCGTCTGAATCATCATCACAGGATGCCGCAGCACAGCGCCCGTGCCGGGACGCCGGGCATGCGGCCGATCGGATCGATCAGACGGGAGTCGGGGGCGCACGCGCCTGGGGCGTGTACGCCAGCGGAACGCTGAAGTTCGACGCCGGTTCGGGCTCCGCGAGCGCGACCGCACCGGCGGCGCGCAGGGTGAGCCCGGCGAGGGCATACGCCGGCGCCGGTGTGGTGCCGTTGCAGAACGTGCAGTGGGTGACCGTACGGCCGGCGGGTGCCCCGCGGCGCGCGTGGCCGTGGGCGAAGAAGCCCGAGGGAAAGCCCTCGTGGCAGATCTGGATCGCCAGCGAGTGAGTGCCCGGCTCGAACCCGAGCGGCACCAGCGCGCGCAGCCCGAACGCCAGCAGCGCGAGCCACCCGGCCCAGCCCGGCAGCCGCCGCCGCGGCGCATACCGCGCCGTTCTGCGCCACCGTCGGTTGTAGGGTGCTCCGCTCACTGACTCATTCTGTCTGCGCCCGCCCCCGCGGGGTCAGGCGGCATTGTATGACAATGATCAGGAACGGGGGTTCACCGCGGGTACCGCGGCGGCAAGCCGAGTCCGCCGCGCGCCAGAGCGATGCTCGGCGCGCGGCGGAGCCAGCGCTCAGAACGAATAGCCGACCGAGACCACCACGGCATTCGGCCAGAAATGCACGCTGGAGCTGCGCAGCACCCCGGCGGTGTCGGTGGTGAGCCGGCTGTTGACCTGCGCCACCGAGTAGGAGGCGACGATGTGCCAGCGGG
>JAKBCE010000234.1:0-3030 GCA_021808195.1 Pseudomonadota bacterium
GGCGAGCGGGGTCTTCAGCTCGTGGGACATGTGGCGCAGGAAGCGGTTGCGCTCCTCGGCGAGCTCGATCAGTCGCAGTCGCAGCCATTCGAGCTGACCGCCCAGGCGCTCGAGGTCGTGCGGCCCGGTGACGGTGATGCCCTCGTGCAGCCGGCCGTGGCCGAGATCGCTGATCGCCCGGTCGATGTGGTGCAGCGGCCGCCCGACGGCGAGCGTCAGCATGTAGATGGCGAGCAGCGTCAGTGGCAGGAGCAGCGCGGCCTGCCAGAACAGCCGCTCGCGCGCCTGCTCGGTCAGGTGACGCAGCAGCGCCAGTTCAGCGTCGATCTGCTGATTGCTCTGCTGCGCGGTGCGGTCGACGAGCGAGCCGAGTTGGGCAAACAGCTTGCCGAGCCCGGCGGCGTTGGCGGCCTGTGTACCGGGGGGCGTGGTCAGTACCCGGGTGCGGATCTGCCGCTGGACATCGGCCAGTTGCATCAGCGTCTGGCGCGTTCCGGCGGTCGACTGCGCATAGAGCTCACCGCGAGTCGCGGTGAGCAAGGCGTCCTGATGTTTGTAGAGCTGCAGGAGCCGTGGGTCGTCGAGGACGTCGTACAGGCGCGCGGTGCGCTCCAGTGAATCGATCTCGCTGAACAGGCGTTGGCTCTCGCGGGCGGCGGTGACGCCCTCGATGACGATTTTCTGCCCGGTCGTGGACAGCCTGCGGAACTGCAACGCAGCCGTGACAATGGCCACGAGCAACGGCAGCGCGAGGAGCGCCAGGCCGAGAAGCATCAGTCCGGTGAGGGACTTAGGGCGCAGCCACCGCATCGCGCGCATTCTACTCCGGCGTTACTTATTCCATCGAGCGGATCAGCTCCATGGCGTGCGCTGCAGATGCCGCTCCCACTCGAGCGCGGTGCGCACGATGGTGTCGAGATCATCGAGCCGGGGCGTCCAGCCGAGTTCCTGCCGGATGCGCTCGGCGCGTGCGACCAGCGCGGGCGGATCGCCGGGCCGGCGCGGCTCCTCGCGGATGTGGAGCTTCTGGCCCGAGACCCGCTCGACGCTCTGCAGCACCTCGCGCACGCTGTAACCGTGACCATACCCCACGTTGAGCACGGTCGAATTCCCGCCCCGGCGCAGGTACTCGAGCGCGTCCAGATGCGCGGTCGCCAGGTCCTCGACGTGGATGTAGTCGCGCACCCCGGTGCCATCGGGGGTCGCGTAGTCCGTTCCGTAGATCGCGACATCCGGGCGCTTGCCCACCACGTGCTCGCACGCGACCTTGATGAGAAGCGTTGCCTTCGGCGTGGCCTGTCCCACCCGGCCCTGGGAGTCCGACCCGGCTACGTTGAAGTATCGCAGCGCCACATGCTTCAAAGGCGAGGCTGCCGACACGTCGCGCAGCATCCACTCGGACATCAGCTTCGAGGTGCCGTAGGGATTGATCGGCGCAGTCGGGGTGTCCTCGGCCGCGACGCCGGCGGCGGGGATGCCGTAGACCGCGGCGGTGGACGAGAATACGAAGTGCTTCACGCCGGCCTCGAGACAGGACTCGAGCAGGCAACGGGTCGAGCAGGTGTTGTTGCCGTAGTACTTCAACGGCTCGCTGACCGATTCCGGCACGATGGTATAGGCGGCAAAGTGCATCACGGTGTCGATCTGATGCTCGCGCAGGACCTTGAGCACCGTGTCGCGGTCGCCGACCTTGCCCACCACGAGGGGGGTATCGAGCACCGCCTGGCGAAAGCCGCGCGACAGATCATCGAGCACCACGACCCGCTCCCCGCGGGCCCGCAACTGCAGTACGACGTGGCTGCCGATGTAGCCGGCGCCACCCGTGACCAGGATTCCTGAAGGTTTCATGCCAGAATGTGTCCGTAAGTCCATGAACGTCGAGATGATAAACAAAACGCGTGACACGAACGTGAGAACGGGTTCCGACCTTCATCCTTTCGCCACGCTCGCGCCCGAGCGGGTGCTCGAGGCCGCCGAGGCGGCGGGCTTCGAACCCGACGGGCGGCTGCTCGCCCTGAACAGCTACGAGAACCGGGTCTATCGGCTGGGCAGTGCCGCGGGCTTTCGGGTCCTGAAGTTCTATCGCCCGGGCCGCTGGAGCGATGCACAGATTCTGGAGGAGCACGCCTTTACGGCCGAGCTTGCGGCCGAGGAACTGCCGGTGGCGGCGCCCATCGCACTCGAGGGCCGGACGCTGTTTCGCCAGGCAGGGTTCCGCTTTGCCGCCTTCGAGTGCCTGGCCGGACGGGAACCGGAGCTCGACGCGCCGGGGGCGCGCGAGCTGCTCGGGCGGACGCTCGCGCGAATGCATCAGGTGGGGGCCCGTCGGACGTTCGCCCGTCGACCGGCCATCGATCCCGAGCGCTACGGGGTGCAGGCTCGACGAACCGTGCTCGCTTCGCCGCTGCTGCCGAGTGCGCTCGGTGAGAACTATGCGCGGCTCAGCGCGCAGCTGCTGGAGCGCATCGCGCAGGTGTACGCAGAGGTCGAGCCGGTCGGGCTCATCCGCGTGCACGGGGACTGCCATCTCGGCAATCTGCTCTGGGCGGAGCAGGGGCCGCGCTTCGTCGATCTCGACGACTGTGCCATGGCCCCGCGCATGCAGGATCTGTGGATGCTGCTGTCGGGCGAGCCGCACGAGCAGCAGGCGCAGTGGGCCGAGCTGCTCGCCGGGTACGAGCAGTTCGGCAGGCTCGATTACGGGGAGCTGCGCCTGATCGAGCCGCTGCGCGCCCTGCGCATGCTGCATCACGCCGCCTGGGTGTGTGAGCGCTGGACCGATCCGGCCTTCCCGCGCGCCTTTCCGTGGTTCGGTGAGGGGCGTCACTGGGAGGGGTATCTGCGCGATCTGGCCGAACAGATCGCCGCCATCGATGAGCCGCCGCTGCTCTCGCGCTGAGGTGCCGGGGCTACGGCGCGCGCGGCGCCCGGGCGGGCCGCGCCGGTGCACCTGAGTCAGCCCAAAGCGGGTTGAATTTCACGGTTTTTCAATGTGCGGGTGCAGCCTCTGCCCGGGCGCGCTACTGTTAA
>JAKBCE010000234.1:3040-3991 GCA_021808195.1 Pseudomonadota bacterium
GGGCGCCCCGTACAAAGCAAGAACGCAATGCAGACTGGGATACGGTTCGATGGACCGGCGCCGCCGTGCGCCCTTTGGGTCAGCGGGTCTGCCGCCCTGCGGCAGGGCCGAAGCTGAGTGCGGCCGGCCGTACCCTGATCGCACCGCTCACGCCATGCCTGCGCCCGAACCCCAATCCCCTTCGGCCGAGAGCACGCCCGGGTTGTCGAGCGGCTCGACGACCATCGTCCGAGCTGAACTCGGTATTCAGCGGCGCGAGAGCCTGCATCCGCAGCTGCTGACGCTGCTGAAGGAAGCCCGGCTGCGCAGCGGCACCGCGCTGCCCGATCTCGGGGTGCTGCTGAAGCTCGTCAGTCAGCAGTTCGAGGCGATGGACGCCGAACGGCGCGGCATCGTGCAATCGATGCGACTGATGGCCGACGAGGCGGCGGAACTGGCCTATCGCGCGCACGAGTCGGAGCTCACCGAGCGGGTGGCCCGCGCCGAGCGCGAGGTATTCGCGCAGCTCACCGGCAATGTTCCGCTCGCTGAGGCGCTCTCCTCGGTGACGCACTTCATCGAGTCGGTCGGCGTCGGCACGGCCGGGGCCATCGCCGTGCTGTCGGAGGACGGGCGCACCTTTGCGTCCCTGGTGGCCCCTAAGCTGCCCGTGGCACTGTGCGCCGCGCTCGAGCATTGCGACATCGACATCCGCAACGGCTCGTGCGCCGCGGCGGTGAGTCTCGGCCGCCAGGTCCTGGTGGCGGATGTCGCCAAGGATCCGTTCTGGGCCGCGCACCGTGAACTCGTCCTCGGCGCTGGCCTCAATGCCTCCTGGTCGACCCCCATTCGCGACAGCGCCGGACAGATGGTCGGGAGCCTCGGCGTCTATCACGCCACGGCCGGGCTGCCCGGTCAGCGGGAGCTGCGCATCATGGCGCATGCGGCGCAGATCGCCGGCATCGCCATTGC
>JAKBCE010000235.1 GCA_021808195.1 Pseudomonadota bacterium
ATCCGCCAGCGTCGCCGTCGAGAGCCCATTGTCCCACGCTCTGCCCCTCGGCCACAGCCGCCCGATCCAGGCATCCGGTGTCGCGCCGAAGAAATTGAAGGTCGGACCCTCTGGCCGCAACGCCTCATCCACGGTCCGCACTGGAGCAACACCAGCGCGCAGACCGTGGGCCTCGAGCAGCCGCGTGAGCCGCTCCTTGAACACACGCTGCCGTGCCTCGCCCTGCATGCCGGAGTGGAAATCATCCACCCCGGAGATCGACAGTGTCGTCAGCCCCCGGGCGAGCAGTTCCTCGACGATGGCGTCGGTGATCAGATCGCCGGTGGTCTGCACGATGAGCTCAACACCGCCCTGACTGCGGTAGCGCGCCTGGATGCGCTGCATGGCCGGATACAGCACGCGCTCGCGCACCCCCTCGAGCAGGACTTCCCCGCCGGCGAGGATGATCCGACCGGGACGCTCCGCCAGGCTGCCGTCCGGCGCCGGATGCTCGCGATCGAGATAACTGAGCCGCGGCGGAAGGTGATCGATGATGCGCGCGAAGTTCTGCTCGGCCTCCGTCACCACCGCCTCGAGCGCCGAGCGCACATAGGGCCGGAATCGGGGCTCATAGCAATGCCGGCACTTGCGATGGCAGGCCCAGGACAACACGTAATAAATGGATTCCACTTCAGTCGCACCCGTTCAGCCGGATCCAGGCTCGAGACACCGTTCTGCCCGTCCGTGACGCACGGCCGGTTCCCGCACATATTGCACGCTTGCCGCGCGCTACACGAGAGGGTCCGCTGCCGGTCGCAATGCCTCCGTAACCTTTTGGCTCGCCCGCCCGAATACAGCAACGGAACCTGCGCGCCGCTGCAACCGGCGGCGCCGGGGCTACGTGATCCACCCATCCGGAGAACCTTTCATGTCCACCCGCACCGCCTCCCTCGCCGTCGCCGGCGCACTGGCCACCGCCGTCACCGCCCTCGCCGCTCCGCTCGCCACGGCCGGTGGCATGTCGATGAACGGCTCAATGATGATGAAACAACGTGCGCACACGATGGCCGAGCTGCACACCGGTAAATTCGTCCGCTGCTTCGGCGTCGCCCTCGCCGGGCACAACGATTGCTATGCCGGACCTGGCACCACCTGCGCCGGTACGGCCAGCCGCAACTACCAGGGCAACGCCTTCAAGCTGGTCCCGACGGGAACGTGCACGGCGATCACCACCCCGTACGTGACGATCGTTCACGGCCACGGCAGCCTCAGCAAAATCACCGAAGCCGGTCGCTGAGCGACGCACGGACCGGGCGCATCGCCTGGCGAGCACCATCATGCCAGTGCCGCACACCGTGTCGCGGAGCTGCAGGCCCGACGCCGTCCCGCCAAGGGCCGGCGTCGGGCTGAAGGCCGCTCACTATGGCGCGGTCCTCGAAGCCCGCCCGGATATCGGCTTCTTCGAGGTCCACGCGGAGAACTACATGGGCGCCGGCGGCCCGCCCCACCGCTACCTCACGGCGATCCGCAACGACTATCCGCTCTCGCTGCACGGCGTGGGACTGTCAATCGGATCGGACGGTCCGTTGGACGGTGCACATCTGCGCCGCGTGGCCGCGCTGGTGCGTCGCTACGAACCGGGGCTGTTTTCGGAGCACCTCGCGTGGTCGTCGCATGGCGGGACGTTCTTCAACGACCTGCTGCCCGTGCCCTACACCGCCTGCACGCTCCAGCGCGTATGCGAACATCTCGATCAGGTGCAGGAATCCCTCGGTCGACAGATCCTGCTCGAGAATCCCTCGACCTATGTCGCGTTTGCGCAGAGCACCTACGCCGAGCCGGACTTCATCGCCGAGGTGGCACGCCGCAGCGGCTGTGCGTTGCTGCTCGACATCAACAACGTCTACGTCGCCTGCACGAACCAGGCGTGCAATCCGCAGCATTACCTCGAGCAGTTTCCGCTCGCTCAGGTCCGCCAGATCCACCTCGCCGGGTTCAGCACCGATGCCGACGCACACGGCCGAACGCTATTGATCGACACTCACGACCGGGAAGTTGCCGATTGCGTCTGGGCTCTGTTCGCCCAAGTACTTGCTCGCGTCGGTGCGTTACCGACGCTGATCGAATGGGACCAGCACGTACCGCCATGGTCCGCACTCGCCGCTCAGGCCGAGCGCGCGGAGCGGGCATTGAGCACGCACGCCGCTGCGCAGGGGGGACCCCGTGTCGCCCTGGGCTGATCTGCAAGCGCAGATTGCGCAGGCGCTGCGGTTTCCCGCGCAAGAGCCACCGGCCGGGTGCATTGGCCCGGACGGTCACCCCGACACGCAACGCTTTACCGTCTACCGCAATAATGTGCTCGCCGGGCTCATCGACGCCCTCGTCCAGAGCTATCCGGTCGTGCAGCGGCTGCTCGGCGTAGAGTGCTTCGAGGAGACCGCGCGCCGGTACGCCATTGAGCATCTGCCCCGCTCCCCGGTGCTGCTCGAATACGGCGACGGGTTTGCAGACTTTCTCGAACGGTTCGAGCCACTTCAAGCGCTCGATTACCTCCCGGACGTGGCACGCATCGAACGCGCCTGGCTCGAGGCCTATCATGCTGCAGAGGCGCCGGCGCTCGAACCCGCCGCGCTTGCCCGCCTGCCCGCGGACCGTGCCGCAGACCTGTGTGTGACGTTGCACCCGTCCGTGCGTCTGGTGCGCTCGCGCTGTGCCGCGCTGACGATCTGGCGGATGAACGTCGCAAAGGGGTGCGAGACTGCACCTGAACCCATCGCTCTGGAAGTTCGCCACGAGGACGCGCTGCTCGCCCGTCCCGGAGCCGAGGTCGAAGTCATCGCACTCGCGCCCGGCGCAGCGGAGTTTCTCGCCGCGCTCGGCGCAGGCCGCACGCTGGCTGATGCGACCGAGCGCGCCCTCGCCACCGACCCCGCTTTCGATCTAACCGAACACTTGACCGCTCTGCTCGGAGGCGGTTGGGTCACCGCCGCACATCTGAAGCGGCGCCGCACACGAGGTCATTGAATCATGCCCACCCGTTCCCTCTCCCCACCGTACCGCCGCGCGACGATCGTGCCGCCGCTCATCGCCCGCACGCTCACTCAACTGCGTTGCGGCGCCGTCGCACTTGCGCCGCCGGCGGCACGGCTGGCCCTGGCGATTCCGTTCCTGAAATCGGGACTGACCAAATGGAGCGGCTGGTGGCACGTCTCGCCGGTCGCCGACTTTCTCTTCGAATCGATGTTCCGGCTGCATCTGCTTGGGCACCGCTACCCGTTTCCCGCGCCCGATGCGCTGGCCCACATAGACGCCGTTGCAGAGGTCCTCTTTCCGATCCTGCTCATCGCCGGCCTGGCCACGCGCTTCAGCGCCCTGGCGCTGCTGGTCATGACGGGGGTGATCCAGCTCACCGATCCGACCGGATGGGCGAATTTCCACCTCCCCTGGGCCGCGCTCGCGCTCGCGATTCTGGCGCTGGGTCCCGGCAAGGCATCGCTCGACTTCGCGCTCGAGCGCGTGCTGCGCACGCCGGTTGCGCGCTAAGCTCGCGGGCAGACTCCTCAGAGGTGCAAAGATGAAGGCAATCTGGAATGACACGGTGCTCGCTACGAGCAACGACACGGTACTCCTGGAGGGCAATCATTACTTCCCGCCTGAAAGTCTCGATCGGCGTTACTTCGAGCCGAGCGAACGACGCAGCACATGCCCCTGGAAGGGCACCGCGCATTACTACACCGTAAAGGTCGGCGAGGCGCGCAACCCCGATGCGGCCTGGTACTACCCCGAACCGAAGGCCGCCGCGGAGGCGATCCGCGGACGCGTCGCGTTCTGGCGTGGCGTCGAGATCCGGCCCGAATGATCGGCGCGCGGATCGGCCACGGACCTGCGCCGCTCAGCGCCGTCCGTAGAGACTCCGGCGCGAGGATGCGCCGTCGGCCACGCTGGCAGGTGGCCGATACACACCCGCGGCGCGAGCCATGAGCAGGTACTT
>JAKBCE010000236.1 GCA_021808195.1 Pseudomonadota bacterium
GGTGAGCGTTATGCGTGGGCCGCCGACCGCACCAGTTTTGACTGGAATGCGATGGTGCACGCGTTCAAGGCGCCACCGGGCAGCGAGGCGGTGCCGGGCTGGGCAAGCGTCGCCGGCTATGCGCTTGATCACGTCGACAAGGTGTTGGGCAAGCTCGGTCATCCGATCGGTATCGCCAGTTATAAGCCGTTCCAGTCGAGTGGCGAGGACTTTCTGCAGAACTACCTTGGCAATATTGGCATTCCGATCAATCTCGAGCCGCATTTCCCGGCTCACGCTCCGGTCGTACTGCTCACTGCCGAGGCGGCAGCCGACCCGGATCTCGTGGCGAAGATCGAGGCGCAGTTGAAGGCTGGAGGCGATGTGATCATCACTTCCGGGCTGCTGCACACACTCGAGCAGGACCATCGTGGCATTCGCAACGTTGCCGACATCACGTACATCGGATTGCCAATCGCGGTGCGCCACTATCTCGGCAGTATCGCCGGGGGCACGACTGCGGGCCTGAATGTCCCGGGCGAGCGGGCGGCGCGGATCATCTTCCCGCAAATCCGCTTCTATACGAATGACAGCTGGCCCGTCATTCAGGGTGAAGCGTCAGCTCATGGGGTGCCAGTGCTGTTGATGACCGGATACTCGCGCGGTCAGCTCTACGTGCTCGACGTGCCGAGCAACATGGGCGATCTGTACCGGCTCCCCGAGCCGGTTTTGAATACGCTGCGCGGTTATCTGCTGGCGAGATTCCCGGTACGGATCAACGCTCCGGCGCATGTCGCAGAATTTGTCTACAGCAATAACACCTTCGTAGTCGAGTCGTATCTGGCCCGTCCCGTGACTGTGCGGGTGTTCGTGCATCGGGGGGCTCGGGAGCTGCTCGACTTGGCCTCCGGGCAGAAAGTGCTGCCGGCGCCACTGATTACGCCGAACCCGTTGCCGAGCGAACACGGGCAGACGAGCTTCGTCATCAGACTCGCGCCGCACTCGTACCGCGCGTTCGCGGTGAAGTGAGACGCGCCGGACTGAGGTCGTGATGTAACCCTCCCGGCCGGCGCGGCCGCAGGTGCGGCGCCGGCCGGGGAGCGGTTCAGAGCCGGTAGGCCTGCTTCGGCAGTCGATAGGCCAGATCCCGGGCCACCAGCAGCGCCTCGTCTTCGGGCAGGCGGTGTTCGGCCACCAGTTTCGCGAGGAACGTACAGTCAATCCGTCGTGCAACGTCGTGCCGCGCCGGAATCGAGAAGAACGCGCGCGTGTCGTCGTTGAAGCCCACGGTGTTGTAGAACCCGGCCGTCTCGGTGGTCTGCTCGCGAAAGCGCAGCAGTCCCTCGGGGCTGTCGTGGAACCACCAGGCCGGCCCGAGCCGCAGCGCCGGATAGTGCCCGGCGAGCGGTGCCAGTTCGCGGCTGTAGCTCGATTCATCGAGCGTGAATACGATGATCGTCAGAGTGGACTCATTGCCGAAGCGGTTCAGCAGCGGGCGCAGTGCGGCGACATAGTCGGTCCGCGTCGGAATGTCGGCGCCGATGTTCGCGCCGAAGCGACTGAACAGCGGTGTATTGTGGTTGCGCCAGGCGCCGGGGTGAATCTGCATCACCAGACCGTCCTCGAGGCTCATGCGGGCCATTTCCGTGAGCATCTGGGCGCGAAAGGTCTCGGCATCGGTGCTGGAGAGATCTCCGCGGCGCGCTGAGCGCACGACGCGCTCAAAGAGCGCCTCGGCGTCGCGCTCGCCCAGGTCTTCCGTGCGCGCGGTCGGGTGACCGTGATCGGTCGAGGTTGCGCCTGAGGAGGCGAAGAACGCGCGCCGGGCCCGATGAGCGGCGAGATACCCGCGCCAACTGAATGGATCAATGCCAGTCAGCGCGCCGAGGTGCTCCAGGTTCGTGACGAATCCCGGAGTCTCAGGGTCGATCACCGGGTCGGGTCGATAGGCGCTGATCACGCGTCCCGGCCAACCGCTCGCGCGGATGGCCGTATGGTATTCGAGTGAATCGAGCGGCGACTCCGTCGTGGTGAGCACTTCGATCCCGAACCGTTCGAATAGCGCGCGCGGCCGGAACGCCGGTGTGGCGAGCTGCGCGCAGATGCGCTCGTAGGTTCGGTCGGCGTTCGCGCTGGTGAGCGGGCAGTCGGCGCCGAATACTTCGGCCAATACCCAGTCGAGCCACAGGCGAGTGGGGGTGCCGCGGAACAGAGGGTAGTGTGCGGCGAAGGTGCGCCAGATGAGCTCGGGCGCCGGCGGAGCGCGTCGCTCGCCATTCGGTTCGACGCCGAGCTCGTCGAGTTGGACACCCTGACTGTAGAGCATGCGGGTGATGTAGTGATCCGGGGTCAGCAGCAGCGAGGCCGGATCGCGGAACGGTTCATTGACCGCGAACCAGCGCGGGTCGGTGTGCCCATGCGGACTGATGATCGGCAGGGTGCGGACTTCGGCATACAGCCGTCGGGCGATGGCCCGGGTCGCCGGCTCGGCGGGAAACAGCCGATCGGGATGCAGCGCGGGGTGGTTGGAGTCGGTCATGCTCGCGGCTCGTTCGACGCTCGGTGCGTGGCACAGGAGGGGTTCACGATGCACCCGGGTGCAGTCGGGGTCAACGCGGCACCGGTGCGTCGTCCGGCGGACATGCGGCGCCATTTCCGGGCGTGCCTTCCAGGTATGGAATGCAGAATGCCTCGTAGGCCTTGAGGGAATCCGGCGGCGGTGCAACGCCCGGGGGCAGCGGCAGATGGGAGATCGATTGGAAGTAGGCGATGCTCGCGTCCCGCCACCATTGCGCTTCGTGCAGCTGGATGGTGAGGAACGCCGAGGTGAGCTGGAAGCGGCGGGGATCGACGTAGCGGGAAAGTCCGCGCCACGTGCTGCGCATGCGCTTGACGGCTGCCACGCCGCGTACGTAGTGCAAGACGAGCGAGTCCCACACGGTGTGGCCGGAGGCGAGGCGGTAAGTCCAGGGCACATGGTGGAACCACAACAGTAGATTCTCAGGACAGTGCTTGAGACTGGCGAACTCCGCGGCGACGTGCGGGGCGTACTGCGCGACGGCATCACTGCCGCTCGCCGTGCGGTCGAAACCGATACCTTCGGCGTTTGCACGGCTGTAGTAGGTGGCCGACCAGTCCGGCGGCAGATGCTTGCTCGGGGCGATCCAGGGACCGGGGCCGTAGTGCGTGCCGGCCATCTGACTGGCGAGTCCGAGCGGATCGCTGTAGTCGACCACCGCCTCGCGCGAACCCATCATCATTTGGACGACCGGACGTACGAACCCCGCGGCGTTGGTGAAGGTCATGCGCACCCACTGCGCGGCGATCGTACGGGCCGAAGCATCGGGGTTCCAGGCAAGCCGGCCGAAGACATACCAGTTCGATTGATTGAAGATCGAGCCGCACCAGTTGCGGTCCGAGCCGATATTGGCGACGCCGGCGATCGCGGTGTCGTGCTGCCCGTAGAGCGATCCGTCGATCACCCGCGCGACGGTCGAGCCCGGGCCGCGGGCCCAGGTATCGGCGCGCAACGCTTCCTGGTACAGGGTGCCGAGATACACGAGGCTGGTCTGCTGGCCCAAGTACTCCTTGGTGATCTCCAGTTCGAGCATCAGATGAGTGTGTGGCATCGCGCCGAACAGCGGATGAAAGGGCTCGCGCGGCTGGAAGTCGAGCGGGCCGTTCTTCACCTGCACGATCACGTTGCGGTCGAATTTGCCGTCGAGCGGCTTGAAGATGTCGTAGGACTGGCGGACGCGATCCTCGGAGTGCGGGTTCGTCGAGTAGACGAATGCACGCCACATGACGATGCCGTGGTAGGGGGCGAGCGCCCGGGCGAGCAGATTGGCGCCCTGCGCCTGGGTGCGACCGTAGTTTTCAGGTCCCGGCTCCCCTTCCGAATCGGCCTTCATCAGGAAGCCGCCGAAATCCGGCACGGCCCGATAGATCTCGGCGACCTTCGTCCGCCACCAGGC
>JAKBCE010000237.1 GCA_021808195.1 Pseudomonadota bacterium
ATGCGAGTATGCCGACGTCGCGCGCGAGCGGCGCAAGGGCTCCGGAGTGGCGCAGCTGATGCGCTACCTGGAGGGCAAGGAGGCGGGTGCGCTGCCGTTCGCGCCGCCGTTTCTCAAAGCCGGCCGGCAGGTCATTGGCCAAAGCGCAAACATCCTGGCGTTCCTCGGCGAGCGCCACGGTCTCACCCCGCGGCGGCCGGCGGCCCGGATCTGGGTGCAGCAGTTGCAGCTGACGCTCGCCGATTGGGTCGATGAGATCCACGACACTCACCACCCGATCGCGGCGAGCCTGTACTACGAACAGCAGGTGCGGGCCGCGCGGCTGCGCAGTGCGGATTTCATCAGTCATCGGCTGCCGAAATTCCTCGGCTATTTCGAACAGGTGCTGGCGCGCAATGCGAGTGCGGGCGGCTGGCTGGTCGGAGCCCGGGCGACGTACGCCGACTTGTCACTGTTCCAGATCGTAACGGGTCTAAAGTACGCCTTCCCGCACAGCATGGCACGCGTGCTGCGGCGGCATCGGCGAGTCGCTGCGCTGCACGAGGCGGTTGCACAGCGGCCGCGGATCGCGGCCTATCTGCGCTCGCCGCGGCGGCTGCCATTCAACGAGAGCGGGATCTTCCGGCATTATCCGGCACTCGATCGTCCCTGATCCTGCGCGCTGCGCAAACTGACATTCCTCGCGTTCGGTGCGCCTCGGTGTTGACGACCGCACCCGCTCCGAATTATCACGCCGGGGGTGCCATTGCGAGGGTCTCTCATGGCGGCGTATCAGTTTCAGGTCGTCTACTTCGAGGCGACCCGTCGTTGCAACCTGCGTTGCCGATTTTGCATGACCGGCAGCAACGAACCGAAACGGCTGCGCGAGAGTGTTCTGAACGAGCTCACGCTCGCGCAGATCCGGGATCAGATCCTGCGCCCGGCGCGCCGGCTCGGTGTACACACGATCGGCTGGAGCGGTGGGGAGTTTCTGCTGCGCAAGGATGCCTTCGAACTGCTGCGTCTGACGGTCGACTTAGGCTACCGCTGCTCGGTGCTCAGCAACTGCGCGAAGCTCACGCGCGCACGCCTGGAGCAGATCCGCGAGGTCACCGCCGGCCAGGCGCGCATCGTCGTCGGGCTCAATTCGGTCGACGAGGAGAATCAATGGAGCCGCGACAGCGAATCGGGCCGCACGCTCGCCGTGTTGCGCGACTGCATGGAGCTCGGACTCGGCCAGCACGTCGTGGTCACGATCGGCAAGTACAATACCGAAAGCTTCGCCAAGACGATCGAATTCATCGTCAAGCACAATATTGCCTACAACCGCTCGCCCCTGGTGCCGCGTGGCTCCGGCGCGCAATGCTTCGACCAGCTCGGCTTCGACCGGCAGGATCTGCGCGAGCATTTTCATCCGGCATTGCGGCGCAGTCCACACGGCTATGTCAGCTATACCCCGTTCTTTCTATCTCCGGAGCTTCACGCCGAAGTCTCCGGCGGGGCGCGCAACAATACGGTGCCGCAGAATCCGGCCATCGGGTGCTGGGCCGGCACCTGGCTCACGATCAACGCCGAGGGTGAGGTGTCAGTCTGTCCGGTGTTGCTCGATGCGCTGAGCGCCGGCAACGTGCGCCGCCAGCCGCTCGATGAACTGGTGGCAGCAAGTGCGCTGTTCGCCACGATCACGGACCGCTCGCGCCTGAAAGGTCGCTGCGGCCGCTGCCGGTACCAATACACCTGCGGCGGCTGCCGGGCGATGGCGTATTTCCACGGCGGTGACTATATGGGGGAGGACCCGACCTGCTTCTTCGATCCGATCGACCGTGCGACGGTGAGCGAGCACGAAGCGCAGACCAACGAGGTGTTCCGGAAGTATTTGCTCATGGCGCGCGCCGCGGGTGTCTATCGGCCTCCTGCCAGCGTGGCCGACGGCCCATCCTCGCGCCCGGGACTCTACGGACGGCGCTGAGCGGCGCAGGTCCGTGGCCGATCCGCACACCGATCAGTCGGGCCGGATCTCGACGCCGCGCCAGAACGCGACGCGTCCGCGGATCGCCTCCGCGGCGGCCTTCGGTTCGGGGTAGTACCAGGCGGCATCGGGGTTGCGCGCCTCGCCGACCTTCACGGTGTAGTAATGTGCCGTGCCCTTCCAGGGGCATGTGCTGCGTCGTTCGCTCGGCTCGAAGTAATGCGGATCGAGGCTCTCGGGCGGGAAGTAATGATTGCCCTCCAGGAGCACCGTGTCGTTGCTCGTAGCGAGCACCGTGCCATTCCAGATTGCCTTCATCATTGCACCTCTGAGGGATCTGCCCCGAGCTTACCGCGCAACCGGTGTGCGCAGCACGCGCTCGAGCGCGAAGTCGAGCGACGCCTTGCCCGGACCCAGCGCCAGAATGGCGAGCGCGAGCGCGGCCCAGGGCAGGTGGAAGTTCGCCCATCCGGTCGGATCGGTGAGCTGGATCACCCCCGTCATGACCAGCAGCGCCAGGGCGCTGAAGCGTGTGGCCAGGCCGGCGATGAGCAGAATCGGAAAGAGGACCTCCGCCACGGCGTCGATGTGGGCCAGCGCATCGGGCGCGGGAAACGGGTAGCGGTGCCCGAGGAGATGCAGCCGGAACATCGATTCGAAGAGAAAGTCGGCGACCGGCGAGACGTGCCACCAGCCGCTCCATTTGGTCAGCCCGGATTTCAGGAACGGAATCGCGAGCGCGAGGCGTGCCGCCGGCGGTGCAAGCGCGAGGGCGCCGCAACGCAGTGCGGTGAGCGTGCGGGCGATGAGCGGCGGCATCACCGCCAAGCGAGTGCGGGGGGCGGATAAGGGGCGGGTGAGCATGATTCAAGGACCTCGTGTGCGGCGGCGTCTCAGGTGGGCGGCCGTGATCCAGCCGCCCCCGAGCAGGGCGGTCAGGTGTTCAGTCAAATCAAAGAGTTCGTGGGCATTGCGAGCGCACTCGGTGGCATCGCCCAGCGTGCGGCCCGAGGCGAGCGCGGCGATGAATTCAGCCGCGCCGGGCGCTAGCGCGATGACCTCGACCTCGGCTTCAGCTCGGGCAAGCAGTGCATCCTGCGCACTCGCATCGAGTGCGATGGTCTCGGGGCCCGTGACGGGACCGTCGGTGACATTGAACTGCCAGATAGTCAGCGCAGCGAAGCGCGAGCGCACCAGACGCACGGACGGGTGCAACGTCAAACACACGTCTGCGGCGCGGTCGGCGGGAATCCGGGCGAATGCGCCGGGGTCGAGCGGTGGCGCATCGGCGGCGTGATAGGCCTCGAGCCAGGCCCGTTCGATGCGCGCCACGTCGGGCAGGTACGCCCATGCGGCCAACGGTTCGAATCGATCGAGAAACGCGGCAAATTCCTGCCCGTATTCGAGCAGCACCGGCGAGCGGGGCAGGTGCCCGGCGACGAAGCGGCGAGCAGTCTCTTCGAAACATTCTGCCCCGAGCAGCCGGCGCACGGCCGGATAGCTTTGCGCGAGGGCGTCGATGAGTCCGGCGAGCACATTATTGCGGTAGACGTCAAAGCGCTTCGCGTCGGGCAGACCGTCCGGTCCGGTACATCCGGCCGGCGGTGGCTGCTCCGGACACCGCAGTGCGCCGGCAAACCGTTCCTGCAGATCAGCCCAGGGCGACACGAGGCGTCTCCTGTGATGGCGCTGCGGCATCCAGCGCGCGATCGGCGCGCTCGGCCTGCGCAGCGAGTGCTGCCCATTGCGGCACGTTCTGATCCCATTCGATCAGCGTCGGTACTGCGCCGAGGCGGGCAAGTACATGGTCGTACAGTGCCCAGACCTCCTCGGCGATCTCCCGGTCGTGCGCGTCGATCAGCAGCGGTCGGCCGCGCTCATCGACATCGGTGGCGAACCCGGCGAGGTGGATCTGGCGGACGTGCTCGAGCGGAAAGTGCGCGAGGTAGCGGTGCGGATCCCATTGCTGGTTCGTGCAGGCGACATGCACGTTGTTGA
>JAKBCE010000020.1 GCA_021808195.1 Pseudomonadota bacterium
TCGCCAGGATTGCTCCCGCGTTACCGCTCGACTTGCATGTGTTAGGCACGCCGCCAGCGTTCAATCTGAGCCAGGATCAAACTCTTCACTTGAAGATTTTGAGAATCAACAAAGTCAGAGTGGATCAAAATGGCTCCAGTTACTGCTGGACATTTTGGTCACTCGGTCTTAAGCGTCAAAGGCTTATCGACGCGAGTCCCCACACAAATTACCTGCCAAACTTTTAAAGATCGGCTGTGCGGCTGGCACACAGCGTTTCGAGCGCGCCGCTTCGCTTTCGCTAGCGCCTTCGCTCTCGAAGGGGCGGGCAGTATATCCATCGATTCGCGCCCGTCAACCCTCTTTTTTCGCCGCTTCCTCGGCGCCCTTTACTGCCGTCGGCGCGTTGGCCTGTGACTGCAAGGGGCGCGCAGTATAGCCCTGATTGAGGGCTTGTCAACGCATTGCAATGATTTCGTGCTGCCGCCGGATCGTCGACGACTCCGAGGCGGATCGCCCGGCGGACCAGAGCGGGGTCGAATCCCCAGAAAGTATTGTGAAATCAATGACATGTCGCTGCGTTCCGGCGTACATGGCGAGGCGGCGGCACGGGCGGACGTGCCGCGCCGGCATCAACAGCCGAGTTCCAGTTTTACCCGAGCGAAACGGCGCGAACCGAGCTGCACGACCAGATCCGCGCCGGCTTTGAGGGTGAGCGCCCGGTCCGTCACGCGTTCACCATCGATGCGCACGGCGCCCTCCTCGATCTTGCGGGTCGCTTCGGAGGTGCTGGCGGCCAGACCCGCAGCCTTCAGCAGCTGCGGCAAACGCAGGCCCGCCGCATCGACGGTGAGTTGTTTTGGCGGCAGATCGGTCGGCACCTGCCGCTCGCTGACGCGCGCGAGAAACGCCTGTTGCGCCTGCTCGGCAGCGCCCGGCCCGTGAAAGCGGGCGACCAATTCATGCGCGAGCTCAAGCTTCACGTCACGCGGATTTCGCCCCGCAGCAACCGCCGCCTGCAACATCTCGATCTGCGGCAGCGGTCGGAACGACAACAACTCGTAGTAACGCCACATGAGCGTGTCGGAAATCGACATGACTTTACCGAACATGTCATCAGCCGGCTCGGCGATTCCGATGTAATTTCCGAGGGATTTGGACATCTTGTTGACACCATCGGTCCCCTCGAGCAGCGGCACGGTCAGAACCACCTGCGGCTCCTGGCCGTAGGCGCTCTGCAATTGCCGACCGACCAACAGATTGAATTTCTGGTCGGTGCCGCCGAGTTCGACGTCGGCCTTGAGCGCCACCGAGTCGTACCCCTGGGCCAGCGGATAGAGAAATTCGTGAATTGCGATCGGCTGCCCGCTCTTGTAACGCTTGGCGAAATCGTCCCGCTCGAGCATCCGCGCCACCGTGTAATGCGCCGCCAGACGCACGAAATCAGCTGCCGCCAGGCTCGACAGCCAACGCGAGTTGAATTCAACTCGGGTGCGCTGCGGATCGAGGATCTTGAACACCTGCTGCTCGTAGGTGCGGGCGTTCGCCTGAACCTCCTCCGGGGTCAGCGGCGGACGGGTCTGGTTGCGTCCGGTCGGATCCCCGATCAGGCCGGTAAAATCCCCGATCAGGAAGATCACCTCGTGACCAAACTGTTGGAATTGCCGCATTTTGTTGAGCAGCACGGTGTGCCCCAGATGCAGATCCGGCGCGGTCGGGTCGAAGCCCGCCTTGACGCGCAGCGGCGCACCGCGGCGCAGCTTGCGGGTCAGATCCGCGGTCAGCAGCACCTCGTGGGCGCCGCGCTCGAGTTCGGGCAGCTGTTCATCGGGGGTCATGACGTGCAACGGGCCATCCAGTTTGAGTCCAGCCGCGATCGTACCGCACGACGAATGACCGAGGGGACCGGCGCGGGCCCGCGGGGTGCAGCGCAGATCTGTCTGTTTATACAGGCACCGCAGCGCCTTACAAACCCAGGGCCGCGCATGCGCCAAACGCGGAACTCTGCTTTACTTCCAGCATGGATGCTCAGGATTTGAAGTCCCCGCAGCTGTACATCAACCGCGAGCTGTCGATGCTCGAGTTCAACCAGCGGGTGCTCGCGCAGGCATGCGATGAGTCCGCGCCACTGCTCGAGCGGCTGCGCTTCTTGTGTATCGCTTCGGGCAATCTCGATGAGTTCTTCGAGATCCGGGTGGCGGGGCTTAAGCAGCTGCAGGAGCTCGGCTCGGGGCTCACCGCGGCCGATGGCCTGTCGATCGAGGCGCAGCTCGAGGCGATCCACGCGCACGCCGCGCGGCTGGTCAGCGCGCAGTACCGCTGCCTGAATGAGCAGCTGCTGCCGCAGCTTGCGGTGCGCGATATTTCGCTCCTCGGACACAATGACTGGAGCGCAGCGGCGCGCGCGTGGCTCGAGCAGTATTTCGAGCGCGAGGTCGCCCCGGTGCTCAGCCCGCTCGGACTCGACCCGGCGCGACCGTTCCCGCGCATCCAGAACAAGAGCCTGAATTTTATCGTCCGCCTGCAGGGACGCGATGCCTTCGGGCGCGACAGTGAACTGGCAATCGTGCAGGCACCGCGCTCCCTGCCGCGTGTAGTGCCGGTACCGACCGACGCGCCACAGCGCACACTGGTGCTGCTGACGGGCATTGTCGAGGCCTTCGTGCAGCGATTGTTCACCGGCATCCGCGTACTCGGCTGCTATCAGTTCCGCCTGACGCGCAACAGCGATCTGTTCGTCGACGAGGAGGAGATCGACGACCTGCGCCGAGCGCTCGAGGGCGAGCTGGCACACCGGCGCTACGGAGCGGCGGTGCGGCTTGAGACCTCGAGTGACTGTCCGCCCGATATCGTGCAGTTTCTGCAGCGCCAGTTCGCCCTCGGCGAACTCGACACCTATCGGATGAACGGACCGGTCAATCTGAACCGACTTTCGGCCGTCTACGACCTGGTGCCGCGGCCGGACCTGAAATATCCGGCCTTCACGCCTGGGTTGCCCCGACGGCTCAGCGGCGGTGCCGATCTGTTTGCGGCCATCCGTCAGAAAGACATGCTGCTGCAGCACCCCTACCAGAGCTTCGCCCCAGTGATGGATTTTCTGCGTCAGGCGGCCGCCGATCCGCAGGTGCTCGCCATCAAGCAGACCCTGTATCGCACTGGCAGCGACTCGCCCATCGTTGATGCGCTCGTCGCTGCAGCGAACGCCGGCAAGGACGTGACGGTGATCATCGAGCTGCGCGCACGCTTCGACGAAGAGGCCAACATCGAGCTGTCGAACCGACTGCAGGAAGCCGGGGCACACGTGATGTACGGCGTGGTCGGCTACAAGACGCATGCCAAGCTCGCCATGGTGGTGCGACGCGAACCGGGCGGCATCCGCCGGTACTGTCATCTCGGCACCGGCAATTACCATCCGCGCACGGCGCGGCAATACACCGACTATGGACTGTTCACCTGTCGCGACGAAGTCGGCCAGGACGTGCACGAGCTGTTTCTCGAGCTCACCAGCCTCACCCGCACCCCACACCTGCAGTGTTTGCTGCAGTCCCCTTTCGGCCTACACGAGGCGATGCTCGAGAAGATCGAGCGCGAGAGCGAGCACGCGCGCGCCGGCCGCCCGGCACGCATCATCGCCAAGATGAATGCGCTGGTCGAGCAGCAGGCGATTGAGGCGCTCTACCGCGCCTCGCGCGCCGGAGTGCGAATCGATCTGATCGTACGGGGCGTGTGCGCGCTGCGACCCGGCGTGCCGGGCGTGTCGGAAAGCATCGAAGTCCGCTCGATCGTCGGGCGCTTCCTCGAGCACTCACGGGTGTTTTATTTCGAGAACGGCGGACAGAGCGAGCTTTATTGTGCGAGCGCCGACTGGATGGAGCGTAATTTCTTCCATCGCGTCGAGGTGGCCTTCCCGATCGAGCGACCTTCGCATCGCCAGCGCATCCTGGATGATCTGCTGCTCGATCTGCGCGACAACGCGCAGTCCTGGCGGCTGCTCTCCGACGGGCGCTACGAGCGGTTCTCCTCTGCCGGCGAACCGCGGCTCAGCGCCCAGGCGGAGCTGCTGACGCGCAACGCGGCCGGCACGCTGTTCGGGGCAGCAGGCCTCCCTTGAGCGCCGCCAGGCGGCTCAGCGGCCGCGGCGGATCAGCCGCAGCCGCAGACCCACCGCACGCAGGTACTGAACCTCCTGCTGCAGGTCGGTCTCGGTCAGCGGGTGAGCGGCGAGCCAGCGCGCCGGGAAGGTGAGCTGCAGCGAGCGGGCGCTGGCGGACACCTCAATCGGCGGCAGCGCGGCGCGCTCGCGTCCCCGGTGCAACAGCACCGCAAGGCGCAACAGCACAATCAGATACAGCGCATCTCGGTTCCAGGGCGGCACCAGCTCGGCCAGCCCGTCGCGCGAGAGTTTGCGGCGGTGTGCGCCCACCACGCGGGCGAGCAGGCTTTGCTCGCCGCGGGAAAATCCCGGCATGTCGGCGTTTTCGAGCAGATAGGCGCCGTGGCGATGATAACCACTGTGCGCGACGTCCAAGCCGATCTCATGCAGCCGGGCTGCCCACTTCAACACCAGTTCGGCCGCGGGCTCGCCGCGCAGCCGCCACGACGGTCCGGCCCGCTCGAGAAATCGCAGCGCCGTCGCGGCGACGCGTTCGGCCTGCTCGGAGTCGACGTGGTAGCGCAGTTGCATGCTGCGCACGGTTCGCTCCCGGGCGTCCTCGGCCGTTTTGCGGCCGATCATGTCAAAGAGCAGTCCTTCGCGCAGCGCGCCGTCGGCAATGCGCATCTCCTTCAGCCCGAGGACAGCGAAAACCTCGGCGAGAATTGCAAGGCCGCCGGGAAACACCGGTCGGCGGTCTTCGGTGATCGACGCCAGGCCGAGCGAGCGCGTGTGCCCGGCCGAGACCACGGCCTCGACGAGCCGCTCGAGGCTGGCCGCCGTAATCCGCGTGGCGCGCGGATTAATTTCGCGCACGGCCTCGCCGATGGCACGGACCGTGCCGGAGCTGCCGGCGCAGTGCAGCCAGCCGCGCTCGCGAAATGCGCTGCGCAGCGGCGCGAGCTGCAGCCGCGCAGCGAGTCGGGCTGCCGCCATACGCTTGGCGGAAATCTTCCCGTCCCCGAAGAAGCGCTCACTGACGACCACGCAACCGACGCGCAGGCTTTCCAGCTCGAGCGGGCGCAGACCCTGGCCGATGATCAGCTCGGTGCTGCCACCGCCGATGTCCACGATCAGGCGTCGCCCGGGCTCGGGTGGCAGATTGCTCGCGACGCCCGCGTAGATCAGGCGCGCCTCTTCCCGGCCGGAGATGATTTCGATCGGATGCCCGAGTGCGGCCCGCGCACGCGCCAGGAATTTCTTCTTGTGGTGCGCCAGGCGCAAGGCACTGGTGCCCACGGCCCGCACGCTGCCGGCGCGCATGGCGCGCAGCCGCTGACCGAAGCGCTGCAGACAAACGATGGCGCGCTCGGCCACCGCAGCATCGATCTCGCCGTTCTCCTCCACGCCCGAGGCGAGCCGCACCATCTCGCGCAGCCGGTCTATGATGACCAGCTGGCCGTGGGAGTACTTCGCCACGACCATGTGGAAGCTGTTAGAGCCCAGGTCAACCGCCGCGAGGACATCGGGGCGGGTGCGGTCGGCGGGGCGCAGCGTGCGGGTTGCGCGGGGGGCCGGAGGCACGCTGCGAGCCGCCGGTCAGGCGGAGAACGAGGAGCCGCAGCCGCAGGTGGTCGTCGCGTTGGGGTTGCGGATCACGAACTGCGCTCCGTCGAGCCCCTCGCGGTAATCGATCTCTGCTCCCATCAGATACTGCGCGCTCATCGGGTCGACAAGCAGCTTCACGCCCTGGTTTTCGACACAGGCATCCCCATCCTGGACCTGCTCATCGAATTCGAAGCCATACTGAAGACCCGAGCAGCCGCCGCCCTGCACGAACACCCGCAGCATCAGATTGGGATTGCCTTCGCCACGGATCAGTTCGCCGACCTTGCGCGCGGCCGCGTCGGTGAAGATGAGCTCAACGTCTGAGGTGAGTTCGGTGGTATTCATGCCGGCAGTCTAGGAGCTGAGGGCGCTGAGGTCAAAATCCCCTGCCGCGGGCGGCTCGAGGCGGCCTAGGGGACCGAGACGGCGCTCCATGGATAGGACTGCACGAGCGGCGCGATGTTCGTACGGCTTGAGCGGACCGTGACGGTGAGACGCAGCGGCCTGAACCCGGGCGGCAGGACAATGACCTCTTTGAATTCCTGGTAATACCGAAAGCGGTATTTCAGATCGGTCGGCTTGCCGGTCAACGTCCGGTTGCCGAGCGTGGTCTCGCCCGGGCCCTGTCCCTCGACCGTGAAGCTCAGCGCCCCGCTGACCTCGCCGTCGGGGCGGTCGGCTCGCAGCAATGAGATGTCGACGTGAAAGTGCAGCGGCCGTTTGCCCGCCGAGAGCAGCACTTCCCCGACGCGCAGCCCAACCGGCGGCGCCCCCTGTGCGACCACGCCGCGATAGAAAGCCAGTTTCTCCTGCTGCCGGGCGATCTGAGCCTGCAGCTGGGCGATGGTCCGGGTGACGACCTGCTCCGCGTGGGCATGCCCGGCGTTGAGCGTCTGCAGCTCGACGACGTGGGCCTGCAGGGCGCGATTATTTCCCCGCAGCGCCGCGATCTGCCCGCGCAGGACATCGTGCTCGTGCAGCGCGGCCAGAATGCTGTACCCGGCACTGAAGCGGCCGATCTCAAACGCCAGGTAAAGCACTACTGCCGCACCGAGCGCCAACCCGATGCGCATCGAGCGCCGCTGCCAGGGTCTGCGGCGCTCGTCGGAATCGGTGGCGGGCGCCGGCTGATTCACGGTCTCTTGTCCATCGCCGGCACGGGGCGTGAGCGCTGGGTGAACTCATTCCACCATTGCGGCAACGCTGGCTGTCCGGTCGGGAAAGCCATGGGCGCCAGCTCCGTGAGCGCACGCTGATAGACCCTGCGCTTGAAGTAGATCACCTCGCGCACCGGCTCCCAGAAATCCGCCCAGCGCCACTCGTCGAATTCCGGCTCGGCAGTGCTCTCAAAGTCGAAGGCCGCCACCTCGTGCCGCAGCCGCAGCAGGAACCAGCGCTGCTTCTGCCCGATGCACAAGGGGTGCCGGTTGCGCCGGATGTAGCGTGGCGGCAGGCGGTAGCGCAGCCAGCGCGCGGTGCGCCCGAGCAACTCGACATCCGGGGCCGCGAGGCCGACTTCCTCGTGCAACTCACGGAACACGGCCTGCTCGAGACTCTCACCGGTGCGAATCCCGCCCTGCGGGAACTGCCAGCCCTTGCCGCCGGCACGGCGGCCGAGAAATACATCGCCATCGCGGCGCATGAGCACGATGCCCACGTTCGCGCGGAATCCATCCGCATCGATGATGTCGCTCGTCATGCCCTCGTCTGACCCCTCGGCGCTCATTCCGTTCGCATCCTCTAGGCGCGCCGCTCGGCGACCGAGCGGCGGTCGGCGAGATAATCGCGGCCCTGACGCATCAGGGCGCCGAATGTGTCGTGATCGCGCGAGAGCACGGCCGTATGGATGCGCTCGACGGCCTTGAGCAGTGCCGCGAGTGACTCCGCGCCATAATCATTGAGACTTTGGATCTCGTAGTACAGGTCGGGGCTCTCCTGCGCCACGCAGCTCGCCACGTCGAGCTGCGCATCGAAGGTCGTGCTCGACATGCGCGCCAGTTTCGGTGCCGCCTCGCCGCTTTCGGCAAGCGCAGTGAAGAACGCGATATTCACCGCGTGCGACAGCCCGAGCACATAGGCGATCAGCCGGTCGTGGTCATCGAGACTCATCACCACCTGCTCGGCCATCGTCGGGGCGAACAGTTCGCGCACCGCGGACAGCGCCTCGGCATGGCCGAGATCGACAAAAATGACATGCCTGCCGGAGAGCAGTTCGGTATCCGGTCCGAACATCGGATGCACCGAGGCAACCCGGCAGCCGTGCGAGCGCAGCGCCTGCAGCCCTGCACGCAGGGGGGATTTGAGCGAACCAACATCGAAGATGACGCCGCGCGGGCGGCGCAGCGCCAGATCACGCAGGATGGCATCGGTCGCACCAAGCGGCGTCGCGAGCACGATGAAATCCTGCGACAGATCGCTCTGGTGCCAATCAGCCACGCGCGGCACGCCGTCGACACCGCCATGCGGATCGGCCACCTCGACGCTAAAGCCCTGCGAACTGAGAAACTGTACGAACCAGCGGCCCATCTTGCCGCCGCCGCCGACGACGAGTGCGCGACGACCCGAGCCGGCGCCGTGCGCCGCGACACTCGCCTGCTCCTGCGTCGTGAGTGAGGCGCGGATCAGCAGCCGCAGCAACTCCTCGGCAAGCGCCGGCGAGAGGCCAAGCTCGGCTGCGGCATCGCGCGCGCCCATGATCACTTCGCGCTCGCGGCCATAATCGCGGGTGGGATGCCCGGTGGCACGCTTGACCCGCGCCACCTGCGCGCTCAACGCCTTGCGCTCGGCCGCCAGCCGGATGAATTGGCGGTCGAGCTCCGTGAGCCTGCGGCGCAAATCATCCAGAGTCACATCATCGCCACTCATGCTGGACTATCCGAAACCGTAAAGCAGTTCGCATCTGCCTTACTTGTAGCGAGCCGGCGTCGGCATCGCAAGTCGAATTTCGATTCTGTCGTGCGGCGGCGCCGATCCTTTACCATATCAGGCATGTCCACGCTCACTGAACTGTCCGCGGGCCCTGCACCCGCCGACCCACTCGCCGTGCTCGCGCGGTGGCTCGCCGAAGCCCGCGCTCTGCACATTCAGCCCAATCCGAACGCCATGGTGCTCGCCACCTGCGACGCTGCGGGTCTCCCCTCGGCGCGAGTCGTGCTGTGTAAGGGCCTTGCAGTCGCACCGGGCTATCTTGCGTTCTATACCAACTACCAGTCCCGCAAGGGCCAGGAGCTCGCCGTCAACGGCCGAGCTGCTGCGGTATTTCATTGGGACACGCTGCATCGGCAGGTACGCGTGGAGGGTCCGGTGGTGCGCGCACCGGCGCAGGACAGCGACGAGTACTTCGCCTCGCGCCCCTGGCAAAGCCGACTCGGCGCGTGGGCCAGTGCTCAGAGCCAGCCGGCCGAATCGCGCCAAGCGCTCGAACGCGCACTCACGGCAACGGCGGAACGCTTCGGGGCGCCGCCGCCCGACTCGGTGCCCACCGAAACACCGTTCGCGGGAAAGATTCCAAGACCGCCACACTGGGGCGGTTACCGCCTGTGGGCCGAATCGGTGGAGTTGTGGGTGGAGGGCGCGGCGCGCATTCACGATCGGCTGCTCTGGAACCGACAGCTGAGGCCAGTCGAGACGGGGTTCGATGCCTCGGCCTGGCAAGTGAGCCGACTGCAGCCCTGAGAGCCGCCCTCAGAGATCGCCAAAGCGTTGCTGCAGCAGCGCCAGCGCGACGACGGCTGCCGTCTCTGTGCGCAGCACACGCGGACCGAGACGCACCGACTCGAATCCGCTCGCAGCGGCCGCACGCACCTCGGCCTCGGCAAGGCCACCCTCTGGCCCGATCAGCACGAGCACCTCGGCTGCCGCACTCGGCAGCGCGGCGAGGCCCGCGGCGCCCTGCGGACTGAGCAGCACCCGCACGCCCCCGGCGGGCAGCGCAGCAAGCCAGGCACTGAGCGAAAGCGGCGTGCTGACCTCGGGAACCTGACTGCGTCCGCTTTGCTCGCAGGCAGCCACCGCAATGCGCTGCCAATGACGCTGCTTGTTGCGCGCCTGTGCCTCATCGAGCCGCACGACGCTGCGCTCGCTCAGCACCGGCACGATGCCGGTGACCCCGAGTTCGACGGCCTTCTGCACGACCCAATCCATGCGCTCCCCGCGCGAGACCGCCTGGGCGAGCGTCAGCTGCAACGGCGATTCGCTCTGGCGCTCCTGCCGCTCGCCGAGCGCGACGAGCACCTCGCCTTTGCGCACCGCTTCGATCCGGCCGGCGTATTCCCCGCCCACACCGTCGAACACAGCGAGCTCAGCACCCACCCCGAGGCGCAGCACCCGTGAGATGTGTCCGGCCGTCTCGCCCTGAATGGCGCAGCGGCCGTGCGGGCTGAGCGGGCCCGGCACATGGACGCGGGTCACGCGCATGCGGCAGCCTCAACGCCTCGACGAGCAGCGGCGCACACACGGCATGCCGGCCCATCAATCCACACTGGGCACGCGGAGTGCCCGCGGCGACGCAGATCGCGTTTCAGACGGGTGACATCCGCAGTTCGCATACGACGATTGTGGCATGATCGGCCTGCAAGGCGGGATGCGCCCCCGCCGCACTATCCGTGAGCACTGCGATTCGCTCCCCTGCAATCGATACCGCCACTGGTTTGCTGGCCGGCGTGCGCCAAGTGCTCTCGCCGCATCATGATGCACGCCCCGCAGGGGTACTGCCGGAGCTGATTGTCATCCACGGGATCAGCCTGCCGCCGGGTCAGTTTGGCGGCCCGTGGATCGACCGGTTGTTTACCGGCAATGTGCCCCGGGATGCGCCGGGGAGCCTGCGCGAGGTAGCGGGGCTGCGCGTCTCGGCGCATGTTCTGGTGCGGCGCGACGGCACACTGACTCAGTACGTCAGCTTCGGCCGGCGTGCCTGGCACGCCGGCCAATCTCAGTACCAGGGCCGCCCGGCCTGCAATGACTTCTCGATCGGCATCGAGCTCGAAGGAACGGACACGACCCCCTATACCGATGCGCAATACGAGAGCCTCGCCGCGCTGGTGGCGAGACTTCTGGCCACCTACCCCACCTTGGCAAGCGAGCGCATCACCGGACACAGCGACATCGCACCGGCACGCAAGAGCGATCCCGGCCCGGCCTTCGATTGGACTCGCTGGCGAGCCCTGCTGCGCAGCGGCATGCAGGAGCTGGCCGAGTGAACGTTGCGTGATCGCAACGGATCAGGGAAATTGCTTGACTAAGACTATGGGCGGGATACCATCGACGCAACATCGCTGCACCTAAAAAAGCGTCGGAGAGCAGCATCGAGGATTGCGCGGCGGATCAGCCGAGCACGGGTCGAGGGGGGAGACAGGGCCGCATGAGTCATCATGCGGCCCTGTTTTTTGGGCGATGCGATTCAATCCACAATCGAACCGATTGCGCCGCTTGGTTGCGGAACTCTGCGCCGCGCTTGGGTCAAAGAGGAGTGCCCAATCACCGCGCCGCTGCCAACGCAGATGCGCCGCACAGATGCGCCGCAGACTGAAGGGAGGCGAATGATGTTCGACCTAGAATCCGCGAGCGATGAGCCCGACGTCCGCTCGCGTCCCGTTGAGCCACTGCAGATCGCGACGCTCGAGGCGCCGCGCCGGCCTGCGCCGCCGAAACGGCCGCGCGTCGCTCCGCACGACCCGGCCATACGCGTCATGACCGATTTTTCCATGCAGAACCCCGTGCTCGTCAGTGCCGAGCGACTGATCGATGAAGCGCTGCGCGACATGATGGTGGCTGGCGTCAGGGCGTTACTGGTGATACGCGCAGACAGAGTGATCGGCCTGATCACCTCCTACGACATCCAGGGAGAGCGTCCCCTGCAGTTCCTGAACAATGCCGGCTTCACGCGTCACGACGAGATTCAGGTCGGCCACATCATGACACCCTGGGAGCGCATGCCCACCCTGGACTGGGAGGCGGTACGGACCGCATGCGTTCAGGATATTGCCGAGCACTTCGGCGCCCAACGCGCCCCGACGCACATCGTCGTGCTCGAGCGCGCCGAACACGGCGGCACGATCGTTCGCGGCCTGTTCTCGCGGACGCAGCTCGAACGTCAGCTCACCGCGTAGCGTCGAGAGCCCGGCCGCGCTCGCCAGCCTAGCCGGCCGGAACGCGCGACACGGAACCGGCACCCTCGATCTGAGTCGAGACGTGTGCCGGATTCGAGTGCAATCGCACCTTCCCCGCGCCCTCGATGCGAACAGACACGCTGTCGGTCGGCGCGATCGCAACATTGCCGCTTCCTTCGATGCGAACGCGCGCCCGCTGCACGCTCAACTGCCCGAGGTGCACATTACCCGCCCCGTGAATCACCACGGAGAGATCATTGACGTTGCCCGTACCATGCACCGCGGCACTGCCGTTGATCGTCAAGACAAGTCGATCCTGATGCAGTTGATCGAGCTGGATGTTCGCACTACCGGCGACGTCGATCACACGCAACGCCGGGCCGGTGAGGTCCACGTGCACCGTGTCTTCAACCCCGGTGCCGAAACTGATGCAGAACGGGATCAGCGAAAAGCACGAGTGCGGCTTGGCGCCGATCCGGCCATGACTGACCACGAGCTCGCGTAGGGTACGCGGCGGTGCGCTGATGGTCAGTCGCCACGTCGTGCCCGGATGGTATTGCACGTCGGCAGGTACGGCGAGGACCAGCGAATCGGAATGCCACGGATAAGTCCGTTCGACCCTCGCGTTGCCGCTGGCGTGCGCCAGCCTCGGGCACACCGCGCCCAGCGCTGCGAGCCCGACGGCAAGGTAGACGGACAGACCGCTCAAGACGAGTCGGGTCATGCGGTTCATAAGCCTCTCCGGTTGCGAATGAACGCAGAACACGCCCGCGCGCGGAAAGTTGCGCCCGGGGCGCGGCACGCCCCCCCGGGCAAGCTCGCTCAGCCCGCGCGCTCGTGCCGCCAGAGCACCTCGCCGCCGCGCTCATGGCGGGCCAGCACCCGGGCGAGCACGAAGAGCAGATCGGAGAGCCGGTTCAGATAGTGCAGCGCGTGCGGATTGACCGTTTCCGTGCGGGCCAGTGTCCACACCCGCCGCTCGGCGCGGCGGGCAACGGTGCGGGCCAGGTGACAGAGCGCGGCGGCCGGCCCGCCGCCGGGCAAGATGAATTCCTTCAACGGCGGTAGATCTGCGTTGAAGGCATCGAGGGTGCGCTCGAGCCACTCCACCTGCGCCGCCGCGAGGACCACGTGCCCGGGAATACACAATTCCCCGCCGAGATCAAAAAGCTGGTGCTGCACCTCGGTGAGACACTCGGCGATCCCCGCGGCGAGAGCCGGCTGCGCGAGCAGCGTGCCGAGCACGCTGTTGAGTTCATCTACCGTGCCGAAGGCCTCCACCCGCGCGCTGTCCTTGCGCACGCGCGTGCCGTCACCGAGGCCGGTGGTGCCGTCATCGCCGGTGCGCGTGTAAATCTTGCTGAGTCGATTGCCCATGATCCACCTCGGCCACCATTGTGCCAGAGCATGCGATTGACAGCTGCGCCGGCGGACGGCAATTTGGGGCTCCACCAGCGCCCTCACCCATATGCCCTCACCGGAACTCCAAGCCGCCCTGGATGCAGCCCGCGCCGCCGCCGACATCATCCGCGGCTTCTACCAGCGCAATCTGCAGATCCGCACCAAGGCCGATCAGACACCCGTCACCGAGGCGGACGTGCGCGCCGAGGAGGCGATCCGCGCCATCCTCACCGCGCGCTTCCCCGGGTACGGCTTTTACGGTGAGGAGACCGGCCAGCACGATCTGGGGGCTGAAAGCGTCTGGCTGGTCGACCCGATCGACGGAACCAAGTCATTCGTGCGCGAGTGTCCGTTCTTCTCCACCCAGATTGCGTTGCTGCGTGGCGGCCGGTTGGTGCTCGGTGTCTCGAGCGCCCCGGCCTATGGGGAGTTCGCCTGGGCCGAGCACGGCGGCGGGGCCTACCTGAACGAGCGCCCTATCCGGGTCAGCACCACGGCCGAGCTCGGCGCGAGCATCGTGTCGACCGGCAATCTCAAGAGCCTCGCCCGCTCGGCACAGTGGGGCAAGCTCGGCAACCTGATCGGCCAGGTGAACCGCATCCGGGGCTACGGCGACTTCTTGCACTACCACCTGCTGGCGAGCGGCGCGCTCGACGTGGTCATCGAATCGGACGTCAGCATTCTCGACATTGCCGCACTCGCCGTAATCGTGCGTGAGGCAGGCGGCACATTCACCGACCTCGCCGGGGCGGAACTGACGCTGGCAAGCACTTCGGTGCTCGCCACCAACGGCCGGTTGCACGCGCAGGTGCTTACAGCGCTCGGTTAAGCGCCTCAGCGGATCGGGGCGCGCTCAGGACAGCACGCGCGTCTCGTCTGCGATCATCTCCTCGAGCCGCTCCAGATCCGGCACCAACGGTGTCTCGTTGGCCATGCGCAGCTGGCAAAGCACCGGCGAGCGCTCCGGGAAACTTGCCGTGCCCGGCCGGATCACGTCCGAGCTCAGCCGCACCAGCTGCGGGAAACCCTGCGAAACGATCGCAAAGTGCGCAATGCGCGTGCCCAGCGCGACGAACACCACCATGCGGGAGCGACCCGAGCCCGGCGGAATGCTCTTGCCGCACGCCCCCTCGAAAGACACCAGGGGTACCGACCGGCCGTTCCAGGGCACGATGCCGATGTACCACGGTGGCGCACCAGTCATTTCCGAAGGCACCGGCAACCCGGCCACTTCCGCAACACAGGCGCGCGGCACGATCAGGCGCCCTTCCGCGAGCGGGATGAGCAGGCTGTAGATTTCCTGGACCCGTTCGGCCATGGCGCCTCCGTCACTCGCCCTGGGCCGCGGCCGGTCCGGGCTCGACACTGTCGCTGGTGCCGGTGCGCCGACTCGCGCGTGCACGCTCGACCAGCGGGCCAATCGCCTCCAGCAGTTCGGTCTCCTGGTAGGGCTTGCCCAGATAATCGTCGACGCCGAATTCGATCGCCCGCGCCCGGTGCTTCTCCCCGACGCGCGAGGTGATCATGATGATCGGCACCTCGCGCAGACGCGGATCGTTGCGCACGTGCGCGGCTACTTCGTAGCCATCCATGCGCGGCATCTCGATGTCGAGCAGGATGATGTCCGGCACATGATCCTGCAGCAGTGCAACCGCATCCATGCCATCCCGCGCGGTCAGCACACGCATGCCGTTGCGCTCGAGCAGACGCTGCGTAACGCGACGCACGGTGATCGAATCATCCACGACCAGCGCAAAAATACGCCGATCGGCCTTGTCCCGCTCGGCCGGCGCGAGGCCGCGACCGCGCCACTCGGCGCGAACCAGCGCACCGATGTCGAGAATGATGACGATGCGGCCGTCACCGAGGATCGTCGCCCCCGAAATACCGCGGATCCCGGCAATCTGCGGGCCGACCGACTTGACGACGATCTCGCGGTTACCGAGCAGCTCATCGGCCACCAGCGCCGTGGAGTGCTCACCGGCCCGCACCAGCACCACCGGTACGGTCGCATCCTGAGCCGGAAGGGGCGAGGGCGGCAGACCGACGAACACTGCCAGATGCTGAAAACGGTAGCGCTGGCCGCCGTGTTCGAACGCTGCGCTCTCGGCGCCCAGATATTGATTGACCTGCTCGAGCGGCAGCCGCAGTACGCCCTCGACGGTCGGCAGCGGCAGCGCGTAGAGCTCATCTGCGGTGCGGGCGATCAGCGCGTGGCTGATCGCGAGCGTGAACGGCAGACGAATCGTGAATTCCGTGCCGGTACCCGGATAGGTCTGCATGTGCAGCGCGCCGCCGAGCCGTTTGATCTCGGTGGCGACCACATCCATGCCGACCCCTCGGCCCGCCTGCTGCGTCACGGTGCCGGCGGTGGAGAATCCGGGCTCGAGAATGAGCTGCATGGCCTCCTCGTCGCTTACCGGTCCGGGGGCAATCAAGCCGAGCGCCCGACCCTTCGCCCGGATCGCTTCGAGGTTCATGCCTGCGCCGTCGTCGCTGAGGCGCACCACGACCTGAGCGCCTTCGCGGCGCAACTGCAACTCGATGCGCCCGGCGGGCGACTTGCCACGCTGCAGGCGCTCCGCGGGCGATTCGATGCCGTGCACCACCGCATTGCGCAGCATGTGTTCGAACGGCGGCAGCATGCGCTCGAGCACCTGCCGATCGAGTTCACCGGCGGCACCCTCGACGACCAGCTCAGCCCGCTTGTCCGTGTCGGCCGCTGCCTGCCGGACAATGCGCGCGAGGCGTTGCACATGCTGTTGGAACGGCACCATACGCGTGCGCATCAGGCCGTTCTGCAGCTCCGTCATGGTCCGCGCCTGCTGCTGCAGGAGGGTATGGGCATCCTTGGTGAGGTTCTCGAGCAGCTGCTGCAGACTGGCCACGTCGTTGGCCGTCTCGGCCAGCGCGCGCGAGAACTGCTGAATGGAGGAATACCGGTCGAGCTCGAGCGGATCGAAATCGCTGCGATGGCCAGTATCCGGATCGTGACGGTGCAGAATCTGCGCCTCGGTCTCGATTTCGAGGCTGCGCAGCTGCTCCTTCAAGCGCGTCACGGTGCGCGAGAGCTCGCCGAGATTGAAGTCGATGGAACTGACCTGCTGGTCGAGCCGGGAGCGGGCGATGCTCGCCTCACCGGCCACGTTGAGCAGCTTGTCGAGCAGTTCGGCATCGACCCGCGCCATCTCCTGTCGCTCCGCCGGCGCGACCGGCTCGCGCCCCGGCGGTACCGGCAAAGGCGTGGCCAGCGTCTCGGCCGGCACACTCGGTGGCAGAGGCTCGGCCGGCGTGGGAAACGTCGAAGTCTGTTCGCCCGCCACGACCTGCAGCACCGGCACCGCATCCGGATCGACGGCACCCCCGATGAGCCTCTCGATTTCCGCGCCCTGCACCGCCAGCGCATCGTCGAGCTCGATCGGCACTTCGGAGAGCGGTTCGAGCCCGGCGGGCGCGAGCACCGGTGGCTCGAATTCCGGCTGCACGGGCGGCTCCGCCGCGTCGGCCGGCGGGGACTGCGGCACCGCCGTCAGTGCCGCGATGGCAGGCGCGGACGACTCGCTGCCCGGCTCGGGCTCGGTCGCCGTCACGATGGCCTCGCTCTGTGCGGGCTCCGCGCAAACGCCTTCGGACAGCGGCGGCACCGTCGGCGGCGGGGTACCCGGCTGGGTCAGTGCGCGAATGCGGGCGACCATCCCCTGCGCTGGAGCGACCCCTTGCCCGTTGACCACGGCCTCGCGCATGCCGGCGAGATGATCGAGGCTCGACTGAATGACATCAAACACGGCCTCATCCGCAGCGAGACCACCGCTTTCGGCGTGTCCGACCAGCGTCTCGAGCTCGTGCGACAGATCGCCCATGGCCATGATGCCGGCCATGCGCGCCCCCCCTTTGAGCGTGTGCAGCGCGCGCTTCAGCGCAAAAGCACACTCAGCGCTGCCGGCGGCGGCGCGCCACTGCCCGAGCGCGCGCTCCGAGCCCTCGATCAGCTCGAGCGCCTCTTCGGTGAAAACCGCAGCCACCTCCGGGTCGTAGTCGACGACGGGCTCGACCGGCACCGGCGGCGGCTCAGCCGAGACGCTCGCCGGCGCCGCCGTGCCGGGTGATGCGGGCAACTCCTCCGGTTGTGCCTCCGCGGCCGCGATGCGCGCATCGAGCGCCTTCTCCGCTTCGGCCAACCGTTCGATCAACAGCAGGTGGCTCGCGAAATAGCCGGTCGGCTCCTCGAGATGCTCGGCGACCGACTCCATCGCGCTCATGCAGTCAGCGAGCAGGGTCAGATCCTCACTGCGCAGTCCGACGCCGCTGGTGAAGACGCGCCGGATCCAATGATCGAGCGGCTCGGCGAGGCGCACGCCATGGCGCGCCTGCGCCGCCTTCGAGCTGCCCGCCAGAGTATGACAGGCGCGATAGACATCCTCGGGCAGCGCGTGCGGCTCGGGCGCCTGAACTTCGCCCTTGAGGTAGGCGCGGATCGTCGCCACATGCGTCTCGGTTTCGCGCGCGTAGATCTCGCGCAGCGCCTCATCCATACCCGCTGGCACAGCCGCCTCGCTCTGCGGCTCGCTCGTCCCCTGCGCTTCGGTCTGCAGCGGCGGCGGCGCTGCAGAGCCCTCCGGACCCTCGGGTTCGCGGCCAGCCGCCATCGCATGCGCGGTGGCCGTGATACCGGCCACATCGGTGGCGACGGGGCGGCCCGATTGCAGGTTTTCGATCAGTTGCGGCAGCGCAGCGATGGCCTGGCGCAGCTCCTCGAGAATCGCCGGGCTGCGGGTCAAGGTGTTATCGAGCAGCCGATTGAGCAGGCTCTCGACCGACCAGGCGAGCTCGCCGAGCTCGCGCGCCCCCACCATGCGTCCGCTGCCCTTGAGGGTGTGAAACGCCCTGCGCACGATCTCGAGCGCCTCACGATCGAGCGGGTTCTGATCCCAGAGCGGGAAATGGCGCCGGATCCGCGCCAGCTCCTCGTGCGCTTCTTCGATGAACAGTCTGACCAGCTCGGGACTGGCGCTCGCGGCGAGCGCCGTCAATTTGGCGGTTGAGGATTCCGCCGCCGCAACGGGCGCGGCGGGAACGGGAGCCAGGTCCGCCACGGTGATCATGGCCTGCGTCTCGCCCGCGGGGCTCATGAGCACCGTCTTGGCGAACGCCGATGGCTCGATGGCCGCAAGCGGCATGCTCTGCGGGGTGTGCTCTAGGAACTGCAGACAGGACTGGGCGTTATCCAGCATGTACCACGGATCGCTGCGCCCGGCCTGCAGCGTTTCCATGTAGTACTCGAGACTGACAATCGCATCCGCCAGCCGGTCCAGCCAGCCTGGCGGTACTGCCGGCGCACTGGCACGCATGATTCGACGCAGGTGGATCGCAATGCCCTCGACGATCTCCACAGCCCGCGTCTTGCCCAGCATCAACAACGCGGCCTTCAACCCTGTCACCAGACCCTGCCAGTTATCGAGCGCCGCAGCATCCGGTGAGCCACCGATGCTTTGCGTGATCGCCTCCTTGATCCAGGTGAGATTCTGGATGCACTCGCGCAGCACGGCAGCCTGCACCTGCTGGAATTCGCGGTCCTCCCCCGGCCCCTCGCTCTCGGGCGCTGCGGACGGCCGGATCATCCCGACCAAGTTGTCATCGAGGCGGTCCTCGACTGCGATCAGGGCTGCGGCAATGTCCACCAGCAAGGCCTCGTCGGCCGGCACAGCGCTCTCCAGCATCCGTTCGAGCCGTTCGGTCTGGGTCTGCACGGCGGAGCGTTGTGCGCCGAGCCCGAGCACACCGAGCGTGTCGCCGATCTTGCGCAGCAGCGCGACCTGCGGGCGCAGTTCCTCGCCCTGGCTCACCCCGCGGCGCCCATACTGCTCGAGGACTTCTTTGACCTTGGCCAGATCCTCGCGAATGGCGACCGCCACCGTCTGCATCAGCTTGACGTTGGGCGCGGAGAGACTTTCCCGTTCCTGCTCGATGCTCTCATCCACCGGGAGCAGTTCATTCAGGCGAAACGACGCCCGCACCGCCGCGACACGCGTACCGTTGCTGCTCGAGCGGCCAACGTAATAGAGGAGGTTGTTCAACAGATCGACCGGTGGACTCTGGCAATAGCGAGGCTCGCCGAGCTCGTACAGCCGGCGGATCTCTCGGTCCGCCAATCCGAGCAGCCGCTTGATCGATACCCCGCCCTCGAGCCCACCCTCGCGCAGCGCCTCGATCACCGCGCCCACCACCCACCAGAGCTGGAATACCGGCTGGCGCGTCGCGGCCTTCTCCAACCGCTCGGCCACCGTCGCCAACGCGCCGAGGTTCTGCTCGACGCGCTCGCCGCGAATCCAGCCGATCAGCCCCGCCTGGAACTGCGCACGCAACCGCCGGCACCACTGCTCAACGCCCAGCTGCGGCTCGCCGGGCGAGGCCGCCTGAGGCTGCGCCTGCTTGTCGGACTTCAGGTTCAGCAGCAGCAGCGTGCCCTCGGACAGCAGCGCGCTGCCACGCACGGCCCGCAGGTCATTCAGCAGCGGCAGCAGAACGAGTGCGATGTCGCGGCCGCCAGCGAGCACCCGCTCCAGGTACCCCGGCAGCTGCACCAGGGCGCGCAGCAGCGCATCGAGACTCTCGGCCTGCCCCTTACGCTCACTCACGGTGGCGAGCAGGTAGTCGGCCACCAGCTCCATTTCCTCGGCGAGCAAGGCCGCGCCGTAGATCTCGAGCACGCGCAGCACGCCCTGCGCCTGATGCAGTTCCTGCTTGCAGCGCTCGAGCAGCGCGGCGTTGTCCGGCTGCTCGACGTAGCCTTCTATGGCGGCACGAGCCTCCCCCAGCGTGTGGGCGAGTTCATGCCCAACAAGCTCGAGCGTCTGCGAAGCGACTTCCGACATCCAGTGGCTCCGGGCAGAGGGCTCAGTTGCCGCCCGCGGCAGTGATAGGGGCGGCACGGCTTGCAGCCGCGACGTTGTCCGGACGCTTGTACGCGCCGGTGGCGCCCGGCAGCGGACCGCCGGGCAGGCGGAATCCGGCCGCTGCGCGGCGCAGGCCCGCCGACAGCTCCGCCAGTTGGGCGATGGCAGCCGAAGTCGCGTTGGTCGACTCGGCGGTCTGTACGCTGATCTCGCGCAGGACCTGCATGTTGCGCGCAATGTTCTGCGCACCGCTCGCCTGGGCGCGCGCGCTCGCCGAGATGTTCTGCACGAGGCTCGCGATCTGATTCGACACCTGCTCGATCTCATCGAGAGCGGCACCGGCATTCTCGGCAAGCAGTGCACCACCGACGACGTCGGTGGTGCTGCGCTCCATCGAGACCACCGCCTCGTTCGTGTCGGTCTGAATCGTGCGCACCAGCACCTCGATCTGCTTGGTGGCGTTGGCGGCCCGCTCGGCGAGCCGCTGCACTTCGTCGGCCACCACAGCGAAGCCACGTCCGGCCTCACCGGCCATCGACGCCTGAATCGAGGCGTTCAGCGCCAGGATATTGGTCTGCTCGGCAATGTCATTGATCAGCTCGACGATGTTGCCGATCTCCTGCGAGCTCTCTCCAAGGCGCTTGATGCGCTTGGAGGTTTCCTGAATGGTCTCGCGGATTGCGTTCATGCCATCGATGGTGCGCCGCACCGCATCGCCGCCCTTATGGGCGATCTCCACCGAATGACGCGCCACATCGGCCGCGCGCTCGGCATTGCCAGAGACCTCAGCGACCGAGTTCGCCATGCCCGATGCAGACTCCGTAGCCGATGCGATCTGCTTTGATTGCGCGCTGCTCGCCTTGGCGAGGTGCTGCGAGAGGGCCTGGGTCTGGCGCGCGGCGCTGTCGAGCTGGATCGCCGAATGATTGATGGTGGTCACCAGGCCGCGCAGCGCATCCACCGCGTAGTTGATGGAATCGGCGATCGCCCCGGTGATCTCCTCGGTGACGGTGGCCTGCACCGTGAGGTCGCCGTCGGCAAGGCTCGAGAGCTCATCGAGCAGGCGCAGGATGGCCTGCTGATTGCGGTCGTTCTCTTTGCGCTGCGTCTCGGCGGCGAAGCGTTGATCCTGCACCGCCTTCGCAATACGTCCGGCCAGCACGATGGCCGCGACCACCAGCGCCACGGCCAGAGCGGCGAATGCGAGCGGGCCAAACCGCTCAAGCGGAGCGCTTGCACTGCCGGCGGCGAGGTAAGCCCCCACGGCACCGAGCAGCGTCAATCCGCCGCTGGCGGCGAGCAGCGCAGCGAGCGTGCGCGATTGAGCGGCGAGGGCGGGTTGTTCGCTCATGCCGCCGCTTCCGCAAACGCAGCGCTTTCCAGCAGGGCGCGCAGACTCAACACCGGCCAGCGTTCCGTGCCACGCCGGAAGGCTCCGGCAAGATAGTGCTCGCAGCGCGCCATGGTCGGCGGCGCATCGGCCGAAAACTCCGCCTCGGCAAAACGCCGGAAGCCGAGCACCTCATCGACGATGAGCCCGGCGGGAATTTCCCGATGGTTCACCGCCACGACACGGGTGGTGCGCCCAATCGGGGTCGCACCGCTGCCGAGGAACTGGCGCAGGTCGATCACCGGCAGCAACTGACCGCGCACATTTGCCAGTCCCTTGATCCAGGGCTTGGCACCCGGCACACGGGTGATCCCGGCGGGCACGCCGAGCACCTCACGCGTCTCCTCGCGTGCCACCAGATACAGATCGCCGGCCATCCGCAGCGCGACGCCGACCCACTCGCGCTCGGCGGCGACGTCCTGCCCGGGCTGCGCCGAGACGGCGCGCGCGCGCCGCTCGAGCTCACAGAGCAGCTCGAACGGGCGGTCACGCAGGGATGCGAGCGGCGGTGCGTCACTCATGGCGGGTTGGCACGAGCACGGTACGGGATGGGAAAGGTGTCGTGTGTAGCATGACTGGAGCGCTCAGCTCGCCAGCGCCAGGCGTGCCTTGGCGATCAGCTGGTCCGGCGAGACGGGCTTGACCATGTAATCCACCGCCCCCTGGCGCAGCCCCCAGATCCGGTCGGTCTCCTGTCCCTTGGAGGTCACCATGATGATGGGAATCTGCCGGGTGCGCGGATCATTCACCAACGCGCGGGTGGCCTGATAGCCGTTCATGCCCGGCATCACGATGTCCATGAAAATCAGATCCGGGTTCATCTCCCGCGCCAAACGGACGCCCTCGGCACCATCGGCGGCCGCGGCGGTTCGAAACCCGTGCTTCTCGAGCGCCGTCTGCATCACATGCACTTCCGTCGGCGAATCGTCGACGATCAGAATCAGCGCCATGGCCGTCATCTCCCGATATGCGTCTCGATTGCACTGAGCAGCTCGTCCTTGGTGAACGGCTTGGTCAGATAGTGCTCCGAGCCGACGATGCGACCACGGGCACGATCGAACAGACCGTCCTTGGACGACAGCATGATCACGGGGATGGAGCGGAACACCTTGTTGTGCTTGATCAGAGAGCAGGTCTGATAGCCGTCGAGTCGCGGCATCATGATATCGACAAAGACGATGTCCGGTTGATGGTCGGCGATCTTGGAGAGCGCGTCGAAACCGTCGATGGCCGTGTAGACCTCGCACCCCTCTTTGGCAAGGAGCGTCTCGGCCGTACGGCGGATCGTCTTACTGTCATCAATCACCAGGACCTTCAGGCCCTGGAGCTTCGTGTTGCTGGCGTTCACGGCCACGCAACTCCTTATACTGTCGAGAGGAGGCTCGGGCGGCCGCCACGATAGCGGTTCCCGCCTCAGGTCCCGAGCGTACACGCAATGCCCGAAACGGCGCCATGCGCGCTGCGGGCCCCGAGAACTCGCGCAGATTTTCTTTTAACATATCGGACCGACCCCCGCCATGCCCGCTGCGTCACGGGTTGTGCGAGCCGGCAGCACTCGCGCCTGAGCCGGACAGCGGCCGCGGGTCCTGGCATCATCGCGCCATGCCTACTCGTCTTGGCGTGATCATGGATCCGATCAGCGCCATTCACTACGCCAAGGACTCGACCCTCGCCATGCTACTCGCGGCCCAGGCCCGCGGCTGGTCGCTCGTTTATTTTGAGCAGCGCGATCTGTGGCTGCGCGACGGCATCGCCTGGGGCCGCGGCCGTCCGCTCACCGTCAAAGCCGACCCCACCGCCTGGTTCGCGCTCGGCGAGCCGCAGAACATGCGCCTCGGGCAGCTCGATGGCGTGCTGATGCGCAAAGATCCGCCGTTCGACACCGAATACATCTACACCACGTACATCCTGGAGCGGGCCGAATCCCAGGGTGCGCGCGTGGTGAATCGGCCGCAGGGCCTGCGCGACATGAATGAGAAGGTCTACACGGCCTGGTTCCCGCAATGCTGCGCCCCGACGCTGATTACCCGCAGCATGGACGATATGGCGGCCTTTCTCGCCGAGCACGGCAAGATCGTCTGCAAGCCGCTGCACGGCATGGGGGGACGCTCGATCTTCGTGCTTGAGCAGCACGATAAGAACATGGGGGTGGTATTCGAGACGCTCACCGACTACGGACAGCGCTTTGCGATCGCGCAGCGCTACCTGCCGGAGATCGTCACGGGGGGCGACACCCGCGTGCTGCTGGTCGACGGAGAGCCATTGCCCTTCGGCTTGGCCCGCATCCCTCAGCCGCACGATAACCGCGGCAATCTCGCCGCCGGCGCCCGCGCCGAGGTGCGCCCGCTCACCGATCGGGAACACTGGCTCGCCGCGCAGATCGGCCCGACGCTGGCGGCGGCGGGCATGCTGTTCGTGGGCCTGGATGTGATCGGCGGATACGTCACCGAAATCAATGTGACCAGCCCCACCGGCATCCGCGAGATCGAAAAGCAGCACCCGATCGACATCGGCGGCCGCCTGATGGAGGCGATCGAGCGGCGGCTCGCGCCCGCGGGGCGGTGACATCGCGGCGATGGCTGCCCCATCCGCATCGATTCAGTCCGGCCGCGCGCCGCGCGACCGTCTGCTGGCGATGCTATTTCTCGCCACGTTGCTGCACGGACTGCTCATTCTCGGGGTGACCTTCAGCACGCCGCTGGCCGGCGGACGGGGCGCACCCGGTTTGCGCGTACTGCTGGTCTCCGATCAGCTGCCGAGCGCCCGACGCAACCCCAATGCCACCTACCTCGCACAGCGCACCCAGCTTGGCTCGGGCAACACGCAACACGACGTGTCGCCGCACACGCCGGCGCTGCGCACTGGGGTACCCGCCGCCGCTCGCGGCGGCCATGCGACCGCACCGCCGGGCCGACCGGCCCAAGGCGGCGCGGAGCGCGTGCTCACCACCACCGGCTGGAGCACCCGCGTGACGTACCGCATCAGCAGCGCAGCGGGGTCGCTCGCCGGATCGCTCGCGCCGGGAGCCGACGGCGCACTCGGATCGAGCGCGAGCGGCCCGGCGCGACTGCGCGGACCGAAGCGTGAGCTGTGGGTCAGCCCCGATACCCGCTCGGCCCTCGTCGCGCCCTATCTGGTCGCATGGCGGCGCAAGGTGGAGCGGATCGGCACCCTGAACTTTCCACTTGCCGCACGCGAGGCGGGCCCGCACGCCGATCCGGTAATCGCAGTGGCCATCAGCGCCAATGGCCGCCTCGTGCACGCGGCCATCGCGCGCTCCAGTGGCGACCCGGCGCTTGATCAGGCGGCGCTTGCGATCCTGCGCATCGCCAGCCCGTTCGATCCGTTCCCCCCCAACCTGGCGAGTCGGTACCAGATCCTGCGCTTCACCTACGAGTGGCAGTTCAAGGGTGGACGGATGCGCGGATCGGTGCGCATGCCTTGAGCCGCGCGCCGTCCGTCCCCATACTGGACGCATGGGCGAAGACCGCGGCAAACCACCGAGCGATGCGCAGCTTCAGGTCGAGGCGCAGGCGGGCGATGTGCCTGTCGAGGGACCGACGAGCGAGGGCACGGAACCGGGCGCGGAGAATTTTGCCAGTCTGACCAATCACCTGCTGATCGCGATGCCCTCGCTCACCGATCCGAATTTCGCGCAGACCGTTGCGCTCATTTGCGAACACACCGATCGCGGCGCGCTCGGCATCGTGCTCAATAAGCCGCTGCCGATGCGATTGTCCGATGTGCTCGAACAGATGCGCATCACACCTTCCAGCGAAAACATCGCTGCCCAGCCGGTACTGCGCGGCGGCCCGGTGAATACCGACCGCGGCTTCGTGCTGCACCGACCGGGCGGCCAGTGGGATCACACGCACAAAGTGTCCGAGACCATCCAGGTCACCACCTCGCGCGATGTGCTCGCCGCGATGGCACGCGGCGAGGGCCCGCAGGACGCATTCATTGCTCTCGGCTACGCCGGCTGGGATTCGGGGCAACTCGAGCGCGAGATCCGCGAGAATGCCTGGATGTCGGTGCCGGTCGACGCCCGCGTGGTGTTCGAACTGCCGTTCGCGGAACGCTGGAGCGGTGCCTGGCGGCTGCTCGGCATCAACGTCGGCCAGCTCAGCCTGACCGCCGGACATGCCTGAACCGATCCTTCGCCTCATCGCCTTCGACTTCGGACTCAAACGCATCGGCATGGCCACCGGAGACAGCCTGACGGGCACGGCCGCGCCACGACCCGCCGTGGGCGCGCGCCAGGGTGATCCGGACTGGGAGGCGATCGGGTGCGAGATGCGTGCGTTCAATCCCGGGCGTGTGGTGGTGGGAGCCCCGTATAATGCCGATGGAACAGCCGGCGCCCTGCTGCCGCGTGTCCGTCGTTTCGCCGAGGAAATCAAACGCCGCTTTGCGCTGCCCGTGAGCCTCGTCGATGAGCGGTTCTCATCTCTCGAAGCGAGCGAGGCGCTGAAGAGCCGCCGCGCGCGCGGCGAACGACGGCGACTGCGACGTGAGGACATCGACAGCGCGGCGGCAGCAGTGATCCTGGAACGCTGGCTGTCCGGAGAGTCTGGAGAAGAACTGCCATGAATCCCATGATCCCGCGCGCGATCGATCCCGGATCGCTCCATTGCGGACTACCGCGCCGGAGGCCGCATGACTGATCCGTTTCGCGCCGACGGCTCGCTGCGCCACCTCATTACCCTCGAGGGTCTGCCACGCGCGCTCATCGAGCGGCTGCTTGAGCAGGCGCAAAGTCTCGTCCGGCCGCTCGGCGAGCGGCCGCCGGTCAGCCGCATGCTCGCCGGCTGTACGGTCGCCAATCTGTTCACCGAACCCTCGACACGCACGCGCGTCTCGTTCGAGCTGGCGGCCAAGCGCCTCGGCGCAGACGTTGTCAACCTGGAAGTGCAGCTCTCCTCGCGCGTCAAGGGCGAGAGCATGCTCGATACGGTGTACACGCTCCAATCGCTCCATGTCGATGCGTTGGTCATCCGGGACGCCGAGACCGGCGTACCCGGGACAGTTGCGCGGCACGTTGCCCCACATGTGAGCATCCTCTCGGCCGGTGAGTCGCATGTCGCACATCCGACGCAAGGACTGCTCGATGCGCTCACCGTCTATCAGCACAAACGTCGATTCGAGGCGCTGAGCATCGCGATCGTCGGCGATATCCGCCACTCGCGAGTCGCCCGTTCGGCATGGCACGTATTTCGTACGCTCGGGGTCGCGGACCTGCGCATCGTCGCGCCACCGGTGCTGATGCCAGAACCGACGGAGTTCAGCGGCTGCTCGCGCCACACGACGCTCGAGGCGGGCGTGCGTGATGCGGATGTCGTAATGATGCTGCGTATCCAGAAGGAACGGATGGCAGAGGCCGAGCTGCCCGATGCCGACCGCTATTACGCCAGTTACGGGCTCACGCCCGAGCGGCTCGCGCTGGCGCGGCCCGACGCCATCGTCATGCATCCGCAACCGATGAATCGCGGCATTGAGATCGCCTCGGAAGTCGCCGACGGCCCCCGCTCGGTCATTCGTGACCAGGTGCGCAATGGTGTTGCGGTCCGCATGGCCGTGCTGCGGGAAGTGCTGGCGTGGAGAAGCGCCGCATGAGCCGGGAAAACCGCGGCACATTGCACCTGGAGGAGGCCCGGGTGGTCCGGCAGATCGGGTACGCGGCCGATCAGTTCGTGCTGCGGCTTGCCGCGCCGGCCTGCGCGGCGCGCGCCGAACCCGGCAGCTTCGTGCACCTCACCTGCGATCCGGCCATTCCGATGCGCCGACCGCTGTCGATCATGCGCGCCGATCCGCAGGCCGGCTGGATCGAGCTGCTGTACAAAATCGTCGGGCCCGGACTGCGCGCACTGGCCGCGCGCAAGAACGGCGACACGGTGAGCGTCATTGGTCCAATCGGCCAACCCTTCACGCCGCATCCGGCGCGGCCGCGCCCCGTGCTGATCGGCGGCGGGGTCGGCATCCCGCCCATGATCTTCCTGGCCGAGCGGCTGCGTGCCGACCCGCAGCACCTCTACCAACCGCTGGTGCTGATGGGCTCGGAAATCCCCTTCCCCTTCCAGCCCCGGCCTTCGACTCTGGTGCTTGCTGGCATGCCCGCCGGAACCATCGCCTGCATGCCGCTGCTCGAGGAGTGGGAGGTCCCGAGCCGGCTCGCCAGCCGCGCCGGGTTTCCGGGCTGCTTCGACGGCTACGTCACCGAACTGGCCGGCGAGTGGCTCGGATCGCTCAGCGCCGCGGCGCTCGCGCAGGTGGAGCTGTTCGCGTGCGGGCCCACGCCGATGCTGGCGGCCACCGCGCAGCTCGCCCGCCGCTACGGGGTGCCCTGCCAGGTGTCGCTCGAGGAGTTCATGGCATGCGGAGTCGGCGGCTGCGCCGGCTGCGCGGTGCGCGTGCGCAGCGCCGAGGGTGATGCCATGAAGCGGGTATGCGTGGACGGGCCGGTGTTCGACGCCCTGCAGGTCTTTTGACCGGCGGCTCGAGTCACTCGGTCCGATGGCAGCTTGTGCGCCAGCGCAGGGCGCTCAGCCAAAGTTGATCCGTGCCTCGAGATTCGCGCGCGAATCGGCGTTCGCAAGCGCATCGGCCAATTCAATCCGGCCCTGCTTGTACAGCTCGAGCAGCGCCATGTCGAAACTGCGGATACCCTGCTCGCCGCTTGCTGCGATCGCCTCCTTGACGCCGACCACGTCGCCCTTGTTGATCAGGTCGGAAATGTGCGGGGTATTGAGCATCACTTCGACTGCCGCGACCCGCCGGCCGTCCTTGCCCATCACCAGGCGCTGCGCCAGGATGCCGCGCAGGTACTGCGACAGATCGAGGAAGATCTGTGCATGCTGCCCGGCTGGAAACATGTTGATGATCCGGTCGAGAGTCTGCGCGCAGTTGTTCGCATGCAGCGTCGCGAGCACCAGGTGCCCGGTGCCGGCGAGGTGAATCGCCGCTTCCATGCTCTCGCGGTCGCGAATCTCCCCGACCAGGATCACATCCGGCGCGGCGCGCAACGCGCCGCGCAGCGCGTTGGCGAACGAGCGCGTATCGCTGCCGACCTCGCGCTGATTGACGATCGAGCGCTTGTTCGCGTGCAGAAATTCGACCGGATCCTCGATGGTAAGGATGTGATCGGAGGCGGTTTCGTTGCGCAGATTGATCATCGCTGCGAGCGTGGTCGACTTGCCCGAACCGGCGGCTCCGACCACCAGCACCAGACCGCGTTTGTGCAGGGCGAGCTCGCCGACCGCTTCGGGCAGGGCGAGCGACTCCAGACGGGGCATCTCCGCGGTAATGTAGCGCAGCACTACGGCCGGACTGCCGCGCTGCATGAATACGTTGACGCGGAATCGCCCAAGCCCCACCTCGGAAATCGCAAAATCGAGCTCGAGGTCGCGGGCGAACTGTTCGCGCTGCTCGCCGCTCATCAGCGCGAGCGCCGCCTGGCGCACCATCGCCGGAGTCAGTACCTGCTTGTTGATCGGATAGATCTGTCCCTCAATCTTGATCTTGATCGGCGCGTTGCTGGTGAAGAACAGATCCGACGCCTTGCGCTCGACCATCAGCTTGAAAAGCGGCGTGGTATTGATGTGCAGCGCCGCATCCTCGCCCTTCGGCTCGGCCGGCGTCGCGCCCGCGGCAGCCGTCTCACTCATGACTTGTGGTCCTCCTCTTCATCCATGATCGCCAGGCTGCCGTCATCGAGCGACGGGCTTTCGCGATGGCTCTCGAGCTTCACGCGCAGTCGCAACTCGTTCTTGGAGTCGGCATTGCGCAGCGCGTCCTCGTAGGAGATGAATCCAGCCTCGTACAGCTCGAATAAAGACTGATCGAAAGTCTTCATGCCGAGGCGGTTCGAGCGTGCCATCACGTCGCGTATCTTGACCACCTCGCCCTTGAAGATCAGATCCTGAATGAGCGGCGAGTTGAGCATGATCTCCATCGCCGCAATGCGGCCGGCACCACCCTCGCGCGGGACCAGCCGCTGCGAGATGAAGGCGCGGATGTTCAACGAAAGATCCATCAGCAACTGCTCGCGCCGCTCGTCGGGAAAGAAGTTGATGATTCGGTCGAGCGCCTGGTTGGCGTTATTGGCATGCAGCGTAGAGAACACCAGATGTCCAGTCTCGGCGAACTGGACGGCGTACTCCATCGTCTCGCGGTCGCGGATCTCGCCGATGTAGATGACATCGGGGGCCTGGCGCAACACGTTCTTCAGCGCCACCTGCCAGGATTCGGTGTCAACCCCGACGTCGCGGTGCGTGACGACGCAGCCCTTGTGCTGGTGGATGAACTCCACCGGATCCTCCACCGTGACGATGTGGCCTCGCGTCTTCTCATTGCGATAGCCGATCATGGCGGCAAGAGTGGTCGATTTGCCCGAGCCGGTACCACCGACTACCACCACCAGTCCGCGCTTGGATAGCGCGAGCTCTTTCAGGATCGGCGGCAGATCGAGATCCTCGAAACTCGGGATACGCGCATTGATCATTCGGATGACGCAGCCGACGGTGCTCTGCTGCACGAAGGCACTGACGCGGAAGCGGCCGATGCCGGGCGGAGCGATCGCGAAATTGCACTCTTTGGTGGCATCGAACTCGCGGGTCTGCCGGTCGTTCATCAGTGAGCGCACCAGCGTCGCGGATTGCTCGGGCGCGAGCGCCCGCTCGCTCTGCGGGCGCACCTCCCCGTCGATCTTCAGCGCCGGCGGGAATCCGGCGGTGAGGAACAGATCAGAAGCCTTCCGCTCGACCATTCGCCGCAGCAGATCATGAATCAGCTTGATGGCTTGATCGCGGTCCATAGGCATGACGCACCCCCCCTTCTGCTTCAGGCGTGACGCACGGCGGCCGGCATCAGAGGCTGTCCTTGTTCTGGGCCTTGAAGCGGGCTTCTTCCTTGCTCACCTGGCCCTTGGCCAGCAACTCGGCGAGGCATTGATCGAGCGTCTGCATGCCGCTCGCCTGGCCGGTCTGGATCGCGGAGTACATCTGGGCGATCTTGCCCTCACGGATCAAATTGCGGATCGCCGGGGTACCGATCATGATCTCGTGCGCCGCGACGCGCCCGCCACCGATGCGCTTCAGCAACGACTGAGAGATGACCGCGCGCAGCGATTCGGACAGCATCGAGCGCACCATTTCTTTCTCGGTGGCCGGAAAAACGTCCACGACCCGATCGATGGTCTTGGCCGCCGAGCTGGTGTGCAGCGTGCCGAACACGAGGTGTCCGGTTTCGGCTGCGGTCAATGCCAGCCGGATGGTCTCCAGGTCGCGCAATTCCCCCACCAGCACCACGTCCGGGTCTTCACGCAAGGCCGAGCGCAGCGCCTCACTGAAGCCGAGCGTGTCGCGGTGCACTTCGCGCTGATTGACCAGACAGCGCTTGGACTCGTGCACGAACTCGATCGGGTCCTCAATCGTGATGATGTGGTCGGGCCGGTTGTCGTTGCAGTGATTGACCATCGCCGCGAGAGTGGTCGATTTTCCCGAGCCGGTCGGTCCGGTCACCAGCACCAGCCCGCGCGGCAGCATGCACAGGTCGCGGAAGATTTTCGGCGCGTTCAGGTCATCCAAAGACTGAATGTTCGAGGGAATGGTGCGAAACACCGCCCCGGCGCCGCGGTTCTGATTGAAGGCGTTGACGCGAAAGCGCGCCAGCTTCGGAATCTCGAAGGAAAAATCGGTCTCGAAGAACTCCTCAAAGGCCTTGCGCTGCTTGTCGTTCATGATGTCATACACCATGCTGTGCACTTCCTTGTGCGCAAGCGGTGGCATATTGATGCGCTTCATGTCACCGTCGACGCGGATCATGGGCGACACGCCTGCGGACAGGTGCAGGTCCGAGGCGTTGTTCTTGACGGCGAAGGCCAGCAGTTGCGCGATATCGACCATCGGGTCTCCGGTTGGAGTCGGGTCGACGCGTCCCGCGCTTGCCCGGTCGGTGCAGTATAACGGAGGGGTTCGCTCATCCATATGATAAGGGCTTCGCAGAATTTGCCGGAGCGTGTGCACTCGGTGCGTGCGCAGATCGCCTCTGCCGCATCACGCGCCGGACGGAATGTGGCCGCCATCACACTTCTGGCCGTGTCCAAGGCCCAGCCTGCCTCGGCAATCCGCGCAGCGGCCGCCGAAGGGCTCTGCGACTTCGGCGAAAGCTACCTCAGCGAAGCGCTGGAGAAGCTCGATGCGCTCGAGGCGCTGCCGCTGACCTGGCATTTCATCGGCCGCGTACAGGCCAACAAGACCCGCCCCATCGCCGAGCGCTTCCAGTGGGTCCACGGCGTCGACCGACTGCACATCGCGCAGCGACTTTCGGCGCAACGACCGGTGCATGCCCCGCCGCTGAATGTTTGTATCCAGGTCAACCTCGCTGGCGAGCCCGGCAAGGCCGGCGTGCCGCCGGCGGAGCTGGCGGGGCTCGCCGCGGCCATCGGACCACTGCCGCGGCTGCGCCTGCGCGGCCTGATGTGCATTCCGCCGGTTGAGACCGATCCGCCACGCCAGCGCGGCTGGTTCGCCGGTCTGCGCGAGCTGCAAGAGGCGTTGAACGCACAGGGCGCCGGACTCGATACGCTCTCGATGGGCATGAGCGGGGATTTCGAGAGTGCCATTCTCGAGGGCTCGACCGTGGTGCGCATCGGCACGGCGCTGTTCGGCCCGCGCACCCCGCAGCCATAAACACGGCACCGGCAGCCGCGCCAGCCATTACAATCGCGCTCTTATGAATCACCTCGAACTGGCGGTACTCGGTGGCGGCAACATGGGCCGCGCCTTGATCGGTGGCCTGCTGCGCCAAGGCATGCGACCCGAGCGAGTGTCGGTCGGCGAACGCGATCCGGCCGCTCGCGAAGCGCTGCAGCGCGAATTCGGCCTGACGGCGCTGCCCGACAACGAGGCCGCCGTCGCGCGCGCCAGCGTGGTCGTGGTCGCCGTGAAGCCGCAGCACGTCGGCGCGGTGCTCGCCCCGCTCGCCGGCACGTTCGCCGGCACCTGTCCGCTCGTGTTGTCGGTGGCTGCAGGCGTGCGTATCGCGGCTCTGCAGAGCTGGTGCGGAGCGCGGGTCACCGTCATGCGCGCAATGCCCAATCGACCAGCCCTCGTGGGCGCGGGTGTCACTGGGCTGTATGCGCCGACGCAGTGCCAAGCGGAGCAGGTGGATCTGGCCGAGCAGATCCTGCGTGCGGTCGGGGAAGTCGTGCGGTTGGATACGGAGGAGGCGCTCGATGTGGTCACTGCGCTCTCCGGCAGCGGTCCGGCATATTTCTTCCTGCTGGCGGAATTGATGGCTCGGGCAGGCGTCGAGCTCGGCCTTTGCGCGCAGACTGCGCGCACGCTGAGCGCAGCGACCCTGCACGGCGCAGGCCTGCTTGCGCAGGGCGGCAGCGATCTGGCGCAGCTGCGCGCCGAGGTCACCTCCAAAGGCGGCACGACCGAAGCGGCATTGCGTGTATTCGAGGCAGCCGATCTCGGCCAGATCGTCGCGCGCGCCGTACAGGCGGCTACCGCGCGCAGTCGCGAGCTGGCCGCTCAATTCCAGCCCGACTGAACCGGCCCACGGACACCCCCTTTATGAGCGCCCTCATTTACATCATCGAGACGCTGCTGTCGCTGGCCCTGTTCGTTGTGCTGGCGCGGCTGCTGCTGCAGCTCTCGCGCGCGGATTTCCGCAATCCGATCTGCCAAGCCATCGTGCGGCTGACCAATCCGCTGATCCTACCGCTGCGGCGCGTGCTGCCGCCGATCGGCAAAATCGACAGCGCCTCGGTGGTGGCGGTCATCCTGGTGGCCGCCGTGCAGGTGGCCGTAATCTTCACGCTCGAGGGCATCGGTTGGGTCGGTCCGTGGCTGTGGCTGCATCAGGTCGCGCTGGAAATCGTCCGCACCCTGCTCTGGACCTATTTTTACGCGATTGTCCTCTATGCACTGCTCAGCCTGGTGGCCCCCGGCGGCTACTCGCCGCTGCAATCCCTGCTCGCCTCGCTGTGCGAGCCGGCGCTGCGTCCGTTTCGGCGGGTGATTCCGGCGATTGCCGGCATTGATCTTTCGCCCTTGTGGGCCTGCATCCTCATTCAGGCGCTGCTGATCCTGCTGCACGTATAGGCCGTGAGTCGGTGCAGCGGCCCGGCCGACGGTCGCTGCAAAGCTGAACCGGGCCGCGCACGACACATCAACCATGAGCGCCAAGGCCGCGAGTTGGTTGGAGATTCGCGGACAAGACTGCGTGCTGCACATCCGTATTCAGCCACGCGCAGCACGTGAATGCATCGACGGTGTGCGCGACGGCAAGCTCCTCGTGCGGGTTTCCGCGCCGCCCATCGAGGGTGCCGCTAACGAGCGACTGATACGCGTCCTATCACATGCACTTGGCGTGCCCAAATCGGACGTTTTTCTGCTTCGCGGCACAAAAAGTCGTCACAAGGACGTTTTGGTACGGGGAGCAGCGGCAGCGGCGGCGCAACTCGCGACCCAAATCTGTTCGGCTGCTCCGTAAGCGACGCAAAACCCTTTGAAAAAAGCAGTTTCAGCATGCGCGTAAGCAAAAAAAACAGTTGCGCAGGCGCGCCCATGTGCTATTTTCCGCGGCGATTCTTACTTTGCGTGGCTGCACAACAGCGCGCATATTCATCTAGTTGAGGAGTGGCGCAATATGGCGAAAAAGGGTAGCGCTCCGACCAAGTCGGAAGTCCTGACTCAAATTTCCAAAGACACGGGGCTCTCGCGCAAGCAGGTTGGGGGCGTCTTCGATTCGCTCAACGGCGTGATCAAGAAGAGCCTGCGCAGCAATGGCCTGTTCACCATGCCGGGGCTGCTGAAGATGAAGGTCGTCAAGAAGCCGGCCACCAAGGCACGCGAAGGAATCAATCCGTTCACGGGCGAGAAGATGATGTTCAAGGCAAAGCCGGCCAGCAAGAAGGTCCGGGTCATGCCGCTGAAGAACCTCAAGGCGATGGTCAATTCGTGATCGCGCGCTGAAGCGCTCGGTTCGGCGGGGTTCGCGGAGCGAACCCCGTTCGTTTCTCGACATCGCCATCGAGACAGACCGGTCAAGCGGTCTCAGTGATGAATGCTTCGACTGCCGCGCGCAACTCGGGCAGTCGTCCATGAAAGAAATGCCCGGTCCCCGGGAATGAACGCAGCACTGGCGCTCTGTCCTGGCGCTGCGCCCAGCTCAGTACGCTCGCCGGCTCAATCACCTCGTCGGCATCGCCCTGGACCAGCAGCCAGGGGCAACGCGGCGAGGGCACGCCGTCCAATGCCACCCGGGTGACCCCTGGGGCCACGAGCACAAGGCGCGTCGGCTCGGCGGTCGCCGCGGCCCGCACAGCCACCGCCGCACCGAACGAGAACCCCGCCAGCCAAAGCACTGTGCCGGGCCAGCGCGCTCGGCCGTAGGCGATAGCGGCGAGTGCATCTGCAGTCTCGCCTCGCCCCTCGTCATAGTGACCGGCACTCACGCCAACTCCCCGGAAATTGAAGCGAACGACCGCGGCCCCGCAGGCGAGGAACGCCCGCGCCAAGGTATAGACGACCTTGTTATCGAGCGTGCCGCCGTAGAGCGGATGCGGATGGCACACGATCGCGAACGCCGCGGGGCTGGGGGCCGCCATGGACGGCCCCTCCCCCATCGGTGTTTCCACCACCGCCTGCAGTGGCCCGGCGGGCCCGGCGATCTGCAGCCGCTCGGCGCGGGGGGGCCTCAAGTGGCTTGCCCGGCAGCGAGCTCGACCAACAGACGATTCAAGCGCTGCACAAAATCGGCCGGATTGCCGAGTTCACCGCCCTCGGCGAGCTCGGCCTGCTCGTACAGTAGCACCGCGAGCGCCTCAAAGCGCGTGGCATCGGCGAGTCCATCGAGATACTTCACCAGCGGATGGGCGATGTTCAGCTCCAGCGCCGGCTTGGATGACGGCACACTCTGACCGGCGGCGGCTAGAATCTTGCGCATGCCCGCGCCGAGCTCGTGCTCCGCGCGCACCAGACACGCCGGAGAATCCTTCAGGCGCGTGCTCGGTCGGACCTCGGTGATGCGCTCCCCGACCGCATCTTTGACCCTCTTCAGCAGCCCCTTGCTCTCCTTCAGCGCCGCGTCGCGCTCGCGCCGGTCCGCCTCACTCTCCAGAGCACCGAGCTCGAGCTCCCCGCGCGCAGCGTCCTTGAATGATTTGCCGTCGAACTCCGCCAGCTGTCCCATCATCCACTCATCGATGCGATCGGACAGCAGCAGCACCTCGATGCCACGCTCCGTCAAGCGTTCGATGTAGGGGCTGCGGCGTGCCGCTGCGGGGCTCTCGGCGGTAATGAAGTAAATGCGCTCCTGCCCCGGCTTCATTCGCTCCACATACTGCGCCAGGCTCACCACCGGCTCATCGCCTGCCTCATGCGTACTAGCGAAACGCAGCAGCGGCAGCAGTGCCTCACGATTAGCCGCGTCCTGGCCGACGCCCTCTTTCAGAACCAGGCCGAATTCCTTCCAGAAAGTCGTGTACTTCTGCGTATCGTCCTGAGCGAGCTTGCCAAGCATGTCGAGCACGCGCTTGGTCAGGCTGGCGCGGATGGCCTCCACCTCCGGTTCGCGCTGCAGAAGCTCTCGCGAGACGTTCAAGGGCAGATCGCTCGAGTCGACCACCCCTTTGACGAAGCGCAGATACAGGGGCAGGAACTGCTCCACGTCGTCCATGATGAACACGCGCTTGACGTACAACTTCAGCCCATGCACCGCCTCCCGCTGCCAAAGGTCGAACGGCGCGCGGCCGGGGATATAGAGGAGGCTGGTGTACTCGCGCTTGCCCTCGACCCGATTGTGACTCCAGGCCAGCGGCTCGGTGAAATCGTGTGCCAGGTGCTGGTAGAACTGCCGATACTCCTCGTCCGTCAGTTCGCTGCGCGGGCGCACCCACAACGCCGTCGCCTGATTGACGGTCTCGTATTCCAGCGACGCCTCGCCCTCCTTGCGCATGCGCACGGGGAAGGCGATGTGGTCGGAATACCGCCGGATGAGCGTGCGCAGCCGGAACGGGTCGGCGAATTCCTTCGCTTCGGGCTTCAGGTACAGCTTCACTGCCGTTCCACGCGCCTCGCGCGTAACGGTTTCGACAGTGAACTCTCCGTCGGCACGCGACTCCCAGCGGACTGCAGCGCCGGGCGGCTGCCCGGCTCGGCGCGAGAGCACCTCGACGCGATCCGCAACAATGAAGGCGGAATAAAAGCCGACCCCGAACTGGCCGATCAGCTGCGCGTCCTTCTGGCGCTCACCGGACAAGGAACGGAAGAATTCCGCAGTGCCGGACCGGGCAATGGTACCGAGGTTGGAGACCGCCTCCTCACGCGTCATGCCGATGCCGTTGTCTTCGATGGTGACGGTGCCCGCTTCAGGATCGGCGTCGACGCGAATCGCCAGCTCCGGGTCACTCTCGAGCAGTTCGGCTGCGCCGATGGCGGCAAAGCGCAGTCGGTCATTGGCGTCCGATGCGTTGGAGATCAGCTCGCGAAGAAAGATCTCCCGGTGGCTGTACAGGGAGTGGATCATGAGCTTCAGCAGCTCGCGCACCTCCGCCTGAAAGCCATGCGTCTGGCGGTCGGAGGACGAATTCGAGGGGGTCTCTGGGCTAGTCACGGTCCACTCCTGGTTCATTGCGGAGCGGAGCATTTTGGGCGCGACTGGCGGATTTTCAATGCATCACAGGTCGCCGGGGTCCATCGGACCGGTTCACAGGGGTGGTTCCTCGAGGGCAGAGGACGGCGGGCGCGACTGCCCCGCGGCCGATCAGGCCGCCAAGCCCAACCACTGGCCGATCAGGCTGCCCCACGCCGGTGGCGGCGGCAGGACCAGCGCCTCAGCCAATGCCGCTCGCAGCAGATGTCTCACTGCGGCCGTGACATCATCGAGATCATCCCACCAGAGCATCACGCGTTCCATCGACGGTCTCCGCTGCTCAGTGATTGGGCGGCGTGGAATCGCCATCGAACGGCACGGCATCCGGCCCTGCCGACTCCTCGCTCCAGGCCGTGCGCATACGCTCGGCCCAGTTCTTGTAGTTCGACCAGGTATTCAGATTGCGCGTGATCGCATCGTGGCGGGCTCGCACGTTCTGCATGCGTTCGACCCAATTTGGAAACGGCGCGGCGGGGGACCCGACCGCAGCGCTTTTGCCGGCGGTCTCCTCTGGGACGTCAGGTCGGACGACGCCACGCTCCCTGAAAGATGAACTCATGGACGCACCTCGGGCAACGAGGCCCCAGGGTACGTGTCCCGCGCAGCTCGCGCAGGTACTGGTTCACAGCCGTCCCGACGCAGGCTACAGATCGGCCTAGCGCCAACCGCTTATGCAACATCACGAATCATTATGTCACATCGGTGGCGACTGACGGCGCCCAGCGGGCGGCCTCGCTAGACGACGAGCCGATAGACAGGCCGGTAGATGCTGCCGGGCAGCTTCATGCGCCCCTGCTCTACGAATGCCGCGAGCAGCTCATCGAGCAGGCGCATCACTCCCGGGTCGCCAGCGAGTTCGTAGGGGCCGTGCCGCTCGATCGCGTGTATGCCGTGTTCTTTGACGTTACCGGTGACGATGCCGGAGAACGCCCGACGCAGGTTGGCGGCGAGTTCATGCACGGGCTGGTCGCGCCCCAGCGCCAGCGCGCGCATCGACTCGTGAGTCACCGCGAACGGATGTTGAAACTGTGGACGGATCGACAACAGCCAGTTGAAATTGTAAGCGTCCTTGCGCTCACGGCGGAATCCGCGCACCGCATCGATGCCGTGCACCATGCGCCGTGCGACCTCGGCAGGATCATCGACGATGATGTTCAACCGCGCGAGCGCCGCCTCACCGAGCGTGCCGCCGATGAACCGGCGAATATGCTCGAAATAACCGGCACTGGCACGCGGCCCTGTCAACACCACCGGGAAGGGCTGGTCGCGATTGGCCGGGTCGAGGAGAATGCCGAGCAGGTAAAGGATTTCCTCCAGAGTGCCGGCGCCGCCCGGCAGCACGACGATACCGTGCGCAAAGCGCACGAACGCCTCCAGGCGCTTCTCGATGTCCGGCATGATGACCAGATGATTGACGATCGGATTGGGCGGCTCTGCGGCGATGATGCCGGGCTCGGTGATGCCGATGTATCGGCCATGCTCGATACGCTGCTTGGCGTGTCCGATGGTCGCTCCCTTCATCGGCCCTTTCATCGCACCGGGACCGCAGCCAGTGGCCACGTCGAGGCCGCGCAGCCCGAGTTCGTAGCCAACGCGCTTGGAGTACTTGTACTCCTCGGTGCCAATCGAGTGTCCGCCCCAGCAGACCACCAGATTGGGATGCGCCTTGCACTCGAGAAGTTGGGCATTGCGCAGGATGTGAAACACCGCATTGGTGATCGAAGCGGAGTCATCGAGATCGAACCGCCCCGGCGCCATGATTTCGTTCGAGGTAAACACCACATCGCGCAACACCGCAAACAGGTGCTCCTTGATACCGCGGATCATCTGGCCATCGACGAAGGCCGCACCCGGCGCATGGTGCATCTCGAGACGGATGCCCCACGGCTGACGCATGATCCGGATGTCGAAATCCCGATATCGGTCAAAGATCTCCTTGGCGTTATCCGTGTCGGCGCCGCTGTTCAGCACCGCCAGTGCGCACTTGCGAAACAGCGGATACAGGCCGCCGCGCCCCGAGTCGAGCAACTTGGCAATTTCGGCCTGGGAGAGATTCTCGAGACTACCGCGGGGATGAACGCGCGCTTCGATGAATTCGGGTTCGAGTTCGTGGTTTTCCATCAGGGACCGAACGGGCTCAAGGCTGGATATCGATGCGCATGCCGTCTCGGGTCATCATCCAGATCTGCATCATGTCGGCGTCGGAAACGGCTATGCAGCCATCGGTCCAATCGCTGTGCAGATAGTACGACAGTGAGCTGTGCAATCGGTTCGGCAGGCCGTGGATCATGATTTCCCCACCCGGTTGCCAGTGATGGACGCGGGCGCGTGCCAAGTCGGCGCGGTTCGGGTAGGAGATCTGGATCGAGAGAAAGAAGTCGCTGCGCGGGTCGCGGCGGACCAGGTGATACCAGCCGACCGGCGTGCGGTAATCACCTGAGCGCTCCTTCGGTCCATTGGGCATCAAGCCGAGATGGATCCGAAAGGCGCGCACCACCGTGCTGCCGTTCATCAGGTAGAGCCGTCGCGCCGACTTCTTCACGAGCACGTACTGCACATGTGGCAGATGGGGGTCAGTGAGCAGTGGAACGCGCCCGACGCGCGGCGCCGGCGCGGCATTCACGGTTGCCGTCACAGCCGCAAGGCTGGCCACTGCAACAAGGGTCTTAATCAAGCGCATGGAATGCATTATAGACATCGCTCGTACTACCGAAGGCCGCATCAACCCGCTGCACGCGCCGTGATGATGCGCGGAATGACCAGCCGCGTGCCCGGACGCAGTGCATAGAAATCGGTATCGGGGTTGTACTGGCGCAGCAGCCACGCCGGTAGCCCTGCGAAGCGCTGCGTGAGCGTCCACAGCGAGTCGCCACTGCGTGTCACGTAGTGGCGCGTGCCCTCGATACGATGGCTCGCAAAATAGCTCGCTTGCAGGGCGCGGTGATAGGCGATCCGGCGCTGCTCAAACTGCTGTGCAGTCACATGGCGGAAATCCAGCCGGATCCGCTCGCCAATACGCACCGGCTGACGCAATGCAATATGGTTGATGCGGCGCAGGTCCATCGCGCTCACGTCCAGCCATTCGGCGTAAAAGCCCAGCGATTCGGCAGTGGCCACACGGATCGTTCCCCGAGCGGAGACCGAGTAGTCCGTGGGATCCACGCTGCGTGCCGGCTCACTCTCGGCGCCGAGCATCGGACCCAGCGCCTCGGCCTGATGCGCCGAGACCGGCTGCCGGTCCGTCCCGCGAGGACTCCGCCTCGAGCGCGCGCCCGGCTGGGCAGCGGCCAGCACTGGGATGGCGCCTGCGGCTGCCGCCGACCGGGCGGAGGTTGCCTGGGCCACCAGCGCCGCAGCCTGTGGCACGCGTGCCCCGCGAGTCGCCATGGGACCATCCTTCATGGCGGCGGCCGGACCCACCGCGGCGACCTGCGCTGCCGGTGTGGCGTCGGGCAGGTGCAGCGCCTCCCCGATCCGCAACAATCCGTTGGCCGGGATGTCATTGAGGTGCGCCAGGACGGCTGCGTTGACGCCATAGCGCACAGCGATACCCGAGAGCGTGTCGCCCGGACGAACTCGATAGACGGCTGGATGCACTGCCGAGGCGGTACTCGCGGCTGCGACCTGCGCAGCCGGTGCGGCGCCGGGCAGGTGCAGCGCCTCCCCGATCCGCAACAATCCGTTGGCCGGGATGTCATTGAGGTGCGCCAGGACGGCTGCGTTGACGCCATAGCGCACAGCGATACCCGAGAGCGTGTCGCCCGGACGAACTCGATAGACGGCTGGATGCACTGCCGAGGCGGTACTGGCCGCTGCAGTCGGTACCGCAGCCGCCAGTACCGGCTGGGCGGGCGGACGGCTCGCGCCCGGCAGACGGATCTGTTCCCCGACGCGCAGCAATCCGCCGACCGGCATACCGTTGAATCGCGCCAGCGTCCAGATGCTGAGGTGATAACGCGCCGCGATGCCCGAGAGCGTGTCGCCCCAGCGAACGCGGTAGGTCGGCGGGCGCAACTGTCCCGCCAGCAGCGCGTGCGGCCCGAGCCGAGCCATCAGCGCCGCGACACTCCAATGCGGACCGCGGCGCGGCAGCCGCAACCGATAACCCCGCGGCACATCGAGCTCGCCATCCCAGACCAGCCCGCGCAGCGCCGGGTTGAGCTCGCGCAGCCGCGCCGGGCTCACCTCGAGCGCCCGCTCGAGCGCGGCCACGGACACGTAACCCGGGAGCGTCAATTCATCGAAACGCTCCTCTGGCAGCATACGCAAGTCGCCAAAATAGCGCTGCGCATGCTGTTCGACGTACAGCGCGGCCAGGAACGACACATAGAAATTGCGTGAGGCAAAACCGAAAGTCGCCGAATGATAGCGCCGCACGATGGTAGCGATATTCCGGGTCCCGACGGTGTGCACGGCCCGCAACATGCCGGCGACACCTTGGTTGTACGCAGTGATGGCCAGAGGCCAGGTACCGAGAATCCGGTGGTTGTAGGCAAGCAGCTGTGCCGCCGCAACGGTCGCGCTGAATGGATCGAACCGCTGGTCGACCGCCGCTCCCATGCGCAGGAACCGTCGCGCGGTGCTTGGCATGAACTGCCACAGCCCTGCCGCACCGTCCTTGGAAAACGCGCGCGGATTGTAGGCAGACTCGACCAGAGGCAGCGCGGCCAGCTGAGGCGGCAAGCCGTGCTCGGCAAGGGCGTGCGCAATCGCGTGATGCCACGCACCCGAGCGAATCAGTCCGGCCTTGAAGCGATTGGACTGACCGAGTTGAAAGCGGATATCGTCTGCCGCCTCGCGCAGCCGGGCCGCGCTTGCCTCGGGGCCCCAGAGCGCCCGAATGCGTCGTTCCTCGGGCGACAGGGGGCGCTCGCCCGCGGCAATACTGCGCAATTCGGCGGCGATTCGGTCGCGCTCGCGATTGACGATGCGCTGCCGTTCTGACGGCGAACTATGCGGCGTGAAACGCACCGTCGCATAGACGACGCCGAGATCGTTCGGGTCGTGGAGAAAACCCTCATTGGTATCGATCTGGGTATAAACGCGAATCCAGAAATGCACCGCAGGTCGCAGCAACGCGGGACACGGCAGAGCCGAATCGTTCGCAGCGGCCTGGGCTGCAAACGCCGTGAGGAGCCCCACCCAGAACACTTGCCATGCCCCAGGCATCCGCCTGAGGCCGCTCGTCGATTTCATTTACACCTCGAGATCAGTAATATTTACTAATTAATTCAAAGTGTTAAAAGCAATCGAGCTTCATCTTGGGCTCAAATTCGCCAAAAATACGTCGAATTTCTTTACATTTACGTGATTTTGAATTGCACTGGTCGGCGGCGGGACGGATCATCGCGCAAAGAATATGGGAAATCACCTGCTGTAAGTGGACATTACGTCACATTGGCGCCCTATTTCAGTATCAATCTGTCGTATGCGTGCCAAAATGCGACATCTGGCATGAGGATTGCTTGATCTTTGCCACCTGGGGCCGGCATGTGGTCCGAGGGGGGAAAGAACTGAGAAAGCGCTGAGATTCCAAGAAAGCACGGGCTCGCTGCGCAACACAGACGCATGCCGTACCGTGCCGGCCTAAAAACAAAAAAGCACGACTCGATGCAAGCAAGCGACCGACCCCGCGCAAGCGGGGTCTTCTTTTTATCGGTCCACGTTCGCGCGGGCATGCCACGGCACGCCGAGCTGCGCCCCGGCAAACAGCAGCGCGGCGAGCAGCGCTGAGGCAAATGCGTAGTAGTAGGGGGCCGCCTGGCCGAACACGAACAACGCGCCCATGAGCAGATTCGACAAAAACTGGCCGATCGCGCGCGAGACCGATAAGAATCCCATGCCGCGCCCGAGACGGGTGTGGCTGACGAGCGAGGACACCAGGGTCGGCTCGAACGTCTCCACCGCCCCCATCCCGAAGCCGAGCACGCCCACCGCGAGGTAGAAGGCGAGAGCGTGCATGTGCCATGAGACGCTGAGCCCGATCAGCCCGGAGCCGAGCGCCGACGGCAGGTAGCCGAGCAGCCACAACGAGCGCGCAGAAGAGGTGCGCCGCGTGCCAAGCAGGTACCCACTGATCGCCGAGACACCGAGGTAGACAACGTAGGCGAGCACGCCCCACTCGTAGCCTGCCGCCGCGTGCGCCTCAGTTGCCGTGACGATCGGAAAACCGAGATTGTAGAAACTGAACCCGTAGAGCGTCGCGGAAATCAGCAACGCCGCAAGTACTGCTTGCGGCGGTATCACGCGGGCAGCCCCGGGCGAGTCCGGCGGTGTCTGCTGCCCGTAGACCTCGCTGCGCCGCACCAGCACGAGCAGCAGCGTCGAGATCAAAAGCGGCATGATCGCCCAGAGCATCACCGTTGCGATCGCAACTTTGAGCCACAGGGCACCGAGCGCAAGCAGCGCAGACAGCATGCCGCCGCCAATATCGAGCGCGTGCAGAGTGCCGAATGCTCGGGCTCGCTCGTGCGGCGGCGTTGCGCTCACCAGCAAGGCACGGCGCGGTGGGCTGCGGAAATACCGCGCCCACCAACCCAGAACATAGAGCAGCGCCGCCAAGCCCGGCGCGTGCGCCAGGCCGGCGAGTGCCATCAGGGGTATCAGCAAGTTGCCGGCAATCGCAACCCGCTTGCGGTCAAACCGATCGCCAGCCAATCCGCCGAGGTACGAGACAAACGCTCCGCCGCCGAAGGCGATCGCCGTAACGAGTCCGAAGAAGTACACCGATGCATGCAGCTGGAAGATCAAAAAAAGCGGAAATAGAGCCGTGACCCCTTGGTAACCAAGGTCCGCGCTGAAGGCAGAGAAACACAGCAGCCACACATCGCGCGGCAGCGCAGGCTTGTTCAACGCCACGGGAACTCCGCCGCGCCCCACGGGGCGCCCCGCGGATCAGCCGGCAATGCCCCCGCCCCGTCGCTCACGGCTTGCGCGCCACCGCATCGATGAGCGCCGAGCGGCCGCGGTGAGCATCGCCCTCAGCGAGTTCCGCCTCGTGCTCGGCCAGTTCGAGCCACTGCGCCTGCGGCAGCAGCGCGCGCAGCATCCCGGCCGTGTACAGATGATCGAGTCTGCCCGGCCCGCCGGTGCCGTATTCGAGTTGCTTCGGTGTGTACCCCTGAATCAGGAGCAGCCCGCCGGATTTGAGCGTCTGCCACATGCCCGCAAACAACGCTGGACGCTGCGCGGGGGAGGCAAACTGAATGAAGATCGCGGCCACGGCATCAAACTGTTCCGCCCCCCACGCCCAGGAGTCGATGCCTGCGACCTGATAGTCGACCGCAAGCCCGCGCCGCTCGGCCAGTGCGCGGGCCTTTGCCACCGCCACCGAAGACACATCGAATGCGCTGACCGTGTGACCTTGGGCGGCGAGCCAAGTGCTGTTGCGACCCTCCCCGTCTGCCACGCACAGCACGTGCGAGGAGCGGGCAAGCCGCTCGCCCTGCCTCACCAGAAACGCGTTCGGTTCGAGTCCGAACAGATATCCGGGCCGGGAAAAGCGCTCGTTCCATTGCACCCGCGCATCAGTGAAACCTGGTCGATCGGATGGCGTCATGACAGAGAGCTTACCAGCCATCTGCCCCCGTGCAATCCGCTGCGCCCACCCCGTGCTGCAGGCCGTGGGGAACCTTGCTGGCCATGACGCTTCTAAGAGAGCGTCGGCGGCCGTCGCGGTTCGGATCTTGGCTGAGCCGCGGCGGCCGACCTTGCGGGCCGCAGCCCGCAGGTCACTCCGAAGATGAACATCAGGCGGCGGAGCCGGCACGTCGCCACACAAGGACCGGGGGCCCCATGAGTGCGACTGTTGAGGCGCAGATCAGGCATACCACGGCGTCGTTCCTCCTGTGTGCGCGACCCTCGCCGGCGGAAGTTCACTCCGCCGTCGCGCTGCGCTGCGATAATCCGATGGGACGCACCCTTCAGTCTGGCGGCCATGCCAGCGCAGCGATCGCACGGCAAACGCATGCGCTCTGGCATCCCGCGAGGGCCGCCCTCATGACGGTTGCGCCGACCCTCGCTGTTACCGCTCTGAAAGGCACCCGCATGAGAAGCTCCCCCGCACTGACCGTGAATCGCCGGCGGGATCTGGTAGCCGCGCAGGCTGCAAAGCCATTGCACACTCCGGCTCGCCGGCTGCCGCATACGCTCGCCGTCGGCCTGCTTGTTGCGTTCACCGTCACCGCGCCAGCACAAGCATACGCAGCCACTTCGACCCGCGCCGATTCAACCGAGACCACGCACCGCTCGCACACATCGGCCCGCGCGCAGAAGAAACTGCACCTTGGCGCGCACGCGTGGTGGCGGCGGCGCTGGGTGCTGCCCGCGGCAGGCGCCGTGGCATTCCTCGCGGCCATGCGTATCCATGAAGGCAGCAGTCACGGGCCGTTCGGCATCGATTACCGATTGAAGATGCAGGACAAGAATGGGATTTTTTCGCGCTCGAACCAGCTGGGGCTCGAATTCGGCACGGTCGCCTTCGAGGCGGCTGGCGCACTGTTCCTCGGCAATCACCCGGGACTCGGCCATACCTTCTGGCAGGCCGCAGACGCCTCGGTGTTTGCCGGAGCGGCCACACAAGTACTGAAGTTCAGCTTCAGTCGCGCCCGTCCCTATCAGAACCGTGGCCCCAACGCATTCTTCGCGGGCCACGGCGATCAGAGCTTCCCAAGCGGCGAGGTTACTCTGCAGGCCAGTTTCGTCACCCCGTTCATTCTGCACTACCGGCACCGTTATCCGTGGATCTGGGCGGCGGAGCTACTGCCGATTTATGACGCGTACGGACGCATGAAGAGCCAAGGACACTGGCAGTCCGATGTCCTCGCCGGCTGGGTGCTCGGCACCGCCTTCGGCTACTGGGCCTCGCAACGCAAGATTCCGCTGCTCGTCGAAATCCTGCCGAAGGGCCTCTCGGTGGGGTTCGCCACGAGGTTCTGAATGCGCGGGCCGCAGGCACTCGTGCTGATCGCGGCGCTTGCGCTCACCGGCTGTGCCACGCTGCCCGGCGAGCCACACTGGGGACAGAATGTCACGGTCGAGCCCGGCTGGTCACGCGTGCGGCGTGCCGCCGTCTCGGCCGCCGCAGATCCGTGGGTCTGGGCACCGCTCGCCGGCGCCGCGGCGCTGCAGATTGATCACTTCGATCACCGCCTCTCACATTGGGCCCGCACCCGCACTCCTCTGTTCGGCTCGGCAGCCAGTGCGACGCGCTGGAGTTACCGGCTGCGCAGCGCCTCGGTCGGGGTCGACATCGCCGCGTTGCTGTTTGCTCCGAGCGGGCGCTTCGGCTCGAGATGGCTTGCAGACAAGGCCAAGGGGTACTTGGTCAATCTGCTCGCCGCCACGACCGCAATCGAGTCCAACACGCTCATCAGCCGCTCCGTGCACCGCGAGCGTCCCAATCGCGCCAATGACCACAGCTTCCCTTCGAACCACACCACCGCGTCCGCCGTATACACACGCCTCGCCACGCTCAATCTGCGCCAGATACCCATGCAGCCGGGCCTGCGCATCGCGCTCGATGCCGGCCTGCATGGACTCACTTTCGCCACCGCCTGGGCACGCATCGAAGGCGGCTGGCATTATCCGTCCGATACCCTCTTCGGCATGGCACTCGGTAATTTCTGCGCCGAATTCTTCACCAGTGCCTTCATGGGTCTGAACAGCCCGAGCCACCGCCTCGCTTTCTCACCGCTGCCGGGCGGAGGGCTGCTGAGCTTCTCGCTGGCGCTAGGGCCACACGGCTAACTCTCAGACGCTCATACCAGTCACTCGTAGCGCAGCGCTTCGATCGGGTTGAGCGCTGCGGCTTTGCGCGCCGGGTAGTAGCCGAAGAACACCCCGACAACTCCCGAAAACAGAAATCCCCCGAGCGCAGCGGCAAACGACAGTTCGATTGGCCATCCGGCGAGCACGGAAACCAGTTCCGACACCGCAACACCGACCAGAATCCCGGCGGTACCACCCGCAGCGCTCAACAGCACCGACTCAGCTAGAAACTGCAACATCACGTGCGCCCGACGCGCACCGAGAGCCATGCGCAGGCCGATCTCACGGGTGCGCTCGGTCACCGAAACGAGCAGTATGTTCATGATGCCAATGCCCCCGACGAGCAGGGAGATCGAGGCGACGGTGGCCAGCAGTAACGCCATGACCCGGCTGCTACCCTCGGCCGCAGTGGCGATCTGACTGAGATTGCGCACGCTGAAATCATCCGTATCCCCAGGTCGGATGTTGTGCCGCCTGCGCAATGTACTGCTTACCTGCTGCATGGCGCTCTGCACCAGCGTGGCACCGGCGGCCTGTACAAATATGACGTTCACGTAACCGGTCAAACGGGGCTGCACGCCGAAGGGGTTTGCCGGCGGCAAATACACCGTGCCAGCGCTCGGCGCCTCCGCCTGCAGCGGCGCCGCAACTCCAAGCACCCGGCGCTCGGCAGTCGTATACGGAATCACCACCAGGTCGTCCTGATCCTGCCCCATGGGCGACTGCCCTTTCGATCGATACAGACCGATCACTTTGACCGGCACGCCCTTGATCAAAATCGTCGCACCCACCGGGTTCTCGTAGGGCTGGAACAGTTCCCGGTAAACCGTCTGTCCGATATCCGCCACGAGCGCTGCCGAATCGACATCCGCGGCATCGAAGGCACGGCCGGCCGCCACCCGCCAGTTGGTAATCTCGGCATAATTGGCACTGGTACCGAGGATCGCGGTGCTCCAGTTCTGATTGCGATATTGAACCTGACCGCTCTGCCGGATCATATAGGCGACTTTTTCGACCGCCGGATCATCACGGCGCAACGCCAATGCGTCGGATACCGTGAGCGTCGAGGCGCTGCCGAACCCTGCCCGCACGCCGCCGGTGGTCGTCGCGCCGGGCAGAACAATCAACATGTTTGTCCCGAGACTCTGGATCAATTCTCCGACCGCGCGGTTTGCCCCCAACCCGACTGCCACCATGGCGATCAATGCCGCCACACCAATCAACACGCCGAGCGTCGTGAGGCCGGATCGCATCTTGTTGCGGCTGATCGCCTGCAGCGCGCTGCCCAGAATCATGCGCGCAAACGGCAACGTACGTCGCCCCGAGGGTGGCTGCGGCACGGCGGCAGCCGGCGGCAGTAGCGATGCCGAGGTCGCCGAGGCGCGTCGCTCGTCGCCGATGATGGCGCCATCGCGCATGGTCACGATCCGGTCGGCGTAGGCCGCAATGTCGGGCTCGTGCGTGACCACGATGACCGTGACGTGCTGCTCCCGGTTCAATTTGACCAGAATCCCCATGACTTCGTGGGAACTACGCGTATCGAGGTTCCCGGTCGGCTCATCGGCGAGCACGACAGCAGGTGAATTGATCAGCGCCCTGGCGATCGCCACTCGCTGCTGCTCACCGCCGGACAGCTGCGCCGGGGTATTGCGTTCACGACCACTGAGGCCGACCTGCGCAAGCGCGGCGCGCGCTCGCACATCACGGTCCGAGGCGTTCGCAGCCCCGCGTGGGTCGTAGTAAAGTGGTAGCGAGACATTATCGAGAGCGCTGGTTCGGGCCAATAAATTGAAGCTCTGAAATACGAACCCGAGCCGCTCGCTGCGCACCCGGGCTAGCTCCGTCTCCCCCAGCGTGGCAATCTCAGCGCCCTCCAGTCGATAGGTCCCGCTGCTCGGCCTGTCCAGACAGCCCAGCACCGCCATCAAAGTCGATTTCCCGGACCCTGAGGCCCCCATGATCGCCACGAGTTCGCCGCGCTCGATGGATAGACTGACGCCTGCGAGCGCCACAACTTCCACGTCGCCCGCCCGATAGACCCGGCGCAGCTCCCGTGCCTCTATGATTGGCGCGTTCATCGCGGAGTCCGTCCCGCTCACATGAAGGGCGGACGACGACGGGGCGTTGTGCCGGCCGCATTTTGATTATCGCCCGTATGCCGCTCGGCAATGATCACGGGCTCACCAGGCGCAATAGCGCCGGACTTTATTTGTGCGAAGGAATCGTCCGAGACACCAACTACCACGGGCACGGCGACGGGACGTCCGGCACGCAAAATCCAGACATTTTGGCCGCCGAGGCGCTCCTCTTGCGGTTTCGGCACCGCCTCGGGCCAGTAGCGCAGTGCCTGCAAAGGCACGCGCAGAGTTGCCGGGATATCGGCCGTGACGACGCGCACATCTGCGGTCATGCCGGGCTTGAGCAGCAACTGCGGATTGCTGGCAGCCACGACCACATCGTAAGTCACGACATTCTGGATGGTCTGCGGAGACTGGCGAACCTGAATCACCCGACCCCGGAAGATCCGCCCCGGAAATGCCTCGACAGTGAATGTCGCTGCATCTCCATCTTTGACTTGTCCGATGTCGGATTCGCTGACGTTCGCATCGACCTGCATCTGAGTCAGATCGGTTGCTATCAGAAACAGCGTTGGCGTCTGGAAGCTGGCAGCAACGGTTTGACCCTGGGTGATATTTCGCGTCACGACGATACCATCGACAGGCGAGGTGATACGCGTGTAGCCGAGATTGACATCCGCGGCATGCAAATCAGCCTCTCGCTGCGTGACCGTCGCTGCGTCCAAATCCACCTGAGCGCGAACCTGCTGATAAGCACTGCGGGCGGCGTCGGCTGCATCCTGGGAAGTGAGATGCTCGGTCACTAGCCGTGCCTGACGATTCCAGGCCGCGCGCGCGTAGACCAAGTTTGCTTGATCCTTCGCCAGCTGGGCGCGCGCAGCCGCAAGAGCGGCGCGATTTTGATCAACGATCACTTGATATGGCCGCGGATCGATACGCGCGCACAGCTGCCCCGCCTTGACCCGCGTGTTGTAGTCACAATGCAGCTCCTGAATGACTCCGGACACATAGGTGCCCACTTGTACCGTGACAACCGGATTGACGCTGCCGCTCGCAACAATGTAGGGTGCCACCGTCCCCCGGCTCACTGGCATGCTGACATAGACGGTGCGCGCAACCGGCCGCAGATATCCCCAGATACCCGTCAACAGCGCGACAACAAGAAGCGCGGCGATCAACGCGCGCACGAACCGGCGCCGCTTAGTCGATCGGCGAGGTGACGTTAAGGCACTCGCGTTTTCGGCGCGAGGCGCCGCGTGCCCTGAAGGTTCGTGACTCGACTCTCTGGGAGTGTCCATTGGATTTCCGTTTCCCCCAGCGCACAGTAGGTCGATCCCAGGCAGGCGGTAAGACGGATTTGTGCGTATGGTGTACTCGCTGACACGGATTGCGCCCGCATCAGCGCCCGACCGGCTGACCGGTTGCGCTCACGCTGAAAGCAGACTGTAAAGCTCGTCTTCCTGAGCAAAATGCAGTGTCAGAATGGCGTGCAGACCATAGAGCAGGCGGTGGATGTCGCGCAGATCCTCCGGGGTCGGTCCGGCCACCGGCAGTTGCGCCACGCGGCGCGCGAACAGCCGACTGAGACGGCGAATCTCACCGTGGGTGTGGATAAGGGGGCCGGTCGGATTCTCCCCAACGAGCATGCTCTCGATGATGGGGTATACCGTCTGCTGCTCGTCGTTTTCGTGCGGCAGCAGCTCTTCTTCGAGCATTCGCGCCGTCTGCTGCAATTCGGCCCGGGCCTGGGCCGGCGGCAGGTCATCCAGCCGGACCGCCAGCTCCGCGAGTTCGCTCACCCGAGGGCGGAGCGAGCGGTGAGTCGTGTCCAGCGCCTGGGCGAGTCGCTTCGCTTCCGCCGTTGCAGGGACCCCGGTACCGCCTCCGGCAAGGGCACGCAGTGCATTGAGGATGACGAGCACGTCAATGCCTTCCTGCAATAGGGCACCGGTGATGGGCGCAATGAATCCGGCGGCGGCAAATCCCATGGCAAGAACGGACAGCCCCATGCCTACCCAAACGCTCTGCAGAGCAATGCGGCGAGTCCGCTGAGCGATGCCTACCGCGCGAGCTACACCCTCAAATCGATCCGAGGTGAGCACCACGTCGGCCGCTTCCGATGCGGCGGTCGCTCCCCGCGCGCCCATGGCGATTCCCACGTCGGCAAGCGCCAGTGCCGGTGCGTCATTGATACCATCGCCGACCATTGCCGTGATCCCTTCACGGCGTGCGGTGCGCACCACATCGACTTTGTCTTCCGGGGCGCGCTCGGCGAACACTCGATCGATCCCGAGCGCATCAGCCACCAACTCGGCGACATCAGGATGATCTCCCGTGACCAGATGAATTCGCTTGATACCGCTGCTGCGCAGGGTCCTCAGGACTCGCGGCGCCTCGGGCCTGATGTAATCCTGAAGCATCAGCACCCCGGCAAGCGCACCGTCCACAGCAACGAATACGCATGAGGAGCCGTCCGCGCTTGCGCGCAGCTCGATCGCGCGTACCGCCGCACTGCGCGAGACATCCGGCAGGACGAAGTCATGCTGTCCGACCGCGACCTGCTGTCCGTTGAGTGTTCCGCGGATGCCCGCGCCCATCTGTTCGTGCACATCCGTCGGAAAGGCCAGCTGCAATTGCCGGGCACGAGCTTCGGCAAGAATTGCCGGCGCGAACGGGTGAACGGACAGCTGTTCGAGGGCGGCCGCACACGCCAACAACCCCTCGGCGCTGTACACGCCGATCGGCTCGACTGCGACCACGGTCGGCCGCGCGGCGGTAACGGTACCGGTCTTGTCGAGCAGGATGACCTCGGCGCGCGCCAGCGTTTCGAGCGGCGCCCCTCCCTTCATGATGATCCCGCTACGCGCCGCGCGTGAGACCCCCGCCATGATCGCGGCGGGTACCGCAAGAATGAGCGGGCATGGGGTGGCGACCACGAGCACCGCGAGCGCACGCACCGCGTCACCTCCGACAATCCAGGCCAGAGCGGCAAGGGCCAGCGTGGCGACAAGGAACATCAGCGCGTAGCGGTCTGCGAGACGCGCAAACGGGGCTTTTGACTCCTCTGCCGCCTGCACCAGACGAATGATGCCGGCGTAAGTGCTCTCGGCCGCGGTTGCCGTCACTCGCAGCTCGAAAGGACTGCCGACATTGGCGCCGCCGCTGCGCAGCGGCGTGCCCGGCTCGAATTTGACCGGACGTGACTCCCCGGTCAGAGAGGACTCATCGACGACGGCTCCCTGGGCTCCGACGATGCCGTCAACTGGCACCACCTCCCCGGGTTTGATCATCAGAACGTCGCCTACGCGCACCTCTTGCACGTCGACATCGGCGTAACCTTCGGCGCTACCGCGGTGCGCAATGCGCGGCGCGCGGCTGATCAGGCTAGTGAGCTCCCGTCGCGCGCGCGCGATGGCATAGTGCTCGAGCGCCATGCCAGTCGCAAGCATCGCCGCAATGATCGCGCCGGCGAGGTATTGCCTCAGCAGCACCGCGCCGATCATGGCGAGAAGCGCGATGATGTCGACGCCTAGTTCTCCCCGCAGCAAATCACGCGAGGTGTTATAGGCAGTGACCATGCTGACGAGGCCCGTCAGCCCAATCAGTACGGCGCGACTGATGCTCGGCGCACCGAGCAGTGCTGCCAAGCCTGCGACGGCAAGCCCGCCCAAAACCAGGGCAAACAGCAGAAACTGCCGCGGTGGAGTTCGCCGCACTGCAGCGCTTTCGACAGAGGGAGTCAACGCATTACCGCCCGCGCGGATGCGCGGCGATCAGCCCGGCGGCCGTCCTTCCGGTCGGTGATCGCGCTCGCGGTCACGCCGCTGGGGCTCCGATTGCCGATGCTGCTGCTGCTGTTGCTGCTGCTGAACGCGAGGCTGCTGCCGGTAGCGCTGCTGCTCCTGGTAGCGCTGCTGCTCCTGGTAGCGCTGCTGCTGAGGCGGCTGCTGGTAGCGCGGCGACGGACGGCGCTCCGGCGGCGCGTAACCCGGGGGGCGGCCCTGCGGGAAGCGGTAATAGCGGTTCTCGAGGGAACGCTGTTCGTTCGTGCCGGGATAGCGCGTGTGCGGGTATTGGCGCTGATAGCCCGGAAGTGGTGCGCGCGGGGGCACCGCGCCCCGATTCCAGCGGTCCCATCCCGGCCTGCTGCGCTGCCAGCTCGGACCCCAGTGCTCACCCCACCGAGGCGGCCCGTCGCGGTTCCAGTCGTGGAAAAATATGGGTGGGCGTCGGTAGAAGCGCACCGGGACCCGCAGGATGAAGTCCGGCACTCGGTCCGGCGGAACCAAGTACCATGGCCCGTTGTACCAGGTGCTGGAATACCATTCGTCATTGGCGAACAGCCAGTAGTATCCGTCGTAAAAGAATAGATTAGCGTCAAGTTGCGGCGCGTAATAGACCGGATACCCTGGGATGGGGGCGAATTGCGGGTAGGCGGGAATATTGATCCCAATACGCATACCCGGCACTGCGATCCCGACGCCGAAATCGAAGCGCACCTGCGCAAGCGCCACTGTACGCACCGTGGCCAAGAGGCACAGTGCCAAGAGCATGCCTTGGATGACCCGTCTGGGAAAAATCTGTGACATGTGGCCCTCCCGGGTGAAAACGCCTGATACGCCTCGGGGCACGCCAGGCACCCGCCATCCGACGCTGCGTCCGGACTCATCGACACAACGGAGGCACTTTCCTCCGCCTCTACGCCAGGCGCATCAGATGAATTACGTATCGAATTGGACACTGAAGCTCGCCCGGGAGATCCGACCTCGAGTGCTGTCGTCCACGCGAAAAGGACCGGAGCCCGGCCTGGGGCGTCCCTTGCTCTCACCTCTGCGATTCACAGTGTCCCGAGTCCACCGCGCCTGACCGGTCAATCCGTGAGGGCCAGCCGCCAAGGATGCGAATTTGCAACGACGTTGCGATTTGCAGGGATCGCACATTGCAACATACCGTCCTCAGCCGAAGCGCACGCATTTCCCTCGCGTCGCACCACACAGTTGTGTTCAGTCAGGCACTGGTGCCGGCATCGTCTCCTGCGCGCCGACTGTGGCGCCGATGGACGCGATGATAACCAGCGCAATCGCGCCGAATTGGGCCGGCGTGAGCTTTTCCGCGAGAAACAGCCAGCCCACGAGCGCACCGACCGCCGGCTCGAGACTCATGAGCACCCCAAACGTGCGCGTTGGCAGCCGCGTCAATGCGGTCATCTCGAGCGTATAGGGCAGTGCTGTCGACAGAACCGCGACCGCAAGTCCGGGCAACAGAATCTGCCGAGAGAACAGCACCGCGGGAGCGTGCGACAGACCTACGGGCAACACCAGCACGGCGGAGATTACGCTGCCAAGCGCTACAGTCTGCGTACCAAGATGGATGCCGGCCTTTTGACCGTAGACAATGTAAAGCGCCCAGCAAGCACCCGCGCCCACGGCAAATATGATTCCCGTGAGGTTGGCCGGTTGATCGTGCTGACTGACGGGCAGAAGCAGCACGAATCCGGCTGCGGCCAGCACGATCCACAGAAAATCGGCGGGCCGACGCGAACTCAGCACGGCGACCGCGAGGGGTCCGATGAATTCGACCGCCACGGCAATGCCGACAGGGAGGCGAGCGAGCGCCTGGTAATAGAGACAATTCATGGTACCGAGCGCCAGTCCGTAGACTGCGAGGGGTATCCATGACTCACGCCGCAGACGTACACGCCACGGCCGCAGCACCAGACACAGGATGACGGTGCCGAAGCCGATACGTACCGTCACAATGGCAAGCGGGCCGGCTACCGGGAACAGCGTTTTGGCGATCGATGCGCCAGTTTGCACTGACACCATCGAGAGCAGAACCGCTGCAATCGGCAGAACGGAGCGCAGTCTGTTCAAGGAAAGTCGCATGCGCCGATTGTAGCGGCGGAATGACAACCGGTCGCGACCGCATGTCTGACCGGCGATCTCACCACACTCGCTTTTCCGGGCCGACCAACGCCCCGACCGCCGCATTACGCGGCTTCGGCGGCGCAGAGGTGACGCCCGGACGATAGATGTCCTCTATGAGCCACATAGATTTAAACGCGTTTCCTGAGCTATCGATTTATTTTAGAGTTTCGGTTGCAGGCAGGCACTGCGCTTGAGCTCAACCGCCTGCAGGCACGGCCAAAGGAGATTAGCGATGTCGAACGAATCAAAGTGCCCATTCAATCATGGCGCCGGACGCGGCCCCACCAATCGGGACTGGTGGCCCAATCAGCTCAATCTCAAAATTCTGCATCAGCACTCGAAGTCGTCGGATCCGATGGGACGTGCGTTTGATTACGCAGAAGCATTCAGGAAGTTGGACCTTGCCGCCGTAAAGCGTGATCTGTTGGCGGTCATGACGAATTCGCAAAACTGGTGGCCGGCGGATTTCGGGCACTACGGCCCGTTGTTCGTGCGCATGGCCTGGCACAGTGCAGGCACTTATCGGGTGGGCGATGGGCGAGGGGGCGCAGGTTCCGGGCAGCAGCGCTTTGCGCCGCTGAACAGCTGGCCGGACAACGTCAATCTCGACAAGGCACGCCGCCTTATATGGCCGATCAAGCAGAAGTACGGCAGTAAGCTCTCCTGGGCTGATCTCATTATTCTCGCCGGCAATGTGGCGTTGGAGTCGATGGGCTTCAAAACGTTCGGCTTCGGCGGCGGACGCGCAGACGTCTGGGAGCCAGACGAGGACATCTACTGGGGACCGGAAGCTGAGTGGCTCGGGGACAAGCGCTATTCGGGCGAGAGAGACCTGGAAAACCCGCTCGCAGCAGTGCAGATGGGTTTGATTTATGTGAACCCGGAAGGCCCGAACGGCGTCCCAGATCCCCTCGCGGCAGCACGGGATATTCGGGAAACGTTCGCCCGAATGGCAATGAACGACGAGGAGACCGTGGCCCTGATCGCCGGCGGTCACACCTTCGGCAAGACACACGGCGCAGGACCTGCATCTCACGTCGGCCCGGAGCCCGAGGCCGCTGCGATTGAAGAGCAGGGCCTCGGCTGGAAGAGCACGTTTCGGTCCGGTAAGGGAGAGGACACGGTCAGTAGCGGGCTCGAAGTGACCTGGACAACGACTCCGACCCGCTGGAGCAACGGCTTTTTCGAAAATCTGTTCGGCTACGAATGGGAGCTGACCCAAAGCCCCGCCGGGGCGCATCAGTGGAAGCCCAAGGGAAGAGCCGGCGATGGCACGGTGCCCGATGCGCACGATCCATCCAAGCGTCATGCACCGGCAATGCTGACCACGGATCTCGCGCTGCGGTTCGACCCGGACTACGCCAAGATTTCGCGGCGCTTCTACGAGCATCCGGAAGAATTTGCCGATGCATTTGCGCGCGCCTGGTTCAAGCTGACACATCGCGACATGGGTCCACGGAGCCGCTATCTCGGTCCGGAAGTCCCTGCGGAGGAGCTTCTTTGGCAGGACCCTGTTCCAGCCGTCAAGCATCCTCTCGTGGACCAAAAGGACATTGCGACGCTGAAGAAGCGGCTTCTAAGTTCTGGTCTCACGGTCAGCGAGTTGGTTGTCACCGCTTGGGGGTCTGCTTCGACATTTCGCGGCTCGGACAAGCGCGGCGGTGCGAATGGCGCGCGGATCCGTCTCGCGCCGCAGAAAGACTGGGAGGTCAATCAGCCGGCGATGCTCGCGAAGGTTCTGCGCAGCCTCGAGGGAATACGGTCAGAGTTCAACGCTGAGGCGTCCAACGGCAAGAAGATTTCGCTGGCGGATCTGATTGTCCTAGGTGGCTGCGCAGCGGTGGAAAGAGCAGCGGCCAGCGGCGGCTACGAGCTCGAAGTGCCCTTCTCGCCGGGTCGCAGCGATGCCTCGGAGGCGCAGACCGATGTACAGTCATTCGCGGTGCTCGAGCCTGTGGCCGATGGATTCCGCAATTACCTCAAGAGCGGTACGCGCCCGTCCGCAGAGGCGCTGTTGATCGATAAGGCACAATTGCTGACGCTGACGGCACCCGAATTGACCGTGCTGGTTGGAGGCCTGCGGGTGCTGAACGCGAACGTGGCACAGAGCCCACACGGGGTATTTACGGCCCGACCGGGGACCTTGAGCAACGATTTCTTCGTGAATTTGCTCGACATGGGCACCGAGTGGAAGCCGATCTCCTCCGCACAGGATGTATTCGAGGGCCTTGACCGCAAGACCGGCAGACTCAGATGGACCGCCACGCGGGTGGATCTGTTGTTCGGTTCAAACTCTCAGCTGCGGGCGCTCGCAGAAGTCTATGCCAGCGCAGACGCGCAGCCGAAGTTCGTGCAGGATTTCGTGGCCGCATGGAACAAGGTCATGAACCTCGATCGATTCGACTTGGCATGAGCGGGCGAGGCACCCGATTCAGCAAGCCGGGACGGCCGGTCGCAAGACCGGTCGTCCATTACGGTCTCGAGGCGCTGGTTGAGTCAATCCCTGAACGCAGTGGCGGAGATGGACACTGGTATGAAATCAGCGGCAAGTGAGTTGCGGCCCGCTGTCCTTCGTCAATGGCCTGATCCAATGTCGTCCACAGATGCCCGGACTCGGCGCAGTGCGCACCGTATTCGAACAGCTCGTGCATGTTGGAGTACTTGAAATTGAGCGAGCCTCGGTCAGGGTAAGTCATCGGCAGATACGTGAATTGGAATCGCATGCCGAAGTGGCGGGCCAGTACCGCGGAGAGCACAAGGGCTCGGCGCGACGCATGCATCAGCGCAGCGGAGAAGCTCCGCGCCAGAACAGCCATTGGCGTCTGAGCCGTCGTCTTCGGATAGGTGCTAAGTTGTCCATTGACGATGACGAAGACTTGCGCGTTCTGCAATTCGGGCAGTCGCAGTGGAAGCACATCGGCGACGTCAGAAGCGACAAAGAAAGGCAGGGTCGTGCCACCATCGACATGCATTTCGTCGTAGGATTTTCCACCCCCGGTCACCCGGATCATGACCGGGGGGAAAACCCCCGGAATGCTGGCGGAGGCAACCAGTACCTGGCGGAACAATTTTCGGGCTGGCTCGCCGCCGTGTTCGGCGATCAGGCCCATGTTCCAGATGACCGACTCCTGCTTGTCGAGATCCGTGGTGGCAACCAGCAGCAGGCGGCCGCCTCTGGCCTGCGCGGCGACCGCGCGCACCAGGCGGCCGGTGACGAAGTGGTCGACCAGCGCCACGAGCGGCCCGCGACTGTAAATCCCCGGATGGAATAGAAAGCCCAGCCAGGGGCGCGGTCGCAGCAGATTTTCCGTTCTGTGGCTGTCGAACGCCTCCTTGAGCTGAGGATCCCAGGACGGCCCCAGAAAGGCGAACGGAGCGAGCAGCGCACCCGCACTCACGCCGGTGACCACCTGGAAATCGAGTCGCTGACCCGCCCGTGCCAGCCCGTACAGCGCACCCGCACCAAAGGCACCGCCAGCGCCACCACCGGAAAGCGCGAGAACGCGGATCGGCTTTCCGTTCGCCACGGTACTGAGATTGCGCACGACCGTATTCAGGTGCTCGATCAGGTAGTCCCGGTCGTTGCTCAGGAATCGCACGCTGCGTGGAAAGCCGGGTGGCGCAACCTCGGCGATCAGGCGGGGAGGAGCCGGCAGCCGCGCCGTTGCGCAGGCCGCCAACGTACCGCACAAAAGCACAAGCGCTCCCAGCCTGAACAGCCGCTGGAACCACGCAGCAGGCTCGCCGTCCCTACCGGGCGCTGATAGGTTATCGGTCACGCCGTGGCACACCTCAGCCAGCAATCCGAGCCCTAAGACGTGAAATCATAGCATCGGCGTACCCCTTGCCGCGAAACATGGCACCCCACGAGCGGGTCGGTTCTGTTTTCGCTAAGATGATTGCCGGGAATACTCCGCCGGGACGCTCAGGAGAATCGACATGGGCTTACGAACTGGGCGCTTCATTGCTTGGTCGCTGTTCGCCGCAATAGCTTGTGGTGGCTCGCTGCTGTATGCATCGGTCTGGGGCGTTCCGCAGTGGGACACTGTGTTTCAAGGAGCACTCGGACCGGTGATTGCAGCGTATGACGGTTGGGCCCTCAGCGTCGGATTTGTACTGCTGGGGGTGGTTCTCGTCGGCGGCTCTCTCGCCTGGTGCTGGCTGCGCGCAACGTTCGACTTCTTACCGGCTGGATTGGGCGCACTTGCGCTCTTGATGTTCATCTCCCTCGGCCTGCCCATCCACGTCGTAACCCAGATCGACGCCGCCTTAAGCCTGGTGGTTGTGGGCTTGTGCGCACTCCTTGTCTTTAGAATTTTCCTGGCGGCATTGAAGGATCGCCTCGCGAAACGCTCACGCATCTGACGCACCTGCTTCGCGCTGCCGCCCGCAACGGCGGCAAGGAGCCCTGCTTGGTAGTTGAGAATCGCGAAATGGTGCGCACGGCGAGCGAGTCGCCAGCACGCTTTACGCCATGACCGACTCCTCCTTTTACCGCCGGACTTTTGCGGTTGCGACCACCGTGGCACTCGGCTACCTGCTGTTCGAGGTGCTGACGCCACTGCGCGCTGCACTCGGCTGGGCGATGGTCCTCGCATTCATGCTTCACCCGGTGCATAAACGACTGGCCAGTCGATTGCACGGCCGCCAGTGGCTGTCCGCCGGCATCCTCACTCTCGCCACACCCTTCGTTGTGCTCGCGCCGCTTTCTCTGCTCGGGGTGATCTTCGTCGAACAGGCCTTCAGCCTGCTCGGCTATCTGCACCGCCACCCGTTCATCGGATTTCCGGCTCTCATCGCGCGATTGCAGACATATCCACTGATCGGCAGAGCGATGGACTGGATGTCCGGGTCTCTGCCAACGGGCACGCTCGACCTGCATTCCTGGCTCACCAGCGCAACGACATCGTTGCTGAGGTCGGCTGCATCTGCGGGCGGAAACGTTGCATTCGGCCTGTTCGGAACCCTGATCAGCTTCTTCATGATGCTGTTCATGCTGTTTTTCTTCCTGCGCGACGGCGCGGCCTTCGTCAGACAGTTCACCACCCTCGTTCCCCTGACAAGTGAGCGACGCGCCCCGCTTCTGAAATACCTCGCGGACATCACCCGGGCGGTGGTCTACGGCTCCACCATTACTGCTATCGTCCAGGGTTTGCTGGTCGCTGCGGGATTCGCGCTGGCCGGGCTTCCCTCCCCGCTCGTATTTGGCGTAATCGCCGTGCTTGCTTCGCTTCTGCCCGCCGGCTCGGTGTTGGTGCTCGCCCCCGCAGTGCTTTATCTTTTGGTTCAGGCCCGCTGGGGTGCGGCGATTTTCCTCGCGTTGTGGGGCGCCGGCATTGCTCTGGTCGAAAACGTCGTTCGGCCGCTGCTGACGGCACACCGCGCCAACGTCTCAACTCTGGCCGTGTTCGTCGGCGCCATTGGCGGGGTCAGCGCATTCGGAATCCTCGGTCTCGTACTTGGACCGGTACTGCTCAGTTTTGTTCTCGCATTGATCCGTTTTGTCGGCGCCGAGCACTCCGCCTAAGCCACTCAGCTCACGACTACCAATACTCGAGCCGCAAGCAGAACAGGCTCCCCATCGCACGCATCCAGGTATATGGTGCGCTCAAGCGTGACCGAATGCGTTCGCTTGCAGCGCCGCGGTATTCGACAATCGCATGTAAATCGCCACGAGATGCCCTTGTGCCCTTAATGAGACGTTGCAGCTCCATGTCGCAAATTTGCGTGCCGGCCGCGTCATCGACAACGACACATCTCGTCGCAGCCCAGGCGCTACGGCTCACGCGCCGCCCATCAACAGCGCAAATCCGGGGAAATCACCCCTCACGCGGCGATCGCTGGACAGCGAGCGCCACGTGAGAGTTGATCGGCTCTCGATCGACGTTCAGGCTTTCTTTTCAAGCGCCCTGGCGACCGCAACGGCCAAACGCACTTGTCGCATGGCACGAGCCTCAGTCTTCCTGGCACAAGAGAAAAACCCAGGCAGTGCCGCAGCGGAAGCTTCATTCAACTGCTGACAGACCGACCAGACCGCCGCATGAACCCGATGCCGCAGCGTCGCGGCGCCCGATCGGGTTGCGAGGTCGAGATCTGTATAGCTGACGGCACGAGTCGTCGTCAGGACTTCGATCGGCGCTCCGAGCCGCGAGCGCCCAACGGTGATACTGACAATGGGCGCCGCCTTCATGGTCACGGGCGCGAGCCGGTTAGCGGCCGCGGCGGATGCGGCCAAGGCAATGCCGAGCGTGGCCAGCAAGGGCACGCTCCAGCGGTAGGAAATGGGCTTCTGCATGACGATCTCTCAAGTTACAACGGGGCGTTTCTGCATGATCAAGCGCACCCTAACTTGCGCCGCCCACAGACATATACGTACTTGGCGCAGTTTCTGAGATTGATCACTTTTGCACCGGAATGCAGACCACACGATGTGATACACGTCGCCACAATTAAGAGGCCACACGATCTGTCCTTCGAGGCGAACCGCCCAAGATTGCGCCCCCCGCCACGCCGACTGCAGCGAACGGTGCGACCGGCAGCGTTCGCCGGACGCTATCGAACGCCAAGCTCTGATACGCCGGCGATATCCTGGAATTCAGCGAGCCCGTGCTTGCGCTTTGCCGCCGCTGAGCGCGCCGCGCACAAGCACGGGCAGAGTGCAGATTTTGCGTGTAGCCGCACTCAGCGACTCGCCTAGAGCGTAGAAATCGCGTACGGCGACGCGAATTGCGCTCAAATCCAGCGCCACGCGGATGGCTCCATGGGCCTCCGGTGGCGATGCCTCTCGGAGTGGACCAGTGCGTCGAGCTAGCGAAAGCCGTTGAACCAAGCCAGTGCGCTGGAGGCCGCCGCAAGAAAGGTGCCCCGATGATTGGCATCGACGACCTTGACCACGCGAATGCTGCGGCCCCCCATGGCCCGCTGGTAGCGGGCGGCGAGCCTCGCCAATGGAACACGGATCACCTGATCCCGGGTCCCGTAATACATTCTCACCGGCGCGGTAAATAGCTCCCGATACGTCTCCGACCGGGCCAGGAATTTTCCGAATGGCGAGTTCGCGAGATAAGTGGGATTCGCATAGGGAGGACGCAAATACCCAAGTAGTCCGCCGCGGTGTCGAGCAAGGCTCGCAAGGATTGCGTATAGATCCGTCATGCTGTGGTAGTCGCGCGTGTAGATGCGCTTGAAAGGCACGTAGTACTTCGGTCTGAGGACGGCTTTCGCCAGAGCAGGCATGGAATCGTAGTACTGATAAGAAAAGAGCGACAAAGCGACGATCGCGTTCTCCCATACCGGATCGCTTGCGGTGGGGTGATATAGCCAGGCATTCAACGTCGCAAACGGATCATTTGGTGACGCCGCAGTGAATGCGGCGGTCACCTTGATGCCGAGTGATTGCAGCTTTTCAAGAAACGCGGTGGTCACGAGCCCGCCTTGGGACCAGCCGCCGAGGAACAGGCGTGACGGCTGAAGCCCCTGAGTGCCTAAGAACGTGAGCGCAGCCCGGTACAGATCGAGGCATGCCCGCTGCTCGCTGCGCTTGACCATGTACGCCTCCGGTCCACTCGAATCGCCGAGTCCAAAATAATCCGGAGCGATCACCACGTATCCCTGTCCTGCGTACTGCGCAACGATGAGACGTGTCTCGAAGGCGCCGGAATATTGGGGGTATCCGGACGGATTGGTCTTGGAGAACGCGTAGGAAGGCACTTGATAGCGGCCGAACACCGTACCGTGCTGGTAAGACAGCAGCGGCAGGGCCGTCGCGCCCGGAACGACGGGAATGGCGATCAGTCCGGATGCCTCCTCTGACTTGCCGGGAAGTTCAGGTATCGCCGATCGATAATCGACTCGATAGATCCTGACTGGGTATTTCGCGCGGACATATCCCGGCCATTGATAGCCCGCGACCCGGTGAGCCGGGGGCAGGAAGGCCTCTCGTCCGCGCGTGAGCATCCTGTCGAGCTGCGCCACAGACTCGGTACCGAGCAGAGTGATTCTGGCATCGGTCGCCGACACGCTCCAGGACAGGCAGGAAAGAAGTAGTACAGTCAGGAATCTGCTCATCATCACCCCTGATCATTGGCAGGACGCCGAGAGTGTACTCGGTCGGCGCCCGGCCCGATCGACCGAGTCAGGGTCCCGGGCGGCACTGAAGTGCGGTGCCACATTCCCATGACGATACGCCGCGGCCCTTCGTGAGCGCACCGGATTCGCGCTCGCGCCTACGGTGTCCTGGTCGAACCTGTGGCGTAGAATCATTTCTCTTCGCATTCATCGGGCCCAAAGCCGACTGTCCCCGCAACCACCGCTCGACCCACCCGACGAGTGGAGCCCCGACGTGCGCATCGATGTCATAGACACCGCCCTGACCACGCCACTGTCGTCCTCGCCGGTGGTCATGAGAAATACGTCAGCCCAGGGTGGCTCCCGTCTGTCCGGGAGAGGCGCTGATCCATCGCCCCTTAGACCCTCATCTTCACTTCTTCAAGAATCGAAGGACAGGAATTCTTAACCTCCCCCCACCCCATGCGGTTTCGAATTTTGCACGTGGAGAGGTGCCAGATCCCGACGCGATCGCACGGGCGGCTGAACGGGACCTGACGAGTGCATGCGAGACACTGCGGGAGTCCTGGCGCAGCGTTGGCCCCCCATCGACCATTTGGCAGAATTCCCAAGCATTTCCGTTCCCGCACAGCTGGCGCGCTATTGGCGAGCAGATGGTGCGTCAGCATTGTCTTCGCACCTGCATACTCGATCCGCCCGCGCGCTCCTGATAGCGTAGGGCGCGTTGCACTTGGTAATGCGCTCAGGTAACCTGACAGTTGACGTCTATTATGCTTCGAGAATTCGACAAACATTTGATCGGTAACTCAAGTAATTGTCTTGCCTCGCCCAAGCCGATGAGGGAGCGCACATGACTGACTCCGGCATTTCACGCGGAGCGCATCGAATTCCGTTGATCGATGTGTCACCATTGTTTTGCTCTAATTCTAATGCCGCGGCGGCGGTTGATCATGCGCTTGCGGTGGCAGCTCGCGATGTCGGATTTGTCTGTATCTGCGGCTTGCCCGATGAAGCCGTGCTCAGCCCAACCGACAGAGACCGGCTTCTTGCGATATTTGACCTGGACGATGAACAGAAGCGTCGCTTGTACCGGCGAAAATTCGCCCCGGAGAATTCCAATATTTACCGCGGATGGTTCCCTGCCCAGCCTGGCAATCTGACGTTCAAGGAGGGAATCGATATCGGTGGCGACGTTGCCCATGGGTCTTTGCTTGTGGAGCCAAGCGACCCCTTGCGCGAACGCAGTCCGCTACCAAACGATAGCGCGCTGCCCGGATGGCGCACGGCAGTCGCAACCTATTACCTGGCCATGGAGCGTGTCGCCCAATCCTTAATGCGATCGCTTGCCCGTAATCTCGGGATCGACGCGAATTATTTTGATGCCTCCTTTCATCATGGCCTCTCGACGTTGCGGCTAATTCGCTATCCGCCTCGGACTGCCGCAGAATTTAAGGCAACTGCCGGCCCTGAAATGTTCACTGAGTCGGATCCACAGAGCCAGAGAATTGTTGGCGCACCGCATACCGATTCTGGATTTATGACTTTGCTGGCGCAGGACGGGGTGGCCGGTCTGCAGGCCCGCGCAAGAAGCGGTGATTGGATCGATGTGCCTCCTGTGGAGGACACGCTCGTTGTGAATTTTGGCCAAGTACTCGAAAGGTGGTCCGCCGGGCGGATCCGTGCCACCGAGCATCGGGTGTTGGGCACGGAGATCGAGCGCTTCTCAATACCATTCTTTTATGAGGCGCGCGCCGATGCAACGATTTCCCCTTTGCCAATCGACCGAGCCGACGCGTTCGAACCATTCCAGTTCGGCGATTATCTCTGGAACCGAATCACATCGTTCGTCGAGTTCCGCGGTATGGAGAAGGAGCGCTCGGGAGTGGGCGCGACCCTGGTGGCGTGACGGTCGAGAAATGACTTGGGCCTGCTTGTGAGCATCCCGAAACAGTGATGTACGCCGCCCTATGGAGTCAACTTCTCACCGTTTGAAATCATCGACACACGTTATGGGGCTGATATCTCACTTTGTGGCGTCACCCACACAAATTGCGGGCTTGCGGATCCGATGTTAGTCGTCGTTAAATAAAAGCAATTACTTACCCGTTCTCGGACCCCAAGCTTGGCAAGAAGCGGCCCCTATCCTCCGGAAGTTTGCCGAGCTTTAACCCATCCGATGCAAGTCTTCGCGGTCTTACGATTATCGCACTATAGGCATCGGACAGCCTAATAGAATCCGGCGCACGCACCGGGAGTCACGATGTACCTTGTGTCGAAACCATTGACTACCGTTCACCCGGAAGAATGACGCAAGGCAGCAGGGGACACTGCACCATAAGGGACGGTCACGTCTTCGACCGCACGCCGGCTGGGAGGATTTTTATCTGGATTTGACTCCTTCCCACGGTTAGTTGGCTGCGGCTTCTGTCTCGAAAAGTTTTTGAAGGACTGTGCCACCATCTTCCGCACATCCTGAGTTGTTGGGATCGACCAGTTGGTAGTTGGCTGTGTTTCCGGGGTAGTTGTGGCTGTTTACCAGGTAGCCACTCCCGTCGTATGGCGCGTCCCATGCGTAGGCCATCATCCCGATGGAGTGAGCAGGGAGATAGGACTGTATGAAGTTGTCCGTGATGGTTCGATTGGGATCGTTGGGGCAGGAGAAGGCTTCGTTCCATTCGGTGACGAAGATTGCATGGCTGCTTGTGGCAAAGTTACCGAAGGTGGTATCCCAGGCGCTGGTGCTGTCGGCTAGACTACCGTTGACGACGTATCCGTAGGGATGGAAGGTGTAGGCGAAGTTGGAGGGCATTCCGGCGTGGACGGTGAAGCCGGTGAATCCGAAGTCAACGCCCTGTCCATCGAAGAGCAGGACATTGTTTGGGGGCAAGAGTGCGCACATATTGCCCTACGGTGAGCATGCCCTGCTGCGGCTCGTTGCCGCAGCCGGTAGCCCATGCCGTCCAATCTGGTTGAGTGTAAGTGCCGGCGCTGCAGCCGGTAGAGGCGTCGGGCTCGTTGAATATTTCGAGGATGGCGCCTTTATCGCTGGTGAGAGCGGAGTTGAGCAACTGAGCCCAGGCCTGCTCGATGTTGACGTCGGGCAATTTCTGGAGGTTTCCGTTCTGGAGGGGAGTACAACTGAGTCCCTCGGTCTGCATGGAGAGATCGACGATGAGCCCTGCGGCGCGGGCCTGCGCGATGACGCCACGGGCCATGTCTGTGTAGGCGGAGAGGCAGTGCGCGTATTCCTAATCGAGCGCTCCCTCGCTGACCTGGAAGCGGACGCTGTTCACATGCCAGTCCTGCACCATGGCTTGGAAGGATGCGTTGTATGCGAGGCCGGGGAGTGGCGCGGCGGTGATGGCGGCCCGGGCTTGCTGCATATTGGCCGCTTTATTGGAAGCCTCTAAGGTACTGGAGCAGAGCGTGGCGGCGTAAGGAGCTGGATAGACGATGCCGATGGAGGTGAATCCGCGGGGGATGAAGGGGGTATTGGTGCGGGCGAGGACGAGCTTCCCGGAGACGACGGCGACACCTCCAGATTGCGCGGAGAAGATTGCCGAGATGGACTGATCCTGGTTCATCGTCACGGTGCAGCTCGCGGCCGATCCGCTGCAGCTCCCTGACCAGCTTGTGAAAACGTAGGCTGCGGCGGGGGTTGCTTGCAACGTCACCTGACTGCCCGAATTGAACGAGCCGTCGCAAGAATTGCCGCAATTGATTCCGCCCGTGCCAGACGTCACCGTGCCATTTCCGCTGACACCCACGACAAGCGAGAAAGTTTGTGGCGACGTTGCTGTGACGTTGAGGATGGGGGAGTGCCTCCACTACCACCACACCCGGAGAGCGCCACAAGTAATAACAGTGCCTGTGACAGGCGCGCACATTGTCGATACCCGCATGCCGAGTTTGAGGCGCGCCGTCGGAATATCTTCACGAGATGCGCTCTGCTCTGGCTCGCATTTCGATGCGGACCTTAGAACGGTCGGCCTTCCGACGCGTTTACAGCCCATCCAGAATTGCGAAGTCGTCCGCAAATCCGCATGTGACTCGGCGTGCGGTATTGTTACAGATTGTAAAGAGCGCCCGCGGACCCTCGGTGCGACCTTATTGAGCAGCTCCCACAGTTGGCGCACCCGGCTGCTTGCGGCGGTGCTCTATTACGGGCAGTGCTCGGCGCGACCAAGGGATGTTGGACAGAGTGCGCCGAGAGCCTCTCGGAAGTCATCGCTGGCGTACTGACTACCGTGATCTGAGCGGCTATAGCCGAGTACCTAGCGGGTCTGCGAGGCGATAGTCACCGCCAAGTACAACCGAAGATGTCCGGCCACATGAGCACGCCGGGATGAGTCCCCGCATTCGGATGCGTGAAGTAGGCATCGCAGATTCCGTCCGGCGTGCGGATTTCGACGGATGCGCCACTGACCGCCCCGGCTTGCGCCTCCCCCGGCAGCAGCGATACGAGGCCCGCGCCGGCCACCAGAGCCCCGAGCTGCCGGCGCGACACCGTGGCGGAGCGCGCATAGTTCATCGTGTCGAAGTCCTCTTGGTCGCACATCGGCTCCCCCTTTGCTTCAACATCACGACGGCCTGATCAATATTCGACTGCGCTCCCGCTTCTGGCCTCGGCCCCCGCCTTCCCGCGAAGGCGAACGGGCGCCGTCTCCGGATAGAGCATGTACGCAATCTGCCCGATCAGGGTGAACCCGATCAGGTACCAGGCGGGGGCGACCGCACTGCCCGTGACGTGAATGATCCACGTGACCACGAGCTGGGTCGTTCCACCGAAGATCGCCACGGAAAGGGCATACACGGTGCCGAACCCGCCACTGCGGACTCGCGGCGGCAGCGATTCGATGAATGCCGCGTAGAACGAACCCATGCGCAACGAATAGACGGCATTCAGGATGACCATGGACCAAATCAACGCCGTGGCCGAGCGCGCCTCGACGACCCAGACGAACGCGGGGTATATGCCGAGCAGAAACGCAAGATTTCCCCATACGTTGATCGGCTTTCGTCCATAGCGGTCCGAGAGACGACCGCCGATCAGGATGCAGGGAATCTCCACGCTGTATCCGGCGAGACTCGCCAGGAATCCGGCGCGTGCCGGAAGGTGCAAGGTCGCCTGCGCGTACGTGGCCATATACACGAAGATGTAGGTGCCGACACT